>NZ_JBHVNG010000045.1:0-1029 GCF_042796455.1 Bacillus sp. NPDC057893 | reverse complement strand
TATTTTAAACTTAATTTTGCTTAACATATAAGTGGAGCGGACGGCGAAAAACGACTCTAAATGTTCAGGGATTTTCAAGGCCTGTTTGAAGCAGTTCGAAGATTCGATGAACATTTTTTGTCGTTCAAAACAGACACCAAGGTTAAAAAGAGCCAAACTTTCGGTGTATCGGAAGCTGTTTGCTTTTGCTGCAGTTTGCGCGTTCTCATAGTGTTCCTGAGCTTGTTCAGGAAGCATCAAGTCAAGCTTATTTGCTCCTAACATCATTTCACAGTTAATCGTTTTTTCTTTATAGGTCTCATGCGCTTTAAATGTGTCGTATGCGATTTTAGCGTGGGTCATCGAGAAAACATTTTGCTTTATTTTGTAGTACGCCTTACACAGATAGTAATGAAATTCAGCTTTTTCAATTTCATCAGGTATCTTTTTCAAGCGTTCTTCAGCGATTTTATAGTACATGATGGCTTTGACATAGCGCTTTTGATGAAATTCATACATGCCGGAGAAAAAATAAAAATAATAGTGAATCATGTCATCGGTGTTATCTTCTAAGGCTTTGGCTTTCAGATTGTCCAGTAATTCGCCGGATTTGTTGTAATCCTCTGTCATGAGCTTATAACGAGAGTCAATCAGGTTGAAGTACAGTAATACGGTTTGATTCTCTTTCATGTTTGGAAACGTGTTTTCGATCTCTTCCCTCATGGCTGCGGCTTTAGAAAAGTCATGTTGTTTGATGATTTTGTACCAATCGTTTATGGCTTGTCCGACTTCTTCGAATGCTATTGTACTCAACTTTCACCAATCCTTTCTTAATTCTTTATAACTGCAAGAAATGTAAACATTTGTATTCCGAATTATCTCAGACTGTTAAATGAATGTGAAGAATTTTCCGAAAAGTTAACCGGAGATAGAAATGTCACTGACTGGATGTGTTGACTGCGTGTTGAAAGAAAAGGTCATGTGTTGACTGTGTGGAGGTTCATGTGTTGGTCAGGTGGAGACGTGCGGCTTGTTAAAGATATTGAACTG
>NZ_JBHVNG010000043.1:0-1231 GCF_042796455.1 Bacillus sp. NPDC057893 | reverse complement strand
CCCGCCTCACACTGGGGGGGGTTGGGGCCTGTACACGTGCGCCGACCACGGGGGAATCATTTCCCCTTGTGGGTTTGGGCAAAGCCCAAGGTTTTCCCATGCGTTAGCATGGTTCGGCGGGTAGCCGAAAAAGCCTCGCAGAGCACACACTTTACGAATGTAAAGTATAGTGTGTTATACTTTACATGGAAGTGTTGCCGAAAAACTGACCCCGAAACGGAGCTGATTTTATGAGTTATGCGGTCGTCCGAATGCAGAAAATGAAGGCGCATGATTTGAAAGGAATTCAGTTTCATAATCAGCGTGAAAGAGAAAGCAGGACGAATTCGGATATTGATAAAGAGCGTTCCCATGAAAATTATGATTTGGTCCATGATGGGAAAATTGATTATAACCAGCATGTCAAAGAAATCATTGAATCGCAAAAAACAGGTACGAGAAAAACTCGGAAAGATGCGGTGCTTGTAAACGAGTTGCTCGTGACATCTGACAAAAATTTTTTTGACCGTCTGGATCCTACAGAACAAAAACGATTTTTTGAGGAAAGTTATAAATTATTTTCCGAACGCTATGGCGAGCAAAATATTGCTTATGCAACGGTACATATGGACGAAAAAACGCCCCATATGCATGTTGGCGTTGTGCCAATGCGTGATGGAAAACTGCAAGGGAAAAATGTGTTCAATCGTCAAGAATTGCTTTGGTTGCAAGATAAGTTTCCCGAGCATATGCAAAAGCTTGGCTTTGATTTGGAGCGTGGAGAAAAAGGTTCTACTCGTGAGCATTTGGAAACGAGGGAATTCAAAAAGCAGACGCTGGAAAAAGAAATTGATTTTCTAGAAAAAAATCTCCAGGAGAAGAAAAATGAATTGCTCGCCCTCAATGAAAAAGTTCCAGATGAAATTAAAGTTCGGGCCAAAAGGGAATTTCAGCAAATCGAGGTTAAGAGCGAGGAAAAGAATCTTTTTGGGATTCCCAAAAAAGAGTTGAAAAAGACACCGACTGGAAATGTGATTGTTCCCGAACAAGACTTTAAAAATTTGGTTCATGCTGCCAAAGAAAATAAACAGCTAAAAGGCAAGATGGAAAAAATATTGAACACCGATTTAGCAAAGGAAAATAAAGCTTTGGGTCAAAAGCTTAGAGTGATTTATAAAGAGTGGGAAACAGAAGCCAATTCAAATAAAAAATTAAGACAGGAAAATATGCAGTTGCTTCGAGAGAATAGCAA
>NZ_JBHVNG010000042.1:0-1317 GCF_042796455.1 Bacillus sp. NPDC057893 | reverse complement strand
ACCCCATCGCTATCAAGCTAAGCTCATGTAATGTCAATGATAAGAGAGATTGTTTCTTTTTTTCGAAAGTCTATATGTAGGTGCTTTAAAGATTTGCATACGAAATAAACCCTAACGGGTTTCTTTTTTTGAATTAAGCCGCTTGATTATCAGACATGGTACAATTGTAAACGACACCTAATATATCAAAGACTGTTTTCTTCTCATATCGATGAGATTTTCGCCCGTTTTGCTGTAGAAGATTGAATAGGCGATATAGAACCTTTGATAGTTCTTGGGTGTTTTTCTGTATAGCTTGGAAAAGAAGAAGAAAATAATCTCTAATCATATATATGGCCTTATACTCACTCAGTTCTCGTTTCTTTTTCATAAGAAGTAATTGCCGCATTTGAAACATGATAGAAGAACAGAGTAGAATGGCAATCAATTGTCCATACAAATGGCACTCCCATCTTTCTGGTTTTATCTTTTTACACTGATGAATTTGAAAGAATGACTTCCACGTTTTAAATAAAATTTCGATTTGCCAGCGTAAAGAATACCAATCATGCACTTGTCCCATCGGGACAATGTCTGTAGGTGTGTTTGTCATATATACATTGATGCCACTGAGTCGTTTACTACGAGTAGAATACTTCATTCCTTTCTTTTTTTCTCTTACAGTTTGATCTTGTAATCGTTTTTGTTGTTGTTCTTTGGTTAGTCGATGAACAATCACACGGGTTGGTACTTTATCAGTCATTCCTACATAAGCGTTGGATATTTCACATGTTTGTCCTGGTTGAAGAGAGTTCATTAAGACCTCCATATCTATCTGTATATACTCTGTACCTTTCTTGATTCTTCCATCTTGAAAATAATCAGGAGTGGGATTTTTTTGATAAATACGTGTATTGGATTTAATACGAGAGATATAGTAAGCCTCTTTATCTTGTATATGTTGAAGATCTTTCAAGTGAAAATAACCTAAATCACGGATACATAAATCATTCGCTGTCACAGTTGGGGCACATAGAGAACCATAGGTTCGATCATGTTGTTTACCTGGGCCTGTATGAATATGTAGGAACTGTCCACTTAATAAATCATACTCAAGCTGAATCTTCACCCCAGCTGTATGGCTGCATCCTCCTGCACCTGGATAAACAGATGAAAATACATCGGGAAGTTGAAAGGCAGTTGAATCTAGGATACGAATACGTTTGAAAATAGAAGCGTATGGAGAAGTGAGCATCTTAGTTGAAGATAACTTTTGTTTGAGAAGTTCGGCTAACACTTGTTGTAGGAATTGCACGGCTGTGGCATTAAATCGTTGAT
>NZ_JBHVNG010000041.1:0-1413 GCF_042796455.1 Bacillus sp. NPDC057893 | reverse complement strand
GGCAGCCTTTAGGGCATGAGTTCGATATTGTACCGGACTCATGCCTTTTAATTTTGCCTTAATTCGTTTGTGATTATAATAATCGATATATTTTTCAAATTCTTGTTTAAAGTGTTCTATGCTTTCAAAATCTTCTAGGTAAAGAAATTCAGATTTCATAATACCAAAGAAACTTTCAATAACCGCATTATCGTAACAGTTCCCTTTACGAGACATACTTTGAGTGATCTTGCGTTCTTTTAAGGCATGACGATACTTTTTCATTTGATAGTGCCAGCCTTGATCAGAGTGAATAAGGAGGTTGTCTTCTTCTGTCAATTGTTGAAAAGACTTCTCTAACATCCTTGAGACAAGTGAATAGGTTGGTCTTGAATCAATTGTATAAGCAATTATCTCTCCGTTAAATAAGTCTAACATCGGTGATAAGTAGAGCTTCTCACCGCATAATTTAAATTCTGTTATATCTGTAACCCATTTTTCGTTCGGCTTTTCAGCCTTAAAGTTACGCTCTAAAATATTGGGCGCAATCTTACCTACTTTCCCTTTATAAGAACGATATTTTTTAATACGTACTAAGCTTTTTAGACCTAACTCTTTCATAATTCGTTGAACTTTTTTATGGTTGATTTTGTATCCTTGGTTCATTAGCTCATCGCGAATGCGGCGGTATCCATAACGACCTTGGTGTTCATCGTAAATGTTTTGAATTAAGATCTTTAACTCTTTATCTTTGTCTGGACGATTAGAATTCTGTATCCAGTAATAATACGTACTTCGTGGGAGTTCTGCTAATTTTAAAAGTGCCTTCACCGGAAATACTTTCCTTAGTTCATAGATTACTTGCGCCTTATCTTGTTTGGTGATTTTTCCTTGTTTTGAACTAAGGCATTCAACTTTTTTAGATAAGCATTCTCCATACGCAAACGCTCCAATTCAGCTTGTAATGCTTCCACTGACTCTTCTGTTTGTGTTTGTTTGTTAATTGACTTTTGATTGTTCTTAGTCATAGATTGACGCCCCTTTTTCTTCGATTTAAGGGAGTCTACTCCTTTTTGATGTAGTTGAATGCGCCATTGTCTAATAAGTCCAGGTGAAGAAATATTAAAAATAACTGCCGTTTCGTTTGGAGACGTCCCATTTTCGATCATATAATTTAGTACGTCTAGTTTATACTGTGCAGAATACGTTGTATAGCCTTTTTCAAATGCTTGGATTCCATGATATTCAAATTGTTTTATCCACATGCGAACCACTTCATGATTCGCTCCCAATGATTTCGCAATATCTTTTATACTTTCATTTCCATCTTGATAATCTATGACTGCATTCATTTTGTCTTCTGAAGTAAATTTAGTCATAAAAAAACTACACCTCCGATTGTTAGACTGTGTCTAACAATCGGGGTGCAGTTCA
>NZ_JBHVNG010000040.1:0-1651 GCF_042796455.1 Bacillus sp. NPDC057893 | reverse complement strand
AGCACACACCCAGGCGGAGAGAAACGAGAGGATATATTCGAGACGATCAAGGAAGCGGAGGATGCTTTGAATACCTTGAAAATGTCTCTGCCTGATGGAACAAAATTGACGATTGAACCTGCGGTATAGAGACAAATGATTGATTTTGAAACGGCTATGAGACAAGTGAGAGCAACCCTTTGCTTTGAGGGCTTAGTGCTGACTGAAGAAGAGGAAAAGCTTTTAGAAAGGCGGTTTCATGGAGAAATCACAGAAGAAGAATACATCCGAAAAGCGCTGGAGCTGTCTTATCTCTAAATGGGAAAGCGGGCGATTTTGGCGTGAGTCAACGGTAACCGGACCGTAGGGAGGATTAAGGAGTTGACTCATTCAGCGCCACCCGAACCCTTTCAGCACTCAAACAAACCCGTTTGTTTGACGCCAACCGGCGAGGGAGCCCCCCGAAGAATCGGGGGGTTGGGGGGATTGAAATATTGGCATCCAACGGCCGTCCGTTGGTGGGTTTGGGCAAAGCCCAATGAAGTCACTTTAATTCTTTGTGTAACTCGTTGTTTTGATCGAGCAAAATGATTCCTTTGAGGCTTCGTTCCGGATAATGCCGCGGTAAGTTGAGCTGCGGATCAGAGAGCAGTTCTTTCATTTTCTTTTTTGCTTCAGAGAGTGTTTCGATTTTCAATTTTGGTTCCTCCGGGTTTTTTATTAATACTAACATGAGGGATGAAATGAGAAATACCTCTGAGAATGCCCAGATTTGTTTCTGAGGGCTTTTAATTAAAAAAACGACCTTATGGAAGGGGATGTCCTTAAAATCGAATATAAGGGCATTTAAAGCATTTTAAAATAAAAAAGCAGACTTCTGAGAGTCTGCTTTTTTATTTTTAGCCCAGTGCACCATTTTCAGCAACTTGAAAATCCTTTGATATGCCTAAATATCCGTTTTCCTTGGTCCCGAAATGGTTGCTTGATACAAGAAGCAGTCCAAGGATGGCAGCGGTAATTAAGACAGTACGTCTTTTCATAATAACGCCTCCGATAGTGTGGGATTTAAACACTTTTAGATGAATTTGATTCATTGTACCAATCCCGATGTTCTGGGTTAGAACGGTCTAAAAGGATAACCCCGTCTTTATTTGATTTTAATTTGTCAGCTGAAGTCCAGACTTTTTGACGGTCTATTTTCAGCTGCGGGAACGCTTTTTCAAGAGTTTGCATGTTAGATGGCTACTGGTTGTTCTTGAATGGAGACTCCACCTTCAGCAATTTTGCTACTGCTCGTTAAGGCGGGAGAAGCCAGCAGTAATGCTGAAACAGTTAGCAGACTGAACAAAATCGTTTTTTTCTTCACAATAACACCCCCGTGTTAAATGGTTACTGCCCCTTCGGCAATTTTAATGGGGTTACTCAAAGAGGTTGTATTGTTTACTAAAGGAGTGGCCAGCAATAATGCTGAAACAGTTAGCAGACTGAACAGAGCGGTTTTTTTCATAGTAACGCCTCCGATATTTTGAGAATTTTGTTTTTGACAAAATGCCCGTGTTTAAAATAATATGCGGCTTTTTCAAAGTCATCCTTACTCTCATAGTATACAGCAATTTCCATTGAGAGATCGGCTGTTTCTGTCCAAAGCTCCATTTTTTCGAGGATATCGATA
>NZ_JBHVNG010000039.1:0-1696 GCF_042796455.1 Bacillus sp. NPDC057893 | reverse complement strand
AATGTCAACCAAGTTTTTTTATTTCTTTTGTCGCTTTCTGCGTTGTTGCTATCGGCGACTTGTTCTATATTACACCTCTATAGGCTAATCGTCAATACCTTTTATTCAATTAATAATAAAAATAATTCCCAAAGGTATTTTCTATATTAATTTCAGTTATCCTATTTCTCTATTTCAATGAAAATAATAAAAAAGGACATCCCATTACATACAAGACATCCTTTTAATTACACATTATATACATGCACTCTTTAAACTTTTGAACTCCCCCTCTCTATTTAAACTATCGTCCTACTCATTCCTTGAGGCGGGACTTTTCTGTCGGGAAATGATAAATAGATCAATTAATTTACTTTTATCCGCCCATACCACTCCAAATAAAACTAAGCCGCCGCCTATTACTATTCTCCACGTTAAAGATTCATTTAATAGAACAATTGAAGCAACAATACTTATTAGCGGCAATGCATTTAAATATAATCCACTTACTGATGCTGAAACTCTCTCTAGTGCTTTATTCCAAAACCAATATGCTAAAATTGTCGCTCCAATAACAAGATACATTACACTAAGTCCAATCTTCCAGGTTTCAATCTTTGGGAAACCGTAATAAAAAGTTTCTACCATTGCAAATGGTAATAAAATAACCGATCCAATAATTAAAGTTAATGTTGTAAAAACCTTGTTTGATAGATACTGTTCCTGTTTCGGCTGTTTTAACAATACTGTA
The DNA here is from genome assembly GCF_042796455.1 of Bacillus sp. NPDC057893. Classification (NCBI taxonomy): domain Bacteria; kingdom Bacillati; phylum Bacillota; class Bacilli; order Caryophanales; family Bacillaceae; genus Bacillus; species Bacillus sp. NPDC057893. The sequence continues at coordinate 966 of NZ_JBHVNG010000039.1, read as the reverse complement.
TAGAAAGCAAACAAGAAGGTGCTTAATAAAATAAGGATATCTCCTATTAAAGATACCTCTTGATCAGCATTATTAGATGAAATTGTAATAAGAAGTACCCCTATAACCCCAAACATAATTCCGATCCAATAATCCATCTGAATTTTCTCTTTCAAAAAGAACGCTGAAAAAAGAATTGTAACTAATGGCAATGCAGCATCAATAATACTAACATGTAATCCACTTGTTAAAGAAATACCATAGGATGTGAACATAAAGTACCCAGCTACACCAGTAAAAGATAGTAAACTCATTCTTTTCCACGGAATATGTTTATGTACAACTGCTTTTTGTAGTTCGTTAAATGAGAAAAGCATACAAATTCCACCCGCAAAGAAAAGACGAATAAATAACAAAGTAAACGGTTGAATGGATCCTAATGCCCATTTCGTTGGTGCAATAGCTGTCCCCCATAATATAACAGCCACTAATAACATGCATATTTCCTTCATAATTCCCCACACCCATCAAAAAATATATGTTAACTACCTTAATTATAAATTTTTTCTTATGTAAAATCCCTTAAAAATACAAAAAGGTTATGTGAAAAAGAACTGGATAGCTTTTTTTCACATAACCTTTTCATATAAGCTCAAAAATATTCTTGTTCATACCACAACTAAACCAATAAATATATATAAGGTGTTTATTACCTTATATATATTTATATGTATTGTTTTATAACCTTTTTATCACTTTATTGTCCAAATCTTATTGTATACAGCCTCTATTTCATTCTTTTTTCTTCTTTAGCGTTATTAAATTTATGGATTTTAACCTTCGGTAAATAAAAATAAACACAAAAAAACCTAAGTCGAAACGACTTAGGTTTTTGCTTGGCGACGTCCTACTCTCACAGGGACAAGGTCCCAACTACCATCGGCGCTAGAGAGCTTAACTTCCGTGTTCGGTATGGGAACGGGTGTG
>NZ_JBHVNG010000038.1:0-1726 GCF_042796455.1 Bacillus sp. NPDC057893 | reverse complement strand
CCGTTGAGCGATGGCCCTTCCATGCGGAACCACCGGATCACTAAGCCCGACTTTCGTCCCTGCTCGACTTGTAGGTCTCGCAGTCAAGCTCCCTTATGCCTTTGCACTCTACGAATGATTTCCAACCATTCTGAGGGAACCTTTGGGCGCCTCCGTTACACTTTAGGAGGCGACCGCCCCAGTCAAACTGCCCACCTGACACTGTCTCCCGGGTCGATAAGACCCGTAGGTTAGAATTTCAATACAGTCAGGGCGGTATCCCACCAGCGCCTCCACCGAAGCTAGCGCTCCGGTTTCAATGGCTCCCGCCTATCCTGTACAAACTGTACCAAAATTCAATATCAGGCTACAGTAAAGCTCCACGGGGTCTTTCCGTCCTGTCGCGGGTAACCTGCATCTTCACAGGTACTATAATTTCACCGAGTCTCTGGTTGAGACAGTGCCCAAATCGTTACACCTTTCGTGCGGGTCGGAACTTACCCGACAAGGAATTTCGCTACCTTAGGACCGTTATAGTTACGGCCGCCGTTTACTGGGGCTTCAGTTCAGAGCTTCGCTTACGCTAACCCCTCTCCTTAACCTTCCAGCACCGGGCAGGTGTCAGCCCCTATACTTCGCCTTACGGCTTCGCAGAGACCTGTGTTTTTGCTAAACAGTCGCTTGGGCCTATTCACTGCGGCTTTCCGTTAAGAAAGCACCCCTTCTCCCGAAGTTACGGGGTCATTTTGCCGAGTTCCTTAACCAGAGTTCTCTCGCACACCTTAGGATTCTCTCCTCGCCTACCTGTGTCGGTTTGCGGTACAGGCACCTTTTATCTCGCTAGAAGCTTTTCTTGGCAGCGGGGAATCAAAGACTTCGCTCCATAAGGAGCTTCCCCATCACAGCTCAGCCTTCACGATAAGCGGATTTGCCTACTTATCAGCCTAACTGCTTGGACGTGCACAACCAATCGCACGCTTCTTCTATCCTTCTGCGTCCCTCCATTGCTCAAACGATAAAGAGGTGGTACAGGAATATCAACCTGTTGTCCATCGCCTACGCCTGTCGGCCTCGGCTTAGGTCCTGACTAACCCTGAGCGGACGAGCCTTCCTCAGGAAACCTTAGGCATTCGGTGGACGGGATTCTCACCCGTCTTTCGCTACTCATACCGGCATTCTCACTTCTAAGCGCTCCACCAGTCCTTCCGGTCTGACTTCACTGCACTTAGAACGCTCCCCTACCACTGATACCATTGGTATCAATTCGCAGCTTCGGTGGTGTATTTAGCCCCGGTACATTTTCGGCGCAGAGTCACTCGACTAGTGAGCTATTACGCACTCTTTAAATGGTGGCTGCTTCTGAGCCAACATCCTAGTTGTCTAAGCAACTCCACATCCTTTTCCACTTAATACACACTTTGGGACCTTAGCTGGCGATCTGGGCTGTTTCCCTCTTGACTACGGATCTTATCACTCGCAGTCTGACTCCTAAGGATAAGTCATTGGCATTCGGAGTTTGACTGAATTCGGTAATCCGATGAGGACCCCTAGTTCAATCAGTGCTCTACCTCCAAGACTCTTACACTTAAGGCTAGCCCTAAAGCTATTTCGGGGAGAACCAGCTATCTCCAGGTTCGATTGGAATTTCTCCGCTACCCACACCTCATCCCCGCACTTTTCAACGTGCGTGGGTTCGGGCCTCCATTCAGTGTTACCTGAACTTCACCCTGGACATGGGTAGATCACC
>NZ_JBHVNG010000037.1:0-1796 GCF_042796455.1 Bacillus sp. NPDC057893 | reverse complement strand
AAAATGTTGGCGATACCTCTAGATGTGTAAAAATTACACATTAAGTGATAGATGTGAGTCTGTATTTGCTATAGAGCATTTATAATAATCGTAATATCTTTTTAATGACAAGTTAGATTTAAATCCTATTTGCTGCATAATTTTTTCAGGTGTATTGTTTCCTTGAATTCTTCTTAAAATATAGGTATTTCGAAAATGTTGGGCTGAAATTCCCTTTCGAAGATTAGCACGTTTCACCTCTAAACGAATCATTTTCTGTATTGAGATTTCAGTTAAGAATTTTGGTGCATCATCTTGATAACTCCAATGATATGTCCTACGTGTAAAATCAAAAGCAATAAATAGTGGATTATTGCTGTGATATTTAGGGCGTACAGGTTCCGGGATAAGTTTATAGTAATTGTATAAGTGTAATTTATCTTCTTCCTTCAAATAAATGATTCTATTTACTTTTGAGTCTTTAGGAATGGATAAAGTATTCTTTCCGAAATGAACGTGTGCCATTCGTAAAGAAACAAGCTCTTTTAAAGATAATCCATAATCCAAGAGTAATGTAACGATAGAAATATTTCGCTCCAAGATCATGGGGCGTGTTGATTGTTGTTTTTCTGTAAGGCCTTCTAGTGAAGAAATAACTTCTTTTAAGTGTTTCTCTTCCTGGAAAGAAACGAAATCCTCCCTACGTAATGCTCGATCAGGTGGATCTATATGAATAATTCCTTCAATCGGACTTGGTAAATCTAAGTATTCGTACAACCTATTTAAAACAATATATATACGGTGTACAGTTTTATCGGAGTATTGACGATCGACTTTTAAATAGTAAAAAAATGATTCGAAATCTTTTTTCTGTAGTGACTCCCAAATATTATCGTTAGTAAACCTTTTTGATTGGTGCAGCCATTGAATGAAACTTTCCACATCGTAGATGTATCGTTTGATTGTAGAAGGTTTTCTTCCTTTGTTTGATAAATAAGAAGAAAAGCCTTCTATAGTATGTTGGGTCTCTTTTGAAGTCATGTTATATTTTTCACTCCTTATCCTCATACCTTTTGACTACTCTGTAAAATGTAGGACTTGTCATATTACACTTTTTCATGGCGCATAGCGCTGTGATCTTTCCTTGTTTCCAATCGTAATATACATCGATAAATTCCTGTGTGATTTCAGTTTTTGGTCTGCCCAAATGCTTTCCTTTTTTCTTTGCAGCTTCAATTCCTTCACGTTGACGAGTTTTTATTTTCGTTCGTTCTTCTTCAGCAAGCCAGGACAAGATTTGGAGTACCAAATCAGTAATAAGATTTCCTAAACTATCTTTGTATTGAGTTGTATCTAGAAGTGGCATATCTAACACGACAATATGAGCTTGTATATTTTGTGTAATATCTTTCCACTCCTGGAGGATAGCTTCTTTATTTCGGCCGAAACGGTCTAAGGAATGAATATATAAAATATCATCTTTTCTTAACATGCGTTTTACGAGTTGATATTGATCACGGTTAAAATCTTTTCCGCTTTGTTTGTCGATAAAAATATCTCGTTCGTCAGTGATGAGTTGTTTCATTGCTTCAAGCTGCCGGTCTTCATTTTGATCCCTACTACTAACTCTTATATATCCGAATTTTCTTGTATTCAAAATAAATAGACATCCTTTCAAAAATGTTTCTAATGAAATTATACCAAAAATGCTTCAAAAGGTGTCGTTAATTATTTAGTGCTTCAAAAGTATCTTTTTTGACCTTTAGAAGTACTGAATCAAGTAGGTTTTAATATACTTCAAAAGGTGTACCTTTTGA
>NZ_JBHVNG010000036.1:0-1864 GCF_042796455.1 Bacillus sp. NPDC057893 | reverse complement strand
ACCTTTTGGAATGCTGAGGTCTTCTGGCACTCTAAAGATATCGCCGGCCGGTAGGGAAAGTTTTCTGTCTTGATGTGAACAGTCAGGCAAGATGTGAGTTAAGAGAAAATAAATGCTTTAGAAAAAGAAAAAGAGAAAAATGAAAGTAGATAAAGCTACAGATGTAGGATTCGAGGGTTCCGAAAAGGAAAAATGAAAAACAGGCATAAAAGTGTATGATTCACCAAGAGGTTTTTAAAAAATACGCTGTTTAAGCTTTGTATTTGCCTTTCTAAGCTGTTTGATTTTTTTCCGAATAGGAAAATAAAGATAGGGAGTTCAAACCTCTAAAAACAGCCTTTATGGACGTCTGATAACGAGGGTCTTTCGGAAGTAAAAAAAAAGAACAGTCAAAGACTGCTCCTTCGTTCGGAACCGTTATTTAAACACACTGAAGGTTTTCAAGACATTATTGGTTTCTTCTTCTGTGATGCCGATATACCTCAGGGTAATCGAAGGGTCCGAATGGTGCAGGATTCCCTGCAGCATCGCAATGTCCTTTGTCGCTTTGTAAAACCAGTATCCGAACGTTTTCCGCAGGGTATGGTTGCCGACATGGTCGACACCAGCAAAGTCGGCGGCCTTATTTAACTGCCGGTATGCCTGGGTCGGCGTGATGGCGCCGTCCCCCTTCCGGGATGGAAAAAGCCACTCACTGTCCACATTGACGGCATAGCCGTAGACTTCCTGAAAACAGTTTTCAAGGTACATCTCCCTGATTTTTTGTGTTTTTCCCTCTTTGATGCGCAGTATCTTCGTGTACTTTCCTTTCAAATTCAGAATCTGTTTGGTTTTGAGTCGTAAAAGATCTCCAACTCGCAGCCCGGTTTCACAGCCAAGGACAAACAGAATGTAATCACGTTCCGAACAATGGCGTTTAAGCGCCCACTTCATATCTTCCAGCTGCTGCTGGTTCCGAATGGGCTGCACGTTCTTAATAGGGTTCATAATTGTGTCCCCTTCTTTTTCAAGACGTTCCGAAAAGGTTGCGAGCCCTTATAAAACGGATACTTGAATGTATGATTTTATGTATTTATCTTCATTATAAGGATTAAAAACGAAGGAAGTCAATGAAATCAAGGAAATGAATGTACGGTCGTCTACAGAATCATACATAAAGTAACTTGCTAAAAAAATCATTGACATCATGTGTAAACTCTTTTATCATAAGGGAGTTGCTTATTTAGCAAGCAAGGCATTTTTGATCTTAGAAATTATTGATAGAGCAGTAAAAACAAGATCGAACATGTTCTTGAAAAAAACTATTGACGTCTTATTGAAATAGTAGTAAGATTAGGTAGTCGCTAAGAAATAGCGATTTTAAAAATAACTAACATTCTTCGCAGAAGTTGACAACTACTCAACTTCGTGATATGATGATTAAGTTGTTAAAGTGATTGCTCTTTGAAAACTGAACAAAACTAAGCGCCAACGTTTTAAAATAGTGAGCACACACTCTAAAAGCAAATGAGCAAGTCAAACATTTCTTCGGAGAGTTTGATCCTGGCTCAGGACGAACGCTGGCGGCGTGCCTAATACATGCAAGTCGAGCGAATGGATGGGAGCTTGCTCCCTGAAGTTAGCGGCGGACGGGTGAGTAACACGTGGGCAACCTGCCTGTAAGACTGGGATAACTTCGGGAAACCGGAGCTAATACCGGATGCTTGTTTGAACCGCATGGTTCAGACATAAAAGGTGGCTTCGGCTACCACTTACAGATGGACCCGCGGCGCATTAGCTAGTTGGTGAGGTAACGGCTCACCAAGGCAACGATGCGTAGCCGACCTGAGAGGGTGATCGGCCACACTGGGACTGAGACACGGCC
>NZ_JBHVNG010000035.1:0-2149 GCF_042796455.1 Bacillus sp. NPDC057893 | reverse complement strand
AGAGTAGGACGTCGCCAAGCAACTGTAAGACGAGTCAGAATGACTCGTCTTTTTTGTGTTTAATGAAATAAGCTTGTTATCTATGGTTCAAGAAACCTATTGATAACAAGCTTATTTGTTTAAATGAAGATAATAAACTGAATAAATATGGCTTTTAAACAAGTTTGCTTCATTTATGAGCATCTTTTTCTTAGACACCTATATTAATTGGAGGTTTAATCTCTGAATTGTTTCGTATGATAATAGCTTTAATTCGTGAATAGAAAAGAAGCTACCACATGTTAAATTGAAGTGAACCCGAATAGTGGTATATGAAAAAGTTTGAAGAAAAAAGTTCATTGTAACAGGCTATTTTCTTCATTTATTTGTTTTAAGTAGTTATATGGTGAAAGTGGTGGAGTTAAAAAGATAATAGCGCGTGTTCCTTTTTCTGAATCTGGCTTTTGAAGAGCGGCGATAATTTCAAAATATAGTTCTTGAAAGTCTTATGTATTACTTTCGCATATAGCATTTTGGATAACGATGTGCGGATTAATGTTTAGGCTCTATAATCTTTTTTATAGTTTGTATAGTTTATTACATGAAATTCCTAAGAAAATTTTCGGGCGGGAAGATCAGTTATGAGTAGTAATATTTGAACTGCTCTTGTACATAGTGTTCAGCTTCTTTATAAGTTCTACTTGTTTTCTCTAGTAGTTGGATAAGAATCTTTTTTGTGTAGCCTTATAAATAAAATAATTAAAGTATAGTTGTCCACTGCTTGTATTTGAACAGCATATTTATCTTTATTATCACGTTGATATAAATAAGTTGGAGGAAGAATGAGTTCATCGGGAATAAATTCAGGTAGTTTATTTTCTTATGTACTCTATTTGTAATTTGGTTGGCAATAATGAAACTATATGCTTTGTTAGCGATGCTATTTGCTCTTCTAACGGAAAAGCTTACTGTTTTCTGTATATAGATATAGGTTACAACTCTTTAAATTTTATAATTTTGGAGCTTTTATATAGAAGATAAGTATAAGTGAAAAATTATAGTGTGATTACTTAAATACAAGGAAGGAGTGGTGTATAACAAGAAGTTAGAACATTTGTTCTCTAGTGGTGTAATGGGCATACTCAATCAATTGAGGCGCTTATTTTTTATTGGGCATATGTGTTTAAAGAAGAGCTGCCATACTAGGTTCAGATTTCCAGTATAGCTTGTAACTTTACATACTTTAGTGAAGTGGTTCTTCAGTAAAGTATATTTCAATTATTAATATTGGATTTATTGACACTCCCACTGCTAAAGGGGCAACCTGATTAACATCAGTGTGATTCTTGCTACCAAAGGCGGAGTCCATTTTTGGTATCGCTCACGTGCAAGATTGTGGTGTGTCATCACCACTCTCACGATAGACCGTATAGGTTCGTGAGCTACGGTGCTATGACAGTTTTGCATGTTCATATGTTTTAGCGTCTTGTTCTTGTCTATAGTTGACGTGTATCAAAACAATAAGTGTTTTTCTGTGAAAGTATCGTGAAATCTGTAAACGAACCAATTATTCTATCTCCAACTGGTTTTCTGAAATAATCTACTGATTGGCCTTTACTCATCATAATTTTTAATATTAATTGAATCTAGTCTATTAGTTGGTTCATTCTATTATGAATGGCTCAGGATAGTGAAGGAGATTGTGTGTACTGTTAGAAAGAGATATTGTAATTAAGATAAGGAGAGTAAATGAAGTTGCTAGAAAAGAATTTCTTGTGGAACCCAGTAATGTACGGGGGATAATCCTCTTGAAATAGAGAGGTTTGTTAGGGGAGATTAGTAGATAGAGGTAGATAATGATTGCTATTTAGTAAAATCTTTGTGGATTCTTATGTAACCTTTACTAATCGGGCATTTATGGATCGCCAGGCCCACTACTAACTTCTTTGCTTCAGCCGAACTTTGAGGTGGGAGTCTTACTGTCCGCAAATAGCGGGATAAAATGGTGTGAACATATTAAATTAAATATCTTTATAAAAAGGTGTTGACGATTAGCCTATAGAGGTGTAATATAGAACAAGTCGCCGATAGCAACAACGCAGAAAGCGACAAAAGAAATAAAAAAACTTGGTTGACATTGAAATATGAAAATGTTAACATAAGGGAGTCG
>NZ_JBHVNG010000034.1:0-2418 GCF_042796455.1 Bacillus sp. NPDC057893 | reverse complement strand
CGTACAAAATACACTAAAACAAATATTGTGAAGTAATAAAAAAAAGACACCTAAATAGGGCGTCTTTTTTTCTAGTTTTATACTGCTCATTGAATGGATCAGCACAAACCGCTGAACCATTCAATGAGCTCAATTGCTTTTATAAAGTAAATGCATTTTCTTTCTCATCTTCAGGTCGGACTGAATCAGAAACATTTAAATCTGCTAAAGCAAGTGCTAACTTTTCTATTTGATATTGTTGTTCTAAATGCTTAATAATTCTTTTTATCCCTTGGATTCTAACTTTTGGACAATCACTGCTTTCAAGATAAGATTGAATTTTCTTCGCTTCTTCTAATCTCTCTTTTTCAGATTGTATGTGTTTTATAACATCTTGTCTTGATTTCATTCTTAAACTCCTCTTCGACTTTCTTATTGCTCCGACAAGCATTTTAAGCTCTCTTAAGAGTATTTACAACCCTCCCTTAACAAATTTACCTAGAATCGTTTAAAAAGCCTTATAACGTCTTATAAGGCCTTTTAAACGATTCAAAGTTTTGTCCGCCATAGCGCTCTCTATTTTACGATGTCTGGGGATGGCTCGGTGAAGCCGAAAAGCCTCGCAGAGCAGGGGAGAACATTTTGCCCTAGCACGTTATGGCAAAATTCTTTGCCCGTGCTCTGCGAGGCTAAAACCTCGGACTTTGTCCGAACCTACAAGGGGAACTTTTCCCCTTGACCCCATCAATCGAACTCCCCAACCCCTCAATCCTTGAGGGGCTCCCTCGCCGGTTGGCAGGAACAAACGATTGTTTGTTCAGTGCCAAGAGGGTGAAGAATCAGTTTCACGTGTCAATTCCTTAATGCTCCTTTCATGGATCAGCACAAACCGCTGAACCATTCCAGTCCGCTTACCATTGACACTGACCGCAAACAGATTAGAAATTGTGATATAATTGAATTTGAATAAGAGGGAGGTTACACCCTCCCTCTTATTTTTGGTTTAGCGTCTTGTGATTCGTTTGCTTCTTGCTAGGTTGCGTCGAACCACAGGGCGTTTATTTTGTTTCTGTTCTTTTTGTTCTTTCTTCGTTTTTCTCTTCTCTCTCATTCCTTGAACTTTTTCGATTATGTCTAAGATGTTTTTAATTGCTGTCGTGATAGGTACTAGCGATACTGCTAGAGTTGCAATTGTTGCTAATACTTTCATCCAGTCCATGTTATCACCTCCTTGTATTTATTATATCAAACCTACATACAAAAGTATAGAGGTTTATGAAAAAATTACCACATTTTTTGGTAATTTGTAGTTATGGTTTTCCCCTTGTTTTTGGGTTGGGGGCTGGCTGGGGGTTTTGGGGGCTAGCCCCCAGGAACTTTACGTAACTGAATATAGAGTAAGCTTATTGTTTAGAACGATAGAATTGGCGGTTCGGCGGGTATAATTGCTAGTCCAAGTCGAGCAACCTAAATCCTCGTTTTTGGTCTGTTCGGCTTGGCGAAAGCTAAAAACCCGCCGAAAAAAGTTTTGCAAGGATGGAGCGAAGCGAAAAAGGTGGAGATTTTTGAGCGTTTTTTGTGCTCAAAAATACTACCTGTTCCTTGCGGAACTTTTAGCCCTTTAATAGATATAGAAGGGGCATTAGTAAAAATGCAGTAATATCAATAGTTTTAGAGATTGGTATGTTTCATGGGATGAAACATTAATGTTTCATCCCATGAAACATAGATTGATACTTTCTATTCCTTTTTTGAAACAACTTGTTGCAAAAAAGCTTTAAAAACGGTAACATTTGGATATGAAACAAGTTGTTTCAAAAACTATACATTAATGTATCATGGGGGTTTACATATGTTTGCATTTAACGAAAAAAACACAGAAATCAAGTACGTAAATGTAGAAGACGCTGAAATCTATGATAGTGCCAATGAAGCTTTAGAAGCTAAAAGAGCCAAAGAGAGTCAAAAAAACAAGAATTTCATACAAATTAGCAGAGGTATAGGAACAAAAGCATTAGCCTATGTAATTTCAGAAAATGCAGTTGCAGGGCAACTATACATGTTCTTCATGGAAAATATGGATGTTAGTAGTAATAGCATCATGGTTTCACATAAAATTTTAGAAGAGGTTATTGGTAAATCTAGAACAACAATATTCAGAGCAGTTTCATTTCTAGAGGAAAGTGGATTGATTGCCATTGGTAAAGTCGGAAACACAAACGTGTATATCTTAAATCCAGAAGTAGCTTGGGCTACAAGTAGAGATAAAAAAGACTTTGTGAACTTCAAAGGAAACATTCTTCTTGGACGTACAGAAAACGAAGAGCTATTTAATAAATTCGACCGTACAAAATACACTAAAACAAATATTGTGAAGTAATAAAAAAAAGACACCTAAATAGGGCGTCTTTTTTTCTAGTTTTATACTGCTCATTGAAT
>NZ_JBHVNG010000033.1:0-2555 GCF_042796455.1 Bacillus sp. NPDC057893 | reverse complement strand
AGCGCCGATGGTAGTTGGGACCTTGTCCCTGTGAGAGTAGGACGTCGCCAAGCAACTGTAAGACGAGTCAGAATGACTCGTCTTTTTTGTGTTTATAACTTCTTATCAGCCGCAAGTACCATTTTAAGTTGTAAGTAATCCTTATTCTTTTAATCTTCTCATATTCAATTTCTTTCATCATTTTCGATGTGTAGTTTAAGATTTTCTATTTTATTTTTTGTAGAAGTGATCTGCCAGTGTGTTAAGATAGTGCAGTTGTTTTTTGAAGTACTTGAATATAAGAAGATTTAATTTTGAAAAAGGAGATAATATGAAAAAGATAGGTGTAATTACCATAGTAGTTTTAGTCCTTCTAGCAATTGCTTATATGTTAGTCGGGAATTATTTTTATAATTATGCATTGAATGCGAAACAAGAGAAAGAATTTTTAGAGGATAATCCTCACTTAGTAGAAACAGTGAACGCATCGGGAGGTGTGTTGGCTACAAATGAAGAAAAGGATGCGAACTTTGTATCAAATCATAAACCTAATACATTGAACATAAATTCTTTCGATAAGTTGAAATTAACAGGTTATGAATATATGAATGAACAATCTAGCCATAAATGGGCAATTGTAGTTCATGGATATGATAGCAGGGCATCGAAAATGACGAAATATATCCGGGAATTTTATGAACAGGGTTATAACGTCATAGCGCCAGATCTTCGTGGGCATGGAAATAGTGAAGGCGATTATATCGGCATGGGCTGGCATGATCGTAAAGATATTTTGATTTGGATTCAACAAATTGTAAAGAAAGATCCGAATGCTGAAATAGCACTATTTGGTGTTTCAATGGGTGGAGCAACTGTAATGATGACTTCAGGTGAAGATTTACCAGCTAACGTTAAAGTTATTATTGAAGATTGTGGATACTCAACTGTTATTGCTGAATTTACTTATCAACTAAAAGATTTATTCCACTTGCCGAAGTTTCCTGTTATGAATGCAGCAAATACAGTGACAAAATTAAGAGCTGGATATGATTTAGAAGAAGCTTCAGCTATAAAACAAGTGGCGAAAAGTAAAACACCTATGCTATTTATTCATGGGGATGCTGATACATTCGTTCCTTATGGAATGTTAGATGAAGTATATAATGCTGCAAAAGTAGAAAAAGAGAAATTAATTGTTCCAGGTGCTGGACATGGAGAGGCTGAAAAGGTAGATTCGAATAAATATTGGAATACCGTATGGAAGTTCGTGGGGAGATATATTCCAGCATAATTAGATTGTTTTAGAGTTGTATATACGATAATCAGAAGGTAGTGTTTTTATACTTTTGATTATCGTTTTTTTCTATTCGTAAATTCATTTTAGGTTGTAGTATATAAGGCTTGAAGCATAAATTTTTGAATTCTTTAGTACCAGTGCTACAATGATTGAAAACTACATGTTAATGAGGTGTTTCTATGAAAATTGAAGTATGGTCAGATTTTGTATGCCCATTTTGCTATATTGGGAAACGTAGATTAGAAATGGCTTTAGAGCAATTTCCACATAAGAAGGATGTTGAAGTTGAGTTTAAAAGTTTTGAATTAGACCAAAATGCTCCAATCTATTCTGGAACAAGTATTAATGAAGTACTTGCATCAAAGTATGGGATTAGTATTGAAGAAGCTAAGCGTAATAATATACAATTAGGAAATCATGCAGCTAGTATGGGTTTGGATTTTAATTTTAAAGAGATGAAGCCGACAAACACTTTTGATGCGCATCGTCTGGCGAAGTTTGCAAAGGATCAAGGAAAAGAAAAAGAGATTACGGAAAATCTGCTTTTTGCATATTTTACTGAATCGAAAAATTTAAGTGATGTGGATACGCTCGTTACTATTGCTGAAGCTTCAGGTCTAGATAAGCAAGAGGTTTTAAATGTTATTAATAATAAAAGTGCATATGCAAATGATGTTAGAGTGGATGAAGCGATTGCTCAGCAATATCAAATTTCGGGAGTGCCTTATTTTATTATTAATCAAAAGTATGCTATTTCAGGTGCACAACCACTTGAAACTTTTGTTGGTGCACTTCAGCAAGTGTGGGAAGAAGAGAATCGCGCACCTAAGTTACAAGAGTTTTCATCAGAAGAAGGAAGCGATATGTCTTGTACTGATGGAGGTTGTTCGATCCCTTCAAAAGAACAATAGTTTTTATGATGGAATAGCAACCCATAGGGAGTTATATGGGTTGCTTATATATAAGTATAGAAGAGATATTTAAATAGATAACTTGGTAATATAAATGAGATTTATAAAAAATGAAGTTTTTTATAAAAATCCATTGACTATTATTATTTATAAGTGTAATATAGAACAAGTCGCCGATGCAATAACGCAGAACGCGGCAAACGAAATAAAAAACTTAGTTGACATTAACTAACGAAGATGTTAACATAAGGAAGTCGCAAATGAGCGACAAAGAAGTTCTTTGAAAACTGAACGAAACAAACAACGTAAACGTCAATTTTTATTTTTAGATGCTAGACAAACTAACTTTATTGGAGAGTTTGATCCTG
>NZ_JBHVNG010000032.1:0-2652 GCF_042796455.1 Bacillus sp. NPDC057893 | reverse complement strand
ATTACGATTATTATAAATGCTCTATAGCAAATACAGACTCACATCTATCACTTAATGTGTAATTTTTACACATCTAGAGGTATCGCCAACATTTTAGAAAAAACACGCTAAGCAAAAATATAATAGGCTGTCCATATGGACAGCTTATTTACATAATTTTCGTTATCAGAAGTAAAATTTAACTCGAAAATATCTAATTTTATCAGTTGTTGAATGTCTGAAAAAAATCAAACCAATGATATTGTTGAGATCCTTTGGTAACTTCTTGCTGTGATAACTATCATAGTGACTTTTTCTCCAGCAACCACTATTAGTGGCTAATTACCATAAGGACTTATTTTTGAAATTTGCTATTTTTTAGAAAGTATGTTAATTTAAGAAAGACCTATTTTTGTTCGGTTTGAGATTAAGAATAAATTTTGTTTTTCGTCTAAGGTATTTGAGCAAGGGTAGTAACATATGTGTGGGTATCCATACTAGGAGGCAACAATTATGGAACAAGGTAAAGTAAAATGGTTTAATGCAGACAAAGGTTTTGGATTCATCGAGCGTGCAGATGGAGAAGACGTATTCGTACATTTCTCAGCTATCCAAATCGACGGTTTCAAATCTTTAGACGAAGGACAAAGTGTAACGTTTGAAGTAGAACAAGGACAACGTGGCCTACAAGCTACTAATGTTCAAAAAGCTTAATATTAGCTGATGAAAGACCCTCTTGTAGGGTCTTTTTTTTGATTTTTTTACAATATTCCGAATACCAAAAAACGGACTATATATAGTCGTAGGATTTCCAATCTTATTTGTTGGTGGACTTTTGATTGTGCATCTATTTCAAAATAAGAATGAAAATGGAAAATAACTTTGTTTGATTGTATATCTTATACACGTCTAGTTAACATAACGCCCTATTATCAGTAGTCAACGATGTTTAAAATTTGTTTTTGTGAATACAGCTCACTTTTTTCGTTTTATAATATTTTAAGTTGCTGGCGATGGGGTACCGCCAGCATTTTTGAAAAAAACCACGCTAAGCAAAAAATACAATAAGCTACCCATATGGACAGCTTATTGTATTTCTTGCTTAGCGGAAGTCATTTTAAAATTCTATGTGTCGATTTTTTCTTTGCCCTTACGGATAAACCACCATATCAAAGCCACAAATAGCACGAAAAGCGGTATTGTCTGAATGTAGAAAAATCCTTTCCAAAAATAAAATGGATTATTATATGTAAATTCTGTTGACGCCTCATGTGTATAAGAAACAAACGAACCTACCAAACAAGAAATTGGAATTGTAAGTACATTTATGGCTAAACAGATCACTATCAATGATAGATTTTTTGCCTTAATTTTTGGTGAAACAGATATGAAAAATAAAAATATTGAAGTACCGGATATAAGAAAAAATGGTATTACATAAAAAATTAACATAATATACCTCCATGATTTTGATTGTACCATCAATAAAAAAAAGAAGGAATCCAACACTCACAAGAGAAACTCTTTTTATCCTATCAATCTATACAATTTTTTATACATTCCTAATCTAGCTCTATTTTAGATTTCGCATTTATTAATGAATTAGTTAAAAAACTGTACAAAATCTCGGATATCCTTACCATACTTTTTTCGAAATACTATTATTAACATATTAATAGCAAGGGAATGCTTGTAGACTAATCTATACTTCATTACCTAATTCTAAAAAACACGATCGTCTATTACGGGCGATCACGTTTCTTAGAACATAAACAAAAGATACAAAGTGCAACAAAAAATATAGGTAACAAAATTATAAGCGAAATTCTTACGATAGAATCCTCATAAAACAGGTATCGAATCATCGGGATATCCCAATATGAAACTTTTAAAACTGCAACTGTATTTTCTCTTGATGTTTCATTTATTGTTGTACCTATAACTTTTCCGTATACAGTAAATTCTCCGATATAAGCTGGATCATCAACATGACCGAACGGTGTGTCACCTTCAAGCACAATGTCTGTAGATTTCACATTAGGATATATATCTTTAATTTTTTCTTTTAATATAACTAAATCACTTTTACTTATTTTTTGAGGTGCTCCCGTAGTTGCTTGTGCATATACCTGTAATTTTATGTCATCTTTTTGGATAGCTGACCTACCTACTATTCTACTTGGAGAAAATATAAGTACTATCACATACAAAATAAAAAACATTACAAAAACTTTAGAGAATTTTTTTAACTTGTCCAATTATCGCACCACCAAGATATACTAATTAATTTCATAGAAAAATATTAAATTTAATTCAAGATTACTCTTACTAATATTATATTAAAAACACAACATAATAATAGCAAGGGAATGCTTGTAGACTGATCTATACTGCATTACCTTCTTATCTTTCTATATTAATTTTCTATCTAAAGAATCCTCAAAACAAAATAACCGGTTCTAGTGCAAATAAAGGATACATTCCAAAACACAATGAGGATTCCTACCGGAATCGTTCTTTACGCTGTTAATCCAAATAATTGATGAATGAATTGTTTTTGATTTTGAACAGACTGATCCCGTAAATCAATCTGTTCTTTTTTTATCATATGCATGGCTTCTACTCCTGCAAGAATAAATGTAGCTGTGCGAAAAGATTTAAGTCCTAACATAG
>NZ_JBHVNG010000031.1:0-4734 GCF_042796455.1 Bacillus sp. NPDC057893 | reverse complement strand
ATAATTGTTTTTGTCATAACTAATTCCTCCTCTAGTTTAGGGGAATCAACAAAAACACCTATTTTTTGCTATTTGATTATCAATCAAATTATGCTAATCTATAATCAGATGAATAATAGCTTTAGGTATTTTTGTAGAAATACCCTTTGAAACGAGTCATGTTGGAGCATGGCTCGTTTTTTATTTTATCACACATCGAATCTTAAAATTGTTATCAAATTAGATAACTACGAATTATCTCCCATGTCCTCGACTCTTAGGTTTTTTCTTCGGTGCTTTTGATTGCTCTGAAAGGCTTTTTAAGCCTTCTTGAGAGAATTTCTTCTCTTTCCCTAGCATTTTATCTAGAATCCCTTTTAAAAACCCTATAAAGCCCTCTAAACGGCTCTCAGGTATCGTCTTATCCCTTTTGTTCTTCTCCAAAATAGAAAGCCAGTGTTCACCTTCTTCTTGATTTCTAGGCTCATGACCCTTCTCAAGTTTAAATAGAATCCAACGACCTTCTCTTTCAGTATCACTAATCTCTAAATCTCTGTTTGTATCTTGCAACATACTTTGATAGATAATAGCGTTCTTTTGTTGTTCCCTCAGCTTGTCTACTTCTTTTTCAAGTAAACCAAATTGCATTACAGCATTATCCGCTCTTAGATCAGCAAGCTGAACACGATTTTCTAAATCCTCAATTTTCGCATCTGATACATCTTTTACTTTATCCAATTGGTATTTTGTTTTTACACTCGAGATTGCTAAATTTTTTAGTTTGTCATACTCATTGGAAGGCAAAGAAACCTTATCACCGAACATAGCTTTTTTTGTTGAAGCTTCGATGTTTTCCAAAACCTTTTTGGGTTCTTTATAAACTTTCACTTCTGCGGTCATTTCTGTAATCATTTCATCTTTTTGTCTTTTGATTTCTTCAGAATGCTTTTTCAAACCTTTAACTGTATCAATGCCAATTGTTTTATCGTTTAAAATGCCTTCTTTGTAGATATGAGGAATTTCTCGCTTTAAAAATTTATCTAAATCTTGATGAAATGTTTTTAACTCTTTACGAGTTAATACATCATTTGCACAAACCTTTTCCCGTTGTTTTTTCTCGTCCCAAACAACAGGCATAAAAGCAAAATGCATATGTGGTGTTGTTTCGTCGTTGTGAACATTGGCGGACAAAACATTTTTTTCTCCGCCATAGCGGTTACTTAAAAATTCATATGTTTTCTCGAAAAATTCACGTTGTTCTTTTTCAGAAATACTCTTCAAATTTTCAGGTAATGTTACAACCCAATCCGCACAAACTTTTACATCTTTTCGATTCAAACAATGCACTTCATCTAGCCGATTTTTCATGCGGGAAAGTGTATCTCCTTCTTTTTCGCATAAATCATAATTCAAATTTGAGCGTTCATTATCAATATCTGGATTCGAATGATTTTCTGTTTTTCTGTCCCAATGATTTGATAATCCTTGTACATTTCCTTTTGCATATTTTTCTACATGAGCCATGCCAAAGCACCCCCGTTTCGTACCACCAGTTTACCATGGATATAGTGGAGGGAAAATATTTTGCCCTAGCACGTTATGGCAAAATTCTTTGCCCGTGCTCTGCGAGGCTTTTCGGCTTCGCCGAGCCATGCTGCTGCATGGCAAAACCCCTCAAGCCAAAAGGCTTTTTTTTCATCAAGGTACGGGTAGTATTTTTTGAGAAAACCACTCAAAAAATCTCCACCCTTTTCTCCTTGATAAAAAAAATTTTGGCGGTATTGGCATGGTGCCAAATCGACCATACCTAAAACAAGGTTTTAGGTTGGCCGACTTGCCCATGCCATTGTACCGCCAAAATCGCCAATTCATCCGATCCAACAAAGTGGATCTCTATCAAAATTTATTTACGCTATAAGGGGCTAGCCCCTCTTGGCTCTCGCCAATTCACCCCAGCCTTCGCCACTCCACCCTAAAACAAGAAGGGCAAAACAAAATCGTTTCTATTCAAATGGTCGATATTTTTTTCTTAACACAGTTAGTTCTTCACCTAATTTTTCTACATCTGGTTTCCAAAACAAATTAACATTGTTTACTTGTTTTAAAGGAATCAGTCTTTCAGTTTTCACAAGTTGATTTAATCTAGCACGAGCTATATTTAGTAATTCCATTACTTCCGCCGCCGTCAAAATATATTCGTTTACAAATTGTTTTACATCTTCTTTTGTTTCTAATTCATACATTATTTTTCACCCACTTTTATAATCTGTTTTTTATCATTTCTGTAATCAAACTGAATAGTGTTGCCACTACATAAAATGTAGTTGTGCTCATTAAAACATAATCTGATTTTGTTAGGTTGTTCCAATCAATAACGAATACAAAAACTATTATTAAAAACAAAACAGATGTAACAGGACTATTCAAAATTTTCACCAGTTTTTTCATGTGCTGAATGGATTGGGTATTGTGTTATAATTTGAATAAGAGGGAGGTTGCCCTCCCCCTTATTTTTGGTCTAACGTCTTGTGATTCGTTTGCTTCTTGGAAGGTTGCGTCGAACCACAGGGCGTTTATTTTGTTTCTGTTCTTTCTGCTCTTTCTTTTCTTTCTTTGCTTTTCTCTTTTCAATCATTCCTGCGATTTTTTCTATTATGTCTAAGATGTTTTTTATTCCTGCTGTGATAGGTACTAGCGATATTGCTACTGCTAACACATTCACCCAATCCATGTTATCACCTCCTTAAATACATTATATCAAATCTGCATACAAAAGTATAGAGGTTTTTTAAAATAAACTATAATTTTTTGAAAATTTTTCGTGTGGTGAAAACCCTTGATATGACTAAGTTTATAAGTATTTTTAGGGTGTGACGAAAACGTCACACCCTAAAAAGTGAGAGGAAAACCTCTCACCTAAAAATAGGAAATTTCGTAGTTGCCTAATTTGATAACTACGAAATTTTCATGTGTCACAAAAAGGTGACACATGAAAAACCTTATAAAAAAAGACTCCTAATTTAGGAGTCTTTTTTTATCGGCTCGGGCTGATCGCCCGAAGCTAAGGAAAAATCGGGATATGTCCCATATCCCGATTTTTCCGACATGTCCTGATTTATCCCCCAACTTCGTTGAGGGATAAATCGAACATGTCGGCTTCGACCAATCAGCCCGAGCCATCCCGCTGCACCTTGAGTATGAAATACATCACACCGTTTCGACTGGTGACAGCTACACCCATCGTGTAGAGTTGTTCTTGTCAGCGAGGGAAAGCCCCCGAAGACACAGACTGAAAGGAAAACACAGTGGGTAAGAAGGACGGAAAGAGCGAGCCGAACGACGTCGGTAGCAACATGCGGATTACGGTCTCGAAGGAGACGGCAAAGAAGATTCAGGACAACAGTAAGAAGAAGTAAGAACTAAAGAGCGCTAAGAAAGGGAGGGTGAATATTCACCCTCCCTTTCTTAGCGCCGGTTCGTATAAATCCTGCGGATTTATACGACATGTCCTGATTTATCCCCCCAACAAGTTGAGGGGATAAATCGAACATGTCTTTTGAGGGTGTCACCTTTTGGTGACACTTTAGGTTTTCCCCTTGTTTTTGGGATGGTGGCTGGCTAGTCGTGTGGGGACTAAACCCCACGAACTTAACGTAACTGAATATAGAATAAGCTTATTTCTTAGAACGATAGCATTGGCGGTTCGGCGGGTATAATTGCTAGTCCAAGTCGAGCAACTCAAATCCTCGTTTTCGGTCTGTTCGGCTTGGCGACATACCAAAACCCGCCGAAAAAAGTTTTGCAAGGAGGGAGCAAAGCGGACAAGGTGGAGATTTTTGAGCGTTCTTTGCTCAAAAATACTACCTGTTCCTTTCGGAACTTTTAGCCCTTATATATATAGAGTGAGAGTGTAAGACCCCCTAAAAGTTTAAAAAACATTAATATATCAATGGTTTCAGCGATTTAGTACCGTATCGGATTTGATACAGTACCGTATCAGATTTGATACACCTAAAACGAAAAAAAGAGCCATAAAAGGCTCTTCATTTAGAATAATTTTTGAGGTAATTTTTTAAGTATTGGATTAGATTCCATTTGTTTTTTAAACATCAAAACTAAATGTTCTCCTATATCGTCTTTATCACCCACACAAATAATATTCGGGTTAATAAATAATACGTAGTCCTTTGCTTGATTAAAGTTTTTAATATCACCTGTAACAGCTTTAGCAATAATACCTTTTTTAATTAAAGTATTTACTATCCTACTAACCTTTGTTCTAGATGTATTTAAATAATTTGCTAGCGCTTGAATTGTTAAAGTGTTTGCAGGTTTTTTTGTTATATCATCTACAATGGCATTTGAATGCATACTAATATTTGATTGAACATCAACTAAAAAAATCTTTTCTTCACTCGTGAAATAGTTCTCACTTCTTAAAAACTCCCAGTTTTTTTGCAAGAATTGAGCAAACCTCACTTTCGATTGTGGAGATTTCTTCGTTCCTATGTAGATTTCTTTACCACCAGTTGCCTTACTTAAAACATTAAGTGCTTCATCTACTTTACCTTGATCCACACCATTATGTTCTTCTATGAATCGTTGTTTTTCAATCTCTAAATCTCGTTCTTTTGCTTTTTGTTCAGCTTGTCCAAAATCAATAATTGTTTTTGTCATAACTAATTCCTCCTCTAGTTTAGGGGAATCAACAAAAACACCTATTTTTTGCTATTTGATTATCAATCAAATTATGCT
>NZ_JBHVNG010000030.1:0-6954 GCF_042796455.1 Bacillus sp. NPDC057893 | reverse complement strand
CACCCGTTCCCATACCGAACACGGAAGTTAAGCTCTCTAGCGCCGATGGTAGTTGGGACCTTGTCCCTGTGAGAGTAGGACGTCGCCAAGCAACTGTAAGACGAGTCAGAATGACTCGTCTTTTTTGTGTTTAATGAAATAAGCTTGTTATCTATGGTTCAAGAAATCCATTGATAACAAGCTTATTTGTTTAAAGATAAATGTATTTATATAGCATGGACTTCCGGTAAAACCGTTATTTATCATAGATTCACTTTGTTTTTTACATCGATAAGCTTAAAACGTTCGCAAACGAGTAGCATATCTCCAGAAAAACTAAGACCAAGTTCGCTTAGTTCCTTTGTAAAAAACTGAATATGGGTATCTCTCCAGTAACTATAGGTACGATCGCCTTCGCCTTCAGCGATAGCGAATTCTTCAGTCACTTCATTCATTGGCATTATAGTTACTTCTATTGTCCTAATAATAGCTACAGGTTCATCCTGACTGTTGAGTATAATACTATAATCTTTAGTTGTCGGCAGCGGTTCGTTTTCTAATTCATAAAAAATATGGCCGGAGCATGTTGCTGTTTTTACACCATCAATGACTAATTGAGCGAGATAATCAGGAGAATCACCAAATTGCCAAGCTGTAACAGATTCTGGTTTTTCATTGTTTCCCCAATAAGTATCCCAATATGATTGTGCTAATGGATTCATTTGTATTTTCACCTCACTTTAGCTAAAGTTGATTTTCTTTATAAAACCTGGGCAATTTGCTTATTTGTAATAGCTTTGTAGTCATCTAAAACTTGTATTGTTGTATTACGGATTAATAAAGGTATACGCTGACTGGATAGGGTTTGTAAACATGTTCTGTCCATTTATGGTCATCTTTCCCGTAGACGCCCATATTAATAGATGGGATGTTTAATTTCCGGATTGTTTTGTATGGTAATGGATATAGTTGTTATGTAGTCTATTTGTGATTTGGGCTGCAATAAAATTAGGATCAATGCCAGACGATGTATCACCTACATGTACTTCTCTTCCATAAATATAGAAACAAGGAAGAAGTTTGCCCGCAGTACCTGTATAAATGTAGCGATGAGTATCTCCATTATATAAAGATGTTATAAAATCATTGTTAATAGCCAAACGATACTGTAATTGTTTTTCTTACTTCAGTCTTTCGAATTCGGTTAAGGCAGAGATAATCCCACGATGTTCTCCTTCTTCATCTCCATTGAATAAGAGTAGTAGATTTCCTTCGAGTAAATGCACATGTTCTGAGAAGTATAGTATATTGGCTAGATGAATGGCAGCACCACCTTTCATATCAAGAGAACCACGGCCGAACAGCCACTCTCCAGGTTTTGCATTGGTTTGAAAATATTGTTCGAGTGTTTCAGGAGAGAAAGCATGTTCTTTTAACGATCCGAATTCTTCAATGCTGACTATATTTAAGTGTGAATGATAAATGATAGTAGAGGGGGAAGCGTTTTTTCTTTTACAAATGCAAATACATTTTTTCTACCTATTGGATTATGAGGTACATGTTGAATCCATAGGTGTTCAGGGTGCTTTTGAAAATACTATATAGTTCATCTATAATACTGACCTCGCCATCGGTACCGTTAATACTATTAAATGAAACTAAATGATTTGTTAGCAATCCGATTTGTTTTTCTAGCGTTAAACCTTGCAGTTGTTTGTATATAGACATAGGATGAAACCTACTTAAATCTTATAATTGGGAGTCTTTCGTAGAGAAGATAAGTGCAAGTGGGAAAACTATAGTACGATTACTTAAATACAAGGAAGTAGTGGTATGGAACGTTCGTTCTATAGTGGTGTAATGGGCATATTCAATCAATTGAGGTGTTTATTTTTAATTCAGTATATGTGTTTAAAGAAGAAATGCTATTACTAGGTTGGGATTTCAAGTATAGCTTTTGATCTTACATATTTTAATGATTAGTTCAAAGAATATTCGGATTATTAACGGTGGTGTATTACCACTATGCCATATTGAAGTGAGTAATACTAGAGGTGAAATAGATAAAAACCGATATTCCTTGAATATCGGTTTAATAATATGTGGCTTATATGAAGCTATAGCAATACGAAAAGTGTAAATAAGATGGCTAACAAAATACGATAATATGCAAAAGGTTTTAAACCTATCTTTTCTAAAAGCTTCAGGAAAGTTACTACCGCTAGCATTGCTACTATAAAAGAGGTAATGAATCCTACAGTAAACATAGGAATGTCATCTACACTTAAATACTTCCAACTTTTTAATAAGTCTAACCCTGTAGCTCCGACCATTACAGGAAGAGCAATGAGAAAAGAGAACTCAGATGCAGTCTTATAATTTACTTTCGCTAATAGCCCTCCAGAAATAGTAGAGCCAGCTCTAGAGAAGCCAGGATATACTGCTAAGCATTGAAATAATCCAATTGTTAATGCTTGAAGGTATGTTAAATCATCTAGTAAAAAAGCGGTTGCCTCTGCCTTTTTTACTTCTGCAAAAATCATAAGAATTGCTCCTGCTACAAGTCCGATTACGACAGTATACGGCTGGAATAAGTATGTTTTAATAACATCATGTAATAATAAGCCAACAACTACTGCTGGGAATACACCAAGAAAAACATGTAATGCATTGAATTTTTTCTCTTTCCGAAGAAGGGGTTTAATATTACATAAAGAAACAAGATGTTTATGATATAAAATCGCGATAGCTAAAATTGCCCCTAACTGTATGACAATTTCAAACGTTTTTGCCCTTTCTCCTTCAAAACCTAATAAATGTCCGACTAATATAAGATGGCCAGTAGAAGAGATGGGTAAAAATTCAGCTAACCCTTCTACAATACCAAGTATGAAGGCAATGATAAGATCGCTCATAGTTTCACTCCTATAAATTAATGAATATCTACTCTTTTAAAATAGAATAGTGTTGTAATAAATCCGAAAATAGCTGTTACTGCGATGATGATATAAGAATACTCTGGTGGATAAGTCGGTTGTAATTCGTTATTTGCTATATCTAGAGTAGCGGTCCATGGGAATAGGTCTTTATGTTTTGAATTTACGATCATAAGGTTAGTCATTGTAATAATGATTGTTAATATAATAGGCGGTACATAGGTTTTCATTACAGCTTTTCCCGAACAAGAAAGCCCATTGCCTTTAGGCATGGGATGAAAGTGAGGTTGGATGCGGAGTACCACTAAAAATCGCAAGGTTCGTGGTACTTTAAGTATCCAAAGTATAGGTAGTTTCTTCGGGTATTTTTGTTGGAATCTTTCGAAAATAAATGATATAACTAGAATAAATGATGATAGAAGAATGTTTCAAAGTGTTTGAGAGGAAAACCTCCTCGTTTCATACAGTTGTAAAGTTTATAAACACGTTCTGATTTTGTTCTGATTGCTAGAAATGTATCAAATGAACACGATGTTGAAAATCAAAAAACAAGGGGATGAAACGTATGTCACAGACCCTAACAGTGAAAGTGAAATTGATTCCAACAAAAGGACAAATAAGTTTATTGGAACAAAGCAGTCACGAATATATCAAAGTTATAAATAAACTTGTATCGGAAATGGTGGAAGCAAAGAAAAGTACGAAAAAAAGCACAAAAGATATTGAAGCAAATATCCCAAGTGCAGTGAAGAATCAAGCGATTAAAGACGCGAAAAGTTTGTTTGCTACAAAAGTAAAGAAAAGCCATTATAAAATCATCCCGATTCTAAAGAGACCTGTTTGTGTATGGAACAATCAAAATTATTCATTTGATCCTACTTATATTTCAATCCCATTGAAGGTAAATGGAAAATCGATTCGTGTAAAAATCCGAGCTTTATTAAGCGATAAAAACAATCGTAATCTGAATCTGTTAAAACATAAATTAGGTACACTTCGCATCATAAAGAAATCGAATAAGTGGATAGCCCAAATATCTGTCACACTTTCTATCAATAAAAGGACAGGAATGAAAATTTTAGGAGTAGACTTAGGTCTCAAGGTCCCCGCGGTAGCAATCACAGATGATGATAAGGTTCGTTTCTTTGGGAGTGGTAGGCACAATAAATATAAGAAGCGTAAGTTTCGTAGTGTTCGTAAGAAGTTAGGAAAAGACAAAAAAGTGAAAGCCATTCGGCGAATGGCTGATAAAGAGCAAAGATGGATGCAAGATAAAGATCACAAAATAAGTCGTGCAATTATTAATTTTGCGATTGCAAATCGTATTTCTGTCATTCGATTAGAACAACTAACGAATATAAGACAGACGGCAAGAACAAGCCGTAAAAACGAAAAAAATCTACACACTTGGTCATTCTATCGTTTGGCACAATTTATTGCCTATAAAGCAACGATAGCTGGTATTCAGATTGAATATGTGAATCCAGCTTATACAAGTCAAAGTTGTCCGAAATGTGCTGAAAAGAATAAGGCTCTAGATAGAAAATACAAGTGTCCATGTGGGTTTAAGACACATCGTGATATCGTTGGAGCGATGAATATTCGCTACGCAACTGTGATTGATGGTAACAGTCAATCAGCCTAAGCACCTTTATGGTCTGGTTTAGGAGGGGCAATGAGATACCCTTATCTTGAAGGCTGTTCAAAACAGAAATGGATTGCGAACGCTTAGTCATTCAAGAATCCCACCCGTAAATCCGTAAGGATTCGGGCTTGCGACTTTAGTCGTGGGAGTCTCAAAAGAGTTAGTAGTACAATAGGTGAAGATAAAAGAAAGAGAAGTCCACCACATATTAGAAATTTTACAAGAGAGCATAAAAGTAAGGTAGTGCTAAATCCAGGGAAGCTACCTATTAGCCCTAATAATAAAGTTAGCGCCCAAGCAACTAAAGTTAGCATCATAATCCAAAGGAATAGAAGGATAAACTTACTTATAATAAAGCTAATACGTGATACTGGGATAGTTAGCAAATTTTTTAATGTATCTTCCGTGTATTCGCGGGTAAATAGATAAGCGATTACAACTCCATATAAGGGGAATCCTATAACTAAAGTAGTATACAAGTTAACTTCAGTGAATGATTGATGAAACAAAATAATGGGGGTAGGCTGTTTTGTTTTTATATGTATATAAGATGCTACAACTACTAGAAAAGGTGCGACACCTTAATCAAAAACATATTAGAGCGTTTTAATTTTAATAGTTCTGTATAGAGTAGATTAACCAATTGTGCCACCTCCAACTAGTTTGGTGAAATAATCTTCTAGTCTATCTTCGCTCATCATAATTTTTAATACTGCAACATCATTACGAACTAATGTTCTGTTTATGTGTCCTTGCTGTCCGAAGTGAGAATAAACACGAATATTACCTTCGTCATGTATCTCATAATCAAAAATTTGAAAATGATTTTCTAATAGCATCGCAGCTTTATTATCATTATTTACTTGGAATTCTATGTACTTACGGTTTGCTTTACGCAACGTATCAAGAGAAACTTCTTCTAATAACCTTCCTTCATGAATAATTCCCATACGATCAACTAGTTGTTCCACCTCAGCTAATATATGACTAGAAATGAGTATCGTTATATTTCTTTCTTGAGCTAAAGATTTAATGAGTTTTCGCATTTCTTTAATACCGATTGGATCAAGTCCGTTAGTTGGTTCATCTAGTATGAGTAGTTCAGGATAATGGAGAAGAGCACGTGCAATTCCTAAGCGTTGCTTCATTCCTAAAGAGTATTTTCCTACTATTTTTTTTGTTTCGTGCTGCAAGCCTACAATTTCTAATGCTTCTTCAATTGCAGTCCTTTTGTGAACTCCAATTATCTTTGCATTAATTAATAAGTTCTCTCTTGCAGTTAAGTTTTCTAATATGTACCATAACGGTATTATCATCCTCTATATAATTATCGTCCCATACATTTCGAAAGAGTTGTGTTTTTGTAAATACTTGCTCTGGGTTTGAAGCGAAGAATTTTAATAGTTCAAGTTCTTTTCCAGTTAAGTTAATTTCTTTTCCGTTCGTATGGACTGTGTATTTTTTAAAATCGATAGTTAGTCCTTTAAATGTTAAAGCTGTTTTCTCTTGTACGTTAGTATTAACTTCCAAGAACTAAAAAACGTCGCATAAGAGCTTTTACTCTTGCAACCACTTCGTGAATACTGAAAGGTTTCGTAATATAATCATCAGCACCTATGCTTAAGCCCGAAATTTTATCAACTTCGTGATCTTTAGCAGTTAGCATTAATATAGGAATGTTAGTTGTATCTCTAAGTTTTCTACACACTTCGATACCATCTACTTTCGGCATCATAAGATCTAATATAACGAGGTTGTAGTTATTTTGGTTAAATAAGCACAACGCTTCTTCGCCATTAATTGCAGTATCTACCATATATAATTCTCGCTCTAAATATCTTTTTAATAAGTCTCGAATTTCTTTATCGTCATCTGCTATAAGAATACGTATATCTTTCATATCGTCACCTGTTTCTAATAGAATGTTATTGATATTACAATTTGATAAACAAAGGGGAGTAGGGAGCGGTAATAAAAAATAAAGCAACTTTCTAATTATATACTAGTAATTGTTAAAATAAGGTTGCTAGTTTAGCTGAAAAGAATGTTCGGTAAGATGGGGGGCGAGTCCTTTGTAATAGAGAAGTGTCTAAATTGAATAGTATGTAGAAGAATAGATTAGTAAAGAAAAGTAGACGATGGTTTCTATTTTAATGAAATCTTTATAGGTCCTTATCTAGAGCTAAAAGAGTACGAAGGTATTAAATTAAATATATTTATAAAAAGGTATTGACGATTAGCCTATAGAGGTGTAATATAGAACAAGTCGCCGATAGCAACAACGCAGAAAGCGACAAAAAAATAAAAAAACTTGGTTGACATTGAAATATGAAAATGTTAACATAAGGGAGTCGCAAATGAGCGACAAACAAGTTCTTTGAAAACTGAACGAAA
>NZ_JBHVNG010000029.1:5000-7551 GCF_042796455.1 Bacillus sp. NPDC057893 | reverse complement strand
GGTGAGGTCTTCTGTCGTTTTCGAAATAGAATGAGCCGGCCGGTATCCTGAATATGTATAAGATCATGCTAGAAATAAGACAGAAATAAAGCCAGACATTGAATTCTTTATAATTTCTCTCTTTTTATCGCTCTATCAGAGGTGTAAAGACAGATCATTAAAACCTTTTAAAAAAATAATAGTCTTTAACCTTTGATACACAAATTAGTGTTTTGAACTTACTCTATCTTAAAGTTTTCAGAATTTTCACAACAAAAAACCCCCTGTTGTGTTTGTTTTACTAATATTGTTTTAATTGTTTTACATTGTTTTAATTGTTTTCGGAGGCCTCAAACCATTGGTATGACTGGCCTCAAGACCTCTAACTATAACATTTTTGGTGCGAACTATAACATTTTTGGTGCGAACTATAACATTTTTGGTGCGAACTATAACATTTTTGGTGCCTGAACTATAACATTTTTGGTGCGAACTATAACATTTTTGGTGCGAACTATAACATTTTTGGTGCGAATTATAACAAAAAAATCCTTTTGTTATCGATGGATTTTTGTCATAATGAAGAAGCTCGAAAGGGAGGAAATTGTGATGAAAATTTTAGAAAAAAACGAAACACAGAACAACCATTTGGTGACTAAGTCGAATATGCTCATTGAAGCAAATTATAAATTAGGCGTGGTAGAACAAAAAATCATCCTTTGTCTGGCGAGCCATATTACACCTGCAGATTCAGATTTCAAAACCTACACCCTGCCTATTCAGGAATTTTCAGATCTCCTAAGCTTAAAAGGAACACCCAAATATACAGAACTGAAGCAGATTACGAAGGATTTGATGAAGAAGGTATTTGAAGTGCGGATTAAAAAAAAGGTCATACAGGTTTCGTGGCTCAGCTATGTAGCGTATAACGAAACGGAAGGAACTGTAGACATAAGGTTTGATCCCTTCCTGCGGCCGTACCTGCTTCAGCTGAAAAGGGAATTCACAAGCTACAAACTTGAGAATGTGGTGAAGCTGAAAAGCTCCTACGCCATAAGGATATATGAATTACTGAAGCAATATGAAAGACTGAAGGAAAGATCCTTTTACCTGAAGGACCTGCGCAAAATGCTCGGGGCTGAGGATATCTATCCTGCATACGGAAACTTTAAGCAGCGTGTTCTTGTACCAGCCCAGAAGGAATTGAAGGCTAAAACGGATATATCCTTTGAAATAGAAGAAATCAGGACAGGACGAAGAGTGGATAAAATCAAATTTTTCATTACTTCAGGAAGCAATGGAAAACCTGATCAATTGGACCTGCTTCAAAATCATTTGCAGGAATTTGCCGATACGTTTATAGAGAAAGTGAAAAAACTCGGCTTAAAGATGGGGGTAAGGTTAACGGACGAAGTCATTCTTTCATGGGAAAAGCATGGACAGGACAATGTAATGAGCCTCCTGGAGAAAATACAGGACCGCAAGGACATCGAAAACCCCGTCGGATACATAACCAAGGTCTTAAAGGCAGCAAACAAGGATAATGATGAATCAGAAGACATCCTTATACGCTTAGTATCTGACTTCAGAAAATCAAAAGAAGTACTGCCTGCTTGGTATATACGGGAAAAGTCCATTGAAAAAATGGAGGAAGTACTGAAATTGGATCATGAATCAGCAGCAGTTACATTTGAAGAAATTAAAGAAGAATTATTTGAAGTTCTGCAAATTCAGGAGCCGGAGGCTGAAAGTGATTCAGTAGAGGAGCTAGAAAAGCGCAAGCGTAAGTTCGAAAAGCAACTTAAGAAATTAAAAAAAGGCACCCATTAATGAGTGCCTTTTTTAATTGGATGACAAAGGCATCGTATAAAATAAGAAGAAAACAACGTTAGAAGAAAGGAAGAAAAGAAGAAAAGAAGAAAACAACGTTAGAAGAAAAAAATAAAAGAAGAAAGGGTGATAAAGGGATGGCGATTACTATTACAATGGGAATTCAAAAGGGAGGCTGCGGAAAATCCACCACAACCGGCATTCTCGCGCACTTGTTGAGCAGAAATGGATATAGGGTCCTTGCAGTGGATATGGACTCACAGGGCAACCTTACAGAGCTTCTGTCTGAGCAGCCTTCAAATGAGTATATGGGCAAGTCCGTGCTGGAAGCGATGCAGGAAGATAATGTTGAGGGCTACATACTGAATATCAACGATCACCTCGATCTTCTGCCTGCCAACAACTTTTTGGCAACTTTCCCGCGCTGGCTGTATACGGGAAAAACATATAAAGGCGATACGATCCCTTTTAGCGGGAATCCAAGTTCTGTCTTAGATCATGCTTTGAAGTCCGTCAGGGACAGATACGATTTTATCGTTATTGATACTCCTCCCTCCTTAAGCGAACAGACAACAAATGCACTGTGTGCCAGTGAATACGTGGTTGTTTTATTCGAATGTTCAAATTGGTGCTATTCAGCTATCCCGAATTTCATGGATTCTATCCATGGAGCCAATGAATTCGGAAAGAGAAATACTCAGGCGATCGGCGTGCTGCGCACGATGAATGATGTAAGGCGAAG
>NZ_JBHVNG010000028.1:0-9602 GCF_042796455.1 Bacillus sp. NPDC057893 | reverse complement strand
AACCTTACTTCACTTCCATCACTTACAAAAAGTGAATACAAAGTATAAATTAAAAGTAATATTCCATAAATAAAATTAGTAATTTTGTGCAATGAACTCCCCTCTTTTCGCCGTATATATTTTAGTATAAAAGTTTACTTTCAGGTTTATTTAATTCAAGTCCTATATCAAAAAGAAAAGCACCTGTGATATACACAAAGTGCTTTTCTTTTGTCAATTTATATATTTTCTTCTGATAAATTAAACTCTTTTGAATCGTACTTTTCTAGGTCCTTCGGTATTTCATCACCTTGTTTTACAGAAATTGTTCCATCCTCATTTTTTTGTATTAAAACAGGTTTACTTTTATCGAAATCCTTCCCTTCTAAAGCCTGCTGCATTTCTTTTTGTTCATATGGAATTTGTTTATCTGTCTGTACATTTTCCGTATTTGCTCCACCTGCTAATAATCCTGTACTTAAAAGTGTTCCTGCTAATAATGTTTTAAACATTTCTATCATCTCCTTGTGTTTGATGACCTTTATCTTAAAACAAGTATCTGGAGTTGTTATGTAGTTTATCTAGAGTCTATGTAAATTTAAAAAACCTCTAATAAAATGTTTTTTTACATAGTTTTATTTATATTGTAATTTTTTTTGAAATGTTAATGAACATCCTATAATAACGAAAGTAAACTTTTAGATATTAGTTTACTTTCATAAAGATAGAAACTTAATGTTAATATATAAAAATATTAAGTTTTTTTACCAATAAATAATTATCAAAATCCCTCTAAATCAACCATGCAACCACCTCTTCCAAACCTTTGCTACTCTTAAGTTACATCATTCTACTTTGCGATTCTTACCAATTCTTATAAGCTGTAATAAAAATAAAATTATAGGAGTTGAAAGCATGGAGTTTTATAAAAAGCTAAAAGAAGAACGCTTAAAACACAACTTATCACAAGAAGAATTAGCACTTAAATTAAACATAAGCAGACAATCGATTTCTAAATGGGAACTTGAAAAAGGCTATCCGAATATTGAAACGCTTATTACATTAAGTGAGTTATTCAACATTAGCATTGATGAATTAATTAAAGGAGATGATTGCTTGAAAGATAAAATCATCAAAGAAGGAAAAATGGGGGAATTAAGAATGACAAATCCATTCAAATGGTTATATGTATTAAGTTCAATTTTAGTAGTATTTTGGCTTTTTGTACTTCCCTGGTCCAATCCATCAGGTTTAACATTAAGCATAATTAATCTCATAGCTATTATTTACTTTGTAATTGTCGTTAACTACATCAAAAACAACAAGAAGAAATTTTTTAATTAAACTTAAAAATTAAAAACGACAGCGATCAGGTGGCTCAACATTATCTGATCACTGTCGTCTTTATTAAATAATCCCTACTTAATCACAATTTTAGATACTCAAACATTTTTCATCCTTCAATGTAAACTTTTAAATATTAGTTTACATTGGAATTATTGATTTTATTGACTTTATCGCAATTCATGCGTTTTCTCCAAAATCACTATCAAAAGTATACATTCAAAATATTGTAGAAACGTGGTTTATAAGAGCTATAAAGAATAATCAAACTGTATTTCGAATACGTAACATTCAATGACAATTTTATTAAAATTAACACATATAATGCAATGAGCATTTACAAATATCCATATGAATGTTTCTCTTCTAACGGATATGAAAAAAGAGATGGCTGGACACCATCTCTTTTTTATACTTTTATTTGAAATTAGTTTACATAACACCACTTATCAGCAGTCCATGTATCTCAAAAATCTAAAAAAAAAAAAATCCCTTCAGATCTTCCTTCTAAAGGGATTTTTCGTTCACACAATCTGTATTATCACTAATTTTTATTTATCTACCTTAAAATACTCTGGATGTTCTGCTTTCATAGATAAAATGTTACCACACTCTGTACAAACATCAGCAATCACACTTGAAAATTGATTAAAAAGGTTATTCGTACTAATAAGTCTTAAACATGCTTGGACATCTAATGAATCTTGCCTGATTTCTCTAAAACCACAATTAGGACATTTCTTACTCATTTTCAATTCCTTCTTCCTAAGATTTAGTTCACATAAAATCCGATTATCAGTAGTATCCAAAAAAGCTCAGGGTTCTCATATGACTCTAAGCTTTACTTTTATATTCATTTTTCTATATTTTTTAGAGGTGGCGAAAAATATTTAATCAAATTTCAAAAGATTATTTCCAAAACTCATACCATTTCTTATCTTTACTTGCTGCAATCATCTTCTTAACTTCCTGGACTTCCCTTATTGTTTGCATGAGCATTTCATCGCGTCCCTGGTTCTTCGCTACATCTTCACTAGTATTTGTCACTATAAGCCTTTGGGATTCCTGTATCGTTTGTATAGCGCTCAATAACTCTGATTCTCTTTGTGTAAATCGCTGGTCTTGTTCAACTAAACGTTTGTTTAATTCTTGTAGTAATTCATTTTGCTTTTCAATGAACTCGTTTTGATCTTGAAGCATCATCTGTAGCGTTGTAGCGTTGAAATCCGGTTCTTCATAGCGCTCAATTTCGTGTCGCTCTAATGGCAATACCTCAACGCCTTGATGCCATGATACTATTTGTTTTGTGGCGTTTTCTAATGTCATGTCTGTGTCGTTCTTTAGGTTGATAACCTTACGAAACACCATTACATCACTTTCTCTATACTTCCTATGCCCACGTTCATTCTTTATAAAAGTATAACCCTCTTTTTCTAGTACATCAGCATACTTACGTAATGTACTAGATTGGATACTTAATTGCTCTGCCACGTCGCCAGGACTATATAACGTCTTCATAGCGTCTCACCTCAAAAATATATTCGCTATAGCAATGATATACCCTTTTTCCTAATAATTCACGTATCACTTGTTTTCATTTTCAACTTCCATAATCTTTACATAGATAATGTATTTAGTTTATATATCAAGTTTGAATCTAGAGACTCGTTACTTTTTGATAACAACATCAAAATCTTTTTTATTTATACAAGATTTTATGCAAAAAAAGAATAGCGAGGATCCTCCGGATCCCCGCTATATCAACCATGTATAAAATCATGCATATCAATTTTACTAGAAAAGAAAAAAGAATCCCATAAAAACAAGGATTCTATCAAAATATTTACTACCGATAATAGGACGTTATGTAAACCTCATATGAATATGGTATACATCAAGAAATGTACGACTTATTCTAATTTCTTCGTGATAGAATATAATAAATCCATATTTTAACAAAACATAAAAAGGGGGAAAACTTTTGTATAAAAAACTAAGAAAACATCTTATATTAGGTTCCCTATTTCTTATCATTAGTGGCTGTTCAATTTCAACAGGCTACAACACGCAACAAGAAGCATTAAAACAAGGGTTAAAACCAACAAATAATACAGAGTTAGATAAATATAATGCTCTAAAACGTATTATAAAAATAGATGAAAAAATAGCCTTTTTTGTTACACCTGATAATTACATTTCAATAGCAGATTTAGAAATAGAAAATGGAAAATGGACTGTTAGTGGGATAACAGGAGCAACAAATGTAAGTAAATTAGAAGTACAAGATTCTGGTATATCACCTACTATGGGAATATCAAATGGAAAAGTTATTTCTGGTTATCTTAAAAACCCATCTATTAGCAAGGTATCATATGAATCTACCCCAGGACATATTGTAGATTTAGATAAATTCTTACCAAACGAAACAAAGTACAAAGGATGGAGTTTATGGTACGTGATCCTTCCTAATAAATTAGATGATGATTTAAAGTCTTTTGATCTTATTACGACTGTTTTAGAATTTAAAGATACAAATGGCACTATTATAAAATATAAGAACTGATCAACTAAAAACAACTTCTGATAACGATAATTATGTAAATGAGCTGTCCAAATGGATGGCTTATTTTATTTTTTGCTTATCGTGGTTTTTTTCCAAAATGCTGGCGGTACCCCTATTAGTATATTTGATGATAAAAATGGTTAAAATCACGTTTTTTATCGATTTAGTTTACACAATGGATATACAGTTAACTAAAAATGAAAAGTTTACATTTGAAAATGAACAATAAAAAACAGTAGTGTATAAAATCACTACTGTTTTTTATTGTTTCTTATAAGTGAATTATTTGTATTCCTGTCTATATAATTTAAATGAATAAATAGCTCCAATAAAGAATACAAAAGCTTCAAATAATATAAAGATTTGACGGAAATTCTCAATATCTTTACCTACTAAAGAAATAAATATAGCATTCATTAGAATTTGAGTAGTAAACATACGAGAAGTAATTTTTAAATAAATAGCATTTGTTCTTTCATCTTCTGGTTTACCAATTTTTTTGTAAATAATAATAAGTGCAATTACTGAACCCAAAAATAGAAGTGCTGTAAGTCCTACAACGATATTGAAATTGCCTGTACTTTCTAACATCCATTTATTTAATAGATCAATCATTATTATCTTCCTTTCCTACATAAGAGAATATTTCTTTCTTCTTTTTCACTATAATAAAAAAAGAAAAAGGAAAACATCGAACTTTCTTACAAACATTCGTGTATTCTTACAGTTTTGTCATTTTGTAAATATATTCAGCGCCTTGCCTTTCTCTAACTGGCGGTTCAGCTTGGCCAAAGCTAAAAACCCGCCGAAAATAAGATCCAGCAAATGAAATTTATATTACCTAATGCTTAAAACTACTTCCAAGAACGATAATTATGTAAACACAAAAGTCCTCCAGTTAAACAATCCGGAGGACTTTTAATAGTTTTCTAAGTTATCTTCCAAATACACTCAATCCTAAATAAATCAAACTATAACTAATTAAAGCACTTGCAAGCATCAAACCTATTTTTAATAATTTATCTTTTATATTAGGCTTTACTTCACTTATAGGTTTTCCCTCTATAAAATCAACTATTTGACGATAAGTTTTTAAATTATGCTCTTTTTTTATGTTTTCAACTTGCTGTGATGAAAACATAAGCAAAATCGTAAGTACCAAAGGTATTATAAGACCATAATAACCAAAAAAGTAAAATACAGGTGCAGTAGAAATAGGAAGTATAATCATTAATGCTAACATGATGTAACTCCACTTAAAGAAAGTTGATTTTTGAAGTTCTTCTTTCATGATCTTTACATCTCCTTTAACTAAATCATCCAGGGAGATATTAAAGAGAATACTCATCATTAGTAAATTATGAATATCTGGATAGTTCCTTTCATTTTCCCAGTTAGAAATAGATTGTCTGGAAACATGAATTTTTTCTGCTAACTTCTCTTGGGACATATTATCCCGTTTACGAAAATATTGTATTTGTCTACCAATGTTCATCTATACATCTCCCTTAAGTTTGAGGTTAAGTTAAAGGCTAATTAAAGACTACCAAATTTCTTTATAATAACGTGATTCTAAGGTGTAAAAATGTTTTATCATGCTATTTCACCCCTGTTTTTGGGTGTGAGTGCTGGCTCGTCGTGTGGGGGCGAAACCCCACATAGCGTCGATTCCATATAGAAAAAGAAGAATACCTTGAACGGAAGAATTGGCGGTTCGGCTGGTACAATTGCTGATCCAAGTCGAGCAACTTAATCCCGTTTTTGGTCTGTTCGGCTTGGCGAAAGCTAAAAACCAGCCGAAAAAAGTTTTGCAAGGACAGAATAAAAAAGAAAAGGCGATAGCCTTTAGGTGAGGATGAACGAACCGACTTTTTTATTCTGAGGGTGGAGATTTTTGAGTGTTTTTCTCAAAAATACGACCCGTTCCTTGCGGAACTTTTAGCTATATATATAAGAGTGAGAAGAGCAAAGTGAAGAAAGTCAGTAATATCAAGGGTTTATAAGACATGAGGTGTTAATTTTTTTTAACACCTGTGTTAATTTTTTTTAACACCTAAAAAATGTAAAAACACACATAAAAAAAGATGTCAATATAAAATCGACATCTAAAATAAATAAATTGGTAGTTTATGTTTTTTCTTATTGCCTTCAATTTTGATATTACGTAGCGCTTTTGAAAAAATTTGTTGAGTTGCTCTATCAATATCATCTTTAGGTGAATTACATAATATATTGGGGTTAACAAACCAAGTTCTTGCTGAACAAGTCCTTCCATCTTCAGTTATTACACCTGTTTCTGCAACTCCTAAAACCCCTTTTTCAAGCAATTCATTCATTATTTTTGAAATAGAAGTCCTTGTTTTCCCTAATTTCTTAGCTAAATAACTAGGAGATGCCGTATTCGGTTTTATATCATCTTCTTCATTTTTTTCAACAATGACATTTGATTTAAATTCTAGAAATCTTGAAATATCAAATAAAAATGCCTTTTCTGGTTGAGTTAAATAGCCAATTTCACATAAATAATCAATATTCTCTGTAATCATTTGGACAAATCTCACCCGATCTGTAGGTTTTTTCTTCTTCCCTATAAAATACTCTTCTCCACCAGACATTTTACTTAATACTTGTAGCATAATGACTCTTTCTTCTTCAGAAAGTCCACCACTACCTTCAAGCTTTTCATAAATGCTATTAATTTTACTATCTCTTTCTTTTGCCTTTTTGTCAGCTTGTCCAAAATCAATAATTTTTTTTGTCATATCTAAGTTAATTCCTCCTTAATTGAGGGAATCAACAAAAACACCTATTTTTTGCTATTTGATTATAAATCAAATTATGATAATCTATAATCAGATAATTGAATTCTAGGTATTTTCGTAGAATACCCTATGAAAAGAGTCATGTTCCCGCATGGCTCTTTTTTTCATTCTATCACGTTTTCAATAACCTGGTTTACCGTTCCATATCAAATCCCCTAGGTTTATTAATTTCTTTCTTATGTTCATTCTCAAAATAATTATTAATTCCCTTTCTATCCAAATTTTCTTTAATAAGCCCCCTAAACGCCTTAAATTTCTCTTTAAAGACTTTTTTTGTCTGTTGATATAAAACCCTTATGTTTGCCTGTAAATCCTTTATATGAACCTTTAACGAGCTTATTTCTCTATTTAATACACCAACTTCTTTTTGTAACTGACTTTTTTCTTGTTTCAACGTTCGATTCTCTTTCATCCATCCCTCTGCATGTACTTTTAAACTCTCATTCTCTTTCACAAAATCTGTCTTTTTCAAACACTCATAATCCTTTTTGATAGTAACTGCTGCATTCACTTGTTTTGTTAATTCTTGATATTGTTCCGGTGATAATACATAATTTCTTGTCTGTTTCTTCGTAATTTCAGCTTTACCAAACATTTTATCTTGTACTTCTGTTATTACTTCTCTACGCAAAAATGGAATTTTAACAGGTTCATTTGGTACTTGATCTGTAGCACTATCTAATTCTTTTTGCATTTGTTTTATTCTTTTTTCTAAATCTACATGACACTGGCCAATTAGCTGCAACTTTTCACTTTCACTCTCTACTTGTTGTTTCACTATCTCTAATTCTTTGTAGTTATCAACGACATCACTTTCCAAACTCTTTTTCGCTACTTGTAATTCATTTGTTTTCTCTTCAACATTTTTTAAATGATGATCAATCGTCTGTAACTGCGTTTCTTTTTCTTGTACTTGATTCTCAACAATTGATTTTGTTTCTGCATATTCCTTGTATTGACGGACTTTCATGTATTTATGTGAACCTACATTGGCACGTTCAAAATTCGGGATGTGTTCTTTCGCTAATTGTTCAATATAGGCCGTTTCTAATTCTCTCCAATGTGCAATTAACTTTCTTCCCGTTCCTTCTACACCTTGTTGTTGCAAAGCTCTATCCATTCCGACACGCCTCGTTAATCCTCGACTACTTTCGAAATTCGGTACATAGTTAATATGTAAATGCGGATTGGCTTCATCATCATGTAAAACCATGTTATAAACTACTAGATTTGGATTTCGCTTTTGAAACGCTTCAGCATAGCGCTTCAGTGCTTCTTTTTTCGCCCCTCTATACATTGGGTCGTCTTTACCTTCCCCAATCGCTACAACCAATTCTCTTTGCTCATGTGTCTTATCGTCTTTATGTATTTTGTCATAGTAGTCATCAATCTTACGGTCATTCCGTTTTTGTTTCTCGTTATACTTGTCCACTGCTTCTTGAAAGATATCCTTGTATACACTTCGGATGTCCTTTTGAACAAAGTAAATATTCTCCTCTGACCTGGATGGATCTATACCAGGATTCCCATGAATGTTTTCTCTGTTATTGTGGCTCAATGAACTTTGGTGAGATTGATTAAATGAGATAGACCCCAACATAAAATGCCACCACTTTCCCTAGATTAATTGATACCATAAGTCTAGCAAAGCGACGAAATGGAGTCAATTAGAGTAACCCTATACGTATTTTGACGCTAACGCATCAAAATCGATAGGGGTCTGCGACGCTTTTCGGCTTTGCCGAGCCATGCCTAGGCATGGCAAAAACCGTCTCATAAACGTGACATAGTCGTCCTCCAATGGACGCTATTTATTCCACGTTTTCTTGACCACGAGCCTCTAAACCCTCAAACTCCCGAAGGCAATCCCACAGGGCAAAAACCGCCCTATGGGACCACCTCCCGTAGTTTGCATGAGGGTTCCCCTCATGGTAAAGAAACTTTCGCGGCATAACCGCTCAGTGGTTTCCCCTTAATGCTCCTTGCATGGATCAGCAAAAAAACGCTGAACCCTTCCAGTCCGCTTACCGTTGACTAATATTTCAATTTGTTTGTTTTTCATTGATTTAAAACTAAACACTTTGTTTAATTTTCAGACATATTATATAAATGTTTATTTATTTTTAACTGAGGTGAATTATTATGATAAATCCTTACTATATTGGAAACAGACAAGTAGGCCCAGTCATTTCACTGCATGGAGCTCAAGTAACACTCCATGCAGTGCAACATGCAATGCAACATATGCCATACTATTATCATCCAGCTATACCTTATCATGAAACAATACAATATTATCCAGATATGGAATATACATCTCAAAGTATATATCCTACTACTTTTACAACAATTCCAATTTATTAACATCCTCTTGTTTTTAGTATGTTCGGCTTGGCGACATGCCGTCACTTGCCGAAACCCATTGATGAGTGGATAGCCCCTTTTAGTGTCATAGAAATCTAGAGTAAGAGTTAAATTCATGGACAGCCGATCAAAGCGGTTCGGCAGGTACAATTGCTAATCCAAGTCGTGCTACCTAAATCCTCGTTTTTGTTATTCTCGAAAGTAAACTTTTGAATAGAAGTTTACTTTCAGTTTCATCAACATAAAAAAAACACAACGATTGCTGTAGTTTTTTTATTGCTCTGACCAAAACTATATTGTAAATGCTCATGGCATTGTATGTTAGATTTCAATTGTAAGTTCTAATGTAAACTTTTAAATAAAAATTTACTTTCATTATCATTAAGAAATGCTAAAACCATAGAAAAGATAAGTAGTATAGTTAACACCATAATAAACCTTACTTCACTTCCATCACTTACAAAAAGTGAATACAAAGTATAAATTAAAAGTAATATTCCATAAATAAAATTAGTAATTTTGTGCAATGA
>NZ_JBHVNG010000027.1:7062-9615 GCF_042796455.1 Bacillus sp. NPDC057893 | reverse complement strand
GGGCAGTCCCATTTACGTAGGTTTAGATTTTTAACGTCTTTGTTTTGATATCCACAACAAGAACATAATTGGCTTGAAGCAAATGTTTTCGATACAACAATGACTTGTTTGCCGTACCATTTTGCTTTGTATTCCAACATAGTTCGAAACTGAGACCATGATACCTCACTAATTGCTTTTGCTAACTTTTGATTCTTTAACATATTCGATACTTGCAAATCCTCTATACCGATAACATCGTGGTTTTTGATGATTTCAGTCGAGATTTTGTCCAAGTAATCTTTTCTAGCATTTGTCATGTATTCATGAATTCTAGCTACCTTTACTCGTTGTTTATTCCAGCGAGAAGATCCTTTCGTTCTTCTAGAAAGAACACGCTGTGCTTTAGCCAACTTCTCTTCTAATGACCGAAAAAATTTCGGATTTTTATAAGTTGTTCCATCTGACAAAATGGCGAAATCTTTTAGTCCCACATCCATTCCAATGTAAGAGTTTGTTTTCGGAAGTTCTTGCACTTCTGTTTCAACTAACAATGACACAAAGTATCTGCCAGAAGGGTTCCGTCTAACTGTAGCATTTAAAATACGTCCTGTTACTTCACGACTTTTGGCAAATCGGACAAGACCTAATTTTGGCAATTTTATTTTGTTTCCTACAACGGCAATGTTTTCATTTGTTTGTTTTGTGGTATAAGATTGTACGTTGTTCTTCTTAGATTTGAAACGCGGGGCATTGTTTTGTTTTTTGAAAAGGCGTGTATAAGCATCCGCAAGGTTGCGAACAGACGACTGAATCGCGATACTATCCACTTCTTTTAGCCAAACAAACTCTTTCTTCATGGCAGGGAGTTTGGCAGAGCATGTACCATATGTCAAACCTTTCCCTGTTTCTTTGTATGCATTATCCCATAGAGATAGGAAATGATTGAATACAAAACGAGAACAGCCAATCGTTTTATTGATTAGGGTTGCTTGTGCTTTATTTGGATAGATACGAAATTTATATGCTTTATTAAT
Source organism: Bacillus sp. NPDC057893 (assembly GCF_042796455.1). Lineage (NCBI taxonomy): Bacteria > Bacillati > Bacillota > Bacilli > Caryophanales > Bacillaceae > Bacillus > Bacillus sp. NPDC057893. The sequence continues at coordinate 8,599 of NZ_JBHVNG010000027.1, read as the reverse complement.
CATCATTCATTTCACCTCCATTTCGGTATGTTTCTATTATACAACAAACGTACATTCGATAGGTAGTGAAGTAACAGTTTATGTATGTCGAACAATTAAGATGGCTTCCTGCCATCCCTTGTCCGAAGCCAATTCATCTCCCACCTACTAACTTCGCGTTCCTTGAGGAAGGAGTCCTCTTGGCTAAAATGATAAAATATTAGAATATAACTTATATTTTAAGTAATTATATTTATCAATGTGACGGTATCCTATATGAAAAATCTCGATCTTATTTCTATAGGATGAAGTAAGATCGAGATTTTTTTATTGTTTACTTGATGGATAATGGAATGGTAACCAAAAATTGTACGCCTTGTTTGGTATTATTCATAGAATACGTGATAGAAAGGGATTCGAAAATTTGTTTTACAATATATAATCCTAAGCCACTCCCTCCAGTATTTCGATTTCTTGACTTTTCGATTCGATAAAAGGGTTCGAATATATGTTGTATATTCTCTTCTTTAATTTCGACACCTGTATTAAGGACTTGCATTTCGATATAGTTTTGCTTAGATTTTTGGCTTAACTTTATATAGACCTTTTCGTTAAGTGGTGAATACATAATCGCATTATGAATGATGTTTTTACAAGCTTTTTCTAAAAGAACACAATCCGTATAAACAAAAATGTCAGAATCGACTTCTTTTATTATTTGAATGTCTTTTTGAGAAGCAAAAAATTCGAGGTCTTTTGTGATTGTACCTATTAACTTCGAAAGATTTATTTCTTCTACTTGTGGTTTAAAGGTATGTTGTTCTAGTTTTGACGTGCTTAAAATTTCGCGAACCAGTTGTTCCATACTTCCAATTATTTGATGATTTTTCTTTAAATATTGGTCACGATTTTGATAAGGGCCGATATTATATATCATCCCTTCTAAGTAACCTTTCATAACAGTAAGAGGAGTTTTTAATTCATGTGCTACAATAGCAAAGAATTCCCTTCGCTTTGCTTCTATTTCTCTTTCTTTTTCAATATCACTTTTCAATTGATGATTCGCTTTTTGTAAATCAAAAATTGCCTGTTGTAAATTTATGGACATATCATTCAAGCTATTGGACAATTCCCCTAATTCATCCATAGAACGAACCTCAATTTTTTCGGAGAAATCCAAGTTTGCCATCTTTTGTGCACCTTCATTAATATAAATAAGTGGTTTAGTAATAAATCTTGAATAGAGATAAGCACTTCCTAAACCAATAACCAGTACAATGATACTAATATAGGGTAGAAAACGTACCAAGACCTGTGAAGCTTCATCGATCGGTTGAAATGTTGCGAACACCACAAGCGTTAAGTTAACATCTTGGAATTGTATTGGCTTGGTAGCCTCATATGAATTATGAGATTGAGCCAAACCCTTTATTGGTACTGTTGTAACAAAACCTTTTGCTGGAGTACCTCCCTGAACAGTACCTCCCTGAACAGTACCTCCCTGAACAGTACCTCCCTGAACAGTACCTCCCTGAACAGTACCTCCCTGAACAGTACC
>NZ_JBHVNG010000027.1:0-6963 GCF_042796455.1 Bacillus sp. NPDC057893 | reverse complement strand
AGTACCTCCCTGAACAGTACCTCCCTGAACAGTACCTCCCTGAACAGTACCTCCCTGAACAGTACCTCCCTGAACAGTACCTCCCTGAACAGTACTCCCCTGAACAGTACCCCCTTGAATAGTACTTTGAAGAAAAGTAAAAGAAGGAGTATAAATAATTGTTCCCTCATTATCTTGAAGGTAGATCACTGCATTATTTTTTTGTGCGTATTCATCAACAAGTGGTGTTGCATTTTGAAGCGTAAGATCTTTAGATTTATCAATTATTTCTTCGATTCCCGTTTGAAGCTGATCTGTTTTGTATTTCTCATAAAATTTAGGGAGAAAGAAGTATAAAGTTACATAAATTAAGGTTGCAAAGGCTAACAAAATGAGGGATGTAGTCATAAAGAGTTTATAGGTAATTCTCTTCATCTTCATGATTTTTACAATCCTATTCATCGATTTTATAACCAATGCCCTTTACTGTTTTAATATAGGGTATATCTAATTTTTTTCGTATGTTTTTCATATGCGTATCAATCATTCGTGTGTCTCCGGCATACTCATATCCCCAAATTTTTTCTACGATATTTTCTCTTGTGAGTACCTTTTTTTCATTTTGAAGTAGTAGTTGCAAAATTTCAAATTCTTTTGTCGTTAGGGGAACTTCAACTTTATTTACATATACTTTATATGCATCGCCATCGACATGTAGTTCTCTAAATACAAAATGATTATCCGTACTTTGATTATTACTTCTTCTCAGTACTGCTTCGACTCGTCTCATCAAAACATGAAAAGAAAAAGGTTTCGTAATATAATCATCGATTCCAAGATCAAATCCTTTCATTTGATCTTGTTCTTCTTCTAGCGCAGTTAGCATAATAATTGGTATATTTGACTGACTTCGAATCATTTTGGCAACTTCAAATCCATTCAGGTTTGGCATCATCACATCTAGAAGAATTAAATCGAAGGACTGCTTATTAAATTGTTTCATGCCCTCTAATCCATCTGATGCAACTATAACTTTATACTGTTGTGTCATTAAAAATTGTTTGATTAATTCTTGTATTTCTTGATCATCTTCTACCACCAAAATGTGATAGTTCTTCATAATATCACCTCTTGTAGTCATTATAACCTTCCAGTCTGGAGTTGATGTGGAGACGTATTAGAAACACGATAAAAACTTCACAAGAAAACTACATGTATTTCAAATCAGCTCCAGATGCATGAGATAGGTTATATATATAACAAGACAGAGGGAGGTAATCAAGATGTCACTGGAAGCAAACATCATTCTTTCTTTATTAGATGTACAACTGTGGATGGCCACTCATTCGAATAATGGTCGCATAAAAGAGAAAAAACAAAAATTGAAATTAGCGCCGTGCTTATACAAATACACAAGTGTAAATAAAAGAAAACTATATAAGTCTAGTGAACAAGAATAGAGAGGATCAAATTGATTCTTTTTTTTTTGCATTCAATAACTAGGTACTGAAAATCTTTACTATAACTCTAGATTAGCTCCATGTAGAATACAGATTAAGTTTGTATGATACATGTACCAAATAGAAAGGAATGATACATAATGTTGACGGCTTACACAATCTATCAAATTTTATCCCTTCCTTCTTATTTACAGACAAAACTATTACCATCCATTCTCACGAGAATGCTATGTTCTAAGTTTATAACAAAAGAATAAATAAGCCAGTGGATGTTTATTGTCCCTTGTTTCCACTTTTTGCAAAACATCTATATAAACATGCATGCTACTATGCACATTAAATACCTTATTTGATGAGAGCCAAATAGTCTCTTTTTTAGAGAACAGTTCGAAGTGGGTTTGAATATCGTCATACATATATTCATAAAAATTTAAATATAATGTTACCCCTACGAAAAAACAGTTGATTTATATCTGAACCATGCCTAAAGGTGAAATTTTTTTTTGAAATGGTGATTCCTAAATATCACATTCATACATCGTAATTCAAATATGAACATAAAAATATTCAATTTAAATTAAAGGAGAAAGGGATGTTCACAATGGGACATTATGATACAAATCAAACAGAAAACAATAGGAATAAAGCCTATAAAAAAACAGGGTATTTTTTCACAGGAATAATTGGTGCAATGATTGGTGTAATTACCATTGGATTGACCATCCCTTATATAAATGAAATCAAAGGAAATGCAGACCAATCTCCTAAACATAACGAAGTAAATCAGGTTACGCCGACCTCTTACAAACCAGAAGATGTGAGCAACCTTCAAAATATGATTGAATCTGCAAAAGAAGTTGTCGTAGGTGTCATTAACTATAAACAAAATGCAGATGCATTTAATACGCAAAATCAATCAGAAGAAGCAGGTTCGGGATCAGGGGTCATATATAAAAAAAACGGTAATAAGGCTTTCATTGTTACAAATAATCATGTGATAGACGGTGCGAATAATGTAGAAGTGAAATTGAATAATGGTAAAAAGGTTCCCGCTAAAGTAGTAGGGACAGATCCATTATTAGATTTAGCGGTATTAGAAATTGACGGGACAGATGTAAAAAGAGTGGCAACACTTGGAGACTCAGAAAAAATTCGTACAGGGGAAACGGTAATAGCCATTGGGAATCCATTGGGGCTAGAAGGTACTGTAACAAAGGGGATTATTAGTAGCAAGGAACGAGAAATACCTGTTAGTACACTTGGAAATCAACAAGTGGATTGGCAAGCACAGGTAATTCAAACAGATGCAGCTATTAATCCTGGGAATAGTGGAGGAGCTTTATTTAATGAACAGGGTGAAGTCATTGGAATTAATTCGAGTAAAATTGCACAACAAGCTGTTGAAGGAATTGGATTTGCAATCCCGATTCATATAGCCAAAACAATCCTAGGGTCTCTTGAAAAAGAGGGAACAGTTAAACGTCCAATGATGGGTGTACAGTTATTAGATGTAGAGAAAATGACAGATTCTGCACGTAATCAATTAAAATTACCAAAAGAGATATCAAATGGTGCCATGTTGGGGAATATCTCAAATCAATCACCAGCAGAAAAGGGCGGCTTACAACAGTATGATGTTGTGATTGCATTGGATGAACAAAAAATAGAAAATGTCGTTCAATTCCGTAAATATTTATATGAAAAGAAAAAATTGGGAGATACAATTAAAGTAACCGTTTATCGAAATGGTGAAAAACTAACAAAAACCGTGAAATTAATGGAACAAACACGTACCGCTTAACAGCCACCTTTCGGTGGTTTTTTCTATTTTACTAGTTTTATATGTACGATCATTCCATTCGTCCTCACGCCACATTAATGGACTGGCTCTCTACCAATATTCAAAATCGATTGCGTATTCTAATTTGTGTTCCAGTTTTTCTTGCTAAGGTCAATGAATAAGTACACATAAACTCCATATATCTCTAGATAAACTACTGAGTAACTCCATACAAACTCTAGATAGCGTATATAGAATAACAGCTATCAAGGAGGTTAGGAAAAATGAATTTTATAAAACGCGCAATTCTCAGTATGAAAAAAAGAATAGGAACATCATTAATTTTGATGGCAGTCTTCCTGATTGTTACAAATTTAGTGCTGGCAGGATTCACAATCCAAAATGCATCAAAAAAAGCTGCTGATGCAGCAAGAAAAAAACTAGGTGCAGATGTTACTTTAGGTCTTGATTTTGACAAATTAGGTCAACAAGCTAGGGAAACTGGCGAGATGCCTAAGCCGCCGAAGCTCAACACAAAAGAAGCAGACCAATTAGCGAAGTCCAAGCATGTAAAAGACTATAATTATATAACCAATAATTTCGGAATTGCGGATGGGTTTAAATTAGTAGGAGCTTCAGAAGGAGAAGGAAAAGGAAAAGGTAACGTTGCAATGGTGGGAGGATCAGGTTCAGGTTCAGAAATAGATATGAATTCTTCTCTTATGATAGAAGGAGTTCGCAAGACTTTATTACAAGAAAGTTTTAAAAATGGAAAAAGTAAAATCGTTGATGGAAAACCAATTACAGAACAGATGCAAGATCAGAATGTAGCTTTAATGGAAAAACGATTAGCGGAACAAAACAATTTGAAAGTAGGAGATAAGGTTAAAGTTCAATCAGGGGATAAGAAGGAAACTCTTGAAGTTGAAATTATCGGTATTTACGAAACGAATGAGCAACCAATGGGTCAAAATCCCCCTCCTATGATGAATCCAGCTAATAAACTATATATGCCTTACTCTACTTTGAAAAAATTAGAAACAGATGAAGGTATGAGTAGTAGTATTCAAGTTGTGTACTTATTGAAGGATCCACAAGACATTGATGCATTTAAAAAAGAAGCAAAAAAATCTGATATTGATTTTAATTATTTTAAGTTAGATGCACAAGATTCATTGTACAAACAAATGATTGGTCCTATCGAAAATATCGCTTCTACGTCTCAAATGATTATCTATATGGTATCTATTGCAGGTGCGATTATCTTAGGATTAATCATTATGTTATCGATTAAAGCACGTCGTAAGGAAATGGGGATTTTATTGTCCATTGGAGAGAAAAAATGGAAACTGATGGCGCAGTTCGTAGTAGAAGTAGTATGTATTGCTATTTTAGCGTTAGGATTATCACTAACAACAGGGGCTAAAGTTTCTCAATTCGTAGGGGATAACTTACTTTCGGGTGAAATTGCTACAGCAAGCGAAGAAAAAGACAATTCACAAAATGGTAGTGTAATGATGGTTGGAGCTGGTGGTACTCCACAAAACCAAAACGAAGAGCCAATTGATAAGATTGATGTAAGTGTAACGGGAGAGGATGTAGGAAAAATGGGGGGAATTGGACTAGCTATTGCTATATTAGCAACGCTTCTTCCAGCATTATCTATTCTACGCTTAAATCCAAAACAAATTCTATTAAAAGATGAATAAGGAGGCTCGATATGGAGACGATTTTACAATTTAAAAACTTAGATTATTATTATGAAAGTAACGGGAAAAAAGTAACGATACTAGATAATGTTAATTTTTCTTTTCAAAAAGGGCATTTTTACACGATTTTAGGGCCCTCTGGATCTGGCAAAACCACAACTCTTAGCTTAGGTTGTGGGCTGGACATACCTAAAAACGGTTATGTACTATATAATGGCAAGGATATTCGAAAAATTGGTTTGGATCGATACCGTAATCAAAATGTATCCGTAATTTTCCAATCGTATAATTTGATTACCTATATGACTGCTCTTCAGAATGTACTAACGGCAATGGAAATTACAGGTGTGAAGGTACAAAATAAAAAAGCAAGAGCATTAGAATTATTAGAGAAGGTAGGACTCACAGAAGTAGAAGCGAAACGAAATGTCTTGCAACTAAGTGGTGGACAACAACAACGTGTAGCAATTGCTCGAGCACTATCTTGCAATGTCGATTTATTGATTGCTGATGAACCAACAGGAAACCTTGATGGAGAAACAGCAAATGAAATTATTGAGTTGTTTCAGGAGCTCGCTCATCAAGAGGATAAATGTGTAATTGTAGTTACGCATTCACAAGAAGTTGCAAAAAAATCGGATCGAGCAGTTTATTTAAGGAAAAAGAAGTTAGTAGTAAACGAAATTAATAATAGTTAAGAAAAAAGCTAATTTCGTTCTTAATTCACATAATTTTCAAAATTGAAATTTATGGCTGTTAATATTTGTTATATAATATATTTGTCAAAGCATTACCCCTGTAGTTTCTATGATGAATCTGTAAGATAGTTTGTCTCGTATATTCACCTGAAACTAAAAAGAACTTGTAGAGATTCCTACAAGTTCTTTTTGTTTTAAGGGTTAAATGTGGATTTGAAATAAAGTTACGATTTTTTGAGGGGGGAAATAAATGTAAATATTTGTAAAAAAGAAAGGTCTTTAATACGAAAATTTGAGTTCAAAGATCGGCAAGCTGTCCATGAGTATACGTCAGATATCAATGTTATGAAATACATACCTGAAGGGTTTTTTACTGAAGAAGATACAAGAAATTTTGTGAATGAAAACATTGGTAAAAATGCTAAGAACTTTCCTGTGGTATTAATAGATGAAAATATCCTTATTGGTCAAATTGTTTTTCATAAATATTTTGGTGAGCATACTTATGAGATTGGTTGGGTGTTCAATCCTAAATATTTCAATAAAAGATATGCTTTTGAGCAGCACAGGCTACATTGAAATATGGGTTTAAGGATATGAAATTACATAGAATTATAGCTACATGTTCATGGGACTTGTTTTGTTTGGCATATTTAAAAAGTATTTCATTTTAAATAGAGCTAATGAGGTTTAGGTATTTGAGTTATACAGCTAACGGAATAATTTTTTGCATATTTTACTGGAAGTAGAGCATGATATTACCATAAATCATGGAGGTGTGTAAGAAATGCAAATTCGCGAAAATAATAATTCAAACGAAATTTTGATAGCAGCCGCAGCAAGCGCTATTGAGCAAATGAAATATGAAATTGCTCAGGAGTTTGGCGTTACACTTGGGCCAGATTCGACAGCACGAGCAAATGGTTCAGTAGGTGGAGAAATTACAAAGCGCTTAGTTCGTATGGCGCAAGAACAAATATCTGGTCAATATAAAATTCACTAAGTGAAAATAAGTATATATGTACAAAAAACAATAGAACAGGAGTATGAATGTATAATTCATACTCCTGTTCTATTGTTTTTTGATAAGAATGAATGGCTGACGTAATTCATTTGATTATAGTTAATTAAGGAAAGGTCTAAGGTTGTTTGTTCATTAGATTGTGTAAAGGGAGGATATCCACTAGGAAAGAAACTCTAAGTGCAGTTGAATTAGCATCATAAGCTAAATCTCATGAGAGAATTGAACTACCCCCACTTTCACTTCGTTTAGAAGAGGGGGATTCCTAAGTAAAGAGTTCTATCGAACTCTAATTTATTAGGCTATCTCCACAGTC
>NZ_JBHVNG010000026.1:0-14011 GCF_042796455.1 Bacillus sp. NPDC057893 | reverse complement strand
CATGCAGAATATAAAGACGGCTGGATGTCCTTTATTGTTGAACATCCAATCAAATAGATTGGCTTATGGAATTACAGGTTCCATAAGCTTTTTTTATAAAACTTAAGAATTCTTAAGGATTTTACAGGGTGTTTCCTAATTTTCATAGTTTATCATGTATGTATTCAAAGCGATGAGGTGAGTGGAGAAATTAAAAAAGAAAATTTTCTTTACAACTTTCAAGTGGATACATCGTGACAATCTCATGGAAAAGGTGGATGCAACATGACTATTTTGTTAGTAGCAAATAAGAATAGCAGCTTATTGTAAAAAACTGCAAAAACAAACTAGGAGGATATATATGATAAAACCAGTTGTAGATGTAAAAAACATTCAAAAAGTGTACGGTAAAAAAGGTGAAAATCAATCACACGCGTTAAAAGGTGTATCATTCTCAATTCAAGAGGGGGAGTTTGTAGGAATTATGGGGCCATCTGGTTCAGGAAAAACAACATTGCTAAATGTAATTGCAACTCTTGATAAAGCGACAGGTGGCGTTGTTGAAATTGCAGGAACGGATATTACGAAAATGAAGCAAGGTGAGCTTTCTGATTTCCGTTCGCAAAAATTAGGATTTATTTTCCAAGACTTTAACTTACTAGAGAATTTATCTGTTTACGAAAACATTGCACTTCCACTTTCCCTTCAAGGTGTACCATCAAGAAATATTGGGCCGAAAGTAGAAAAGGTAGCTGATATGTTAGGGATTTCAGCAATCCTTCAAAAGTATCCATCTGAAGTATCTGGTGGACAAAAGCAACGTTCAGCAGCAGCACGCGCGTTAGTTCATGAACCAGCAATTATATTAGGAGACGAGCCAACAGGAGCTCTTGATTCTAAAAATGCAACCAGTTTACTTGATGCCATGACAAACTTAAATAAAGAGCAAGGTGTATCTATTATGATGGTTACACATGATCCGTACAGTGCAAGTTACTGTCAGCGCATTTTATTCATTCAAGATGGTGAGCTATATAAAGAAATTCATCGCGGTGGTATACGTGAAGAGTTCTATAAAGAAATTTTAGACGTACTTGCAGATTTAGGCACACAAAAAGCGTAAGAAAAGGGGTTTAGGCATGTTATTTAAACTTTCCATGTCAGGGTTAAAAAGTAAGTTACAAGATTATATTGTCTTACTTGTTGGTCTTATTGTATCTATTTCAATTTTCTATATGTTTCAAACGCTAGCACTAAATAAAGGGTTCCTTGAATCTAATGCACATGTGGGTCCTATTGTATATATATTCCACATTGGTTCCTTTTTATTAGCAATTGTAACATTTTTTTATATTTTATATGCAAACTCTTTCTTATTATCTCTTCGCCAAAAAGAGTTTGGTATGTACATGATGTTAGGGGCAAAAAAGCATAAAGTTACCTTACTTATGTTTATCGAAACAATCGTATTAGGTGCCGCATCTCTTGTAATCGGAATTGCAGTTGGTATAGGACTTGCAGAAGGTATCGGACAGTTATTAATGAAACAATTGGAATTAACTGGTGAAGGTTACAAAGCATTTTATATTCCATCTATGGTTGTTACTTGCATCTTCTTCTTTGCTTTATTTGTACTATCAGCAAGTATGAATGGTATTAAATTGTCGCGTATTTCCGTATTACAACTTGTACATGCAGATGGACAAACAGAGCATGTCGCAGTAAAAGGAAAAATGACAGCTGTAGTTGCATTCCTTGGTCTGATTTTGCTAGGTATTGGTTATGCATCACTGATCTATATACCACATGAAAAAAATCTAGGAACCGTTCCTAAATTAATGGCTCTTGGATTAATCACAGCAACAGTTAGTACTTACATGTTATTTGGATCACTACTCCCAGTTATGATTAGAAAGTTAAAGAGTAATAAAAAACGTAGTGAAAAAGGGCTTAATGCTTTTACTTTTGCCCAATTAAACTTCCGTATTAATGGCCTAACAAATGTGCTTGCAACGGTAGCAATCCTAGTGGCTCTTGGCGCTGGTGGAATTGCGTGTGGTCTGGCATTTAAAAACGACGTTCTAAAGCAGACTGATAAAGGAACAATTTACGATTCGGTAGTTCATAATCCAACAGCGAAAGAAAAAAGCATTTTGAGTGGTATCTTATTCCAAGAGAAGCTTGAATATCGCTACAAAGTAGATGATAAGTATGTTTATTATATAAAAGAAGATTTAGAGAAAAATCGTCCTTTAGTAAAAGATAGAAAAGATGAGAAGACGATGAAAGTTTCAGAGGGAATTCCCATGGATGCATTTGCATTGTCAAGACAATGGGGTAAAGATGATGGGAAACCAAAACAATGGAGCGACGCTTTCCAAACAATCCAGCCAAAGTATATGTATCCTGATCATAAAGTAAAAATTGTCGATCAAAACATATACGATAGTATAAAAGGTACAGAAAATACGGTGTTTATTGGGAAAACAGATGATTTTGGATCATACATAAAAGAATGGGAAAAAATTGATGAATTACAGGTAGCGAAATATAAAAATGTGAAAGCGGAAGAACTGGATAGTAAGTATCAAACATATAATATGAATCATGGTTTTGCCAGCGGACTAATGTTTATGGGTTTCTTTGTTGGAATTGCATTCTTAGCAATGATGGCAAGTTGCTTAATGTTTAAAATTCTATCCGGTGCATCCAAAGATAGTACACGTTATCAAATGCTTCGTAAAATCGGTGTTCGCCGGGAGTTATTAATACAATCGATTTATAAGGAGTTATTCTTCGTATTTTTAGTCCCAGCAATTGTGGGTATTACTCACATATTAGTTGGTATGAACATGTTTGGCCCTCTTTTAATTGATCCGTACTTTCGTATTTGGTTACCAATTGTTATTTTTGTAGTGATTTACTCGATTTACTACTTGATTACAGTTCAATTATATAAAGGAATTGTACTTCCGAAAAAAGATTAATGTAATGATGTTATTTATACGAAGTATCAACATAATCGGACCCCGTTTTATTGATCATCCTGAATGGGTACAAGAAATTTGGAATTAATAAATGGACTAGCACTGCGGACCATAAACAATTTATTTTAGATTTAAAATTTATCTTTTATCTAAGAAGGGGCACGGCAACGATTACTACTTTTAGGGGCCATTGGCAAGTTTAAGTTAACTGAAATAGAATTCCGTTAACTTTTTATATTGATTTTGACAACATTTGTTTACGGAACTAATTTTTACAAGCTTTCTTTAAAGCTTGTAATACTATAATCTCATAAATTAAAGTTTCACCCTAAAAATCTATAATTTTTAATGAGTGGCCCGAAAAAGAAAGGACTGTTGCCGTATCCCATCACCATCAAGCTAATAAAAAGAAATGCCCCTAAAATGAAAAAATACGCTATTCTTTCTGTAGAATCATGGGAAAGGATGGCGTTTTTTTTGCTCTTAGTTTAAACCTTCCGCATAGTAAAAAGACATTCTTTATGAATGCCTCTTTACTTATTTTTTAATTCGGACCCTGTTTCCTTAAAATTCTTAATGAGAAAGTCAATGAAATATCTACTTGCTATAGGTAATACCCTTTTGTCTTTATAGGCCAAACTAATTGTGCGCTTAACAGGTGGAGAGATTGATTTTGTTACAATATTATACGGACACCTATCTAAAACAAGTTCCGGTAAAATTGATATACCAAGACCTTGTTCAATCATAGACATAATTGCATAATCATCATGTACTCGGTATTGTATGTTAGGTTCAAGAGAATTTTCTTCAAAAATGGTTAATGCTTCATTTATTTCTCCTTCATTTAAAAGTATGTAGGGCTCTTCTATTACTTCTTCCAATGAAATCTTGGTTTTAGGTGCTAAACAATGATTTGCTGGCAATACGACAAGCATTTCATCTTCTAGTAATGGAATGCTTGTTAATTTAGACACAGCTTCTGGATTAACAAAGCCAAAGTCTACGACTCCTTCTTTAATCCAATTACAAATAACTGTATATTCGCCTTGGTATATATCAAAATGAACAGCTGGGTACTGTTCCTTAAAACTTCTTATCAAATTCGGCAGCCAGTGACATGCAACGCTAGAAAATGTTCCAATTCGAATAAACCCACTTTGTAATCCTCTCATCTCTTTTTGTTTTTCTTGCAATTCTTTATGTGAATTGCTGATATTTCTAATATATGGTAGAAACTCTTCACCATCTGGCGTAAGGGTAATTCCAGTTCGAGACCGCAAGATAAGAGTAGTTGATAGTTCTTTCTCTAATGAATTTACCATTTGACTAATTGCGGATTGGGTGTAGCCTAGTTCTTCTGCCGCTTTTGTAAAATTACCTGTTTCAATCACTTTAATAAAAGCATGATATATATTCATCAAATCGCTCCTTGTATTAGAAATTCTAATACTATCATTATAAACATTCGTTTAACTAATGCAAATTTGGATGATAACATATAGCTCTACCACACAAACAGGAAAGGATAAAAACAAATGACACAAAAACAAGCAAATTTACTAATGGCTACAGTCTCTATAGGTTGGGGGACATCATATATTTTTATGAAACTTCTTGCAGATATAGCTTCTCCCTTCACAGTTGTATCCTTACGATTCGGGATTGCTTTTCTGATTATGATTATTATATTTAATAAAAAATTAATAAGTGTAAACACTAAACTATTGAGCTATAGCGCAATAGTTGGATTATTATTATGTGGGATTTTTATTTCACTTATGTATGGAATGAAAACAACATCTGCTTCTTCCGCCGGTTTTTTAACAAGTACAACTGTAATTTTAGTACCTGTTTTACAAACACTAATTACAAGAAAGCTACCACGTAAAGAGGTAATTTATGGGGTAATAACTGTTTCTATCGGTTTAGCATTACTTACTATTAAAGAAGATTTTACATTTGCATTTGGTTCTATTTTATGTTTGTTAGCTGCTCTGCTTTATGGGATACACATTGTAATTACAAACTATTTTGTTCAAAAAGTAGATGCATTTCAATTGGGTATTTTTCAAATTGGCTTTGCATTTCTTTTTGCTCTCTTAGGAAATTTCATATTTGAAATGCCTGTATTACCTAGCGGAGTCATAGGGTGGTCCGCAATACTTGGTTTAGCTATTATTTGCTCTGCTTATGGTTTTGTGATGCAGCCAATCGCTCAAAAGTATACTACACCTGAAAGTACAGGATTTTTATTTTCTCTTGAACCAGTTTTTTCAGCAATATTTGCATTCATCTTTCTAAATGAAAACATGGGGCGACAAGGATACTTAGGTGCCTTGCTAATTCTAGCTGGTGTATTAATTGCAAATACGTCATTTAAAAAACAAACTGTATTGAAGGAGATCAAGCAATGAATATTTTAATTATCTACGCACATCCAGAACCGAAGTCTTTTAATGGAGCATTAAAGGATCTGGCTGTCTCAGAATTAACTTCTTTAGGTCATCAAGTCAAAGTATCAGATTTATATGCTATGAATTTCAAAGCTGTTGCTGATGGCGACGATTTTATCCAGCGAGAAAATAAAGAGTTTTTAAAATATGCAGTAGAACAAAAACAAGCAACTAAGACAAATAATTTTTCGGTTGATATTCAAGCAGAACAAGAAAAACTTCTTTGGGCAGACTTTGTTATTTTCCAATTTCCACTATGGTGGTATTCTGTTCCTGGCATTTTAAAAGGGTGGTTTGATAGAGTATTTGCTTCTGGATTTATTTATTCAAGAGATGAAAGATATGATACAGGTAAACTGAAAGGCAGAAAAGCGATGTTGTCTACTACAACAGGTTCCCCTAAACATGCTTATACACCATACGGAATGGATGGAGATATGCATGAGAAGATACTTTATCATATTAATCATGGCATGCTTTATTTTTCTGGTTTAGAGCCTGTTGAACCATTCATTGCCTGGACACCATCCCATAATGAAGAAAATCGAAAACGTTACTTAGAGGAATATAAAAAACGCTTGCACAATATTTCTGAGATTCCTTCTATTCCATACCATCCTGCTTCTCATTATGACGAAAATCATCAACTAAAAGTAGAATATAGATAGCAATCTAGAAAAACCTAAAAATAGTCGATTTCCTTTATATTAAGGAATCGTCTGTTTTTAGGTTTTTCTTAACTTGCGAAAACGTATAAAATCCGATTTGGATTGTTGGTAGTTCTTCTATAGGTATTATGGAGAAGTTTAGAATTAATAACATTTGAAATCCATAGTACAACTATGTAAATCAATATCAAAAGACTAAATTAGAAAGGTCATCCTAACATAAATAATTTATTCTATATGGAAAAAATAATAGGAGGAACAATATGAATACTTTTATTAGTACGAAGAAAAAGCAGTTCTTTAATTAAAGGGTAATCGTTATAAGGTTAGAGATGAAAATGATCAAACTTTTTTACAAAAATCTGAAGAGATAAATCAAGTTTTAAAACGAGCCATAGAGACAAAAGAAGACATTGATCTCTGGCATAATAAAGATGGAATTATAATATATAAGATTGTTAGTGTACCTTTGAAATAAAGTCGTACAGTTTATAAAAAAGTTGCACCGCTTTATCCCTTTTTATAAAGGGGTATTTTTAATTTTCAAAAACATTTGTCAAAAATACTTTACGAATTGTAAAAATAAATTACAATTGTCTTAAGAGGTGTTGCTATTGTTACATAATAAAATTGTAGTTTGCCGAGCAGAAAAAGGTTGGACTCAAGAAGAACTGGCAAAAAGGGTGGGTGTTAGTCGTCAAACTATCGCTACTCTTGAAAAAAATAAATATAATCCTTCTCTAATTCTTGCTTTTAAAATTGCAAATATATTTGAAAAGTCAATAACTGACGTGTTCGATTATCAGGAGGAGTGAGACATATGTTGTGGTTAAAATCTTTATTTTTAGTTTTAATATTCATCAGTCAGATGTATGTAATAAAATTTCAATCAAGTGATGAAGCAAAAGACGAAAGAGGAAGAGAAGTTCAAAATAAAACAAATAATGTGTTGTATAACATCCTATATTTAGGTATCATTGCTATTATTATTTTTCAATCGATAGATATTGTTCCTTCAGAATTTCTACCTGATTTATTGTTATATTTTATGCTTTCATTAAGTGTGCTAGGCAGTATTTTTATATTTATCAACAGGAACAGGAAAAATTACTAATATGAGTTAGGCTTTTTATCTTGTTCTGTTAGGCGATTGAACAAAATATTTCTTTTAAGAAGTGAAATTTATATGCTAATCATGAAGGGATATAGTTAAACAAACAGCTGAGTTTATTTAAGTAGGCCACATAAAATGATCAATCTTTTTTATAAAAAATTAAGGAATCCAAAATTAAAACCCACACATTTTGATCAAACTTTTTCAAAGTGTGTGGGTTTCTTCTATTTATATAATTAATATTTGCAGCAATACTTTAATTAAACTTCAATTCAAACCAATAGTTAGCATTCATAAGTTTGATGCAATAAATAAGACATTAGTTGTTACAGATGCGTGTGGTTTTAACAATCCATTGTACTTAGTTGATATTGTAGAGTGTAACATTCACAGATAATGAAAAAAAGGTATGGTTGGATTGCTCAAACACATACCTTTTTAGGAATTTTAACCCCATAGAGTAAGATCCACAGTTCTATAAGCAAAAAAATAGGGAGATATCGATAAGACAAATCGAGAATCTTCCTATTATATAGATGCTAGAACAATGAATGCCCAATATCTATTGTAGCCAGATTTTGACGTCTTGTACGCTCTCTTAAATAACGCTCTGTCGTCATAATAGATTCATGACCTAAGTAGTCACGTATTTTCTTAAGTTCAACACCTTTTCCCATTAAATAATTCGCAAAGAAATGTCTACAGGTATGGGGTGTAATTCTATCTCTTCGGTGGCGTAGAAACGGTAAATTAGTTTCTTCAATTTTTTCTGCCACGTATTTTGATAAGTAGTCTGCTCGATAGTGTGAGCCATCTGCTTTGGGTAGAAAAGCAGATGTACTTGAGACATCCAATTTACTCGTTTGTCTTCGTAATTGACGAAGACGACAGATATCGTCAAGTACATCCTCAAAAATACGAACTTCCCTGGCTTTATTCCCTTTTCCAACTACACGTAAGAGATACGTATTTAAGGAGGAATGGAATACAAGGTCTGCCCACTTTGCATTTGCAACTTCTTCAATCCGGAGTCCGGTAGTCGTAAGGAGGAAAAACAATGCATACATAAAGTGATTTGTTTTCTTCAGTGTATCTAGAATCTCATTTACTTCTTCAGGAAAGAGGTCACGATTGACCAGCGCTTCTTTTTTTACAGATACCTTTTTTATACGAGTGCTATAGTCATCTGTTAATCCGTTATTATCATATACATATCGTAGAAACTGCTGTACCACTGTTTTTTTTCGACGTAATGTAGTGGCCGCATATTTCTTACTTAGTTCATAGAAGTAGATTTCCATCTCATTATGCGATAACTCTTGAATGGTTCCTACTTTTTCTTTTATGTAACGAAGGAAATGAGAAAGGTCATGTAGATAGATTTTTTTTGTCCGATCACTTCTCTTTTTCGTTAAGGAAGGTTCATCATGTAAAAATAAATAAACCAAGGATTCTTCACTCAATTGGGAATAATCAATGTTTCGGATGCCTATACCCATAATTTTTTCAAAGTGGCTATTATCAAAAAAATCCGACTTCGATTTTATCAGTTGATTATCATGTTTGAAATTTATAATATTCAAATTTAGTCACAACCTTTAGTAGAATGAATTGAAACATACATATTTTATATAAACTTTTATTATTCCAATTATACCACAATAAATAGATTATTTATTGTGGTATAAAATGAAATATTCAAAAATGGTATTTTCCTTATTATTTAACTTTTCATCTTAATGGATATATAATTGAAATGTTTAATTGGATCTTTTGTACATTTCAACCTAAATATGATAGGAGGAGCTTTTTTTGAAAAATCTTCGTCGGAAAATATTACGTGAAACTTATGATTTAGAATATACCCATTGTTCAACTTACCCTCTGAACAACCTATCAATGAATTATACAGATGAGAAAAAAAAGGCAAAACAACGAAACTATAAACATTGTAAAGGCTGTCCAATTTTCGATTCCATTCGCGAGAAAGGAGAGCAATTGAATCTTTTATCAAAAAAGAGTACATTTAATAAGGTAAGAGAACGTTACATAGATAATCCGATCAAGTATCTGCAGTATAAAGAGTATTCATTAAAGAATGTAGTAAAAGAGACGGGTTTAACAAAGTACGAACTAAGAAAATTAATACAACAACTAGAATGAATGTTTCGGATGAGGTGAGAAATGAATTATTTATCTTTCGAAGAGGTATGCGATAGGGTAGGTTTAACAAAAAATCAATTAAGCTATTTAATAAAGTATAAACAAATCCAACCTATAAATCCTGTTACCTGGAAAGCAGATGGCGGATACCGTTTTAAAGAAGAAGATGTGCTAAAACTTGTTGAAATGTATAAGGATGCTTTGACATTAAAGAAAGCATCCGAGTTTCTCGGTAGATCGAAGACATATTTACATAATGCTGCAAGAGATGGTTTATTACCATTTAAAGAAATTGCTAAAGGGAAATCTACTGAGCGATTGTATTTAAAAAGAGATTTAGAAATTTTTAAGCAAGAAATTGAAAATATATCAAAAGAGGAACCAAGAGAAAAAAAGCAGCATGTGAGCTTATATCTTGATCCAAAGGTAGTGGAAGCAATAAAGAAAAAAGCTTCAAAAAAAGGGTATAATGGTTACAAAAAGTTTGCAGAAGACATTTTATATGAAGAAGTGAAGGGAGAAATAGAATAATAGATTTTCAAACGAAAATAGGACCCTTTAAAACCGACAATCGTTTTAAGGGTCCTATTTTCGTTTTGTAGATGATTATGCGACTTTGAATGTAATTGTATTAACTCCCTCGTTAAAGTGGATTATAATTGAATTTAAGAGGTCGTGTTTTGGTTTGTTTTTTAAAAATTTGCTACAGTTACAAAAAATGGTAACTGAATTATTAGAAAAAAGATTCACAATCAAAAAAATTGATATTTTTGTAAACTATGCTAATTATTTCTTTTACTAAAATAAAAGGCACTCCACAGAAAAAAGCAAATGCAAATGAACTTTTGGAAAAATACGTTATGAAAAAAAATATAAGTATACATATTTATATTATAGTAAACTAAAATCAATTATACCCATACTTTCCGAATGTTTATACAATATAATTAATTTTAGTGGAAGTACAGGGATTTCCACTACCTGCTCGTGCGGAATATGTACAACAGAAGAGCATAAGGATTATGAACGCAAAGGTAAATAAAAAGTCTTTAGCGTCGCAAATCCGTATTCTCGGGACACTTCCTCAAATCTAAACGATATACCAATATAAGATGAATAATAAAGAACTAGCTAAATTTTAGCTAGTTCTTTATTATTCATCTTATATATTTTGAAGTACAGTTTGAATTTGTGATTTTTCTAACTCAGGTGATAATAGTTAAAAAAACGATTCTAAGAAAGAATCTATATAAACTCTAAAATAAATTCTGAACTATTATTAGTTTAATTATTTTTGGTTAATCTGAAATTTTAAAGCTGCCTCCATAATAATAATTTTCTCCAAGTTTCATAACAGCTACGTATGTTCCAGGTTTATAAACGGAAGTAATAGGTGTTATAAATCTACCATAATTATGCGAGATACCTGAGTCATAAATCGTTTTATATCTCTGCATGTTTATTTCTTCATTCTCATTCGCACTTAATCGATATATTTTTACAATACCGGTATCTTTACCACCAGTATAAATAGTAACATCGAATGTACCCCCATGCTTTAGGTCACCAACTGCTAATTCCTCTATGAAATCTGCATTATGGTGTAGTGAAAAATAGTTTTGCCACTGCCAATTGTCTAAAACTGGTGTTTCTTTTTGGATTCTTTGCGATTCAGCAGAAGCAGGTGTGATTGTACCAATTGTACTTGAATATGTAATACCTCCAATAGCTAGTGTTCCAATAATTGCTGCCTTCCCTAAAAGTTTCATCTTTTTAACCTCCCAGTTGATAGAAAACTCAGAAATCTAACTCGTGAAAAATCAGCTGTACAGTCAAAGGGATGATGGCATCTTCTAAAATCATATTAACATCTATATATTTGTTAGACAAATTAAAAAAATAAGAAAAAACAATCGGGTATTGATTTAGATGAATTTAGAGACCATGAGGATAAGTAAATTTTTAATTGCAACAGCCCTGACTTAAAGATTCAGGAGTTACCATAGTTGGAGCATTTACTGCAAGAGTTCCCCATAAGCGTTTAACTTTCTCTAACTAGGGTAATAGAATTGAAGTATATGGTTGGGGAGAGTATGTATCTACACTAGATACATATCAAAATAGCGAAGGACAAAAGGTTACAGATCAGAGGATAACCAATCGCTATACTTCTAATTTCCGTGATACCTCTAGCATCTCACCTATAATCGTTGGGGCTGGCTGTATCGATTTAAGGAATTTCCAAAGAACATTTAGATAAAATGGGGGGTACCAGATTTAATCTTGCTAGCTTTTACATATATGAAAGCTATGTCACTAATAGTGGTAATCACCTCATTGGTATATTGAAATAGCTTTAGTGATAGCAGGGATGCCCCCCAACCATCCTTTAAATAAAGCTGGACTGGTAGATTAGATTTTAGTAATGTAGGTTTAAAATGAATTACTTTATTTAATTCTGCTGCAGCCATTATGGGAATCATTTCTGTATTTTCGCAAATAAATCGTGGTAATAAAAACAGATGCTGGTTTCTAGCATCTATTTTTATTGTATGAGATTTCTAAAAAATAATACTTTACAAACACAACACCTTTATTTAGAATAATTAATATAATTCGACAAAACACGACAAAAGAAATGATTTATTAATTTTCAGAAAAAGGGGAACATTCTACACTTTCCGGGGTAGTGTCCATATGAATCAGATAGGTAGATAAGGTAATAAAGTAAATACCCAATATGATTCAGTGTTTATGGAATTGATTCCTATGAGAATTCGGAGAAAAGATGCTGGTAAATCTTTCACATAGCTCAACACTAGAATTTAATCGTTTTAAATTAACTAACATCTAAACAAAATTATGTATAAAAAAAGTATTAGAAGAACATACCTTATTTTTTAAAGGGGACACAGAGGATATGAGGAAGCTATTAAAAAAGAAATCTGTTACACAACTGTTAGAGCATAATAAGAGTAAGAACTTAACGAAGACATTAGGATTATTTGATTTAATTATGTTAGGGATAGGTTCAATAATTGGAACAGGAGTTCTTGTGTTAACCGGATTAGTAGCAGCAAGTGATGCTGGCCCAGCAGTTATTTTTTCATTTGTACTTGCAGCAATTGTATGTGGATTTATCGCTTTATGTTACGCAGAAATTGCATCTGCGCTTCCGACTTCAGGTAGTGTATATACGTACTCTTATGCAACGATTGGTGAATTTGTGGCACATTTAGTGGGTTGGACTCTACTCTCAATTTATATCGTGGCTACAGCAGCGGTTGCTAGTGGATGGACAGGATATTTCCACAATTTAATAAGTGGATTGGGGTTAGAGATACCTAAATCACTATTATCGATTCCATCACAAGGTGGTATTATGAATCTACCAGCGGTGGTCATTACATTAATAATTACATGGATGTTATCACGTGGTACGAAGGAAAGTAAACGTATCAATAACATAATGGTGTTAATTAAAATTGGAATGGTTATATTATTTATTGTAGTTGGTGTTTTCTATGTAAAACCAGAGAACTGGGTACCGTTTACACCATACGGTTTAAGTGGCGTTTTAGCTGGTGGAGCAGCCGTATTCTTTGCTTTTATGGGGTTTGATATACTGGCAACTTCGGCAGAAGAAGTAAAAGATCCGCAACGAAATCTTCCCATTGGTATTATTGTATCGTTAATTATATGTACAATTATCTACGTTATAGTGTGCCTTGTTATGACAGGTATGGTTTCCTATAAAGAATTAAATGTACCTGAAGCAATGGCTTATGTAATGGAAGTCGTGGGACAAGATAAAGTTGCTGGTGTAATTGCTGCAGGAGCAGTAATCGGCCTTATGGCTGTTATTTTCTCGACTATGTATGCAGCAACACGTGTATTCTTTGCTATGAGTCGTGATGGATTGTTACCAAAATCACTTGCGAAGATTAATAAAAAGACTGGAGCACCAACCTTTACAATTGGAGTAGCGGGAATAGGAAGCTCTTTAATAGCTGGATTTATTGATTTGAAAGAGTTAGCGAATTTAGTTAATATTGGCGGGTTGGTAACGTTCGCATTGGTTGGTGTATCAGTTATTATCCTGCGTAAAACACATCCAAATTTAAAACGTGGATTTATGGTACCTTTTGTACCCATATTACCTATGATTTCAATTGTAAGTTGTGTATTTTTAATGCTAAATTTGCCAATAAGAACATGGGTGTACTTCATTATTTGGATAACTATCGGCGCAGTAATATATTTCATGTATTCGATGAAACATAGTAATTTAAATGAGGAAACAAAATCAAAAGCATATGATAAAATAGCGAAATAATATCGATGTTGAGTAATATAGATATTGATAAAATAGGAAAAAGATGACTTTTATTTATTACAGAAGTCATCTTTTTTTATAAGTATTAAAATGAGTATTTGGGAAGTTAAATTTGTTATAATTAATAAGTATTATAATTGAATATTTAGAAGAACTCTAAGAGGATGCTTTTGTTACTATTGGTCAATTGTATTTTTGAGGGATTTATTCACGAACATTGAACTACCCCCACTTTCACTTCGTTTAGAAGAGGGGGATTCCTAAGTAAAGAGTTCTATCGAACTCTAATTTATTAGGCTATCTCCACA
>NZ_JBHVNG010000025.1:0-14901 GCF_042796455.1 Bacillus sp. NPDC057893 | reverse complement strand
TCTCTAGCGCCGATGGTAGTTGGGACCTTGTCCCTGTGAGAGTAGGACGTCGCCAAGCAAGATAAAAACACAAGTCTTTTGACTTGTGTTTTTTTATTTCCCATGAAATAGGTTGGATTCCGTTAGTAAAAATGCTGAAATATAGTAAGGGATTTTTTGAGCAGAAATATTGAGAAATTGATAAATAAATGGATAATCTTCAGATCCATAGCTTCCAAGTAAGTCATACCACCAATCTGTTTCATACCTAGAAATCATGCTTAAATTATAGAGCAATAAATAATGAATAAGGAGCTCAGGTAACACTTGCTTAGAGTTTCTAGGATCGGTCGTAAGTGGTAAATAATAAGTGTCAGTAAGGTACTCGTAGTATAAAGGAGTACTATACATAGGATTCCACGATTGAATAGGCGCTGAAAAAAATACATTCAATTCACTATTTTTCTCAGGTACGTGTTGTATTGATAAATGCTTACAACTTGTTTCGATGTAACGAGAAAATCGCTCTTTAGTCATATGTAATCGATCTAATATATTGACTGAAAAGGAGAGCTCATTTTTATTTGTTGAATCGATCTTATATAAAGTTGATACTTTTTGACTATAGCGCAACAAATTTTGTAATTCAGGAATATTCCCCATTAGCTCTAACATATTAAACTTCTCCGCTTCTAGGTGTTTCATGTGAAACAGTTGTTCTGCAACGTGAGTAAACAATCCGTTTTTCTGTATTTTCACCTCATCTTCTAAAAATTGATACCCCTGTTTTTTTCGTTTACGAGTTGTAACGCCATGAGCTAAAACAGTAGTTGATTCTGGGTAGTTAGGATCAATAGTTAACAAGCAAGCTTTAAACAGTTGGCTAATTCCATAAAATAACAACATTGGCTGAATCGAAAAGGGGGCCACCTTATATAATTCATAATAATTTTTCCCATGTTCTAAGTAGTAAATAAAGGGATAACAGTTTTCAAAACTTTTTTTTTCAGCATCTTGTATGGAGGATTTTTCATAACAACGGGCAAGATAACGTTGTACATTTTGAGATGAAAAAAAGAAACTTAATTGCTGCCAAGTACAATGTGTTTGATGCATATATTACGCTCCTTTTATTGTCTAAAAATTCTAACATATATATACGTCCTTGACAGTATTTTAACCAATTGATAAGCTACTAATAATAATTTCTGGTATCATGGGGGGAACAATTATGTGGGAATCTAAATTTGTTAAAGAAGGTTTGACTTTTGATGATGTATTACTTGTACCAGCGAGGTCAGATATATTACCAAGAGAAGTAAGTGTTAAAACAGTTTTATCTGAAAGCTTACAGCTAAACATTCCGTTAATTAGTGCAGGAATGGATACAGTAACAGAAGCTGACATGGCTATTGCAATGGCTCGCCAAGGCGGTTTAGGAATTATTCATAAGAATATGTCTATTGAGCAACAGGCAGAGCAAGTTGATAAAGTAAAGCGCTCTGAAAGCGGCGTTATTTCAGATCCTTTCTTCTTAACTCCAGAACATCAAGTATATGATGCAGAACATCTTATGGGAAAATATCGTATCTCAGGTGTACCGGTTGTAAATAATTTAGATGAGCGAAAATTAGTTGGTATTATTACAAACCGTGATATGCGTTTCATTCAAGACTACTCAATCAAAATTTCTGACGTAATGACAAAAGAACAGTTAATTACAGCTCCAGTTGGTACTACACTGGAAGAAGCTGAAAAGATCCTACAAAAGTATAAAATTGAAAAGCTCCCTCTTGTTGATAATAACGGTGTATTACAAGGGCTTATTACAATAAAAGATATTGAAAAAGTAATTGAATTTCCAAACTCTGCTAAGGATAAGCAAGGACGCTTATTAGTTGGAGCAGCTGTCGGTGTAACGGCTGATGCTATGCTTCGTATCGATGCATTAGTAAAAGCTAGCGTAGATGCAATTGTACTTGATACAGCTCATGGTCATTCTAAAGGTGTTATTGAAAAGGTAAAAGAAGTTCGTGCGAAATATCCAGCACTAAATATTATCGCTGGAAATGTTGCTACAGCTGAAGCGACGAAAGCATTAATTGAGGCTGGTGCAAACGTAGTTAAAGTTGGTATTGGACCAGGCTCTATTTGTACAACGCGTGTTGTAGCTGGTGTTGGTGTACCACAATTAACAGCAGTTTATGATTGTGCAACAGAAGCTCGTAAACACGGTATTCCAGTTATTGCTGATGGCGGTGTTAAGTACTCTGGTGATATGGTTAAAGCTTTAGCAGCAGGAGCACACGTTGTTATGCTAGGTAGTATGTTTGCTGGTGTTGCTGAAAGCCCTGGAGAAACTGAAATTTACCAAGGTCGCCAATTTAAAGTATATCGTGGTATGGGTTCTGTTGGAGCGATGGAAAAAGGAAGTAAAGATCGTTACTTCCAAGAAGGAAACAAGAAACTTGTTCCAGAAGGTATTGAAGGACGCGTACCATATAAAGGACCTTTAGCAGATACAGTTCATCAATTAGTTGGTGGATTACGTGCAGGTATGGGATATTGCGGGGCGCAGAATTTAGAATTCTTACGTGAGAATGCACAGTTCATTCGCATGTCAGGTGCAGGTTTACGTGAAAGCCACCCTCATCATGTACAAATTACAAAAGAGGCTCCAAACTACTCATTATAATGTCTTATATGTAAATAGACGGAGATTTGATATCTCTGTCTATTTTTTTTTGATTATGTTAGAATAACGGTTATGTGAGTACATAGATATTGGGGGTAGCAAAAGTGAAAGGTATGTTTTGCAAAAGATTCATGGCTTTAGTAACGGTGCTTACACTAGCTTGTAGCATGCTGTTACCATATAGCAATGCATCAGCTGAAACAGGAGCCGCTCTAAACATTGAAGCGGGTGCGGCAATTTTAGTAGAAGCGAATTCTGGGAAAATTTTATATCAAAAGAATGCAGATGAGTTATTATCAATTGCTAGTATGACAAAAATGATGAGTGAATATTTAGTTCATGAAGCAGTGGATAAAGGAAAACTTAAGTGGGATCAAAAAATTAAGGTTTCTGAATATGCATATAAGGTTTCACAAGATGCCTCATTATCAAATGTTGCATTAGAAAATGGCGGCACTTATACAGTAAAAGAGTTGTATGAAGCGATGGCAATCTTTTCTGCAAATGGTGCAACAATTGCATTAGCAGAAGCAATTGCAGGTAAAGAAGTAGACTTCGTAAAAATGATGAATGATAAATCGAAAGAACTAGGATTGAAAAATTATAAATTTGTCAATTCTACAGGTTTAACAAACAAAGATTTAAAGGGAATGCATCCTGAAGGAACAACAGCGGATGAAGAAAATAAAATGTCTGCAAAAGATGTTGCAACTTTAGCACAACATCTAATTAAAGATTATCCAAAAGTGTTAGATACAGCGAAAATCCCGAAAAAAGTATTCCGTCCAGAAAAAGAAAAATTTGCAATGTCGAACTGGAACTGGATGTTAAAGGGTTTAGTTAAAGAATATGATGGCGTAGATGGCCTGAAAACAGGATCAACTCCAGAAGCAGGTGATTGCTTCACTGGTACGGTTGAAAGAAACGGTATGCGTTTTATTTCTGTAGTTATTAAAACAAGTTCTCATACAGCAAGATTTGATGAGACGAAGAAGTTATATGATTATGGCTTTGTTAACTTTGAAATGAAGAAAATGTATGAAAAAGGTTCTTCGGTCAAAGGACAAGAAACAGTACGAGTAGAAAATGCAAAAGATAAAGATGTAGCAGTTCAAACAAAACAAGTTGTTTCACTTCCAGTGTCAAAAGGAAGTAAAGATGTTTATAAAACAGAATTTAAAGAAGCAAGTAAGGGACAAGAAGCACCTATCAAAAAGGGTGTTGCACTTGGTCAGATGGTAATTACACCAAAAGATACGAATGACCCTGGATTTTTATCTGGTAAGTCATTGCAAGTAGATCTTGTAACAAAATCAGCAGTAGAAGAAGCAAACTGGTTTACTCGTTCTATGCGCGGAATTGGTTCTTTCTTTAGTGGTATGTGGAATGGTGCTGTTGATACAGTAAAAGGTTGGTTTTAAAAGCTCCTCATTGTAGGAGCTTTTTCTTATTCCTATTTTTCATACCGACTTTATGAAAAAGTAGTGGACAAGCATCAGATAGTTAGTGGTAGAATGTAAGAGTATTCTTAATTTTCTTCTTTAATGGGGAAAGCAATTCACCTAGGGGGGTTTTTGTACATGACAAATGTAACAGGGACAGAACGTGTAAAACGTGGAATGGCAGAAATGCAAAAAGGCGGCGTTATTATGGACGTAGTTAACGCTGAGCAAGCAAGAATTGCAGAAGAGGCAGGCGCAGTTGCTGTTATGGCATTAGAGCGTGTACCTGCAGATATTCGTGCAGTAGGTGGCGTTTCTCGTATGGCAGATCCAACAATTGTTGAAGAAGTTATGGGTGCTGTGTCAATTCCGGTTATGGCAAAATGCCGTATCGGTCACCTTGTAGAAGCACGTGTATTAGAATCATTAGGGGTAGACTATATCGATGAGAGTGAAGTATTAACTCCTGCTGATGAAGTATACCATTTAAATAAACGTGATTACACAGTTCCGTTTGTATGTGGTTGCCGTGATATCGGAGAAGCTGCACGTCGTATTGCAGAAGGTGCATCTATGCTTCGTACAAAAGGTGAGCCTGGAACAGGAAACATTGTAGAGGCAGTGCGTCATATGCGCCAAGTCAATGCAGAAATCCGTCAAGTTGCGAGTCTACGTGAAGATGAGTTAATGACATATGCAAAAAATACTGGTGCTCCTTATGAAGTACTACTTGAAATTAAACGCCTTGGTCGCCTGCCAGTTGTAAACTTTGCAGCAGGTGGTGTAGCAACACCAGCAGATGCAGCGTTAATGATGCAACTTGGTGCTGATGGTGTATTTGTTGGATCTGGTATCTTCAAATCAGAAAACCCAGAGAAATTTGCACGTGCAATCGTTGAAGCAACGACTCATTATGAAGATTACGAACTAATTGCAAGCCTTTCTAAAGGATTAGGTAATGCAATGAAAGGTGTCGAAATTTCAACGTTATTACCAGAACAACGCATGCAAGAGCGTGGATGGTAATTAAAGGAGATCTTTAAAATGGTGAAAATCGGTGTGCTAGGTCTTCAGGGTGCTGTTCGTGAGCATGTGAAATCAGTTGAAGCAAGTGGTGCAGAAGCTGTTGTTGTAAAGCGTATAGAACAACTTGAAGAAATTGATGGTCTTATTTTACCAGGCGGTGAAAGTACAACAATGCGCCGTCTTATTGATAAGTATGCTTTCATGGAGCCTCTTCGTACATTTGCGAAGTCTGGTAAACCAATGTTTGGTACATGTGCAGGAATGATTCTTCTTGCGAAAACACTTATTGGCTATGAAGAAGCACATATTGGTGCTATGGATATTACGGTTGAGCGCAATGCGTTCGGACGCCAAAAAGATAGTTTTGAAGCTGCACTTTCAATGAAGGGTGTGGGAGAAGACTTTGTTGGTGTATTTATCCGTGCTCCGTATGTTGTAAATGTAGCTGATGATGTTGAAGTACTTTCTACACATGGCGATCGAATGGTAGCAGTAAGACAATGTCAGTTTTTAGCTGCTTCTTTCCATCCAGAATTAACGGATGATCACCGTGTAACAGCATACTTTGTAGAGATGGTAAAAGAAGCGAAAATGAAAAAAGTTGTATAAGTAACTTGCAACTTGTATAAGATTATAGTAAATTGATGGTAACAATTTTATAAAATAAGCGTGTTGATAGGAAGTAGTAACAAATGTTGTTTCTTATAGAGAGTCGATGGTTGGTGGAAATCGATAGAAACAGTTTGTGAATCCATCCTGGAATGGAATGTGGAATATCTTTTGATTAGTAAGCATTCCCGGTGAAGAGCCGTTATTTCTACTTGAGAGGAAAGCGGTAATGCTTTCAACTAGGGTGGCAACGCGGGTTAACTTCCGTCCCTTTGTATAGGGACGGGAGTTTTTTGTGTTTTATAAAATAAAAGGAGGAGTATATAATGCTTGATATTAAATTTTTACGTACGAATTTTGAAGAAGTAAAAGCAAAATTACAGCACAGAGGCGAAGATTTAACGGATTTTGGTCGCTTTGAAGAACTTGATACGAGAAGAAGAGAGCTACTTGTTCAAACGGAAGAACTAAAAAGTAAACGTAACGAAGTATCTCAACAAATTTCAGTATTAAAGCGTGAAAAGAAAGATGCGGAAGCTCTAATTCTAGAAATGCGTGAAGTTGGGGAAAAAGTAAAAGATCTTGATAATGAGCTTCGTACAGTTGAAGAAGATTTAGAAAGATTAATGCTATCTATCCCAAATATCCCTCATGAATCTGCTCCAATAGGTGAAACAGAGGATGATAACGTAGTAGCACGTACTTGGGGAGAAGTGAAAGAATTTACTTATGAGCCAAAACCACATTGGGACCTTGCTACTGATTTAGGGATTTTAGATTTTGAACGTGCTGGGAAAGTAACAGGAAGCCGATTTGTATTTTACAAAGGAGCTGGTGCAAGATTAGAACGTGCTTTAATTAGCTTTATGCTTGACCTTCATACTGATGAGCATGGATATGAGGAAGTATTGCCTCCTTATATGGTAAACCGTGCAAGTATGACAGGAACAGGACAACTTCCGAAGTTTGAAGAAGATGCATTCCGTATTGAAAGTGAAGACTATTTCCTAATCCCAACAGCTGAAGTACCTGTAACGAATATGCATCGTGATGAGATTGTGAGTAAAGAGCAATTACCGATACGATATGCTGCGTTTAGCTCATGCTTCCGTTCTGAAGCAGGTTCAGCTGGTCGTGATACACGCGGTTTAATTCGCCAACACCAATTTAATAAAGTTGAACTTGTGAAGTTCGTGAAACCAGAAGATTCTTACGAAGAGTTAGAAAAATTAACAAATGATGCAGAGCGCGTGTTACAATTATTAGAGTTGCCATATCGCGTTATGAGCATGTGTACAGGAGATTTAGGATTTACAGCAGCGAAGAAATACGATATTGAAGTATGGATTCCAAGCTATGGCACATATCGTGAAATTTCTTCTTGTAGTAATTTTGAGGCTTTCCAAGCGAGACGTGCGAATATCCGTTTCCGCCGTGAGCCGAATGGCAAACCGGAACATGTTCATACACTAAATGGATCTGGTCTTGCAATTGGACGTACAGTGGCAGCTATTTTAGAGAACTACCAACAAGAAGATGGTACAATTATAATTCCGGAAGTTCTTCGCCCTTATATGGGAGGAAAAACAGTTATTAAATAAGTTAAAACATTCATCGGTATGAGTGATTGGTAATTATGGGCGTTGTCAGCAGTGTCATAAAGGAGAGGGAAAGTAAAATTTTCCTTTCCTCATAATTTATTATAGTAGGGTTGACTAACTGTTTTTCTTTTGATATTATATTTGATGTCAATATGGAGGTATACCCAAGTCTGGCTGAAGGGATCGGTCTTGAAAACCGACAGGCGGCGAGAGTCGCGCGGGGGTTCGAATCCCTCTACCTCCTCCAGATATAATTGACAACAGCGCATATAAGTGGAGATTGGAGAACTCGTTACCAACACGTAACGAGTTTTTATTTTAAAACCAATCATAAAGTATGATGTAAGGGTATAGTGTCCTTATTACACACTCATATTCCGATGATTATCTTCATAGATATGAAAGGAGTTAACATGGATCTTATTATACAAACGTTTCCTTTAGATGGAAAAACTTTATATTATGTACAATGTCCTGTCTGTAAGAACAATAGAATTTTAAACAGTGGTGCAAATGTGTCGCGCATTATAAGTGATGATACATTCCGTAAGCTTTGTGGTTGCACTTGTGATGTAAAACAGGTTGCAAAAAAAGTAGAGGTGCCAAAAGAAGCTGAAAAACCAGCTTTGCAAAAAGAAGTAACTCCAAAACGTACAGGGAAATTACTAACAGCAGTAATTAACGGGAAAGAAATGACCGTTAAAGAGATTGCTGAAACATATGATATTAGTACGAGTACTGTTCGTCAGCGTATTAATGCTGGAAAGCCAGAGAGTGAAATTATTGCTCCAACGAAAAAGAAAAAGTAATTTCATAGGAAAACCCGTGCATATGCACGGGTTTTTTATTTTACAAGTTTACGTGTTTGTTTTAAAAAATGTCCAATTTTTTTAATGATTGGTTCGATTGAATCGCCATCTTTTAAAATATCGTATTCATTAATGTTTAATCGTAAAATAGGGCATGAATTAAAGTTATTAATCCAGTTATCGTAACGTCCATGCATCTCTTTCCAATACTCGATTGGTGTTTGCTGTTCCATTGGACGTCCTCGTTCTTGAATACGATCGACAATATCATCAAACGAACCTTCTAGGTAAATTAATAAGTCTGGATGAGGGAAGTAAGGAGTCATGACCATAGCATCAAATAAACCTTTGTATGTTTCATAATCAGTTTCAGTCATTGTACCCTTTTCGTGATGCATCTTTGCGAAAATACCAGTGTCCTCATAGATAGAACGGTCTTGAACAAAACCGCCACCATATTCGAAAATTCTTTTTTGTTCTTTAAATCGTTCTGCTAAAAAGTACACTTGTAAGTGAAAGCTCCAGCGTGTGAAATCAGCATAGAACTTGTCCAAATATGGATTAGAATCTACTTTTTCAAAAGATGTACGATAACCTAAAGCGTTAGCTAATGCAGTTGTCATAGTGGATTTACCGACACCTACTGTTCCAGCAATAGTGATAACTGCATCATTTGGTATATCATATTTTTGCCTTAAATTCATTGTTATTTCGACTCCTTCAAGAGAGTATTTTGAAGAGCGGATAAGATGACATTTAAATCATCAGGATTTCTTACAAAATCCATATCGTCTCCATTAAATTTCAATACTGGAATATCTGGATGGTCCTTTTTGAAAGCATCCATTGCTGTTTCGTAATCTTTTGTAAGCTGTAGTAAGTAATTTGGATCCATATTTTTTTCGAATTCTCTTCCGCGCATCGCAATTCGTTTTTGTAATGTTTCTAGGCTCGCCGTTAAATAAACGATGACATTTGGTACAGGCATATCTTGCGTAAGAATGCGATAAATTTGCATGTACTTGTCATATTGAGCATCTTTTAATGTACGGGATGCAAAAATTAAATTTTTAAATATATGATAATCTGCTACTACAGGCTTCCTTTGATTCAAATACTTTATGTTAATATCCTCTAGTTGTTTGTACCTATTGCAAAGAAAGAACATCTCTGTTTGAAAACTCCATTCGTCGATGTCTTCATAGAATTTTCCTAAAAAAGGATTTTCATCAACAATCTCTTTTAGTAAGTGGAGTTGCATGTGAGTTGAAAGTTCCTTCGCAAGTGAAGTTTTTCCAACACCAATTGGTCCTTCAACCGTGATAAATGGTACTCCGGTCACGCTGTTTCCTCCTTTCAATCAGTGATTTACCGTGACTACTAAAAACACAAAACAGAATTATTGTAGCACAAGAGGGGAGCGAGCGGACTAATTTGATATAAAAAGTTAGAAAATAGATATGTATTAATTAAATTTTATTTGGGAGGACGGTACAATATTTGCCTTTAATGTGGCCTCCATTATTTTTAAAGCATGTTCATTATCTTGCTCGTTATTAGAAGCGATGCAATCCCGTGGTACATAAAGTGTATAATTTCTCATATGGGCATCATTAGCTGTAAAAAGGATGCATATGTTCCCCGCAATTCCTGTTAAAATGAGATTTTCGATTTTTAAATAACCTAATAAAGAATTCAAAGGTGTTTCATAAAAAGCAGAGTAATGTGGTTTAATAAAAATGTAATCGTCAGTATGCGGAGCAATGGCCTCGATAATATTTTTACTATACTTATTTGTACAATGAGTAATAAGTTGATTAATATCAGATCTCCAAAGTTGATAGTGATCATTGACATAAATTATTGGATAGCCCAATGATTTCATGGTGTCCTTTAATTGTAGAATGGGGTTCTTTATAATTTCACATTTCTGTGCCAGGATGGGCCCGTGGGAGAATTGAAAATCATTAATCATATCGATAATGAGTAAGGCAGTATTTTTCATATGTAATTCCCTCTCTTTCTTCTTTAGGTTGGATTGAATTTGCAAAAGTTATCCCACCTGCAAGAAATGAAAAAGTGTATTTTATTTTTGGTGAAAGGACTATATTATGGAGCGAGATATATATTTTATGCAGTTAGCAATAGAGGAAGCAAAGAAGGCAGAGGCGATACAAGAGGTACCAATTGGTGCTGTAATTGTGCTAGATGATGAAGTGATTAGTGTCGCGCATAACTTAAGAGAAACTGAACAGAGATCAATAGCTCACGCCGAGCTCTTAGCTATTGATGAAGCTTGCAAAAAATTAGGGACATGGCGTTTAGAAGATGCAACGTTATATGTAACATTAGAACCTTGTCCAATGTGTGCAGGGGGAATTGTTTTATCGCGTGTAAAAAGGGTTGTATATGGAGCGAGCGATCCGAAAGGCGGATGTGCAGGTACATTGATGAATCTTTTAACTGATGAGCGTTTTAATCATCAGTGTGAAGTAGTGGCTGGTGTACTTGAAGAGGAATGTGGTACGTTGTTAACGATTTTTTTTAGGGAGCTTCGTAAGAAAAGAAAAGAAGCGAAAAAACTAGAGAAAAGTAATGGTAACTAACGTATTTGCATTTTGTAAAAAAACAAGTTATACTGATAATGCCTTATCCAAGGCAACCGAATATTGGTTTTAACTTTGCCGTGCTAAGCGGGGAGGTAGCGGTGCCCTATACTCGCAATCCGCTCTAGCGAGGCTGAATCCCTTCTCGAGGTTATGCTGCTGTAAGGTCTGCCTTAAGTAAGTGGTGTTGACGTTTGGGTCCTGCGCAACGGGACCCCGTGAACCTTGTCAGGTCCGGAAGGAAGCAGCAATAAGCGGGTTTTCTCGTGTGCCGCAGGAGTGCCTGAACCGAGCTAACTGCTTGAGTAACGCTTATGGTACGTAATCGACAGAAGGTGCACGGCAGTTATATATGTATACAAAACTCACCTTAATATAAAGGTGAGTTTTTTGTATGGAAAATAACTTTTGGAATCTATAAACAGAATGGGTTATAATAAATGAGATAATAACCTTTGAGGGAGGCCGTATTTTCGTGTCATACCAAGCGTTATACCGAACATGGAGACCGCAAAAATTCGAAGATGTAGTCGGTCAAAAGCACGTGACAAAAACGTTGCAAAATGCCCTTCTTCAAGAGAAAGCTTCACATGCTTATTTGTTTTCTGGTCCGAGGGGAACAGGGAAAACGACAATTGCAAAAGTATTTGCAAAGGCAATTAACTGTGAACACGCCCCAGTAGCTGAACCTTGTAATGAATGTCCTTCTTGTTTAGGAATTACACAAGGATCTATTTCAGATGTATTAGAAATTGATGCGGCTTCAAATAACGGCGTAGATGAAATTCGAGATATAAGAGATAAAGTAAAATATGCTCCAAGTTCTGTAGGATATAAAGTATACATTATTGATGAAGTTCACATGCTTTCTATGGGTGCCTTTAATGCGCTTTTGAAAACTTTAGAAGAGCCGCCAGGACATGTTATTTTTATTCTGGCGACAACAGAACCGCATAAGATTCCAGCTACAATTATTTCACGTTGTCAGCGTTTTGAGTTTCGAAAGATATCAGTAAATGATATCGTTGAGAGGTTATCGACAGTCGTGACAAATGAAGGTACGCAAGTAGAAGATGAAGCGTTACAAATCGTAGCGCGTGCTGCTGAAGGTGGTATGCGTGATGCGCTCAGTCTTATCGATCAAGCTATTTCTTATAGCGATGAGACGGTGACGAGCGAAGATGTTTTAGCTGTAACGGGATCTGTATCTCAGCGATATTTAGGTGACCTGGTAGAATGTATACGTGAAAATGATGTATCAAGGGCGTTACGTATTATAGATGAGATGATGAGTAAAGGGAAAGATCCAGTTCGCTTTATGGAGGATTTCATTTACTACTATCGTGATATGCTTTTATATCAAACTTCACCACAATTAGAACATATGTTGGAACGGGTAATTGTAGATGATCAATTCCGTACGTTAATTAAAGAAATGCAACCGGAAGTAATCTATGAAATTATTCATACCCTTAGTAAGGGACAACAGGAGATGAAGTGGACAAACCATCCAAGAATATTCTTGGAAGTTGTTATGGTGCAACTGTGTCAGCAGTTTATGATGCAAGCAAACGGCGCAGATCGTTTACAAGCGATTATGAACAGGATGCAGCAACTGGAGAAAGAGTTAGAGCAAGTTAAAAAGAATGGCGTGCCAGCTGGTGTGCAGCAGGAAGTAAGAGAGACGCGGGCAACACCAAAACCGGTACGAACAGGAAGTATGAAAATTCCTGTTGGACGTGTGAATGAAGTGTTAAAGCAAGCGAAGCGTCAAGATTTAGAACAGTTAAAAGCTGTATGGGGCGAATTGTTAGGAAGGCTCAAGTCACATAACAAAGTAGCATTTGCTGTTTTATTAGAAAATAGTGAACCAGTTGCGGCTTCAGATGATACCTATGTGTTAGCATTTCAATATGAGATTCATTGCAAAATGGCTAGTGAAAATCGAGAAGCGATGGATACATTGGAACAAACTCTTTTTGAATTGTTAAGTAAAAGGTTAAATATGATTGCTATCCCAAAAAGTGAATGGGGTAAAATTCGTGAAGACTTTTTACAACGCGAAGGCGGGGATTCTGAAGAAAGCCCAGAACAAAAAGAAGATCCTCTTATAGAAGAGGCTGTAAAATTAGTAGGGCAAGAACTTATTGAAATAAAAGAGTAATAATAATGAGGAGGAATTAATTATGATGCGTGGCGGAATGGGAAATATGAATAATATGATGAAACAAATGCAAAAGATGCAAAAAGACATGGCGAAGGCACAAGAAGAGCTTGGCGACAAAACAGTTGAAGGTACAGCTGGTGGCGGAATGGTTACTGTTATCGCAAATGGCCATAAGCAAGTTCTTGAAGTGAAAATTAAAGAAGAAGTTGTAGATCCAGAAGATATTGAAATGTTACAAGACTTAGTATTAGCTGCAACGAATGATGCACTTAAAAAGGTTGATGAACTTTCAAACTCTACAATGGGCAAATTTACAAAAGGCATGAACTTACCAGGTGGAATGTTCTAGGGGGATATTGATATATGCATTATCCAGAACCGATATCAAAATTAATCGATAGTTTTATGAAGTTGCCAGGAATCGGACCGAAAACAGCGGTTCGATTGGCGTTTTTCGTGTTAGATATGAAAGAGGATGATGTACTAGGTTTTGCAAAAGCACTTGTGAATGCGAAGCGAGATTTAGCGTATTGTTCTATATGCGGGCATATTACTGACCGCGATCCTTGTTATATTTGTGACGATTCGCATAGAGATCAATCGGTTGTTTGTGTAGTACAAGAGCCGAAAGATGTAATTGCGATGGAAAAAATGAAAGAATATCAAGGTGTATATCATGTTTTGCGTGGTGCCATTTCTCCAATGGAGGGAATTGGACCAGAGGATATTAATATCCCACAGTTATTAAAGAGACTACAAGATGAAACAGTACAAGAAGTGATATTAGCAACAAACCCTAATATTGAAGGGGAAGCTACAGCGATGTACATATCCCGCCTCTTAAAGCCAACAGGAATTAAAGTAACTCGTATTGCACATGGTCTGCCAGTTGGTGGAGATTTAGAATATGCAGATGAAGTAACACTATCGAAAGCTTTAGAAGGCCGTAGAGAGATATAAGAGGAGAAGGGAAAATGTTCTTTCAAAAAAAGGGTAAGTTGCGTAAAGAGTATGACGATAAGTTAATTGTATTATTAGAAAAGGTAAAGAATGAATGGCTACGTCAGAAGAGACTGGTTGAACAAAGTGTTGAGCCGTCTCAAGATGTACTTTGTTCTTTAAAAATAGCAGAGGCGAAATATTTTTTCTTGTTAAAAGAAGCAAAACGTCGTCCTGTGAAAATGGAACAATGGTAAAAGGTCCTGCTTTTTAAAGCAGGACCTTTTGCTTTTTATCGATTTACTTGTGAGTAACAGGGTTACTTTATTTTGGGGGTATAAAGAGGAGAAAGAAAAGGCGGGAATGGAGTTAGTTGTATCTAATTGTTAGTGCTTAGAAGAAATATTACTGATTAAAGGTTATAAAGATGAAGTGATAGGAGTTATGTTATAGATGTTCTTTTTTATTGTCTTGTCCCATACAAATGGATATGTATAGGTCATTCATAAGGAGGAAAAAATGAATTCTACAATTATTATTGTTGGCATTCTTGCGTTGGTTTTTATTTTTCTTATTTTTGGTGTTTCTGCTAAACCAATACGTTTTATAGGGAAAGCACTCTTTCATGTCACCTTAGGTATAGCGTTATTGTTCATTGTGAATGTTGTAGGGACATATTTTGATTTTCATATTCCAATTAACACAGGCACAGCTACAGTATCAAGTTTATTAGGGGTGCCAGGTGTTGCGGCATTAGTGATTATTAAGCTATATATAATGCCAAGATAAATTTATTTTGGCATTTTTTAAAAAAGCGTTGACTTATCGATTGGTAATATGATAAATTAATAAGCGTCGTCAGGAACGAAACGAAAAAAGTTGTTGACAGATTCAATTCGAAATGTTAAATTATAAAAGTCGCTGAAACGTGACATTGAACTTTGAAAACTAAACGAAACAAACAACGTGAAACGTCAATTTTTATTTTTAGATGCTAGACAAACTAACTTTATTGGAGAGTTTGATCC
>NZ_JBHVNG010000024.1:8978-15084 GCF_042796455.1 Bacillus sp. NPDC057893 | reverse complement strand
AGATGAAGGCAAGTATGTCTCGAAGAGGCAACTGTTGGGATAATGCTTGTATGGAAAACTTCTTCAGTCACTTTAAGGCAGAGTGTTTTCATTTATACTCCTTCCGTAAAGCGAATGAGGTCAAACTTGCCGTGCGTAAATATATGCACTTTTATAATCATCAAAGATTTCAAAAGAAATTAAATAACCTGAGTCTATATAAATATAGAACTCAGGTTGCTTAGTTGCGCTTTTTAAATACTGTCTACTTGACAGGGGTCACTGCAAAACTCTAATTCTTTTTTATTGATAGTTATTTAAACCTTTTAACGTGGTTAATAAGCAGATTATCTAGTCTATTTTCCAAACAGTGATTAATGGTAATCTCCTCTCCCCTTTGATATAATTGTTTACTTGTGTGTAAAAAACATCTAAAGTGAAAATTAACCAGACCACTTATACCCTACTCCCCAAACAGTCTGAATGTAATCCTCACATTGAACATTTTGTAGTTTTCTTCTTATTTTTTTGATATGCTCTGTTATTGTATGGCTATCATAATAAGCTATATCTTCCCATACTAGCTCATATATATTCTCTCTCGTAAAGGTTTGTCCTGGATGTAAAGCTAATAGTTTTGTAATTTCAAATTCTTTATTGGTAAACACAATTTCATGGGAATCGTAATAAACTTTGTATTCCACGATACAAATAGCTAATTTCCCAAATTTTAAAGACACTAACTCTTTTTCTGATCCTTTTATACTCATATGTCGTTCTCGTCTAATATGTGCGGCTACTCGAGCTTTTAGTTCTTGAATACTAAAAGGCTTTACCACATAATCATCTGCTCCTATTCCAAATCCATATACTTTGTCTACTTCACTTTGCTTCGCACTTAATAAAATAATAGGAGTATCAATTTCTTCTCTTAAAATTTTTATAACATCATATCCATTTAAATCGGGCATCATAATATCCATAATAATAATATCAGGATTGTATCTTTTTGTTTGAATAATTCCTTCTACGCCATTACTCGCTGTATATACTTCATATCCTTCCAATTTAAAAGCATCTTTTAACATGAGATTTATTTCTGGTTCATCATCTACAATTAAAATCTTACCGTTGGGCCCAATCAAATTTTCTACCCCCAGTTCATATTCTGTATCTTAATTTGGTATGATAAACCAAATATGAGCACCACCATATTTACTATTATTGTCCGCATAAATTTCACCTTTATGCTTTTCAATAATTGTCTTCGCAATATAAAGGCCTAAACCGGAATGACCTTTATTTTTAGATCTAGAAGGATCACCTTGGTAAAATTGATTGAAAATTTTAAGCATATTTTTAGATTCAAATCCTGATCCAGAATCAACAATATGGAATTGTAATTGTTTCGTATTAATACAAACAGTCACATGAATTTTCCCTTTATCAGGAGTAAAACGGATACTGTTCATAATAATGTTATCAATTACTTGACTAATCCGCTCTTGATCTAAAATGAAATTCTTTATTCGCTTATCATTTTTAATTTCAAAACTAAAATAAATATTTTTTTTCTCCATCAGATAGTTATATTCCATAATTTTACTTTTTAAAAATTGCTCTATTTCACTATTTATTAAAAACAAATTGAATGAACACACTTCCAATTCGTTTATCATATTAAATTCGCTCAGTAGCTTTGCCATTCGATTGGCATTAGATTCAATAGTAGATAAATAGCGAAGTAACAGTTCCTCATCCTTCCACATACCACTTTGTAAACCTTCAGCATGCCCTTTCACAATCGTTAGGGGAGTCTTTAAATCATGAGAAATTGCATTGATGTACTCTCTACGTTCTTCTTTTAACGCCCATTCCCTAGATAGGCTGTTTTCTAATTCGGCACGCATCTTTTCAAACGCTTGCACTAATTCTCCAACTTCATTATTAGCATCATATTCTAAATGAAAATTAAGATCTTTATCTTTAATTCGGTGTGACGCAGTAATTAAATCTGTTATCGGTTTTGAAAGTCTTTTTCCGATTTTATTTGAAATTAAATATGATAATATAGTGATGTATATGAAGGGAGATAGAAATAATAGAACAATAGGGATGAAATCTAAAAATGATGTAGCAGAGACTGCTATATTATAATTAAGAACGAGTGATCCTTTTAGCTCCCCATTATCATTAGATAGCGGGATGTAGTATGTAATATTATTCGCGTTTTCCTTACTATTAATCTTTAAATTAATATTTTTCACTAAAGGATTTTCTTTATTAATAACACTTTCAGTGATATTTCCATAGTAATATATTCCTTTTTCATTAATAACTTGATACTTAATGCCCTCTGTGGGAATAAGCTTTTCCAAACTACTCTTTTCATTTTCTTCTAATAAATTATCCCCTTTTTCTTTTGCGTAATTCTCAATTATTGGAATTTTATTTTGATAATAATCAGCGGGATGAACAGTGCCACTCCCTCCATTCATCCACCAACTAAACATACATACAAATGTTATAATAGTTAGTATGATACTCCCAAACAAAATAACTAAGAATCCAGTAATGATCTGTTTTTTTATTGAGAAATTCTTAATCATTTTTTACGCTCCATTTATATCCAATTCCCCATACAGTATGTATGTATTTATACTGCGAGTCATACAAAGCTAATTTAATCCGAATCTTTTTTATATGCTCTACAATTGTTAGAATATCACTCTCATTATCATATCCCCAAATTTTTTCAAATATCTGTTTTTTAGTAAGGACTTGCTCCGGATTCAGTGAAAATAATTTCAATAATTCGAATTCTTTTTTTGTAAAATGGACTAATTCGTCATTTACTGTTACCTCAATTTTTTTGAAATTAATAAAAATATTTCCACACATTAAACTATGCCCCTGATTTGGATGCTCTATTTCCTTCACACGCCTTAAATTGGCGATAATTCTTGCTTTCAGTTCTCTAATGCTAAATGGTTTTGCGATATAATCATCCCCCCCAACCATCAATCCTTCAATTCTCGATGTCTCCCTTCCATCTGCACTAAGGAATAGAATCGGACAAGTGAGTTTCTCCCGGATCTTCCTACAAATTTCAAAACCATTCATATCCGGGAGCATTACATCTAGTATAATTAAAGAAACACCAGCATTAACTTGCTTAATTGCATCACTACCATTAAATGCTGTTAGAACATGATACCCCTCCATAAGAAGACTATCTTTGACAAATGTAACAATCTCTTCTTCATCATCTACAATTAAAATCTTATCCGTAATTGCCAACATCTCCTCTAATTATACATATCTCTTTTCTGCCAGATAAATAAATTTAAAGCAATGCCTACCACGATAATTATAGCATTCAAAAGGAAAAATGTGTAATCTTGTTGGCTGATAATTCTGAAGGCTTCAGCTCCGGAGATGAGGAAATATTTAAAATCATCGTATATATACATTGAACCTACCATACCACCTATAGTCATTAAAAAGTTAACTACTGGGTTGATGACTAAAAGGCTCATGAAATTTGCAATCATTAAAATAGAACTTGCAATAATAAATAAAACACCATAAAACTTTAACGTATAGAAAAACGATTCAATAGCATTGTATTGCACATTTTTATCTAAAAACATTGTACTTTCTGCATTCTCTATAAAAAACATGCCGTATATATAACTAATAACAAATGCAATAAGTAAAAAAGTAAGTACCAAGATAACTTGTGCAATCCATTTTGTTAGCAACAACTTGGTTCTACCTACGGATCGAATTAATACTAAGCGATACGCACCTCCTGATAGTTCTCCACTAAAACTATCTATAAATAAAATAGGGAATATCAAAAAGGCAAGTATGAAATAAATTTCTTTAGCTAAAATGGATGGGAAATTCAAATTATTTAGCGGTCCTTGAAATTCCGAGCTGTACACAGCTGTCCCATACAATCCTACAAATAAACAATCCAAAAAAGTAATTAAACAAAAAAGAACCAACAAAACCTTTGTTTTTTTTCTTGAAAAAATTCGTTCAAATTCACTAATTAATAAAGCTTTCATTTTCATCACCTCAAATAAAATTATCTTTATTACTTAACACACGAAACGTTATAAGGTTACACAAAATGATGTAAAGAAACATAATCCCTAAACACCACGCTATTAAAGGTGGGTATCCTAATAGCATTGTTGCGATCCCATTATATTGCAACATAAATAAAGATGTATAATTAATAAACCCTAGTAAAGTAGATGATTCCATAATTTGTATAATGTTAGGGTATGCTGCAGAAAATAACATAAACCCCATTCCTAACAAAGTTGCTCCTGTTGTTGATTTACTCATTACTGTTAACATCACCAAAACACTAGTCATAGCTACCAACGTTATATATGCAATTAAGTAATATAAAATGTTATATATTACTATTGTTATACCTGTCGAAGGTTTAGTATGAAGTAGTAATACAATACTAGTTTGATAGTCAAAAAATATAAACCCAACTACATAGCTACATATAAAGTAAATTGTTAAGAATAGCAGCATCGTTAATAAGGTTGTTATTATTTTTGCAAGTAGTACTTGTTTATACGAATAAGATCGTTGTAATACCATGCGCATTTGTCCACTATGATATTCATGAGAAAACATTAAAATAATTGTAATTAGTAAAATCATATTAAATGTCCCAAGTAATTGTTCAGATAACCCCATAAACGGAAATGAATTTGCATATGTATGATCTGAATAATTGGCTGGAACTACCTCATTATGTTTCAAAAAAACTTTTGCTGAAGCAAACAACATAATAGGTACGGCAAAAAAACATAACCATGTAACTTTCTTTGCCCATAATCGTTCCCATTCAGCCCTTATTAACATTTTCATTGTGTCATCATCTCCACAAATACTTCTTCTAAATCTTTGTCGTTTCGTCTCAATCCATCTGTTTTTCCTTTCCACAACAATTTACCATCATTTATCATTATCCAAGAACTACAAATGAGTTCTAATTCTCGAATTAAATGACTAGAAACAAAGAAAGTAATATTTTTTTCTTTCTTTAACTGTAAAATAATTTTTCTTAATTGCTGAATACCGACTGGATCAAGACCGTTGGAAGGCTCATCTAATATAATAAAAGTTGGGTCTCCTAATAACGCCTGAGCAATACCTAAACGTTGCTTCATCCCAAGTGAATATGTTCCAACACTATCATCAGCTCTACTCTCTAATCCAACAATCTTTAATACTTCTTCAACCTTTTTTTTCAGCAAATCTCCTCTTGTTTCCATTGTAATTCTTCCTAAATTTATTAAATTTTTTCTTCCCGACATATATGGGAAGAAAATTGGAGATTCCACAATAGCTCCTACATGCTTTAATGCGGACTCCCTATTCTCTCGCACACTACTGCCATTGATGTAAATCTCACCCGATGTCGGCTTAATTAACCCCATAATCATTCGAATTAATGTTGTTTTCCCTGATCCGTTTGGCCCTACAAAACCACAAATTTCTTTTTCCTCAATTTGAAATGATAAGTGGTCAATTAATGTTCTGCCCTTTACTTTCTTTGTTACTTCTTTTACTTCTAACATCATTTTCCCCATAATATATCTCCTCCTTCTTCAGTCTCCATTATAAAAAATGAAAATAAACATTTTATAAACAAATGAAAATAAAATTTATAAAGAAACATAAACAAAAATAAAGAAATGTAAATTTTACTTTTTTTTTACAAAATTAGGAATACACTTACTGTGATGAATTCATCGATTTATCTATTTATTCATTTAATTTCGAGAGGAGAATGTAATAATGAGTAAAAAAGATGTGTTTGATTTAGATTTACAAGTTTCAAAGAGTAGTGGGGGAGTTGAGCCTCGAATTACAAGCGTTGCACTTTGTACACCTGGAACTTGTCATAATGGTTGTAATGACGGCACATTTGCTTCTAAATGCTGTCCAAGTCGATATACTGCATGCGTTACAAAAACCTGTATTACATGTGCTTAATAGTAGGGCATAATTTAAGATTTTTTTAACATAATAGTTTTTCTTTTCGCTGTTACATAAGCATTGAAAAGAAACCTATAAAGTATAGGAA
>NZ_JBHVNG010000024.1:0-8879 GCF_042796455.1 Bacillus sp. NPDC057893 | reverse complement strand
CAGATTTTTTTAACATAATAGTTTTTCTTTTCGCTGTTACATAAGCATTGAAAAGAAACCTATAAAGTATAGGAAATCGGAGGTGAATAATATGGGAAAAAAAGATTTATTTGATTTAGATTTCCAAATCAAACAAAGTAATAGTGCCGTTGAACCTCGAATTACAAGTGCCAAATATTGTACGCCTGGAACTTGTTGGGCTAGTTGTAAAGGAGATGCCACTTTACATTCCAATTGTTGTCTATCACTTATGAAATGCTAATGGCTAATAAATTTTATATAAAAAATAGGAGGTAATGAATATGGGGAAAAAAGATTTATTCGATCTAGATCTTCAAGTCAAACAAAATAACAGTGCGGTTGAACCTCGAATTACGAGTGTTGCGGCTTGTACACCTGGAACTTGTTGGGCTAGCTGTAAAGGACAAGCTACATTAAAATCTAATTGTTGTGTTGGTACATTTGTCTGCTCTCTAGGTGGCGGATGCTAATATCTTAGGTTACAGAAGGAGTATAATTCTCCTTCTGTACTAATTTATATTAATATTTAAAAATAGGGAGGTCAGTCATTAGCATGACAGTTAAAGAAAAATTAAAAAAAAATACACTCTTACATACTTTTGATCCACTTAGCTTTTTTATGGTACGTTCCCCTCTTTTACCAATGGATTTTTACAACAAAGTTTTCGATTCTTCTAAAGAAGAATCTTTATCCTTAGAGGAGACAATTTCTCGGATAAAAAAACTAGCAAAGGATCCATTCGTACAAGAAGCAATTTTTGTTTCAAGTAACTCGTTATATGCATCAATGATTGACTGGGAAAATATAGATGACGAAAAACGTAGTAATCAAATTTTACAATCATTAAACAAATATCTAATTCGAATGTCAACAAGACCAACACCTTTCGGCTTATTTTCGGGTGTAACATATGGAACACTAGATACAAATACCTCCCTTACATTTGGCATTCCATGTTCCCATAAAAAAAGAGCGCGTCCAGATATGGCTTGGATACTATCTTTAATTCATAAATTAGA
Organism: Bacillus sp. NPDC057893; assembly: GCF_042796455.1. Lineage (NCBI taxonomy): Bacteria > Bacillati > Bacillota > Bacilli > Caryophanales > Bacillaceae > Bacillus > Bacillus sp. NPDC057893. Next base: position 7,838 of record NZ_JBHVNG010000024.1, on the reverse strand, counting down.
AACAGATCCTTCCGTATTGAAACAATTAAAAGTTCACACAAATTCTATTATTGGGGATGCAGGTGGACGTTTAAATATCCCTTATAATTCGCAGTGCGGTCAACAAGATATGAATCACCCCGTAAATGTTGAGAGTAGTTCAATCCGTAAAACACCTGTAACAGATATTGTGTTAGAACTTGCACAAGAAAAGATTAGTGTTAATGATATTGTTACAGTTCTCAAAGCTGAATTTACTGAAACACCTGAAGATAAAATACATATGATGCTCTTACAACTAGTGGAAAAAGAATATTTATTAACTGAACTTCGTCCACCCCTAATGATTTCTTCACCTTTCAATTATTTATTAGACAAGCTGGCACGTATTCAAGGAATCGAAGAATTGAAAGAAAACTTATATGAAATAAAACAGCTCATTGAACTTTATAATGAACAACAATTAGGAAAAGGACTAGAGACGGTCAAAGAAATTCATTATAAAATGAAACAACTAACAAATGCAAAGAATCCTTTACAAGTAGATGTGAAATTAATAAATAATCCAATTACTTTAAACAATAAAGTTGGAGAAGAAGCGGCAAGAGTTGCTGAAATATTATGGAAACTATCCCCGGATTCCCTAGGTCTTCAAAATATAGAAGAATATCGAAATGAATTTATTGAAAAATATGGACCATATCGTGAGGTGCCTATTTTAGAATTATTAGATGAAGATCAAGGGTTAGGAGCACCAGCACTATATAACTATCCAAAAAGCCGGAGAAAACCGACACAAAATGATGACATGACCAAATTTAAACGTGAGAATTACCTACTTTCACAATTATTAGAAGTTAGTAAATCAAATTCAATAGAAATTTGTTTGGATGATAAAGATATTAAAAAACTGCAACCCACTGAACCTAAATTAGAAACGTTACCTAACTCTTTAGAACTATATGGGAACATTATCGCTGAGAGTTCAGAAGAAATCGATAATGGTAATTTTCAATTCGTTCTTGGAATTAATCCTGGTTCAGACGGAGCTGGAAAAACTTTTGGAAGATTTATAGATATTTTAGAAGATGAAACATTCATGAAAAAATTCCAAGAGATATACATACCAGAACGAAAAGATGAGGATGTTATATATGCTGAACTTGTTTATCTACCAGCTGCAGGGCGAGCGGCAAATGTTACATTGTCTCATAATATTCGTGACTACGAAATTGTGATTGGGACAAATTCATCTAAAGATGCTGCGTATACTCTTTCTGTATCAGACATACTTGTAGGAGCAACATTTGACAAGTTTTATTTGAAATCCAGATCACTTGGTAAACAAATTATTATTACATTGAGTCATATGTTAAATATTCAATCATCTCCAAACATATATCGCTTTCTTGCAGAGATAGGATCAGAAGGAGTTCGACAGTGGACGCCATTTATGTGGTATTCCTTTGAATCTGCACCATTTTTACCGCGTGTCCGAGTTGGAAAATCTATCATCTCTTTAGCTAAATGGAATATAAATAATAAAACATTAAACTTAAAAGAAAATGTAGATTTTGAAACATGGAAAACAGGATTTTATAAGTGGGCGAAAACATGGAATATGCCAAGATGGGTCTATCAAACCATTGCTGACAACCGAATTCTTCTTGATATTTATAACCCACTTCACTTAGAACAATTATATTTGGAAATAAATAATTTAAAAGCAAATGAGCTTATTTCTTTATTAGAGAAAGAAACAAATACATTAACGGGCTGGGCAAAGGATATAGAAGGCTCTACATATAATATTGAATGTGTATTTCCATTAATGAAAAATCAATCTTTACAAGCTAAAACTACATTACCTTTAAAATCAAATTTGCCACCTATTCAAACAAACAGTGATATTGTTAAAAAATTTCCAGGAAGTGAATGGTTGTATGTAAAATTGTATGGAAATACTTCGAGGGAAGAAGAATTAATTTGTTGGCAGATTAAAAACTTTTGTACAGAATTAGAACAAAAGCAGATTATAGAAAAATATTTCTTTATGCGTTATGCAGATCCTGATCAACATATTCGTTTAAGATTCTATGGTGATCCTAATCAATTATCTAGAACATTACTCCCAGCTTTAAGACAATGGTTCCTCTCTCTGCAAGAAGAAGGTATTTTACAAAACATCGATATCTCTACATACGAAAGGGAAGTAGAGCGCTATGGTGGACCTGAACTTATCGATATGGCAGAATCTCTTTTTCACTATGACAGTAAATGTGTCAGTGACTTACTTTTCCTTACTCGTGTAGAAGGTACAAAATTAGAATTAGATGAAATTGCAACAGTTAGCGTTATTCATTACTTAGAATGTTTTGGTCTTTCATTTAAAGACCAACTAGATTGGTTCAATCGAATGGTATCCTATAAAGATTATGTGAAAGAATTTAGAGAAAACCGAAATACATTCATGCAAATTGGAAACAGTAATGAACAATGGTTAAAATTTCGAGGTTTTGAGAATGGACCTGAAATTTTAACCATATTAGAGCAACGTCGGGAGTCTGTTTATTCCTTTATAGAAATGATGAAACATGTCGATCAGAAACAAAGTTTGTATAATAATGTAGAAGATATATTAGGAAGTATTATCCATCTTCATTTAAATCGTTTACTCGGTATTGATCGTCAAAGAGAAGCAAAAATCATGGCCTTTGTACGCCATACGCTTCATAACTTACGATATTTGAAGGAGGGTATGAAGTGAATTGGAATACGAATTTAACATTTAAGGAAGTCCTTACTTCGTTTAGATATTGGCCAAGAGTGTTTCAATTACTATGGAGTATTGATAAAAAAGCCTTAATTATTATCATGGTTTTTACTGTAATAGGAGGGCTTTTTCCAGCCCTCCTATTATTAGCTAATCAATTTCTGATTAATAGCATCGCTCTTGGATGGGAACAAGACTTTGATATTGTTATTAAAGGATTAGCTCTTTTAGTTAGTCTATATGTATTTCAACTCATTACGGGTCAAATCAAACAATATGTAGAGGAAATTTATAAATTACGACTCTCTTATTCTATTAACGTGCTCTTAATGAGAAAATCTGTAAATTTATCATTAGAAGACTTTGAAAACGACACAATTTATGATCAATTACAAAGAGCACAGAGTGAAGCAAACCATCGGCCATATCAAATTTTTGAACAAATTTTATCAATAATTAGCAGTGCTATTATATTTATATCTACTGCAATGATTTTAATTGCATGGAAATGGTGGGTTGTTCCTTGTTTACTCATTATCCCTATATTATCAGCTGTTTCCTTCTTAAAATTAGGGAAAAAAGAATTTGACATTGAATGGGATAGAGCACCTTTATGGAGAAAGTTATGGTATTTGAACTACCTTCTTACTAAGGATATTACAATTAAAGAAGTAAAGCTATATAACCTTGGTTCTCACATCATTACTCAATACAAAGGTATATATCATGACTTCTTAAAAGTAGATAAAGGCATCGCCAAAAGGCGATTAATTTTATCTTTTACATTCCAATTTATTAATCAATTTGTTATAGCTGCTTTAATCCTACTAATTTTAATAGCTGCTTTTACGAAGGAAATTATGATTGGAACTATGGTCAGTTATATCCAAGCTTTATCATCTACACAAAATGCATCACAATCCTTGTTGCATCAAATATTTTCCATGTATGAGAATAACCTATATATTGAACAATTATTCTCATATCTGGATGTAGAAGAAAAAGATCAAAATAATGATGAGAATGCAATTAAACTGGATTCTATTCACTCAATTGAGTTTAAAAATGTTTCATTTAAATATCCTGGAAGCGAAAGCTATGCTTTAAAAGATGTATCCTTCTCTCTTAAACAAAACGATATCGTCGCAATTGTCGGGAAAAATGGATCTGGAAAATCTACATTAGTCAAATTACTCACACGTTTATATAAAAATTATACTGGCGAAATTCTTATTAATGATAAATCAATTGATTCTTATTCTGTACAAAGTATTCGTGACCAGATCGGTGTTGTTTTTCAGGATTTTGTAAAATACGAATTAACGGCTCGCGAAAACATTGGATTTGGTAACCTGAACTATATTAAAGATGATAAATCACTTTATGATGCGACCCTACAATCTGGAGCATACAATCTAATTTATTCCCTTCCAAATAAATTAGATACACAATTAGGAAAGTGGTTTTCAGAAGGTCACCAACTTTCAGGAGGTCAATGGCAGAAGATGGCCATTTCTAGAGCTATTATAAAAAATTCGGGAATGTATATTCTTGATGAACCAAGTTCAGCCTTAGACCCTCAGGCCGAACAAGAAGTTTTCGAGAAATTCCACAATCTCACAAACGAGAAAATTGGAATTTATATTTCACATCGCTTTTCTACAGTCAAACACTCAACAAAAATTTTAGTGTTTGATGAAGGAAGAATTATTGAAAGCGGTACACATGAAAACCTTTTAAAATATAACGGTGTATATTCTGAATTATATAACTTACAAGCTTCCGCTTACCTTAATGAGGAAGCAATTCAAATATCCTAAGGGGGATTATCAGTTGATAGATAAAAATGTTATACCACAATCACATATAGATATGAAAACAGACATGTTAGAAATCATATTAAACGTCGCTAAACAGTTGTCTATTCCGTCTACTGTAAAAGAAATATCTAGTTCTCAGGAAAATGTAATAGATATTAATGGAGCTAAACTAATACCTTGGAGTGATACATCTTTATCACATGGATATCCTGGATTATGTATTTTATTTGGTGAACTAGATCATATGTTTCCGGAAAATGGTTGGGATGTCATTGGACATTCTTTTATGATGGAGATTCAAAAATCAATTGAAGAATATGGAATTCATTCGACGTCTACCTTTAGTGGGCTAGCTGGGATCGGATTTGCTGCACGTTCTCTTTCAAGAAATGGAAGTAGATACCAAAAGTTTATTAATTCAATTAATCATTTATTAATTGAACATACAAAAATACGATTAGAGCAAATTAGAAATACCCCCAATCTTGGTACTATAATGAGTGATTATGATGTAATAGAAGGATTATCTGGTGTAGGTAGGTACTTATTGCTATATAAGGACAACCTTGAAGCGAAAGACGTATTACAAGATATTTTACAATATATGATTGATATAACAAAAGATATTACAGTTAATGATCAACAGGTACCTGGCTGGTTTGTTGGAAGCAAAAATTTATTTTTAGAAACGGAACAAATGGCGAATCCAATCGGAAATTTTAATTGTGGATTATCACATGGAATACCAGGGCCTATGGCACTTTTAGCTGTTTCGTTAATTGAAGGCGTAGAAATTGCAGGACAAAAAGAAGCAATAGCTAAAGTCGGCGATTGGTTAATTCACAACATAATCGAATCCGAAAATGGATTTTACTTCCCTAGTACTATTACTTGGGAAGAACAAATAAAAGGAACCGTAACACCTTCCGTAAGCCGTGATGCCTGGTGCTACGGATCACCAGGAGTATCTCGTTCTCTCTATTTAGCTGGTAAAGCATTAAAAAACGATTCTTTTATAAAAATTGCAGAATATAGCTTACAATCTGTATTTGAACGTCCTACTGAACAATGGGGACTACACTCACCAACCTTCTGCCATGGATTTAGTGGATTGTTGCATATTACAAATTTAACAAATACTTCTCTACAATCTAAAACATTAAATGTTCATACACGTGAACTGGTAAGTAACATCTTAAGTCTTTACAATAAAGAGCTTCCTTTCGGATTTCAAGATTTAGAACCAAGCGATTTAGGAATGAAATCTATGAACAAAGCTGGATTCTTAGATGGGACTACCACGATTTTATTGACGTTACTAGCCCATTATAATAATAAAAATTATACAGAATGGGATATTTTATTTTTACTAAATTAATATTTAATACTTTACTGGGGGATAAAATATAGCCATTAATCCCCTACTTTCTTATCTTGTTATTGTAAAAAAATTAAAATATATAGATTGTATATTTTAAAGGAGTGATCTATCTATGAAAAAAATAATTATTTCTTTCATTTTAGTTTTATCCATAGCTGGAAGTTTACCTAATTTACTTCATAATACATATGCAGAAGATTCAAACCGAAATTATTATACGATTCTTTTAAAAAATGAACACAATACCGAGAATTTTATTAAAAACCTCAAATCATATGGTGAACAATTGCATATCACATACACAATCCCAGAAATCGGAATTGTACAGATTGCTGGTGAACAAAAACAAATGGAACAAATACAGATGGATCCGTCAGTAGAGGAAATTACACCTTCTGGAAGTAGTGTAATTCCCCAACAAATTTCAGTGGATACACCCAAAGCACTATTAGCTCCCAATTCTCCTTCAATATGGGACTTACAATGGGATGTCAAAGAAGTAACGAATGATGGGAAAAGTTATGAAAAATTTCAAGGTACTCATAATGTCACTGTTGGAATTGTAGATTCAGGTATAGATACTACTCATCCTGATTTGAAAGAGAGCGTAGTATCTGGTTCTAAAAACCTTGTACCTAAAGGTGGATTTAGAGGTGAGGAACAGGATGAAACCGGTGATATAAACTACTTAGAAGATAAACGTGGACATGGTACACATACAGCAGGGCTTATTGCTGCTAATGGATTAATGAAAGGTGTTGCACCAGGTGTAGGAATACGTTCATATAGGATTTTTGGGGGATCCTCTGCTGATCCTGCTTGGATTGCTAAAGCCATTGTTGAAGCCTCTAAAGATGATGTAGATGTAATCAATTTAAGTTTAGGCTCTTATCTAATCAATGGTACAATCTATTTTAAAGATGGTACCATAAAAAAAGAAAGCACGGATATTAAAGCATATAAAAAAGCGATTCAATATGCACGGAAAATGGGAAGTGTTGTTGTTGCGGCAGCTGGAAATGATGGTCTTGATGTAACCAATAAAAATGATATGAATAATTTTCTAAAAGAACAATTTGCAAAAGATGATATTACTTATAAGGGAATAGGGTTGGATACACCAGCTAGCTTACCGGACGTGATCACGGTAACATCAACGGGCCCAACACATGAATTATCTTCATTTTCAAATTATGGAAAAAATTTTGTTGATATAACTGCACCAGGTGGCGACTTACGACTATTTAATAAATATGGCATAGATATATGGATGAAAGATGGCTACTACCAACAAGAGCAGGTCATTAGTACAAGTCCGAACGGAGGGTATTTTTATGGAGCAGGAACTTCAACTGCTACGCCCAAAGTATCAGGTGCTTTGGCTCTAATTATTGATAAATACAAATTTAAAAATTCCCCGCAAAAATCTACACGCTTCTTATATAAATTTGGTGTAGAAAAAAGCGATTTACAAACACCCAATTTTTTCGGAAAAGGACAGTTAAATATTTACAATATGCTTAGTGAATAATGGGGTACAGACACATCGCTATCAAGTTAAGAAAAGTAATCATCCCAAAACGAAAAAAAGAGCTGGCTTCTCAAAGTAACTAACTGTGGAGAAAGAAAATTTTCATTTTGGGGGAACTTCAAAATCTTAGCTTGATGGTCATGTGGTGCGACCCCATATTTTAAACAAGTTGAAAAATACTTTTTAAAAAAGTAAGCTATTTCATAAAAGCTTTACAAAACAAAAAGGAATCCATAACGGATTCCTTTTTCTAATCGCTTCAAAAGGTACACCTTTTGAAGTATATTAAAACCTACTTGATTCAGTACTTCTAAAGGTCAAAAAAGATACTTTTGAAGCACTAAATAATTAACG
>NZ_JBHVNG010000023.1:0-22757 GCF_042796455.1 Bacillus sp. NPDC057893 | reverse complement strand
TGTATTAGGCACGCCGCCAGCGTTCATCCTGAGCCAGGATCAAACTCTCCAATAAAGTTAGTTTGTCTAGCATCTAAAAATAAAAATTGACGTTTACGTTGTTTGTTTCGTTCAGTTTTCAAAGAACTTGTTTGTCGCTCATTTGCGACTCCCTTATGTTAACATTTTCATATTTCAATGTCAACCAAGTTTTTTTATTTCTTTTGTCGCTTTCTGCGTTGTTGCTATCGGCGACTTGTTCTATATTACACCTCTAAACTCTAATCGTCAATATGTTTTTCTAAAAAAATATAAAAAGACTTATTCCTTTTAAAACAAGCCTTTTTATCCTATAAAATTCTATTCATTTATTATTTTTCTATAATTGGTAATGAAACAATGAACTGAACGATCCCGTCCTCATACTCAGCTCGAATACTACCACCTTGCAACTCAACAATACTTTTCGCAATAGCTAATCCGAGCCCCGAACCTTCTGTTACTCTACTTCTAGATTGATCTTTCTTATAAAACCGTTCAAACAAGTTCCCTAACTCTTCTCTCGTAAACTCTTCACTATGATTTGCAATAACAATTTGCATATCCCTGCGCTGCCTTTGCAGAGAAACTTTTATCTCTCCATCATCTTTACTATACTTAATCGCATTCATTAGCAAGTTGTCGAATACACGGACCATCTTTTCCGAGTCAATCATTGCATGCGCACGTTCTTCAGGAAATCTCTTAACAAACGCAAGTCCATGCTCTTCTGCCTGTGGTACTAACTCTTCTATTAATTGATCAAGCAACTCATTTACACATACTTCTTGTTTTTCTAATACAACTTGTTCATTCGTTAACTTCGTATACTCAAATAAGTCTTCTATTAAATTCTTTAACTGCTCCGACTTTGCAAAAGCAATTCTTGTATATTCATCATGTTGTTCTTTATTTTCATATTTAGAATCTCGAAGTAATCTCAAGTAACCCATAATAGAAGTAAGTGGTGTACGTAAATCATGAGATACATTCGTAATAAGCTCGTTTTTCTGCTTTTCTAATTTACGCTCTTTTTCTATATTATTCATAAGCTCTTCTGCCATATTGTTAATATTCTCAGTTAAAGCTGCAATCTCATCTTCACCCTTTTTCTCAATACGGTACGCTAAGTTTCCTTTTTCTATTTCCTTTACACCTTGTGCCATCGCTTCAATTTGCTTCATCTTTCTCTTTGTTATATAGAAGAAAGAGAAAATGAATACAAGGACACCAATTAAAAATGGGAATGGTCCTTCTTGCGTAGCATACATTACTTCACCTTCCGGAATCCCACTAACAAACATGTACAAATTCTTTCCTTCAATTGTAATAGGGGCAAAAGCTATAAATTCTTTTCTCGTACTTTCAAATTCATTTCTACCATTTACATAATTAATCGCAAACGATGCTGCATTACGAATCGTATTATGCAAATCTATTTGCTCTTCTTGCGCCTGCTTCGTTTTATATACAACCTTACCACTTTCATCAGTAACCAATATCTTTAAAGCTCTAGATCCTCGCTCTAAATTTTGGTTCTCCCTTTCGATCATATTTGATATCGCTTCTAATTTATTTTCATGAACCGAACTATTTGCGGCCCTTTGAGCTTGTTGGTTAATTTGTTCCATGCCAGCTCGATAATCGATAGTCGCTTTACGATTCGCATTTTCAAAAAATGGTGCAGCTGCTTTCGCCGACAAAACTCCTAATAACGCACAAGCGGCAAAAGTAGTAATAAGCTGAATTCGTATACTCCGCTGAACACTCTTTACTAATTTCTCAATTAGCCTTCTGGCTTTTCTAATATAAGTGAATGGATTAAATATCTTTTTCAATCTTATACCCCACTCCCCATACCGTTTTTATATATCTTGGCTTCCTCGGATTCTCCTCGATTTTTTCACGCACTTTCCGAATATGTACCATTACAGTATTATCAGACTGGAAAGATCTTTCGTTCCAAACCTTTTCATAAATTTGCTCCGCACTAAAGACCATACCCGGATTACGAGCTAGCAATTCTAAAATTGAAAATTCCCTTGGAGTTAGCTTCACTTCTTCTCCCTCTACAAGGACTTTATGAGTTGAGATGTTTATTGCCATATCTCCAATTTCTAACTCGTCCTCATTTTGAATAGCAAAACCATTCATTTTCATATAGCGACGTAGCTGCGATTTAATTCTTGCAATTAGCTCTAACGGATTAAATGGTTTCGTTACATAATCATCTGCACCTGTCGTTAACCCTAAAATTTTATCCATATCCTGCGTTTTTGCTGAAAGCATAATAATCGGCATTTCTTTCGCTTCTCTTACCTTCATACACATATGAATACCATCTACTTTCGGCATCATAATATCTAATACAACTAAATGCACTTCATTTTCTTCTATTATACGTAACCCTTCTTCTCCGTCCCCTGCTTGCAGTACTTTATATCCTTCGTTCTTTAAATATATTGTAATAAGGTGCCTAATTTCTTTTTCATCATCTACGACAAGTATTGTTTCCCCGGCCATAATATCTCCCCCATCATTTTTAATCCCTAACTTCTATTATAAGAAAATTTCTGAAGAAAAACGCTCGGAAATCCTTAAGATTTTCTGAAGACACAAAAAAAGGTCTAGACTCCCCTTAAGTCTAGACCTTTCAAAAAACCCCTTTTATTTACGAACGTAGATGAAATATAGTACAAATAAAACTCCCATAACATACATAATTGGATGAATCTCTTTACGACGGCCACTCACAACCATTGTAATTGGATAGAAGATAAATCCGATTGCAATTCCTGTTGCGATACTATACGTAAGTGGCATTGAAATGATAGTAAAGAATGCTGGTACTGCAATCTCGAATTTCTTCCAATCAATTTCTCCTAAAGATGAAACCATCAAGATTCCTACAATAATTAATGCTGGCGCTGTTACAGCTGGTGTCACAACACTTAATAGTGGCGAGAAGAATAGTGCCAGTAAGAAGAACCCTGCTGTTACAACTGCTGTAAATCCAGAACGTCCACCCGCTGCTACCCCTGCAGAAGATTCAATATAAGACGTTGTTGTTGATGTACCTAAGATCGCACCGATTACAGTTGCAATCGCATCTGCAAAGAGTGCTTTTCCTGCACGTGGTAATTTATTGTTCTTCATTAATCCCGCTTGATTCGCAACCGCCACAAGCGTACCTGCTGTATCAAAGAAATCGATAAAGAAGAACGTTATAATAACAATACCCATTTCAACAGTGAAAATGTCTCCAAAGTGAGTTAACGCTACCCCGAACGTTGGTTCTAGACTCGGTATTGCTCCCACTACAGCTTTCGGTGTATCAATTAATCCAGTCGCTACTCCTAAGATCGCCGTAAGAATCATGCCGTAGAAAACTGCACCATTTATTTTTTTAATCATGAAAATGATTGTAGTAACAACTCCGAAGATTGCTAGTAACGTTGTGCCCTTTGTTAAGTCCCCCAACCCAACAAGAACAGCATCATTCTTTACGATAATTCCAGCGTTTTGGAATCCAAGGAAGGCAATGAATAATCCAATACCCGCCGCTACTGCAAACTTTAACTCTACTGGAATTGCATTAATGATTTTTTCACGAATGCCTGAAGCAGTAAGAATAATAAAGATAATACCTGACATTAATGTTCCAGCAATCGCCGTTTGCCACGGAATTCCCATCGTTAACACCGCTGTATAAGCAAAGAACGCGTTTATTCCCATACCTGGCGCTAAAGCAATCGGATACTTCGCAAATATCCCCATAATTAACGAACCAATCGCCGCTGCTAATGCTGTAGCAACGAATACTGCACCTGGATCCATTCCTGTACCTGCTGGTAACCCTTTAACATTTCCAAGCGACAGCGTAGCAGGATTGACAAATAGTACGTAAGCCATAGATAGAAATGTCGTTAACCCTGCTATGAACTCAGTCTTATAATTCGTACCGAGCTCATCAAACTGAAAATAGCGTTTCATCCTATGTTTCCCCCGTTATATGATTACTCGCCGTATTTCACCCTAGCCCTCTTTTATCTATAAAAATAAAAAAGGCTCCCATTGCATATACATGGAAGCGTTCTATAAACAAAGACAAGTTTCCCCTCATCTTTATACAAACGCCTCGTAGTCAAGCCATTTACGGTAGCTAGGTAGAAACTTTCGGGCCATATCCCCGATATTATACGACGGCATAATATTCACTTTTCGTTTGAATTACATACTCATATTAACTCGATGAGGTAGTTTTGTCAATTTAAAAACGAACATTTTTATAAACTTTCGTAACTTCGTTCGTATTAACCCCAAAAAAAAAATAAAAAGATCCATCTATACATAAACGATAGATGGATCTTTTTTATTACAATACTATTCCCACTCAATAGTTGCTGGTGGCTTACTCGTTATATCATACACGATACGGTTAACGTGTTTTACTTCGTTTACGATACGTACAGAGATTTTCTCTAATACGTCCCAAGGGATACGTGCCCAGTCAGCTGTCATACCATCGATAGATGTTACTGCACGAATACCTACTGTGTAATCGTAAGTACGCTCGTCACCCATAACACCTACGCTACGCATACCAGGAAGCGCAGTGAAGTATTGCCAAACTTCACGGTCTAATCCTGCTTTTATAATTTCTTCACGTAAAATCGCATCAGATTCACGAACGATTTCTAATTTCTCTTCTGTGATTTCACCTAATACACGAATACCAAGTCCTGGACCTGGGAACGGTTGACGCCATACGATTTCATCAGGAATTCCTAATTCTGATCCTAATACACGTACTTCATCTTTAAATAAAGTGTTTAAAGGCTCAATTAATTTGAACTGCATGTCTTCAGGAAGTCCACCAACGTTATGGTGAGATTTAATTGTTTGTGCAGTTGCTGTACCACTTTCAACGATGTCCGTGTAAAGTGTACCCTGCGCTAGGAAGTCCATTCCTTGTAATTTAGAAGCTTCATCATCAAATACGTAAATGAATTCATTACCAATGATTTTACGTTTTTGTTCTGGATCTTCTACACCTTTTAACTTGTTCATGAAGCGCTCTTGTGCATCCACTTTAATAACGTTCATATGGAAGCCTTCGCTAAATGTTTTCATAACACCTTCTGCTTCATCTTTACGAAGTAAACCGTGGTCCACGAAAATACATGTTAATTGGTCACCAATCGCCTTATGAATTAATACTGCTACAACAGAAGAGTCTACACCGCCGCTAAGTGCGCATAGTACTTTTTTGTCTCCAACAGTTTCACGGATCTTCTCTAATTCTACTTCGATAAAGTTCTCCATGTTCCATCCTTCAGAACAACCACATACGCCGAATACGAAGTTTTTAATTAAATCGTTACCGTGCTCAGAGTGACGTACTTCTGGGTGGAATTGTACACCATATAAGTTTTCCTCTTCATTGCTCATACCAGCAATTGGACAAGACTCACTTGTTGCATCTACTACGAACCCTTCAGGTAAGCCAGTTACTAAGTCACCATGGCTCATCCATACAACTTGCTCTTCTGGAAGATTCGCATATAATTTTGATTCGTTCTCTACTTTAAGAATAGCTTTTCCGTACTCACGGTGGTTTGCACGTTCTACTTTACCACCGAAGTGTTGCGTCATAAGCTGCATACCGTAACAAATACCGAAAATCGGTAATCCTAGTTCAAAGATTTTTTCATCACAATGTAATGCACCTTCACCGTATACACTATTTGGTCCACCAGAGAAAATAATCCCTTTTGGATTCATTGCTTTAATTTCTTCTGCAGTAATTGTATGCGGATGAAGTTCACTGTATACACCGAACTCACGAATTCGACGTGCTATTAACTGATTGTACTGACTCCCAAAATCTAAAACGATAATTGTATCGTGTTGCTTTTTCAAAATAATCACCCCAACGTTAGTTCTCGTATATAAATATTTTCACCAATTTAGGCGAAAAGCATTACCAATATAATAAAAAAAGCCAGTCCTCCGCCTCTAGTCTCATAACAAAGAAAAGGCAGGGGTCTGGCTTTATAAAGAAAGATAGTCTCCGCTCTTTATAAATATAAGACACACTGCCTTCATAGTCAGGTTGTTTACGGTAACCCGGTAGAGACTCTCAAACCATATCATTGAGGATATATGAAGGATCGTTTTATATTATCTTCCTAGATTCTAACAATGAAGTATCAGTATGGTCAAGAGAGAAAGCGACAAAATTCTACAGAAATTAAATTTCTTATAGAATCTCTTCCTTTTCCACCCTCTCTTCAAATTGAAATTATTACTACCAACAAAATTCCACCAATTCTCTTATATTTTTCCAACTAATAAAACAGATTATTCCAAGTGAATTTTCAAACTTGGAATAATCTGTTTTCTATAGAAAGTGATAATCTAATATCATCTTCATTGATAAAATTATAATTACTAATCTTTTCTTTTAATACTGCACAAATGAATTGACTACCATTTTCTTCGATAGCCTCTGCTATTTTTGAGAAATGATATTCATCAATCGTTTCAATAACATCATGGACAAAGAAATATGGATAATCTAATCTCAGTGCCTTCATGAAAGATACATATGCTATATCTAATAATAACGTAATCGTTTTTTTATGGCCTGTTCCTATACCATCATCTACATTGGACAATTTTACAGGGAACGGATCATGGACGGTTAGATATAACCTTTGCCCCAGTACCTCTTGACTCAATTCTGTAAAGAAGTTATTAAATAAGGTTATATTATTAGCTGCTTCATCATCAACTAACAATTCTCCCAGTGCTTTCACTGCAGATTCACGCTGAGTAACTAGACCATCGTACAATTCCTTTATTTTTAAAGATTCTCCTAAAAGTTGATTTTGTTGCATAAGATTTGAGTGGATTTCCTCAAATTCTTTATAGTTATTGGTACTAATTAAGGATAATAAATTAGCATTCTCTTTATAGAGCACTTCTTTATGAATATTTATTTTCCCTATTTCTTCTTCAAGACTTTTTTTTCGATGACGGTAATACTTTAATCGGTTACCTTTAAGCTGATTATTAAACTCAATTAACTCCGAAAACTTTTTTTGAATTGATGGAAATTCTATATTCACTTCCTCATATAAACCTTTTAACACTTGGTGATTAACCTCAATTGGGTTTTCCTCTTCATCAACCAAAATTTTTCCAATCTTTTGCTTTTGAAAAATTAAAGAGTTATGGATATCCTCTAATTTCAACATCTCATTCTTCAAAAAAGAAACCTTCTGGATTTTATCTATGGTTGTCTCTCCTTGTATCACCAAATTAAATTGTTCTTCTAACTTTTTAACAGATTGACTTACAATTCTAATTCTTTCATTAAGGTCATCAATATTACTAAAATTATGTAGTTTCATTAGCTCAATTATGTCATCGCTAGTAGCCTTAATCTCATTTTGATAACCCATCTTTTCGGCACTTATGTCTTTAGAAGTTAATTTAAAGAGAAACTCATAAATATTTCTGTACTCTAAATTGGTAGTAGTTTGATGCAGATACTTTAATATATTATCCGGCAAATCATTCTTTTGACTAATACGCACAAATTTACTAATTAATTGTCTAAAGGTAGGCGGTTTACAAATCCCAAAAATTATCTGATTAAGCTCTTCATGAAAATCAGCAATATTATATTTTTTTTCATTAATAAAACGACTTCCTCTATCAAAAAGTTGAACCTTTGTTTTATAATTCCCACCTAAGAAGTCTTCAAAAACAAGCTCAGCTTCCACCCTATTCTCATTTATAAAGTCCTTTAAATTTGTATTTTCACTACCTGTATCATTATCCGTCCAAATATATTTTTTATCCTTAGCTCCTAAACAGATATCAATAATTTTCAAGAATGTAGTTTTACCAACATTATTTCCTTGCTCTTCGACATTTTCACTTTCATCAACAACGATGTTTAATCCCCGTTTAAAAGTTACTTCCCTTATTATCTCTAATTCAGGAAATGTTTTTTGTATAATTAGGGAATTAAGGTACATAAATAACATCCTCCCCTTCTATATCAATTTTTCCAAGAAGAAATAAAAAATTCAAAGCTAATATTCCCTTTTGGGAGGGCATTTTTTTATCGATTTCTTTAAACAGCTCATCTAAAAAAGCTGCATTGTATCTTTTATATTTTTTCATTTTTTCTAAAATTAAAGCTGATAAATATAAAATTGTTTCATCAGGCCTACTATCACTATCCATCAGAATCATAATTAATCACCTCAGGGAATTGGATCTAATAATTTACACTTAGTAAAACAGTAATACATTAGTGCATATAAAGCATGCTCAGCTTCTTCAACCCAAAAATCCTCAGCATTTTTATCATTTGATAGCCTTATTTTTAAGTCTTCAAATACTAATTTACATAAACTATCTTTGTTAGTCCATTGTGCCGCTTCCCTATGCTCCAAATATATAAAATGAACCGTATTTATAATACTTGAAGGTTTTAAAAACTCCTTTAAAATCCCCTCAACATCTCCTAATAAATGATCTGTTGATTCGAATTTGGCACGATATATTACCAGTTCATGATATTCCATTTTTTCAATAATACCACTAGGAATCGATAGTTTATACTCTTCTTCCGCTTCTGGTAGTCTAGATATTTTTTCACATATATCAAATAAATAACTTCTATTTAAAGTTTTAGGGACTGTATGCAAGTGAACCTGACCAATATATCCAGTATTATTTAAATTCCCATTCCCGTTCGATTGAATAGATTTAGAGTTATTTCTACCAAACATCTAACATGCCACCTTATTTAAATTTTGCATTATCACCTGTATTGTTGATATTACGATTTCCTTCAGATTGAATGTTACGATTCCCATTAATTTTATTGGCTTTTATGGCCTTTGTATTCAAAGCATTCCAAATCAAAGAAATAATCGTAAGCACAGATGCCGCGATACTTAAATATAAACTCATTTCATTCATTATAATTCCTCCCATACAATTAATATCATATTAACAATCTTACAAGAAACTGTATATAAATATCCAAATATTATTTCTCAATAAGTATTCTAAAAAAACTATTTAGTACTTCCTTTTACTAAATTAATACATATTTATTATTAATCTAGTAATCGCACAATAATTCCAATTAATTGAAACACATAAAGATAGAAATTTCACCATTTTATCTGCTATCAATATTCCTACTATGTCTTTTAAAATAATTTAAACTCTGCATAAATATCGTACGTTAACTTCGATAAAGGCCTTTTCCCCCAATCTTCAATATCAATATTACTCATAAAAACCGAATTTATCACTTCATTTCTTGAATGAAATAAATCCGGGAACTGTTCTATCAACTCATCAATCCTACTATCATTATAAATAATAGCATTCCGGATAATATCTCTAACATAGTCTTTATGTTGTCTATATAATAGTTCTATCTTAAGAATTTTTTTCACATTTTCAACTTTAGATTTGTGTTTCTCATTCCTATAAACTAGCTCTATATTAAAATTATCACTCATTCCAGTCCAATATAAAAAATCATCATCAATAAATTTTGTTTGAAAAACTACATCATTACTAAATTCATCTTCATATGGATAATAAATGTCATTTTTATGTGTATCTAATGCCTGTTTTTTAGAATTACATATACTACAGCTAGGAATCAGATTATACAAAGAAATGGATAAATACGGAAACAAACTCTTGGGAAAGAAATGATCAAATTGTGGTCGAATCCCTTCATTTCCTAGAGTAAATGTGTATTGTCTATTACAATATGGACAAACCCTAACATTTAATTTTTCCAATAATGATTTTGACCAAACCCTTTTGGTGAATTTTGTATACATTTTTTCAAACGGATCATTTTTATCTAAACTGATTTTACCAATATAGTTAATGCTCTCAATTAAATCACTTTTGCTACCAATTAATAACTTTTTGATCTTCTTGTCATCCATTTCCCCAGAATCATTGTACAAGTATTCTTTTAATCTTTTATATTTTGGTATCTCAATTATCTTTTCGATAATAGCCTTAAATCTCACTTCTATGTCTTCATAATGCGCTATTTGAATTATCCCTTTAACTTTTTCATCCATTTTAATTTTTATCATTCATTTTTATCCTCCAATTCATTTATATATATTTGGAGTTGCTTTACCTGACTCTTTAAAATATCAATTGTTTCATTAATCTGTCTAGGCTCTTCATATTTGTTTAACTTTCTTCTTAATTTTAAATTTTCATTGTATAACTCAGTATAATTTAATTGAAATCTATCATTGTACATTTTCATAAGCCTATTCTGTATCAACGGTTCACCAATAGAATTAATAATATATAACCACTCATTTTTCTGCTCTAAAGTTACTTCTTTCAAATTACAAGTATTAATTACAGAAATAACTTCCCTTATTTTATTAGTTGCAAATTCCCCCATTGTAGATGACATAAAAAAGCCATCTTTTAAAAGCGTGTGAATATTGGTTCCAAAAGTATTTAGCCCTCTGTTCACATTTCTACAATAACCATCCTTATCTTTCTCTAGATAGATAATATTACTAGTTGCAATATCAGATAAAATAAAAGGCGAATGCGTAGATGTAATGATTTGAAATTTCTTCTTTCCCTCACCTACATCTGCTAAAAAGAGTATTAATTCATTCATAAAATTCCTTGTCAATTCCGGATGCATTCTGGCCTCCGGCTCATCCAATAAAATAATATATTTATCTTTAGAAGGAGTTAGTAGGGCTACTTGCTCATATAGCGATGCATAAAATCCTAAATACGCCGATTCACCGTCACTCAGATTTTCGATTGAATAATCAAAAAAATCTCCAAAAACAGATAATGTTTCATTAAAGTTACTCCTCACCCTCTCATCGACAGTTACTTCAATTACCTTTAAAATTTTATCCAGATTCATTTTTTTTGTAATATCTAAACTTATGTAATCCTTATAAAATTTTACTCTTTTATTTATGGATAGCTCATCTGCAAAATTCGTAAAACGATTTAGGATATGTTGTTTATCCTCTTCATCATCAAAATAATTATCGGCTATTACCTTAATAATATTTACATAATAATCCCTATATCCTTTTAATGTTTTTCTCTTTATACTAAGTAAATTTGTTTTCACTTCTATATTTTTCTTTGCCTCATTATTTAAGCTTGAATTAATTGTATTAAAGAAGTATTGTACAAAAGATTCAAGTACCTTACATACTTCTTTTTCTCTCCCCTCAAGTTTTTTATAGGAATATGGTATCCCTAACTTATCTTTATCCTCAAAACCATCAATAAGAAAGTAAGTGTTATAATTAATTTTCAGCGTATACCTATCATCCCTAAACATAAATTTTTTAGACCTATGTATTTGTTTATATAACATTTTAATTTTCATAACTAATAACTTTGATTGGAATTTCGCAACTCTTCTTGGAACCGAAATTTTGTAATCATCTTCTGGTTTAGTAGAACTATAATCATAGTATTTTGGATTGAGTTTTTCACGAAGTGAAATAATGGCTGCTTTATCTTGTTCTGATCTACAATCACTATTTACTCCCTCAATATCTTCATCCCTATCTAACTTATAATCCCTCGGTCGCTCATTCAAATCACTTTGATGTATTAGCATTCCCTCACTGTAATAGCAAGTAAAAGCAAACCAATATTTACTTTTCCAATAACCATTACTTATTCCAGATTCATTTTTTATCATACTTTGGAAACTCTCAATATCATTCCCTTCAACACAAAACAAATCTTGATTATTACTATCTTTCCCCATATAGTAAAGAAAAAAATAAATGGAATGTTTAATTTCAGCTTCAATATCATCGTTTACGATATAACCAAATTTTCTCTTTTGTTTATATCTTATTTCAAATTCGGCGTTATTTTTATTCCTATCATTAGATTTGAGCCCTATTGCATCTAATAAATTTGTTTTACCCACACCATTTTTACCTACAACCGCATTTATATTCGTAATATATTCAGGATAAATTGAAATATAAGCTGCATTTGCTACTATGTTAATACTCTTTTTGATATGATCATAATTTATTATAAATCTCTCACTAAAATTCAATTCAACTTCTTTATAATTCCTAAATTTCTCCACCCAAGCGTAAACAAGTTCCATCTCGTTTCCCTCCAAATCTCTTTTCAGTTAGTATTTTATCAATCTCCCCACAAACTAACTAGTTATCCCCCCTTGGGAAGAAGATATTAAAATAGAAAACTAGTAATTTACTATCCCCTTAAACAAGAGAAGGCTACACTATATTAGATAACTGAAATAAAAAGGCCTACAACAACTTAATAGACACCCTTAAATTACTGACTGAAGCTATATGTTGGGAGATTTAGACTTTCTTCTATAATACACTTTGAGTGTTCATATTCTTCTACCGTATTAACATCTCCAATAAGTCCTAATAATTGTTTTGCCTCCTCCATAGCTTCGGGAATTTTAGGGTTTAATAAGTCATAGAGTATATTTCCATGGTTAGATAAACGAATTAAATCATTCATTATACTTATTACTACCCATGCCTTTGCAAATTTTTCTTGGGATTGATAAGCCTGAACCATTCTATTTATATTGAAATCTGTGTAATATCTTTGGACAATTTCCATATCATCCTCTAAAGTAAAACCTGCATCTATTATTTTTTTATAGAGGATTTGATGGTGCAGAAAATTTGAAAAAACATGTATACATTCGTCGTACATATTTTCTTCACTGATATGTTCATCATGAATATCCAAATTTCTGTAACCATTTTTCGATAAATGAATATGTGTTATTTCATGCGCTATTCTCCCCTCTAATCTTTCCACAATAGGTGTTGGCTTAATTTCAATTACCATCGGCGAAAACATATTAACCATCCCCAACAAATTTTCATCCGCCTCTTCCAATCCCCAAATTATTACTTGCCCACTTAGTCCTAGAGACCGATGAAAATTTTCTAAACGTCCTATATCTAGTGTTGCAGGTTGTATAAAACCAAACTTAAATAACATTCTTTTCTCCCACTCTCAATTATTTATTTAAAGTACTTACTTTTAACTTGAACTCTTGTGATTTTAAATTTACAAATCAAAAACAGACTTATAATCACAATTACCTTCTATATGCCTCACCTATTACAAAGATTAATGTAGTTTTTTATTTTTACTTAACACAAATAAAAAAAGAAGCTACTCAAAAGTTTAATAAACTAATGAGAAGCCTCTATTAACACTCTTAACTTACCAAAAATCTCCTCTAAAGCAAGTGAGAATCGTAAGGCAGATTACATCATTCCGCCCATACCGCCCATGCCCATGCCGCCCATGTCAGGCATTCCAGCAGCACCAGCTGGTTCTGGCTTGTCAGCAACTACAGCTTCAGTCGTTAAGAACATAGCTGCAACAGATGCTGCGTTTTGAAGTGCAGAACGAGTTACTTTAGCTGGATCTACGATACCAGACTCAAGCATGTTAACCCATTCGCCAGTAGCTGCGTTGAAACCAACGCCTACTTTTTCGCCTTTTAGACGCTCTACAACTACAGATCCTTCTAGACCAGCGTTGATTGCGATTTGACGAACTGGCTCTTCTAGTGCACGAAGTACGATGTTGATACCTGTTGCTTCGTCGCCTTCAGCTACGATAGAAGCTACTTTTGTGTATACGTTCATAAGTGAAGTACCACCACCTGCAACGATACCTTCTTCTACTGCTGCACGAGTTGAGTTAAGTGCATCTTCAATGCGAAGTTTGCGCTCTTTTAACTCAGTTTCAGTTGCTGCACCTACTTTAATTACTGCTACGCCGCCCGCAAGTTTAGCAAGACGCTCTTGTAATTTTTCACGATCGAATTCAGAAGTTGTTTCTTCTAATTGCGCACGGATTTGACCGATGCGAGCTTCGATTTGTTGTGTGTTTCCAATACCTTCAACTACAGTTGTGTTTTCTTTCGTTACAACGATTTTACCAGCGCGTCCTAAAGATTCAACTGTAGCAGATTTTAAGTCACGTCCTAATTCTTCAGTGATTACTTCGCCACCAGTTAAGATTGCGATATCTTCTAGCATTGCTTTACGACGGTCACCAAATCCAGGAGCTTTAACAGCTACTACATTGAATGTACCACGAAGTTTGTTCACTACTAATGTAGCTAAAGCTTCGCCTTCTACATCTTCAGCAATGATAAGAAGTGGTTTACCTTGTTGTACCACTTGCTCTAATACTGGTAAGATTTCTTGGATGTTAGAAATCTTTTTGTCAGTAATTAAAATGTATGGGTTATCAAGAACCGCTTCCATTTTGTCAGAATCAGTAATCATGTAAGGGGATGCATATCCACGATCAAATTGCATACCTTCTACTACGTCTAATTCTGTTGTGAATCCTTTAGATTCTTCTAAAGTAATAACGCCGTCGTTACCAACGCGCTCCATTGCTTCAGCGATTAATTGACCTACTTCTTCGTCAGCCGAAGAAATAGCAGCTACTTGTGCGATAGAAGATTTACCTTCGATTGGTTTAGAAATCGCTTTTAATTCTTCAATTGCAGCAGTAACAGCTTTTTCGATACCTTTACGAAGACCCATTGGGTTTGCACCAGCTGTTACGTTTTTAAGACCTTCACGAATCATAGCTTGCGCTAATACAGTTGCAGTTGTCGTTCCGTCACCAGCTACATCGTTTGTTTTGCTAGCAACTTCTGCTACTAATTTCGCACCCATGTTTTCGAATGCATCTTCTAATTCGATTTCTTTTGCGATTGTTACACCGTCATTTGTAATAAGTGGTGAACCGAATTTTTTCTCAAGTACAACGTTACGACCTTTTGGTCCAAGCGTTACTTTTACTGCGTTTGCAAGAGTGTCGACACCGCGAAGCATCGAACGACGTGCTTCTTCACTAAATTTAATATCTTTTGCCATAATAATTGACCCCCTTGGATTTTTAAAATGTATATAATTAACCGATAATTGCTAAAATGTCACTTTCACGTAAAATCAAGTAGTCTGTACCTTCGTATTTCACTTCAGTACCTGAATATTTTGAGAAGATGATAAGATCACCTGCTGCTACCTCTAAAGCAACACGCTCACCATTTTCAAGCACTCGGCCTGTACCTACTGCAATAACTTTACCCTCTTGTGGTTTTTCTTTTGCAGTTTCTGGTAATACAATACCACTTGCTGTTTTTTCTTCTGCTTGAACAAGTTCAATTACAACGCGATCACCTAATGGCTTTAGCATGAACAATAACCTCCTCATTTTGTTATGTAAATTTTATTTATTAGCACTCAAGTCACACGAGTGCTAACACACTTCTAATAATAAATAATCTCAATTTCTTTTGCAAGTAAAAAAATCATAATTTTTTCGCAAATTACTTTATGCACTTTCCTATATAGCATTACTTCTTCTACTGCCTTTACTATATGAATCGTTGTTCCCACTTCTTGTATGTTACAATATGAAAGACACCCTAAGTTGTTTTCGCTAAACGTACAACTTTTTCCTGTCTCCTATTTTATTTTCAAATACTTATTTACAAAAAAAATATAATTCAAATGAAAGTTTATATCGTAGGTAGCATATTTACATGTTATCCTACCTTATCTCATACACTAGCGTTAGAAAGGATGGTTAAACCATTTGAAAAAACAATATTGGTGGATTATCGTTACATACATTTTAATGCAGTTATCAGGCATTGCCGGGTTACCGCTTCTCCTGAAAACTGGACTATACGATAATAGGGGATTTACTAGAGAGGAAAAACTTCAGCTCATAACTGGTCATTGGGCTATCATTAGCTTTTTCATTGCATTATGCGTTGTACTTTGGTTACTCAGAACAGATATTCGTGACAGACATTTAGATAAAATGCGCTCTACTGTTCCAGCTACAATTGGGTGGATTTTTATTGGTATTTTCTTAGCTTTCTTCTCCCAAATACTTGCAGGGATGATTGAAATGCAGCTACTAAAGATTAAACAAGGTTCAGAAAACACAATGAGACTCATGGAAATTGCACGAACTACACCTTGGTTCCTTATTGTCGTTTCAATTATAGGCCCTATTTTAGAAGAGATTGTATTTAGAAAAATTTTATTTGGTACACTTTACAAGAGATTTAACTTCTTTATTGCTGCTATCATTAGTTCACTCGTATTCGCAGCAATTCATTTTGATTTTACTCACCTATTGGTATACACTTCTATGGGGCTTGTATTCGCCTTCTTATATGTAAAAACGAAACGCATTATCGTTCCTATAGCAGCCCATGTGGCAATGAATACATTAGTTGCAATTGGACAGATTTTCATGAGCAATGAGCAAATTCAAGAAATGATTAAAGAAGCTGAGAAAATGCAAGGCTTTATCGGAGGATTTTTAATATGAGAAACTCACCATTGTTCATGGCTGCATTGTACTTTCTTCTTGGATGTATCTTTACACGCTTCGCCATTACGAACGTAACAGATACAATCTGGAATATGTGGACAATACTATTTGCAGTTATGGCAACAATTGATTTTAATTTGGCACTTCGCCTTATATTAGTTAAATTCACAAAGAAAAAACAATAATAAAACGCAGAGGTCATCTCCTCTGCGTTTTATTGTGGATAATTCTTCAAAAAGTAAACAAGCGTTTGTAACTCTACAGCTAAATCAATGTGATGAATTCTTATATTCTCTGACACATTTAAGCGTGCTGGTGTGAAATTTAAAATACCATGCACGTCCGTTTCTGCCAATCTATCTGCCACAGATTGCGCTACTGTAGCGGGTACCGTTAATATTGCCACTTGTATATCAGTTGATAAACGTTCTTCTAATTCATCCAAATGATATACAGGAATTCCTCCGATTTCTGTTCCAACTTTCTCTTCACTAACATCAAACGCCATTTCAATTTTCGTATTATTGTTTTTCGTGAAATTATAATGTAAGAAAGCGGTCCCTAAATTACCTACTCCAATAAGTGCCACACGTGTTATATCATCTTGGTCGAGTGTTTCACGGAAAAATGATAATAAATAATTTACGTTATATCCATATCCTTTTTTTCCTAACGCTCCAAAATATGAAAAATCTCTTCGAATAGTTGCGGAATCAACCTTTACCGCTTCACTCAATTCGGCTGATGAAACACGTTGCTTACCAGAAAGAGATAAGTTTTGGATAAATCGATAGTATAGAGGCAATCGTTTGGCAGTGGCCTGTGGAATTTTTTGCTGATCCATATAACCTCTCCTCTCTTCCTATCTTTATTCGTATACTTGAATCAAATACAAAAGTTTAGCACTCATGAATTTCCTTGTATAATAAAGAGAAGAAGTATTCTCTCTTTATTTTAAACTATACACTATTTTTAGTATGATTGAGAAATATAAACATGGCAAAGTTAAGAAATTATTTGAGGTGAAAACATTGATATTATTACAAGTGAATGGGCTTTCGAAATTATACGGTGCAGAAACGATTCTTGCAAACATAAAATTGGAAGTACAAACAAAAGATCGTATCGCATTAGTCGGACGAAATGGAGCCGGAAAATCTACATTATTAAAAATAATAGCTGGCGAGTTATCTCATGATGGTGGTGAAATTATAAAACCGAAAGATGTCTCAATGGGGTATTTAGCTCAAAATACCGGATTAGAAACAGCTTTAACAATTTGGGATGAAATGTTAACCGTCTTTACACACTTGCAGCAGATGGAGATAAAACTTCGAAGGCTAGAGCAAGAGATGGGAAAAGAAGAAAACTTTTCAAATGCGGCTATATACGAGAAATTATTAGCTGATTATGACCAATTACAATTAGATTATAAAGATCAAGGTGGCTATCAGTATGAAGCAGATATACGCTCGATTTTAAGCGGTCTTGGCTTCCCAGTTGAAACACATCAGACGACAATTTCTACATTAAGTGGTGGACAAAAGACGAGATTAGCTCTTGGGAAATTATTATTAACGAAACCAGACTTACTTATTTTAGACGAACCTACAAACCATTTGGATATTGAGACACTAACATGGCTTGAACAATATTTACAAGGCTATCCTGGTGCGATTTTAATCGTTTCCCATGACCGTTATTTCTTAGATAAACTCGTTACACAAGTATACGAAATTTCTAATAAGGAAAGCCGACGATTTGTTGGTAACTACAGTAAATATTTAGACTCAAAATCAGCTCTATACGAGCAAGAGATGAAGCGTTATGAAAAACAACAAGATGAAATTTCTAAACTGGAAGACTTTGTGCAAAAAAATATAGCTCGTGCATCTACGACAAAACGTGCTCAAAGTCGCCGTAAACAATTAGACAGAATGGAAGTATTAGCTAGACCATTAGGCGATTCTAAATCAGCTTCCTTCCACTTCGATATTGAAAAACAAAGTGGAAATGATGTTTTACAAGTTAAAGATGCAACTATTGGCTATTATCAGGAACCGATTATTGAACATGTAAATATGCGCTTAACTCGCGGTGACAGTGTTGCCTTAGTTGGGCCGAACGGAATTGGAAAATCTACATTATTAAAATCCATTGTGAATAAGTTACAGCTATTACATGGAAACGTTGCTTTCGGATCGAATGTATCTGTTGGTTATTATGATCAAGAACAAGCAAACTTAACATCTTCTAAGCGCGTTTTAAATGAATTATGGGATGAATATCCATTGCAACCTGAAAAAGAAATTCGCACTATACTAGGCAACTTTTTATTCACAGGTGATGATGTACTAAAACCAGTATCTTCTCTTAGTGGTGGACAAAAGGCTCGACTAGCTCTTGCAAAACTTATGATGCAAAAATCCAATTTATTAATTCTCGATGAGCCAACAAACCATCTTGATTTAAATAGTAAAGAGATTTTGGAGAATGCTTTAATTGATTACCCAGGTACTCTTCTATTCGTCTCTCATGACCGCTACTTTATTAATCGCGTAACGACAACGGTTGTTGAGTTATCAACAGAAGGTGCACAAGAGTATTTAGGTGATTACGATTACTATATGGATAAGAAAAATGAAATGATTGAACGCGCAGCATTTGAACAACAAGAACAGCAAGAAAATCAGGCACCTGTTCAAAAAACTGTAGCTCAAGAAAAATTAAATTATCTCGAAGAAAAAGAGCGTAAACAGTTAGAGCGTCAACGCACTCGAAAAATTGAAGAACTGGAACAAAATATCGTAGGCTTAGAAGACGAAATTGCTACATTAGAAGACCAGCTTTGCTTACCAGAAATATATGCAGATTATGAAAAGGCTAGTGAAATTACAACTAAAAAACAAACACTGCAAGAACAGCTTGAAGCTTGTATGGCAGAATGGGAAAAACTGCATATATAAGAGAATTTAAAAGAGGAGGATGTCTCATAAGTCGGGCTTTTTGACGAGATGCCCTCCTTTTTATTTTCTGTTTTGGAATCAATACCATAGTAAATGAAATTATATAAACGGTTCGACAAGGATTGACAATAGTAGCAACTTATATAATAAGTGGAGGATGTTTCAAAATGTTTTTTGGACATCTCCTTGTTTTTTATTTCCCAAAAAAGAATTTCTTCAAAGGTCAGACTTCCACTATGTTATCCACAAGGTTATACACATATCCACCTTTATAATATAAACTTCCAAATAACTTTTCCACATTATCCACAGTCACACAAAAAGTTATGCACATTTTATGTACACAAAAAAACCCATATTATCAACAGATAATATGGGTTTTATCCACAAGCTGTGGTTAATTTTGTGTATAACTATGCTTCAATATCTAATCCTGGATTTGCATTTAAAGCTAATGTAGCGCGTTTTCCTTGTTCGTATGCAATTGTACCTGCAGCCGCAATCATCGCTGCATTATCTGTGCATAAAGATAGAGGAGGAATAATTAGCTCTATATTTTCTTTTTGTGCAAATTCTGCTGCTAAACGTGCACGAAGCCCTTTATTAGCAGCTACTCCACCAGCAAGAAGCACTTGTTTTACATTATAAGCATCTGCTGCACGAGACGCTTTCGTTACAAGTACATCTATTACACTTTCTTGGAAACTTGCTGCTAAATCTTCTGGTGCAATTTCTATACCGCGCTGTTTTGCGTTATGCACAGTGTTGATAACTGCTGATTTCAATCCACTAAAGCTGAAATCATACGAATCAGGTTCTAGCCACGCACGAGGCAAATCAATTGTTGGTTTTCCTTCATGCGCAAGGCGATCAATATGAGGACCACCTGGATAAGGCATTGATAATGTACGAGCTACTTTATCGTAAGCTTCTCCTGCCGCATCATCTCGCGTTTCACCAATCACTTCAAATGAACCATGTTCTTTCATATAAACAAGCTCCGTATGTCCACCGGATACAACAAGCGATAGTAACGGGAATTGTACTTCTTTTACTAAACGGTTCGCATAAATATGACCAGCAATATGATGAACACCAACTAGAGGGATATCATGAGCAAAAGCCACAGCTTTCGCTGCATTTACACCTATTAAAAGTGCTCCGACTAAACCTGGACCTTCTGTTACAGCAATTGCATCAATATCATCAAAAGTGATATTCGCTTCTTTTAAAGCTTCTTCTAACACAACTGTGATTTCTTCTACATGATGACGGGATGCAATCTCTGGTACAACTCCGCCAAAACGCTTATGACTTTCAATTTGTGATGCAACGACATTCGCAATGATTTCCGTTCCATTTTTAACAACTGCTACAGCTGTTTCATCACAGCTTGTTTCAATACCAAGTATAATTGTATTTTTTTCCATTATATATTCACCCACATTACAAGACCATCTTCCTGATTGTCTGCATAGTATCGTTTACGAATCCCACCATTTTGAAATCCGTATTTTCTGTATAACTGCTTTGCTACTTCATTTGACACGCGTACTTCAAGTGTCATTGTTTTTACTCCTAACCCTTTCGCTTCGGAAATGACTTCTTTCAATAAGGCATCCCCTAGCTTTTGACCTCTGTATTCTGGTAGGATAGCTATATTTGTTACATGTGATTCATCAATAATTATCCACAATCCACAATATCCAATTACGAGACCATCTTTTTCTAGCACGACATAATGTGCATGTTCATTCATCTCTAATTCACGGTGAAAGGCATCTGCAGTCCAAGGGGTTGAAAAAGATGCTTCTTCAATAGCTACAATTTGAGCAATATCATCAAGTGCCATCTTTCTAAATATCATATCCATCTTCTGTAGGCCCCTATTGTTTTTGACTTTCTAACCATTTTGTTTCAGCTTCAGCTAAACGAAGATAGCTAGGAACAAACGTATGCACGTCTTGTTCTTCTTTTTGTAATCCTAAAAATGCTAATTCACTTGGTCTTGGGTTATTCTTAGTGAACGGAGCAAATACAGCTTGATCACCTAAATATTCTACAATTGTTTCTTTATGCAATTTAACATCGTTACCAATAAATAAAACAGGCTGTTCTTTATCTTTTAACATTTGCAACCAGTCAACAATAAGAATAATTCGGTCTTCTTCTATTGAAGTTATACACTCTCCTTCATATGTATATAACCCCGTGTAAATTTGACCACGTCGGCCATCAAATAAAGGACAAATTAGTCCATTAAAATTAGCACCATTTGCAGCCACCACTTCTAAACTTGATACACCTACAATTGGTATTTGAAGTGACCAAGCTAATGTTTTTGCAGCTGTCACACCTATACGAACACCTGTATATGATCCTGGTCCAGCTGCTACAACAATTTTAGTCAATTCTTTCGGTTTTACACCGCATTCTTTTAACAGTTTCTCTACAGCTGGCATAAGACGTACAGAATGATTTTTTGTTAAATTTGTAATGATTTCCCCAATCACGTTCCCTTCCTCAATAAGGGATACACCCATTACGTAATTTGAAGTATCAATTGCTAGTACTTTCATCTTGTAATAGCTCCTCACATAATCTAATATAGCGATCTCCAATTGGCTCGAGTACAAGTTTTCTTGTATCATCTCCAGCATGGAATAAACTAATTTGCAACTTCTCATTCGGTAAATATGCTTCTATTAAATGAGCCCATTCTACTACTGTAATCCCTTCACCATAGAAATACTCATCAAATCCTAAATCTTCTTCACTTTCCGCTAAACGATACACATCCATATGATATAGCGGTAATCTTCCTTTATATTCTTTAATAATATTGAAGGTAGGACTATTTACGACTCTTTTCACTCCAAGACCTTTTGCTAGTCCTTTTGTAAAAGTCGTCTTGCCAGCTCCAAGATCGCCTTCTAAAATAATTACATCTTGTGCCTTTACAAGTCCCCCTAATTTTTCTGATAATCGCTGGGTTTCTTCGGAAGATTTTGTTGTTATTTCATATTTACTCACAGACTTCACCTACTTTACTCACAATGTTCTCTGCTCTTTATTATACAGGTTTTAAATATATAAAAAAGTCCTTAGGAGTTTTCCTAAGGATAGTTTGACTGTCTTTATTAGTTTTTTGTTAAAACAAATAAAAAAATACGAAACAACTTGTTTCGTTCTTTTCTTTATATAAAATGGCGGTCCCGACCGGGGTCGAACCGGCGATCTCCTGCGTGACAGGCAGGCATGTTAACCACTACACCACGGGACCATTTGGTTGCGGGG
>NZ_JBHVNG010000022.1:0-25022 GCF_042796455.1 Bacillus sp. NPDC057893 | reverse complement strand
GGACTGTGGAGATAGCCTAATAAATTTGAGTTCGATAGAACTCTTTACTTAGGAATCCCCCTCTTCTAAACGAAGTGAAAGTGGGGGTAGTTCAAAAATACCTCTATCAATCAGTTGATCTATGATGTGCTGATGCAAAATTATCCCACCATGTCCTCGACACAAAATTGTAGTTCCATACTTTTTGCAGGAAAGTAACTTACTGGAGCATCTTTCTCATTAATTGCTACACAGCCTAAAACACCCTCAAATTTCTTATCTTCAGTCTGAACATAAACGAATGTAAAGAATGGAAATGCACACGGTATAGCTGTCTATGGTACTTCTTCTCATGCACAAAATAATTTAAATCATATTGTCTTAGATAATAACGAAGTAGCAAATTTGAAATTAGGACTAAGTGAAGCAATTGCTGTGAATGGTAATGTAGATTCTTTTGAAGTTACCAATAACAAAGTACATGATAACAACAACATTGGAATTGTTCGTAACAATATTGTCCATCACAATTCATCCATCAATAATCCTAGTTATAATGAATATTCAGCTGATGGTATTTACGTGGATGGTGGGAAAGACATTATCATTGAGCAAAATCAAAGCTATGAAAACGACCTCGGTATTGAAGTAGCTAGCGAACATGCAGGAAAAGGAGCAAGTCAAATTACTGTTTGAGGAAATAAAATATCCAACAATATAATGAGCGGCATTGCAATTGGTGGATATGACAGCCAGCAAGGATATGCTGAAAATAACACAATTACGAACAATACTATTTATAAAAATGACACAATAGATCAAGAGAGTGGCCAAATCGAATTAAATTAAGATATCCGGAACAATGTAATTACTAATTACCACATTTATGCAAGTAATAGCCGTATTTTTATTAGCAATAATTTTAATAAAAACACTGGGAACAAACTTGATTACAATCATTACTATGGTGAATTCGATTAAAATAATGGCTTATGGCAATGGAAAAGAAAAACGTATAAAGGGTTCACACCTTACCAAGCAAGTATGAGTCAAGAAGGAAATGAACAGCATAGTATATTTAGCAAATTACCCCCTACATTCAAAGTAAATTTAAAATAAAACAAATCTACTAAAACACCTTTATTTTCTCTCAGTACCTTCTCCCCTATAAAAGTGAAAAAAAATAAAAAATTGTAGTTTCGTTTTCGTTGAAACTACAATTTTTCTCTATACATAAAAACTCTATTTTCATTTCACATATACTTAAGCTCGATTAGCTGTAATGGAGTATGTCTTGTCTTTACTATATGTGCATTATATATGCATAATTGCATATATATTCTATATATAATAATATTGAAATTTATATTTATCGCCTGTAAAATACAGGATGTTAAATAAATTCCTAGGAGTTGTTAATATGAAAAAGTTTATGAGCGTGTTAGCTATGTGTTTTGCACTAACACTAGCGTTTTTACCATCCATTTCAAAGGCGGATTATACCCCACTAAGAAGTGTTAGCATTACTGCTGTAGGCGATAATAACAAAATGTATAGTGCAAGTTCTTACTTATCTATCCCAGTCCTTAAAGGTGATTACCTTTATGTGAAGGTTAGTGAAGTAGGAACACCAGATTCATATTCTGAGGCTTTAACTGTTAATGGTATTAGATATGCGGGGAATACTTTAGACCAAGTTAGTTCTTATACTGGTCCATTTGGATCTGAGAAAACATTTAGATTACGCATCAAAGATGCTTACATCTTCTCAAACACATCAAATTCAACAAACTCTATTGCTTTTGAAGCTAGAGTTCCTTTCTCAATGCAAGTATTATCTAATAATATAAAAGTTCATGTGGAGTAACAGATAATTTCATTATTATTAATAAAAAATACATCCCTATAAGGATGTATTTTTTATTTAGACAGAAACAAAAATTCAACTTGCAGTAATATAACAGGTTTTACCTTGAAGATTATGCACTTTATATTGTCCATAGTTATTTATGCTTATACTCCCATTAATTGTAAACTCTTATAAGGATTCTGCTTTTATCAACTTCACCTCACATATACATATACTTGATTAGCAGTGACATAGTATGTTTTACCTTTACTATTGTGTACTTTATATTGATACAAGCCGTTTACACTTACTTTTGCATCAATAACAAACCCTAATCCTCTATCTACTAATCCGGCAACATCTTTATCCTTCCAAGATGGAGATTCATAGAAACGCAAATTTTCCACTTTAGAAATAACCTTTTTACCAACTATAGTAGAAGCTTCCTCACCATCGTAACGAATGTATGAAGAATCATAATAAATCCATTGGTTACCACCAAGATTTAACCAATTCCCTATTTTCCCACCTACTTTATATGTCTCTCCTTTTTGTAGTTTACGAATGACACTATTTCCTATTGATGGTCCAGAACGAAGGTTTACATTGAATCCTCCAATATATACGAAACCATTCTCATCCACTGTGCCAGGCCTTTCACTTTGTTCTTGTGATTTAGCATCTACTGTAATAGTTTTTCCATTATAAGCCTTTAGCACATCCGCTCGAAATTGAGCCTCAGATACACCATGACTACGAAGATAATCAATAGGGTCTTCATGATCTGTCCCACCTAATTTATAGGTAACATCCTTATGTGTCCATAACCCCTTAGAAGGATGAATATTTCGTTCCCGCAAGATTTCTCCGATTAACTCTACATATCGTTCATAAGAACGTTTGAATTTCAATGCATCACTTGTCTCACACAGTTCAACATGAACGAATCTTGCATTTGCTGCCAGCCCTGCGCCCCATGCCCGATATTTTGTAGATGCGATTTGAATCTTTTCATCCCAATCAACTGCATAGTGAACAAATGCTGCACGCCATGTACGAGACTCATATTTTTGAATATTAATTGCTGGTGCTTCAGGGGTAGCTGTAGAATGTGCCACAACGCCTTCATAAGCACCAACACCGTAACGGTATTGTTGTTTAGGTACATCAGAAATAAGTAATATTCTATCAGCAAATACGTTTGTTCCAATTGATACTACTAAAATCATGGCAACAACTATCGATAATATCTGTTTGTATTTCTTTTTCATTTCCTATTGGCATCCTTTTTTGTAATTTTTGTATGATCAAATAATCCGCTTGCTGACAATCCAATAATCATTCCTTGAAATATATTCATTTTGATATCTCCAGACAAAAATAAAACGCCTAGCATAATGCCAAGCGATAAATTAAATAACGGAATATATTTTGTTTGTAGTCCAGTTGTTTTTGCAATTTGTGATAGCCCCACAACAACCCCAATCATTACAGTAATTTCAATCATTACATACCGCCTCCCTTTAAGAAGAAAGTCAGAGCCGCTCCAATTAGTCCGCCAATAACAAGGCGTAAAATCCATGTTGTATTTGCACTGATTTTATCTAATTGCTTATTGATATTAATAATGTCTTTTTCATTACCTGTCGTCCGCATTTCTAAACTTCTAATCTCTAATCGTATGTCCTTAATATCTTGCCTTATTTCCTGAACATCACCTTTCACCTCTTGTAAACCATCCATATTGCCACCTCTTATTTTATTCAATACAAAAAAGCCTACTTTACACAGGCTTTTCCTTACGTTTAATTAATTTGTTCCTTCATGTTTATCTGCTGATTCTATTTGTTCTTCGATAGAATCCCCAGCACCAACTTCTATAGGAACCTCTGCTGTCGGATTCCCCGATTTTACAATAGAAACCGTAATTGGACTACCTCTAAATAGCTCAACGTTAACGTTAAAATTGCTCGCGGTAATAATCCCAGCATTCACTAAATTATCCACAACGTCATCAATTTCCATAAATTTATTATCATTACCTGGCATCATATCTGCATTCGGAGTCGGATTTTGAATCAATTGCATAACTAATTTCTCTAGTATTGGCATGACTTGATTAATAATTTGGTTCTGTAATTGATTGCCTTCTGTATGTGTATTTTGGATATGATTTGTCATTTCATTCACTCTCCTTTTAAACAAAATGAAACAGACCAGCTTATGACTGCTCCGTTTTCATTTTCTTTTCAGTTGTTGTTTTTGTTAATTCTTCAGTTGTTAATTACACTTTAGAAATCGTCTTTTTTGTACCTTCAACAGTGTCCTCTACTATGTTTAATTTATTTGTGATTTCACTATCTTTTTTCGTTAATGTTTCTATGGATTTGTTAAACTCTTCATTTGTCTGTTTCATTTTAGTAACTGTTTTATCTATTTCACCTTGTGTGTTTTTCACAAGGGTAAGAGTTTGTGCAACCTCTTTAAGATTCCTTGTGACTTCATTGTATTGCTCCAATACTTCTTTTTTAGCACTTTCCACTTTTTGATTTCATTCTTTTTTTGTGGATGCAATGTCTTGATTAACTTAATCAATGGTTTCTTTACTGATTCTACATCCGGAATAAGAAGCTCCTAATCTGTGTTACTCCATAGTTTTAATACGCCAGCTGTACCATTACTGATCTTTTATTTAAACCATTTCACTTTTGGTAAATCTAGATATAAGTTACTACTCTAAAATCTTGAATGATGATTTCTTTGGTGAATTGAATACATATTTTCTAATACTTTTATAAAAAATGGTCTCACCGTTTATAAAGTCTTTACAAAAACTAATCACCTCATCACTTCTTTCATTCTCGAATCGAGACATGAAAACAACTTAGTGTAAGGTAACACCGCCATTCTTTATTTTCAGTCATGCCCCGGTTCCAAAATAAAGAGCCACTCATACGAGTGGCTCTTACCCTTTATTCTCATCGAACATCAAAATGCTCTTCTTTTAACCATCTATTTCCGCCGATATCTAAATACCCATCTTTTCGGCCAGACAAACGATATGGGGTAGATCCATCTACATTTCCTGTATAGTTCCCATTTGGACCATCATATGTGTTAATGCCGTAACCCGCTGGATATTTAGAATACGCAAAGAACCAATCCACCTCAAAGTGCTCCAGGGCAGCCCATGCCTCTTTTCCAAGACAAATCATTGGTTTTTCATCGAACCAAGCTGCATCCACAATTAAATACGGCATTTTAGTATTAATGATATTCCCCGTAAACGAAGCGTCACTATTAGGACTACTATATAAATTAATACCCCATCCTTCTGGATACTTAGACTTTGCAATTCCAAGACCTATTGGTTGTATTGGTTTATTATTGTTGTTATCATTGTTACCTTTCCCTAAGTAATCTAACGGATTTACAGCGTTACTCTTACTAACATTCCAGCGACCTTTATGCAATTCAAAATGTAAGTGTTGACCAGTAGATTGTCCCGTACTCCCCATTACTCCAATAGTTTGTCCTTGTGTAACATAATCGCCCGCTTTCACCGTTCGAGAACCGTTGCGCATATGAGCATATACTGTTTCCCAGGTAGCCCCATCAATACTGTGTACGATCATAATACATTCACCGTAGCTGGATGATAGATAAGATTGACTAACTTGCCCGCTAGCCGATGCATAAATTGGATGGTAACCCGATTCAGCAAAGTCTACTCCATGATGATCTGGTCTACTACCTCTAAATCCACTTGTTACTCTCGTTGTATCTGTTGGATAATTAAAAATCCCCATTTCCCTCTCCCTTTCTATTTTTGAACAATTAAAAAAGGTACTTATGTGAGCACCTTTTTTATCATTTATTGTTATTTATTCCCTGATATATTTATTTATCTTTACATTAAATTAAACAGATTAAAAAGACTTTTGTTTTTATCTTACGTCAAAATGCTCTTCTTTTAACCATCTATTTCCGCCGATGTCTAAATACCCATCTTTTCGGCCAGACAAACGATATGGGGTAGATCCATCTACATTTCCTGTATAGTTCCCATTTGGACCATCATATGTGTTAATGCCGTAACCTGCTGGATATTTAGAATACGCAAAGAACCAATCCACCTCAAAGTGCTCCAGGGCAGCCCATGCCTCTTTTCCAAGACAAATCATTGGTTTTTCATCGAACCAAGCTGCATCCACAATTAAATACGGCATTTTAGTATTAATGATATTCCCCGTAAACGAAGCGTCACTATTAGGACTACTATATAAATTAATACCCCATCCTTCTGGATACTTAGATTTTGCAATTCCAAGACCTATTGGTTGTATTGGTTTATTATTGTTGTTACCACCTCCATCAAAATCTACATATTGCTTAACAATTTCAGAGTAGAAGAAATTCCCTCCATTTTTATATCGGTAGCCACCATTGTAGGCAACAGCAATAGGTTGACTATATTTAACCATAGCACCAGTTGTATTCCCAAGCGATGGTGCAACAACTGTTTTAGAATACAGATCTGCCACCGGCAATGAATGTTGTTTATTGTTAGAAGCTAACCAACGAAGGTAAGCTCGTCCAAAATTATACGATTGAACAATAGCACTTAAATCCGTAATACCATTCTTCTTTGCATCATCAAAGGCTCCTTTTAAATGCTTCACTCCGTAATAAATTGAATCTTTAGGATTTTTAATTGTATTCATTGGCCATCCTTGGGATTCACTTGACTGCATAATATCAGGTGTTGTTTCAGAATTCCCGTCACTTTCTACCATAATAATTCCAAGTACGTAAGGAACTAACTCAGATACACCTTGTGCAGCACATTCACTTTCTACCATTGATTGCCATCGTAACACTTGTTGTGGCAGATTCTTTGTTTTAACTGAAGCAGCTAATATACTCATTACTAAACATCTCCTTGTTTTCCTATTATTTTTGTCTAAAAAACTACTACTTTACTAAATATGACTAACAGCCAAATACCCACTATTCTATAAAATTACTTCATGTTGCTCACCTTCTTTCACAACAAAAAGAGCAACCATAAAAATAGTTGCCCTTTCGTCGAAATCTTATATTACTACTATAAATCATTTTTTCAATGCTTTCTGTACACCACATGTAGCCTACAAAAAGGTAACATTACAATCCATCTAAAAACTTGACAATCTTTCTTATTTCAGCATGCTTTCGGCGGATATAGCCTGTACTATAATGTAATTCAAACGCTATTTGTTCCAAGGTCATTCCATCAACATACTTCATTTTAAGTATTCGATGATCTAATCCTGTAAATTTATTAATCAAAAACTTCAAATCATACACTTCATTCATCTTATAAGCTAATTCATATTCAACTGCTTCAATCCGGTCTTCTACCTTGGACCCTTCCGATTCAGCGGTTAATCGTACATTTTGCAAATCACCACTAATCCAGCGCTTTAATTCAGCTTTTGATTTGTCTAAGTTGTATTCTAAATAAGCAATTTCTTCTTCTAATTTCTGATAATCTTTCAGCCAGTCAAACATATAATACTTCACCTGCTTTTCTTTATTTGAATTCTATTTTTATTTGATACCATAGAATTTTGTATACCTATTTGTAAATTCATTTTCTCCTCTATCTCTAAATCTATTGCTTCGATTTCTTCAAAAAATCTATTCTAATCTTTTACATTACGAATTCGAAAAGCATAGTACTTACAATATTTTTGTAAATATAATTACTTATATTTATTCTGCTATAGTTAAATTGAATGAATGTATCTTAGTTCTATATTACTTACCTATTGGTTTTTCACATTCTCAATATACATATTCGACACTTTAGAAGTTTCAATTTTGCCACCATAAAGGTCAAACTAAGCTCAGACCTCAAATAGATTAAACATATATTAACTTCCTATGATTTATATTTCTTTAATAAAGCATTTAATCTCTCACGCTCTTCCTCTATAGTTAACGGAGTAATTTGTCTTGGTTGCTCTCTTGAACCTTCATCTTCTTTTTGATGTAGCCAATCTGGCACTATTTCATTTGGTTTGGTATATCCTGTACCAGATTGTTTTTTATTCTTACTAAGTTCAAACTGTGTGTCTAATTTAACTACATCATTTAGTGTTTTCACTCTTTTGGTTTCCCAATTTTTAAGAATTCCACGTACATATCTCCACTTTGGTACATTTTCATCAATTGATCTATTTACTGCTTCCAAGATTAATTCACTTCCTAATACTTCACAAAATTCACCAAGCTCTGTAATAGCTATTTCACTTAATGAAATCCCTTTCTTCAGCAAAAATTTATAACTTATTTTAAAATCTTCATCCATCAATCTTTGTAATAGTGATTTATCTTGATCATCATGATGATTCTTATTTTGTATATCATTATTTAGTTCTTTAGTACTTTGTATATTAGTATTTAGTAGCTTGCGATTTTCCACCAGTAGATTCCCATCAACAGGATTTCCAGCAGGTGGGTTTTCCACTGGTGGAAAATCATCCACTGGGATTTCGTAAATAATTGTCTCCCATCTTACAATTTTGTTTTTTTCATCTCTAATAGGAAATCTTTTAATATATCCGTACTCTTTTAATTCCTGCATTCCAGCTCTTAAGCTGTTAATACCATCTTTTGCATGTTGAGATAATTCTTCTCTATAAAATATCCAATCATCTGGAAGTGTGAGTATGTACGCTAATATCCCTTTTGCCTTCCAAGAAAGTCTTTTATCTTTTAAACCAGTATTATTTATAACGGAATAATTATTGTCCTTTTTAACTCGAAAAATCCCCATACTATCTACCTCTCCATTATTGTTAAGAACGAATACCTAATTTAGAAGTTCTGTACTCACTACTACTAACTTTCCCATTATCAAATCTACTCTTCATTCTTTTCAAACCAATACGAGGTTAAAAAGAACTTAAAGTTCGATTTAGTATTAAAAAAAATATCATCTATACTCATATCAAAAAACTTTGCAATCTTCTTAGCTGTTTCCATTGATGGAGTTCTTTCTTTTTGATCAATCATTCGAATGTATCGTTCAGTCACTCCACAATAATTAGCAATTTCCTTATATAAATTTTTTTGCGGATCGTACATTTTGTTTCCCATTAATCCACCTCCAAAAGAACAATTGGTTCTAAATATAGATTACAGAACTAATTGTTCTGTGCCAATGCAAAAAAGAACAATTTGTGCTAAAATGAATTCCAAAGAGAACAATTAGTTCAATTAGAGAGGTGAACAATGTGATAGGGCTTAGAATAAAATCCTTACGAAAAAAAGAAAATTTAACACAAAAACAACTGGCTGAAAAAATTGGAGTATCCCAAAGAATGATAGGTTACTATGAATCAGAA
Source organism: Bacillus sp. NPDC057893 (assembly GCF_042796455.1). Lineage (NCBI taxonomy): Bacteria > Bacillati > Bacillota > Bacilli > Caryophanales > Bacillaceae > Bacillus > Bacillus sp. NPDC057893. Next base: position 15,800 of record NZ_JBHVNG010000022.1, on the reverse strand, counting down.
GAAAGATTTCCTCCACATGATGTTCTAAGTAAATTAGCTGATTGTTTTTCAGTTTCAGCTGACTATTTACTAGGACGAGCTGTTACGGATCACCCAAAAGAGCAATTAACGCAAAAAGATGAAAAAGACATAGCAAAAAGAATGGAAGAAATAAAAAAAGACCTTCAAGGCGAAGATGGCTTAATGTTCTCCGGTGAGCCTATGAGTCAAGAAGCTGTAGAATCATTATTAGATGCAATGGAGTACATTGTAAAACAAACAAAAGTAATCAATAAAAAATACGTGCCTAAGAAATATCGTAATACCGGCGATAACTGATGCAAGCTTAGGAGGGAAAATATTGAAAATCGTCATTAGAGATCTAGTCCAACAACTTAGCATAAAACACAACACGACAAACCCCTATGAGCTTGCAGGTTACTTAAAGATAAATGTACTAACTTGGGATTTACATGAAGAAATTAATGGATTTTATAAATATGAAAAAAGAAGTCGTTTCATTGTTATTAATAATAATTTGTCTCCATCCATGCAGAGAACTGTTTGTGCTCATGAATTAGGGCATGCAGTCCTACATACTCATGCAAACACACCTTTTCTACGTAAAAATACATTCTTTTCCGTTGATAAATTAGAGATAGAAGCAAATACGTTTGCTGCGCTTTTGTTAATTGACCAAAAGACCATTCAGCCTGGTGACACAAAAGCATGTATAGCATACAAAAATAATATTCCGGTTGAACTGTTAGAATTTTATAAGCCTTGCTAAAGGAGATAAGACATTTTGATTATTGACTTAAATGCTGAACGAAAAAAAAGAAAACGCCCCATCATTAAACAAAAATAATGAAAAAGTACCTATTGTTGAAAAAATCTATAAAGTTGATGGTGAATTGAAGTTTTTGTTTATAAATTAAATCTCGTTAAAACAAAAAAGATGTCCTAGTACCATATCTAGGGCATCCCTTCATTTTACTCTTCTTATACATAATTCATCTAAATTTCTAGAACCTATACAACTCCAGCATTAAACAATAATCCAATATATTTTCTACCTAAAACATAGTATTATCATTAGCTGTCTCACTTGGAATCTCTTGAATTACATCCCAGTGCTCGACAATTTTTCCATCTTTCACACGAAATATATCCACTATAGCAACTCCTTTATCTTGGGGATTAGTACGGGAATGTACATGAAGAGCAACTGTATCTCCCTCAGCTACTACACGTTTTATCTCTGCAGAGGAATTAGGATTTTTAACAAAATCTTCCTTAAAGAAATCCATGAAGGCTTTTCGTCCATCAGCAACAAAAGGATTATGTTGCTTATAATCTTCGCTTACATATTTAGGGATAATATCGATATTATGTTTGTTAAAAACTTCATTATAGAAATCAACTACCATCTTTTTATTCTTTTCATTTTCTGTCGCTTTTTTTGATACTGAGGCAACATTCTCACTCTTTATTGAGTTAGCTTTGTTATTACCGGTGGAAGCTTGAAATATCAAAGTCGACACAATTCCTAAAATAAACACAGAAATAATTATTACTATTAAATTTTTCTCTAATTTCATTTATACCTACCTCTTCTATTCATATAAGTTATATTCCATAACATACTTGAAGAAGGAGAAACCTTCCCCAAAATGTAATGTCAAGGGTAATGTTAGGAAATTTCGTTTATCCTAACACTCCTCCTTATACACGTATGCTAGAAACGATTAACTCTAACCTAATACCTCATTAACAGTTGCACTGTCCACAATTTGAATAAACTTCTTAACCTTATCGTTCTCATCAAACTCATAAAGATGACAAAAATCTGCTACAAATGATTTCCCTGTTGCTTTATATGTTCCTCTATATTTTCCATAAACGATAACTGTATTATTATTAAATGCGTAAACTTCATCCTTTGCACTATAGTTATCCCATTCCTTGCCAAGGCGTTCATGTACATTTTTCACCACTTCATCTGGCCCTATATAAGTCCCCGCATATGGAAATCCAGCAGTTTCTGTCCAAGATACATTTTCACTTAAATATGTTTTGAAAACATCTAATTTCCTTCGCCAGTTAACACATACGTTTCATTTGACACTCCCACGGCTAAAGCCGCAAGTCCTACACCTTACTGTGTAACGGATGGGATTCTTGAATGACTAACCGTTCGCAGTTCATTTCTGTTTTGAACAGCCTTCAAGATGAGGGTGTGCCATCACCCCTCCTAAGACAGACCATATAGGTTCTTAGGCTGATTGACTATTACCATCAACCACAGTTGCGTAGCGAATGTTCATCGCCCCAACGATATCACGATGCTTCTCAAATCCGCATGGGCACTTATATTTTCTATCTTGTGCTTTGTTCTTTTCAGAACACTTGGGACATGTTTGACTTGTATAAGAAGGATTCACATATTCAACCTTTATGCCAACTAATTTCGCTTTGTACTCGATGAATTGCGCTTGACGAAAGAATGACCAAGTGTGTAGATTTTTTTCGTTTTTACGGCTTGTTCGTGCCGTCTGTCTAATGTTCGTTAGTTGCTCTAATCGAATGACAGAGATATTATTATTCGTTGCGAAATCAACGATTTCACGACTCACTTTGTGGTCTTGGTCTTGCATCCATCTTTGTTCTTTATCATCAAGTTGCCGAAGGGCATTCAATTTCTTAGCTTCTCCTAACTTCTTACGAATGCTACGAAACTTACGTTTCATATATTTGTTTTGTCTACCGTTTCCGAAGAAACGAACCTTATCATCGTCTGTGATGGCCACCGCAGGAACTTTGACACCTAAGTCCACTCCTAAAATCTTTGTTCCCATTTTTTCGTTTGTAGGGATTGTGACAGATATTTGAGCGATCCATTTAGCAGATTTCTTTGTGATACGAAGTGTGCCTAACGTATGTTTCAACAATTCAAAATTGCGATTGTATTTGTCGGTTAATAAAGCACGAATCTTTAACCGAGTTGACCTTCCATTTACCATAAAGGGCATTGAAATGTGCGTGAAGTCAAATGAATAGTTTTGGTTATTCCACACGCAAACAGGTCTTTTTAGAATCGGAACAATTTTGTATTTACTCTTTTTCACTTTTGTAGAAAATACACTTTTCGCATCTTTAATCGCTTGATTTTTAACCGCACTTGGAAGGTTGGCTTCAATATCCTTTGTGCTTTTCTTCATGCTTTTCTTCGCTTCAACCATTTCAGATACCAGTGTATTAATGAGTTTAATATAATCAGAACTACTTTGTTCCAATAGCCTATTTTGTTCTTTTGTCGGAAGCAATTTAACTTTAACCGTGATGGTTTGTGTCAAAAGTTCCATCCCCTCGTTTTTTGACTTTCAACATAATGTTGTATTGTTTAACTTGATACATTCCCAGCAGTAGAAATAAAATAGGAACGTGTCCACAGACTTGGAAAATGCGCGGGATGAGAAAATTCTTCTCTTAAACGCTTCGACGTCACTCCTTTAATTTTCGCCATAATATCAGCAGGGCTAAGTATTGGTAGTGTATTTAAGAACAAGTGAACATGGTCTTTGTCAAATTGCATTGCAATAATAACAATATCTAGTTCGTTACATAGCTCTTGAACCAACGCATTGAAACGTTCTTCTACTTTTGCGTTAAGAAAAATCTTTCTTCTGTATCGTGGACAAAACACAAAATGGTAGTTAATTAATGAAACGGTAGTTGTGGTTTTTCTATAATCATTTATCATGCTTACAATGTATCAGTTTGATTGTGAAACTACAACATAAAGGATACCCACACTTTGGATACCTAAAGTGCCAAAAACCTTGCGGTTATTTAGTAGCACTTCGTATCTAACCTCACTTTCATCCCATGCCTAAAGGCGATGGGCTTTCTCGTTCGAGAAGGGTTGTAATAGTTTTTGATATTTATTCATATCATTAACCCCAAGGCATTTCTTTTGTTACAACTTTTGCACTTAATTCTAATACACCTTTATTTGCATAGTCAGGATATGCTGCTTCAAGTTTCGCTACAAAATCTTTTGAAGTTTTACTTTCTTCAGAAGCTTGAATTGCAGTTCTTAAATAATCCATAGTCGTAGTTATCGCTTGATTATTTAAGGATTTTTCGATTGCTCCATGGCTCGGTACAATTATGTCGGCATTTAATGCTTGTAATACTTTCAAGTTTTCAATCCATGCCTCCATTGCTGCTTTTGAGCTAGTATCCGCTAAGAATACATGTATTTCGTTAAATACATCAATACCACCAATTAATAATTTTAGCTCTTTATTAAATAAGCTAGTTCTGTAATTATCTAAACCTACTAGTTCAAATGTTAACCCCTGAAAATCAATCGTTTTTTCTTTAAATACTTGGGGTAATACCACATTGCTTGGCGCGTTTTCTCCAAGTACGTCTTTCCAAACTTTTAATTTTCCTAAGACAGAATGAACAATATGTTCAACTGTAGACTCTGCAGCATACGCTATGGCTTCTGGGTAAGCATAAGCAGCTTTAATACTCTCTAACCCAAAGTAGTAGTCTGGATCTCCATGAATAATAAAAATTTTATCTAGAGATAAGTCGTTTTTTTTCAGATACTCAACAATTTCTTTCGAATCAGATTGAGTAAATTTTGAGTTTATTAAAAATGCATGTCCCGCTTTCTCAACTAAGGTTGCAGTGACCATAAAACTTTTTTCGTCTGAACTAAACACCGTCAATTTCACATCTTTTTGATTTGTATCGATTGTTTTAAACATAGAATGTTATTCTCCTTTTGTTAAAGTTATTAAATAGTTAACATATTTTTATCTTGTTCCGCCAGAAGCTCCCTCTTCAATTTACCTGAAAGTGTGATAGCACCAGCAAATAGGCGAGAGATGAATGTCCGTTGGCTTAAGCTAACATGTTTGCTACTATAGTCTATAGAAAAATTAAAATTGGACTCTTTTTAAAAATAAGTTGAAACTATGACTGTTATAAAAAGGTTTAAGTCCATCCACTTCTAGACTTTTTTAACACGTTAAATGCTATATACTTTAACTTAAAATTTTTTAATATAAATTTTTAAAACGTGCTTCGATTTTATCTGGCGTCATTACCCCGCCACCAATAGGGATAATTTGATTATCCTTTTGTAAAAGCAAAGAAGGATAACTATTAATACCAAGCTGTCGAACTTTATTGAAGTCGTTTTGGGCATCTATTATTGTTTCTTGAGAGTTTAAACGTTCTAATACTTGTTTAGGATTCAAACCAAGCTCAATTGCAATCTTACGATATGTTTCAGGATCACTTAGACTTTGTCCCTCATAATAAAACGCTTTTTGCATAGCCGCAGTGAATTCTAACAACCGGTCTGGTGCTAATGAGCGTAAAGCTGAAAAGCCAATTGCAGCATCTTTCGAATTCATTTTAAAAGTCCCTTCTTCCACCAATTTTTGATATGAAGGACCAAATTCTGCACCTGTAAGTTGATTAATTCTTTTATTCCCCTCTTCTATATATGAGAAATTTTTTATTGGTAAATCATCTAAAAATAATCCTCCACATAAAACTGTTAACGGCATTTCAGTGTGTTCTTTGTAAAATCCTTTAATACTTTCTGAAAATCCATAGCACCATCCACAATATGCGTCCCATACATATATAAGATTATCTTGTTTCGTCTTCATTTATATCTCCTACCTTTATTTTTATTAACCAGTCCAGCTATCACTTAAAATTCTCAGCTAACTTTTTGGTTTATATAAGTACATCTTTTTTATATCTTGTTCTTTTATGAGCTACCTTACTATATTTCCCCAAAACTAACCCTTTCAAAAAAATCAACTAAGATTTTTAACAAAAGATAACGCTACACATTATTGCCCCAAAGCAGAAAATACTATAGTTTGGAATATGCATTACCTTTAATCTTTTAGTGACTTTCTAGACTGAGCGACAATGTGTGGGTCACCTTCCTTAAATAAATATACTAACCGTATTTTACATAAAGCAGAATGAATTGTAACCACTTTAGTTACAACCTTTATGTAACTATAATAGTTACAACTAAAACAGAAGTCAATTCTTTTTTTAAAATTTAATAACATAAACATAATTATAAGCTCTATCGAAAATAAATAAGTAGACCTTATCTCATTACACTCCTTTCAAATGTACAGAAATTCTTTGAGCAATATTTTCTTATTTACACAGTAATCCTCACAAAATAAAATTATTATATATAAATATAAAAAAGTCCCCTGCTTTATAACAGGAAACTTTTTTGCATATTATTAACCTACAGACCTAAAATCCCTACAATCTGACGAGCTTTAGCATTATCAATATAATAATGCACCTCTAATCCTCTTCTTTCTGTACGGAGTACGATTTTTCTCAATTTTGATAAATGCTGTGAAACAGTGGATTGAGGGAGTCTTAATATTTCCGTTAACTGTGTAACATTGCATTTTTTATGATGCATTAATTCATTTACGATTTGTAATCGTACTGGATGCGCCATAACCTTTAATAAATCTACGTTCTCTTCCGAAATTTCTTTTACATTTCGATCATTTTTTAATGCTATCATTTCACATTCTCCTTTATTATTTATTTCTATTTTCCTATTATCCTCATAAGTAGTACTTATAGATAATTACCATTTGTCCTGTTGAGAAAATATATTCCCTTTTTCAAAATAAAAAGAACACCTAGCCTGAAAACAGCTTTTTTACTGCTCCAATGAATTCATGCCCCTAATTTTTTTGCCAGACTATATTTTTATTTAAATAGATTATTTTATAGTCTCTTACATGCCTTTGAATGATGCTTAACATGCTTTGCAAAGCAAAAATAATACTTCTGTCCCTTATTTAAAGACAAATTAAAATTCTGCTTTTGCTTTCTCGTATTGCAACATCTATAAGAAGCATCTCTTCATCTCACCTTCTACAACATATATTTTTTATTTCTCAACACAAAACGAATGGAATAAAAAACCTATTAATTCCCTGTTACATTCCTCCATTTAGAGATGGAGGGAATTCTCGTTCACATAATAAATTATGCAATATTACATTTGATAACCATTATCATTGTAACTATAATGATTACAGGATTACTATTAATCCAAATACTCTATGTGGAGGTTTTATTATGTTTAAAAAAATCATTGTGTCTTCTATGGCACTTACTATGTTTGGTGGAGCTGCAACTATGCTAGAGACACCTACTGCTCAAGCAGCTTCTTATAACTCAACATCATCTTCTTACTTTGATGTTACACCTGAAGAAGCCGCTGCTTTCTATCAATCTCAAGACTATAAAAAATTAAAAGCGTTTATGGATGACTTTGAGGCTAAAAATCCATATACTCCTGGTGGAGGCTACGCTCAAGGTAGCGTACGTATGCAAAGATTCAATGATGCCCTTAGAGATGCTAAATTATCAAATGTCTATCAAGAATTTATTAGAATCTCATATTACAATCATTATCCTGAACCAAAATAATATTAATTTATAAAATATTTTTTATTGCTTTAACTTTGCCCAATTATCCTATCACTTAATTTTGAATGTATAATCAAAAAATGATTATTAGAAACCACTCATATAAGGGTGGTTTTTCTATTTTTCCGTGAAATTAAACTTATGAATGCTAATTTAACTCCATTAAAAGTTCTTTCATATTAGAAATTGACCTTTTACACACTCTGATGGACAAACAGCGTTATATTTTGCATACGGTGGAAATATAAAATCCACAAGTACTTCACAAATGTTCATTAATGTTTTCGTTTATTGAAAGTAAACTAATGAATAAAAATTCACTTTCTATATCATTAAGAAATTTTAAAAACCGACCTTTAATCAGCCATTTTTTTAGCATTTCCTCTTTCTAAAACCACAGAAAAAATAAGGAATATAGTTAGCACCAAAATAAACCTTACTGCACTTCCATTGCTTACAAAAAACGAGACTAGAATATACAATAAAAGTACTATTCCCCAAATAAAATTAATAATTTTATGCAATGAACTCCCTCCTTATTCTTAATTACAAGTATCATAAAACAAGTATCTGGAGTTGTTATGTTGTTTATCTAGAATTTATGTAAACATTAAAAATTTCTTGTAAAATGTTTTTTACTTACATAATTTTAGCAAAGCCCAATGGTTTTAAATTCGCTTTATTTTACTTCTACTTTAGTCGTACATATATTTTAATTTTTTTGAAGCCTTAATGAAGATCTAATAATGGCAAAGGTAAACTATTAAATAGATGTTTATTTTCATAATAAAAAATAAAAGATGGCTTAACATCAGCCATCTTTCATATAAATATTTAAGCATTTATTTTATTTAAACTCTTTATATATTTTTATACTGACAATTTAGTGTAATAAATACCTTTACTTATCAGGCTGTGTTTACACATAAAACTCACAGCCAATTAAAGAAAAATTAGTGTTTTATGTGTAAACGGGGTAAATCAAAGAAAGACACTCTTCAGGGAGTATCTTTCTACCGTACAGCCATATGATACTTGCTTCCTTCATCTTTAAATCAAGTAGGTAAACAACTACATAGTTATGTTCCTCCGCCTAAAATTAGAAAAGAGCATATCAATCTCTCCTCACCTATATAACGATGATTCTAAAACGTGTCTCCCTATAATTCCAATATCCCCATCACTTCTTTTGTAAATAGCTTAAAATCTTTTAAATGTTTTTCAATAATTTGACGAACAATATCTAAATTTACACTTTGATAATCATGTACAGCGATATTTCGAAATCCCACCATCGCCTTTAACTTATTTGCTAGCTCAGCGCTAAGTAAATCTGCTGCAACCAACAAATCAAAAGCGTCTCGACTTGATTGAGGTAATCCTAATTTTTTCCCTGCAACAATATGCATTGCTAAATCAATACTTGCTTCGCAAGCTCTTTGTATGTTCAATATTATAGAATCTTGCTTTGTATAATCCTCCAAATTATCAGGATTATTTCCATATACGTCCTGTATTCTTTTTATACAACGCTCTATTGTAGAAATTTTATTCAAAATGACTTCATTCTTCATAGATAGAACCTCTTTTCTTTATATCATCAAATACTATCTGGCGTTCCTCATTCAATTTTGAATACATTTTTAAAGTCTTTATTTCAAAAATGGCCTTTCGTTCTTCATCAGAACAAAATATTGTCTTACCTGTATGTATAATTTGAGCTTGAAAAACTGTCGAAGCTTCTGATAAATCAACTAAATCAACATCTCTATGAACGATGTTGGCTAACTCCTGTGCCAATAAAAAACGTTCATAATTCCCTAAAGTTACATCACTTAAATAAGCTATATCAATGTCACTATCTTCCCGTTCTCTGTTCTCCGCTGTTGATCCAAACACAATTATCCAATAGGGATTCACCGTCTCTTGTAATTTTTCTATAATAGCTGTAATCATGCTTTGAAAAATCATTTAATTAATCCCCCTTATTATACTTGAATTTTATTATATCATAATCATTACGAAATCCATTAAGCTACAACAAATACATAAACAAAATTAAACCTTCTTAGTACTTAAAGCACCACAAAATTACAGATTTCACGATGTGGGAAATCCCATATCGGACTTTAGTCCGCCTTTAGGCATGGGATGAAAGTATCGCTTTTTCATAGAAAAACAGTTGTGTTTTGATTATACTTGAACTATAGACAAGCACAAGTCTTTAAAACGTCTATGTGTTCCTTGAAAAATAGATATCATATGGAGTTCGGTAGCCGAATTCACGCTATCGGTAAAATGATATGTGTCGTCAAGAACAAGACGCTAAAACATATGAACACGCAACGATCTATACGGTATGGTTATAGTACCGTAGCTCACGAACCTATACGGTCTGTCGTGAGAGTGGTGATGGCACACCGTAATCTTGCACGTCAGCGATACCAGAAATGGACTTCGCCTTTGGTAGCAAGAATCCCACTGACGTTAGTCAGCTTGCCCCTTTAGGGGTGGGAGTGTCAATTAAGCACTGATACGGTTTATAACAACTTAAACGTATATGCTAAAAAGAAGTCATTTTGAAAAAAATTGATTAAAGCATTTTTCTCTTTTAGTTAAAAGTACAACAGATAGGCTCTTATGCTATTACACATAAGAGCCTATCTCACTAGTATTATACTCAACTAGTTATATAAGATTCCTTTATACTAAATAGAAGGTATTTCTACAATTATTCTGGGAAAATGAAGGTAGAGTTCCCTTCACTATTAGCGGAATTCTCTTTCGGGAATGTAATAGTAGATCCTTCAATCTCTTTATTTATTTCTTGTTCCTCAGGAAATACAATGGAAGAATCATTACTTAAGTTTGGTGAAAAACCAAGTTTAGATAAAATGGCTTTTAAGTCAGGTAAAACACCAATTTTATCAGAGATTGGATCATTAGATTTCGTTCCGGTACTAGGATCACTTAAAATATCCCTAAGCTGGCTCGGTGAATATACTTTTCCCTGATTATTTTTTGTAATTCCTTGAATTGATGCAGCAGCACCAGCAATGATAGGTGATGCACTAGACGTTCCGCTAAAGCTAGATGTATATAGATTTGTCATAAATTCACGTGGTTTTGCATCTGTTGTGTCTACTGCATTCCCCCACCCATAAACATCCACTCTACTACCGTAATTAGAGAAATATGAACGTTTATGAGGGACCCTTGCAGAAGCTGCTCCAACCATAATTGCCCCTGAATCTTTAAAATCAGGACTATTACGATTTAAAATTTGTTTACCATTACGGTCTTTAAATTGATCCAAATCATTTCCGCCGTTTGCACCTGCTTCAATAATAATGATTCCCTTATTTGCTCCCATACGAATTGCATCAAATATATCCGGTTTTACTTCTACAGGAAGATAGTTCTTATCTCCATATCCATCGTAAGTTGCTTGAGCTTCTAATAAAAGGATATCCCCAGCTTGCATATTGTTAACTGCACTTAATATAGCATCTGCTGTATTATATCTACCGTTATCTCTAATCTGAGATACAACTTTCACCTTAGCTTTTGGTGCAATCCCAATTCCGCCTATGTTATTATCTTCTGCAGAAACAATCCCTAAGACCGAGGTACCATGATCATGATGTTCCCTCTTATTCTGGCCGGATATCAATTCGATATTCTGATTCACTAAATCTTCATGACTAAATAACCAGCCATACTCCATATCTACAAAAGTTGTTCCTTTTCCATCTCCACCTTTTATACCCCAGGCATAAGGTGCATTGATTCCTAATGGTGCTGGTTCAAGGTAACCTTGCCTTGTAAGTCTAGGCTCATCATATGGATTAACAGATAAATTTGGTAAACGCTCTTCTGGTGGAGCTTCTTCTTCCTGTAAATATGCCGTTTCAACAAGAGATGATTTCTCAAATTTTACAAGCAATGCTTGTACATCAATATTACCTTGGGTTTCTACAATATAATAGTTTAGCAAATTAGAAGAAATATGATCAGAGTCTTTTATTTCTTCACCTAAATTTTTAATTTCTGTAGGGTTTAAAGAAGTAAAAAGTCTATTTATAGTTATATTTGGGTATTCGGCTAAAATTTTAATTAATTCAAGGTCTTGTTTTTCTTCTTTAATGAATTTTTCTACCCCATCCTGATATGGTAAATTTGCTTCATTTTTAAATTTCAAAATTAATTGTTTAGTAACTTGCTTATGTACAGTAGAATTCAATTGCTTATTTGAATAATTATACGTAGCTGCGTAGGCAACTTCTGATTTTTCACTTGGAAGTATACCACCCATCCCATTAAATGCTGTTAATGCAATTGAAGAAACTAGAATTCCCTTAAAAATTTTCAAAACGTGCACCTCTTTTAATTTATATATTATTATAAAAAAATGTAAATTACCTAACTTCTTTTTGATACAAACGTCTTATATGTAGGGTTATATTCTCAACTCCATTCATTTTTTAATATTTGCTTATACATCACTACTACTACTAATTCATGCCATCAAATCTATTAATTCAGTTGCATAGCTGTAACTATTATAGTTACAGCTATAGTGAATAGTCAACCGTATTTTTTATGCATTTTTGCATTATAAATAATACATACTTCTATCAACTTACTTCTAATTTTTTTAAGGGAAGCTGAGCTTCTATCATATTAAGTACTTGCATATATATAATAAAAAGCATATAAGGGGGATGGAAAAGTGGTAATTTCAAGACAAGATTCCTGGACTAACGATAACGATTTACTTCTCGCAACAATCGTGCTTCAAAATATTCGTAACGGCGGAACACAGTTAGCTGCATTTAAAGAAGCGGCTAAACCATTGGCCAGAACTCCTGCTGCTTGCGGATTTCGTTGGAACTCTTACTTGCGAAAACAATACGAAGAAGAAATACAACAGGCAAAACAAAATCGAAAAGTGGAAAATAACATTTCTCCCTCCCAACAAAAAAAAGAAACAAACTCTTTATCTATTACATTAGATGACATTATTTCATTTCTACAAAATTATAAAGAAATGGATGAATTGACAACTTTACAAAATCAAATTGAATATTTAGAAGCAGAGAATCACTCTCTTTCGCAACGTTTAGCTATGTATGAAGAAGAGTATAGTATGTTACTTAATCATATCGATAAGACAAGAAATTTAATTGTAGCCAATTAAATTTAGAAATAAATTAACTTTGATGCTTTCTAAACCGTAGTATTAGTTAAGAATAAAATTTGATTTATAGGTAAGTCTAAAGAGCATTTTTTGAAAATAAGATCGATAAAAACCCCTATTAACTTAAAAATTAATAGGGGTTTTTATCAAGTATTTCTATCAATCATCAGAATTTGTTATAAATTATCACCACGTATTTTAAAGCAACAATTACTTTACCTTGTGATAATCTTCCACTCTTATTAAGAGTTAGTAAATCAAATAAATTTCCCACTTTAAATTCACCTAATTCATATAATAGGTATTTACATTGTTTTATTTTTATTTTTTCATCTCTTCCATTTCTTGTTGCCATGTAGCACCAACACCGCCTGATGGCGTATTCCACCGGTCTTCTTGTCGTTTAATACGTTCCATGTCTGCATCACTCGGCTTAAATTCTTCTACTTCCTTACGTTGCTTTTCCTTATTATGATTTTGTTCAACTTCATTATTAGGTTTATCGTTGATAGTAGCTTCTTCAGGCTTTTTATTTACCTTTACACCTGCTGTACTAGATGCGGGCCTATCATTGGCTTCAACATTCTTGCCTTCGTTCCTTTGAGACGTGTGATTGTTTGACTTACTCTCACTAGATCGCACGCCTACGTTTTTCTCTTCATCCCAACGATTATTTTTCACATCCCATCCAACAGGAATAACTGAATACATTTCCTTATCTTGACCAACATATTCCGCACCAAATAAATTACCATCCTTAAATTGAACTTGTATCATCGCTTCTGGCGCCTCATAAGTATATTCAATTAATTCAGTATCAAACTTCTTCGTTTTAATTGCACTTGTCGCATTACGGTGTAAGGCCTTAGCTACTTCTTCATATGGCATACCATGTTCAAGTGCTTCAAAGTAATCAACAGGCATTGTAGAATTACTTTCATCTGATGGAAACTGATACTGCACAATATCAACTTTTTCCTCACTATTTTCCGTACCAACCGCTTTCTTTTCGTTATCCTTTGGCATATTGTCATCCAACTTTTCCGCGCCCTTTAATTCATCACGCTTTGTATCATCTACCTTCTTATCGGCTTGCGCGTCCTTCTTCACTTCCTGCTCACTCTTAGGTGCTTCTTTCTTGGTAGAGGCGTTCTCCTGACCACACCCCACTAATAAACTTGACAACAATAATCCTAATACTAGATATCTTTTCATGTCCATTCTCCCTGTTTTCGCTATATTTATACAATAACATTAGCACATTTACCTTATATTACCTTATTCCTTTCGTAATATTATAACAATATATTAAAATATACAACAATTTAATTCTCTATTATGCTATCTATTACGAGATATCTTACGAGTTTAATTCTGTCAATTACGCTACGGCTTCCTAACACTTCATTTGCACACTATCTTCTTCCCCCGAGATGCACCTCTAGTGAAAACAAATGAACAAAATTTCGTTAACCTGGTATGTATAGGCACTTATACAAATCAATCATTAATACGTTCGCAGTATTGACCAGTCAGACATTTCAATTCACCCCAATATTCATCCTAGCATGCGTTTCTCAGTGTAAATAAGAAAAAGGCGAACCCTCCACGTAGGAGAATTCGCCGTCATAAACAACTGATTATTTCATACCTATTTTTTCTTTTTCTTTCGTTGGGAGCTCGTCTCTCTTCACTTCCTCCCAAACTGTTGCACCTTTTTCCTAAGTAGTATACACGTAGGAGTGCTTCTTTACGAAGATTCAAGTTGTACCGCTTGTATCATTTCACTGTTTACAAAATACAGTTAGAATCAAAATGCTTCCACTTGAACAAATTTTTTGTTTCCATACCAATTACAAGCTTTTTTAGAGTAGTAGTATCAGTATATCCAAGTTTAATAATTTTTTGCACCAGAACCATTTTCTTACATCTTTTTAATAATCTTATTAAGCTTTTTGTAAAATTCACCTTTTGTTTTTACATGATTAAACTGATTCGGATTAATATTAGCTTTTTGTGAGAGTGCTACAATCTCTTCTTTTGTAATTGAATCTTTAGTATTTATAGATGCTATATTTGTATATTTTCCATCTTCTGTTTTTGGGATTTCTAAAATCCCTTTATTTACAAGATCAACTACAGCCTTATGCTCTGAAGAATGTGTATCTACACCAGTAATTTTCCAATTATGCATAACTTTTGGCGTGTATACACCGTTCTTTACCTCTTTTAAATATGTAATAGCAAGGTTACGAATGGTTCCACCTGTTTCTCCGAATGCATTCTCTTGTTTAGATGACCAAATTTGTTCAAACTTACGTCCTTCTAAAGCTCCCCCTTTTGCCTGAAGAGCCTCCATTCTATATGCATTCATTCCCAGCGTCATAACATCGCTCATTTTGATTGGTTTATTTGTACGAATAGATCGTAAATTTGTAATTCTACTTCCATATGGTTTTGTTAAGTCAATTTCGTATTTTACGCCTCCAAAGAAATCATTCGTACTGTATTTAGACGCACGGCGGGTTTTATCAAAGCTAACTGTTACATCTCCGGCACGAGATGAGTTAAAATACCCTGCCGCCCATTCCATGTAGTCTTTTAAATCTTTCCCAGTTATCTTATATACTGTAATTTCTCCCAAAGCATATTGGTAATTATACGCAATATCTTTCTTCTTAATAGGACCTACATCCAAACGGGCATAATCGTTATCAATTTGATGGGCTACTACATCTGCTTTGCTGTAATAGAGCATGACTTCATGAAAGAAATCTGATAAAGGTGTCTCTTGAATTTGCACACTTGGAATACCCTTTATTTCATTTCCAGGAACAAGATTTCTACCCTTTAATTGAGCGACTACAACATTTGCATCTCCTCTCGCATACTCGTGAAAAGGTGTTAGTGTTGCTTCAAGTGTAGGATCAGATAATACCGTTGTTCCATCAACATTTTTTACAGGTAATGCGGTAGCTGTTTTATCTTTTAAAACCAGTTTTCCATCTTGCTTTGTAAAAGTAAGGTCAATACGTGAAATATGCGTTCCGTATTTATCTGGTTCTGTAATAATTACGCCATTTACAACTTCTTTTTT
>NZ_JBHVNG010000021.1:0-28533 GCF_042796455.1 Bacillus sp. NPDC057893 | reverse complement strand
GGCTTCCTGCCATCCCTTGTCCGAAGCCAATTCATCTCCCACCTACTCACTAAGCGTTCCTTGAGGAAGGAGTCTTCTTGGCTAAAATGATAAAAAGGATCAAAAGGGGAGGGGATTATTTTTATGGAACGATAGAGCATTTCAGATACTGTCACACATTCATAATCGTTTCTGTATAAATATCTCATGATACTTTCTAATGCTTCAACTGTCTGAGATGTCTGAGAAAATTCGCTGCCATTCCAATCATGGAGTAGAATGATATTGCCAGGCTGCATACCTTTTGTTATATATTTAGAAATTTTGCTAGCTGCTGGATTTCTCCAATCTTGAGGATCTTGATGCCATGACCATAGAATAACAAGTTTTCCATTCTGTATAGCTGTATTAATAATTAAATCATTGTGAAGGCCTCCAACTGGACGATAGAGAGTTGGTTTATAGCCAGTGATTTGCTTGATAATTTTATCCGTTTGATCTAATTCTGCTGTTAATTTAGCGGTAGTAATATTTCTGTCATATATATGATTATAAGTATGATTAGCAATTTCGTGTCCTTCTTTTACTTGCCTTTTTAAAATAGCAGGAAATCTTTTAACTTTATTACCTGCTACGAAAAAGGTTGCTTTCGCATTGTATTTAGCTAAAATATCAAGTATTTGAGGGGTAAAAACAGGATGAGGCCCATCATCAAATGTTATTGCAACTATTTTTTCCTTTGTATTTACTTCCCAAATTACCTTCCCTGTTTTTTCATACGCCTTACGACTATCTGTAAAAGCATATATGGATATTGGTGTGGAACAAAAAGAAATGATTAGAAAAAAGAGGAATATCCAAATTTTTTTCACGAATAATACACTCCTATGAGATACAAGTAAGTTTAGTTTATGGAGTTATTATCAAATTATTTAATAAGAAATAAAAAAGTAGCTTACGCAGATGTTTACAAAAAGTTATGAGGGAGAACAACGTTCTCAATTTCTTCTTGAACTAACAAAGTAGAGTATTAAAAGAGTCTTTAAATGATGAAGCAAGAATTGATTATGAACAGCTCAAACCTAATTTAGCAAAGTTGAATAAAAATAAATACGTAGAAAAGAAAACTGCTTTCGTTAAATCAATTTTAGAAAAGATTTAATGTTTTTTTATTAGGTTAACAAGGAGATAAGCTGAAAAAGAAAGGACATAACATATTTTATACGACCAATATGTTATGTCTTTTATCTATCCTTTTTCAATTTAGGTCTGGATAAGCTATATTTTCTCTGATTTTCTACTTTTTCGGTTTTAGAACTGACTCCCGCTTTAAATCCATCTCAAAAGTCACAATCCTGATTTGTATAACCTGATATAACGATTATATTGTATATTCTAGAAATACATGTAAAATACTCCGGCATAGTAGACATATATAATATATTGAAGGGGTTTATATTAAAACATTTTATAAAATTAGGTCTTGATAATTGTAGATTTTCTTTTTTTGATATGGTGAGGCCTAAAAGATTTATTTTAATCGTTTGGGGGCAACCTGTTCTGTTAGGTTGATAGGGATGGGGCAGAACCACACATCCATCAACTTAAAAGACTATTCTTGAAGTTGAAATCACGTTGCTATTTTCTCATGTTATTGAGAATAGCAACGTGATTTTTATGAAATATGTACCAAAAACTTTATAGTAATAATTCGCATGTTACCTCTCTAGTTAGTAGGATATTTTTTCTTAATATATGCATACTAAACATACTATAAAAGGTACATAGAAAGTGAGGGAATCATGGCTAAATTTTTGACACGTTTAAAATATAGAGACAATCCTAAGTCATGTTCAATACGAGACAATACTCATTTTCAGGAAAAAAATATTGAAAACTCCCTCTTAGACGCTGATTTATCCAAAAACATAGCTCACATTCAGAATATATTTCGTCAAGCGCCTGATTTAGTAATTCGGCGGTTTCAAATAACAGTAGATGGATTGGAAGCAGCTTTAGTATATTTATCTGGATTAACAGATAGAGAATTGATTCAAAATCATGTTCTAAGTCCTTTGATGAATAGTGATTTTGATACCAATACAGAACTTCCAATTCCATTAGGACAAATTAAGATTATTAATACATTGAGTCAGGTTGAAAATGCTATTTTTGGGGGAGATAGTGTTTTATTAATTCACAGTCGAACAACAGCACATCAATTGGATACAAAAGGATGGCCACAAAGAAGTGTTGAAGACGCACATAACGAAATAGCTCTAAAAGGTGCACATCAAGCATTCATAGAAACGGGAAGTCAAAATATCGCAATGATTCGAAGGTATATTCCTCATCGTGAATTAACGATAAAAGAAATAGTAATTGGTGTACGAAGCAAAACCAAAATTTCTATTTTATATTTGAAAGATGTAGCTTCTGAAGATGTGCTGAAGGAATTAGAAACACGAATTCAAAATATTACAATCGACGCTGTGACTAGTAATGGCGAACTTATAGAATTCATTGAAGATCACCCTTACTCACCGTTTCCGCAATTTATATTAACCGAAAGACCTGATTTGGCTGTATCTCACATTCTACAGGGCAGATTTGTAACTGTAATGGATCATTCACCTAATGTGTTAATTACTCCAACAAATTTTATTTCCTTTTTTCAAGGAGTCGATGATTACGGTACAAGGTGGTTAGTTGCTTCGTCTATTCGGGTGCTTCGTTTTATCGCCTTTATGGTTGCTTTATTTCTGCCTGCGGGTTATGTTGCGTTTATTTCCTTTAATTTTGAAGTTATTCCTGTAGAGCTATATTTATCTATTGCAGAATCAAGAACGCGCGTACCCTTTTCTCCAGTTATGGAAGCATTACTTATGGAAATAACATTGGAAACGATGAGAGAAGGGGCTTTAAGGATACCTACCCCGATCGGTCAGACAGTTGGAATTGTAGGTGGTATTGTTATTGGACAGGCGGCTGTTCAAGCGGGAATTGTAAGCAACATTATGATTATTGTTGTTGCTGTTACCGCCATCTCTTCTTTTGTTATTCCTAACTATGATATGGGATCCGCAGTTAGACTTTTACGCTTTCCAATGATGATTGCAGCTGCCTTATTTGGAATTGTTGGACTTGTTATCGGGTGGATGACTTTAATTGGACATCTAATCAGTCTTGAATCGCTAGGTACTCCTTACGGAACGCCATTAGCACCATTTCGCTTTGCGGATATGAAAGATACTTTCATACGCCTACCTTTATGGGCATTAAGAAAGCGTTCTAAAGGTACCAGAGCCATTCAATCTATTCGACAAGGAAAGAATCAAAATAAAAGGTGAAACTATGAAAAAGTATGCCTATAATGACATTACGCTTATACAGTACATTCTTTTAATTAATGGAATGCAGGTGGGCACTGGCGTTTTATCGCTTCCACGCTTGCTTGCAGAAAAAGCTGGCACGGATGGATGGATAGCTATAATGATTGGCTGGATATTCTCCACAATATCAGGTGTTTTTATGGTGAAAACTGCTGCTAGATATCCCGAGGACACGATTTATGACATTCTTATACGATTATTTGGAAAAATAGTAGGCAAAGCATTCGTTGTTATTTACATGATGTACTTCGCTTTTTATTCTTGTAGCGTTCTTGTGAACGCTATGCTCTATCTTAAAGGATGGCTTCTTCCAAAAACACCTGACTATGTCGTTATCTTTTTATTTTCGATTCCTACCTTCCTTGTTGTACGTAACGGTCCTCGTATTTTAGGGCGATACTCCGAACTTATTTTTTATATGTTTCTTTGGATTCCGTTATTTTTTTTGATCCCTCTTAAAGGGAACGGAAGTTGGATGCCATTTTTCCCACTTTTAAAAGAAGGGTGGAAACCTGTATTCATGGCTGTACCGACCACTATTTTTGCTTATTTAGGGTTTGATATTGCCTTCTTTTTATATCCCTTTTTACAAAAAAAACAGTATGCAGTCCATGGAATGGTTATTGCAAACACTTTAACGATGTTATTTTATTTATTTGCTACTATTGTTTGCTTTGCCTATTTTAGCCCTGAGAGCATTACGCAATATAATCAACCGGTACTAAATTTACTGAAAGTAATTGAATTTCGTTTTTTAGAACGTTTTGACATGATTTTATTGGCCCTTTACTTACCCGTTGTATCCACAGCATGGATTCCCGCTATATATTGCGCTGTATTTTGTTCAAGCCAATTAATTAGAAAACAAGATCACAGCTCGCATGTAGTTGTTCTCTTATTGTTCATTATCGGCCTCATATTTTGGACTCATCCTAGTTGGAATGAAGCCGAAACTTGGCAACAGACATTATCGAATGCTGGTTTGGGATTAACCTATATATCACCTATCGTTTTATGGCTGTATTGCTGTCTATATGAGAAGTTTCGTCAGGGGAGGATACATTGAAAAGAAAAGTACTATGTTGTATTTTGTTATCGGTGTTCATGATGACTGGATGCTTTGATCAAAGAAATGTTGAAGATGTTTCTCTAACTCTTGTTCTTGGTATCGATTTAGATCGTAATAATAATTTATTAGTGTATATGTCAAGCCCTGTTTTCAATAAAGAAGCAAAGGTAAAAGAAGAAATTACTGGCGTGAAATCTGTTACGATTCGAAATTCGAGAGACAAATTTGATGCTACTGTTATGGCGCTTACCTCAGGAAGTAAAACGCAGGTTATTTTAGTTGGAAAACGGCTACTGAAACAAAAAAACTGGATGAAATACCTCGATCCCTTTTATCGAGATCCTAAAAATACAGTTACTGCAAGGGTTGTCGCTGTAGATGGACCTGTTTCGGACGTCATCTTCCATAGCCCAAAAGATAAGCCGCGGCTTCCTTTATATTTAACAAAACTAGTTGATACCGCCGCTTTAAGAAACATCACAGTAAAAACAACTCTTCAAGAACTACATGAACAAAAAGCAGATAAAGGGTTAACAGCAAATATTACTGAGATGAAAAAAAAGAATAAAATATGGGTGACAGGTACAGCTTTATTGGATAAAAAGGGAAGGTATAAATTAACGCTAAAACCTGATGAAAACAAACTATTACGCATTTTGCAACAAGGAACTACAGGGGATTTTTCATTTACAATGCCAATTAAAATAAAGGCGGACAGCCAAGATAAAGATTGGATAAGTTTTACTGCCTATAGTATTAAAGTAAAGACAAAGATAAGACATGATAATCATTTTATATTTAATGTAGATGTAAAGATGAGTATCGGTATTACAGAACGGCTTTTTTCGTTTAATACAAGAAAGGACGCAGCAAAATTACAAAAGGCGATTGAGACTAAGCTGGAAGCTGATTTCAAGCAATTAATAAAAAAAATACAAACTGCACAAATCGACCCTATTGGTCTTGGAGGATATGCAAGAACTTACACATATCCAGAATGGAAAAAAGTCCAAAATAAATGGAATAATGAATTAGCAAAGGGAGATGTAAACGTTAAGGTAAATGTGAAAGTTGGTGCAATGGGAACGATTAAGTAACATGAGTTCAACTGGAATTCGTACTAAAATTGCAAGTACCTTCTATTTTAGAAGGAGAAATGCCTTTAATAGGGGTGCCGCCCCATCGCCATCAAGCTAAGAAATTGGCAGTTCCCCAAAACGAAGAAAATTTTCGTTCTGGGGGTGGTATGAGATTTTAACTTGATGGGCAGGGGGTACCGCCAGCATTTCGGAGAGAACCATACTAAGCAAAAAAATACAATAAGCTGCCAATATGGACAGCTCATTTACATAATTATCGATATAGGAAGTACAGTATTCTATACTTAAATAAATATATATTACTGGAGATGTTGGAGTATGAAAATTATTAATAAACAGATAACCCTCGAAGAAATAGAAATAATAAGAAGCCCATTAGATAAATTGTATGAATACCATAACAGTAAATCAAAATTTTTTTCTGGTGATTATCCAAGAATTACATTTGAGGAACGTATTAAAGAATATGAAAAAAACTTAAAGTATGGAGAATACAGGATCGAATTATTGATTGAGTGGGAAACAGACAATATATTAGGATTTTGTATAGCATATGGTAAAAAAGTAAGCGGGAAGATCGAGGTTTTATTTGTTGACGAAAAATATCGAAGAAACGGATTGGGTTTGAGATTAATGAATAGTGCAATGGAATGGTTTAAAGAAAAACAAATATATGAAGTTGAATTAACAGTAGTGTACGGGAATGAAGCTGTATCGTTTTATCAGAAATTGGGATTCTATCCACGTTCAATTATTATGACAACTAAATCATAACGATATTATTAGAATATTTTCTTGCTTAGCTAAAGGACGTTTTCAATCTTTTTTTTAGTTTTATAGAGTTAATTTAATCAAACTTTATTTGGGGTATCATCAGGATTTCGCGGATTTACAAAGTTAAGGGAGAAATTCTTGTCTCAAAATTCTTATCGTTGTTAAGCTGATCATTTTTAATGATATAAACAGCTTAACGTTGTAAATCCGCATTTTCGGGACACTACCCCATGCCCATCAAGCTAATATTTTGAAATACCCCCAAAATAAATATTTTATCCCTTCATAGTTGTCCATGGGAATTCAGCTCATTTTTTTCGTTTTGGGGTAACTCGTTCTTGTTAGCTTGATGGCGATGTGGTGCTACCCCCATTAGAAAATATTAAATAAAAATTTATAATGATTGTAAATCAAAAGTGTATAACTGTTATTTAGTGATATGCTTTTGATTTTATTTATGTAGGGAAGAACTAGTGAAATATCTAGTTCTTTTTTTATGGAAAAGAACAGATTTATTTGATCATAAATAATCCAAATTTTAGGGTTTTTTGTTAAATTTATTTTTAAATCTCGAAAAAAATGAGATATTTTTTCGTATTTATTTACTACTTTTATTTAACAGAAAGAAAAATGTACAGTATTAATAAGGAGCTCAATAGGGAGGATGAGGTTATGGAATATAAAAAAGAAATTTTGAAAGTAATAAATCATATAAGAGATGACTTAAATACAATAGATTTTAGTCAAATCCAAATTGATCAAGAACAAAATAAGAAAAAATATGCTTATACGATATATAAAGAACGAGACAAAGATGGATTAGAAAAAGAGAAAAAGCCTCCTTTGATCCAAATTAATATGTTAGCTCAGATTTTATATGAATCTTTTCATGATTTGGATAAAAAAACAGTTTAATTCGTCCAGTTATTGTAATCAGTGATATATCAACTGTTACAGGTGTCAAAGACTCAGGGACTTATTTTATAAATCTAGAACATGATGAATTAGTCAAAATAAGTGATTATGCGGATATTCCTACTATTGAGGATAAGGTATCTCCTAGATTAGCAATTGGTTACATGCTGGTTTTAGAGGAATTAAAAAGCTAGAAAAAGATACTTTTACCAGTCAACTAGTAAAGAATCTTCAATTTATGGTTCAGAGTATTCAACATATGCTAGCGATTCATGGGGAGTTAATAGATGTTATTAAAATTCCTGTTATAAAAAATTTATCAGAATACGCTGGAGATATAGCGCCAGTCTTTTTATATCAGATGCTTGTTAATAGGAATGCTAAAGAATAGCGGGATAATGAAGGAATTGATTTTTGATATTTGAAGGAGGGAACTAGTTTAGCGGCCCCTAAAGTGTCTGCAACAGCAGCTTTAATTATTGCGGAGTACAAAGAAAGATATGGAGTGAAGCCATCTCCAGCACAAGTTGAACATATTCTATATACAGGTGCTGAATTAAGTACAGTTGTAAGTAGACCGAATCACTTTGGACATGGAATTGTAAATGCTAAAAAATCTTTAGATATAGTTACTCAATAAATTAAAAATTGGAGGAATTATCCCTATGAATTTTAAAAATGCACTCATACTTATTGGATGCGCTGTATTAGGAGTCTTAATCGTGTATATTGCTAAAAACTAATCGGTGATAAAAAAGGAGTTGAATAAAATGAGTCTAGAAATTCGTAATTTAAATAAATCGTTTGGAGAATATCAGGCAGTAAAAAATCTAAATATTTCTCTAAGAGGAGGAGAAATCCTTGGATTACTGGGGAGAAATGGAGCAGGGAAAACAACAACAATTCGAATGATTTTAGGACTTCTCAACAAAGATAGTGGAGAAATTCTCTGGGATGGTAAAAGGTTTTCAAGAAAAGAGGTTTCCATTGGTTATCTACCTGAAGAACGAGGTTTATATCCGAAAATGAACATTGTAGATCAACTCGTATATTTTGGACAATTAGAAGGTATGACTGCAACAGCAGCTAAACAGAGTGCTCTAAAATGGATTGAAAAACTAGAAATGAAAGAATATATAAAGAAAAAGACCGAGGAATTATCAAAAGGAAATCAACAAAAAATTCAACTTATTGCAGCTATCCTACATAATCCGGATTTAATTATTTTAGATGAACCATTTAGTGGATTAGACCCGGTTAATGCTGAAATGTTGAAAAAGGTGGTATTAGAGCTGATTGAACAGAAAAAAACAATGATCTTTTCTAGTCATCGTATGGATAGTGTAGAAACTTTTTGCAATCAAGTATACATTATGAAAGATGGTCAAGTAGTAATATCAGGTTTGTTATCGGATATCAAAAAAAGCTATGGTTTTAAATATTTAAGAGTTCAATCTGATGGGAATGTAGCATCATTACTTAAGAAAATGGGTGTAGAGTTTCAGAGAGATGGAGAAGAATATAAAATGAAAGTTGTAGATAATCAGAAGGCACTTCAACTTATTCAATATATTGAAAAAGTTGAAGGAATTCGAAGCGTATCTATTAGTGAACCAACATTACATCAAATCTTTATTGAAAAGGTGGGGGATCAAAATGCAGAAGTTTTGGCTAGTATTTAAGCAAGCTTTTCTAGAACGTGTGTTATCTAAGGTATTCATTTTAACAACTCTATTTTTAGTAATTAGCAGTATTGGGTTGGTTTCACTTCCAACTGTTATTGATAAGTTCTCAGATTCTAATAAAAAAGCAAAGGTTATATTTATATCAGGAGAAAATAGTATTCCAATTACATCTGAAGAGCTAAATAAAGGGTTAAACACTTGGGAGTGGGAGATTGGAAACCAAGAAAATCTTTCCGATTATAATAAACAAATGCAAAATAAAGAGATTAATGGAATCTTTATTTTAACTGCTAATAAAGAAAAGCAACCTATATTAAAATATTACATGAAAAGGGAAGATCTTTCTTTAATTCAACAAATGAGATCTTTCGTTCAAATTAAAAATACACAGCAAATTACTAACCAATATCAGTTATCTATAGAAGCACAGAAGTCTATTATGAGCCCAATTTCAGTTGAGAGGCAAAGTTTAGAGGAGAATAAAGAAGTATCGCCATTAATCATTTATCTTATCACTTTACTAACGTTTATGGCTATTATGATGTATGGTCAAGCAATTGCAACAGCAGTTGCCTCTGAAAAAGCTTCAAGGGTAATGGAAGTAATGGTAACTAAAGTGTCTCCTCTAGCTATGATTTTCGGAAAAATATTTGGAGTTGGATTAGCATGTTTATCACAATTTCTGATTTTGTTTATAGCCACAGGAGTATATTTGAAATCTGGTTTGGTAGAAGCAAATACTTCATTAATGGGATTGGATTTGAATTTTGGATTAATTACTTTTGAACATTGTATTTTCTTCTTAGTATTCTTTATCTTAGGCTATTTTCTATATGCAACCTTATTTGCAGTATTTGGATCTATGGTGAGTAGACCAGAGGAACTATCTGGTACGACAATGCCAATTAATATTCTTTTAATGATATCTATTTTTGTAGGAATTTATGAGGTGTTACCAAATCCTAATGGAATAGTTGCAAAAATTGCATCATATTTTCCTTTCACAGCATCGACAAATATGTTGATTCGAGTATTAAGTAGCAATGCTTCAACACTTGAAATAGGAATATCAATTATTGGGCTTATTGTAACAATGTTCTTAATTGGTTACTTTGCAGCAAAGGTTTATCCGAAAGGAATTCTTCATTTCGGTAAGAATTTGAAACTACGTCAGTTATTAAATAAACAAAACTAATTATAAGAAGGAGGAAACAATAATGAAATTTTTATTTAAAAATAAAGAGAAAGAATTACACAGAACGACTTTTGAACAATCTATGAATGTTGTGGAGCTAACAGATGAGGAAATGAAACATATCGAGGGAGCATCCAATGATTACTACGATCATTTCTATGAAACATATATTATTCGTCAGCAAACAAATCCATTACAACAACAAATTATTTAAAAAACGATCCTGCCACCAAGCAGGATCGTTTTTTTATGACTATCAAATTTTAATCTAAGGGAAGGGGTGTATAGTTTGTTGTGTTAGAAAAGAAAATTTGCAATTTTGCGAGGTTAAAGTGTGTTGTGCTTTTTTTTATAGTAAAAGTAACTTCAAATAATAGATTTGTAGACATGAAGGAGGAAAAAGAAATGTCAAAAGAACAAATGATTGAGGCATTAAAAGACCCAGAGGCAAGAAAGAAATTAGGGAAAGTAGATCACCCATCAGGCAAGCCGTTAAATGAATTAACGCTAGAAGAGCTGTCAGAGGTACAGGGAGCTGGAGATGTAAGTCCAGAGACAACACCAACTTGTACAGCTGCCCTTACATTCGGACTTACCTTGGGCTTATCTGCAAAATTCTGCAAATAAATCATTTTGCTATTAGTTAAAAAAGGAGGAAAAGAAAATGTCAAAAGAACAAGTGATTAAGGCATGGAAAAATTCAGAAGCAAGAAAGGGATTAGGAGAAGTAGAACATCCGGCAGGAAAATCATTAAATGAGTTATCGTTAGAAGAGATGGCTGAAGTACAAGGAGCTGGAGATGTAAAGCCAGAAACATTACCTATTGGTTTAACTGATGGAGGAACAGGTGGAATTGCATTTAGTACGATAATTTGCAAATAATATTTAGAAAAGAGTTATAAAACCTGAAAAAATTCATTATGTATATTGGTAGTAGTAGATAGGATGATTATAGTGATAAGTGAAAAATATTTTAAATAAAAAGTATTCCCACTATAAGTATATTAGTTTATAGAGTATGAGAAGGTGCAGGAATACCCAGTTCTGCATTAGTATATTGAGCTGGACTAGTAGTATGAACGTAAGATACAGTTGACTCAGATTTTGCTAATGCTTGATTTGGAAATAGCGACGTATATGTGATAAATATAGTACCTACTATAGAAAAAACTGCAGATTTTTTTAACATTTTAATAACACTCCTTTAATTGGTTTTCTTAATTTAAATAGTAAAGGATAGGAGTGGTTAAAAAGAATAAGTGAAAAAGTGCCATTTTTTAACTTATTTTTCATGTATTAAAAGATGCTAATTTAACAAGAAAAAAGAAAGTGTATAAGCAAAGAAAATCCTCCATATGGAAGATTTTCTTTGCTTATACATTTTCTAAGGCGATTTTGAAATATTTAGCAGACATTTTATATGATCGGTTATTGTAAAAATGGTCCCCTAATTCATTAGCTAGTTTTTGAACTAGAGAATTCTGTGCAGTTTCTTGTCCCAATTCAATAGCTTTTTTCATCTCTTTTTCATAAGAGTAGTGATCCCCATGTGTTTTAAAAATTAAAGCTTTATAACTGTGCAACTCTATGATGACATAAGGCATTTCGTATTTGCTGGTAAGATAAAAAGCATCAGCTAATAATTTATTAACTTCTGGCCAATTTTTTAGTTCTATATATATTTCGATTAAATGACGTATAGAATATATTTTATTTGTTTCTTCCTGATGAGACTCGCTCATTATAATACAATTCTGAAAAAATTCAATAGCAGTATTATAATCTTTTAACCCTTGGAAAATCCTCCCGTAATAATGTTTTATAATAGATAGGTAGGCGGAATGGTTTAAAACTGAAACGATTTTTTCAGCTTGTTTTAAATAAGTAAGTGCTTCATCATACATATTATCTAATTCGTATTGTAAGCTTAGAGTGATAAGGGTTGCTGCTATTTGTGAAGTAAGATTTAAATGGGTATATATATCGTATGCTTTTTTGCAATACAATCGACAAATAGTTAAATCTTGAGAAACTCGTTGTTTAACTAAACTTAAACTATAATAAAGGTCAGCGCGTTTTAAAGAAATTTCATCTTCCATCAAATTATCAGCTTGTGAAAAGTATGTATTTGCCTTGATATAATTTTGTTTTGTATAAAAATAACGACCACATGCTATAAGATAATATGCATAATCAGCATGCCATTGATCTTCTATGGTCTGAGGTATTATATTAAATGAACGATATAAATAATCTTCTGCTTTAGTTAATTCATTTGTCTTTGTGTAATAAGTTATGAGTACACCAAAAATTTTAAGTGTTATAAAGATAGAGTGTGTTTCGCGAGTATGCAATTCTAACAAAGATAATTCTTTTTCTGTGATTTTTGTTTCTTCTTGATATGTATTACATATTTGGACTAGATTTTCTTCAAATCCGCTTATATTTACTTCCACAAGAAAAGAAATATCGATTTCTAATTTTATTGATATGGCTTGTAGAAATGAATAGGAAGGTTTAATTTGTCCATTTTCAATCCTACTTAAATATGGAATAGAGCATATTCCTGATACTAATTCTCCTTGTGTTAATCCCTTGTGAATCCTAAGTTGACGGATCCTTTCCCCTATTTGCATAGTCCCACCCCTTGCTTGAATATTCAATATACACAATTGGTTTTATCTGTAATTTTATTTTATCACATAATTTAATTATTTTGGATTATTGGGTTAGCACCACATGCCCATCAAGCTAAAAAATTGTACCCATAAAACGAAAAAAACGCTATTCTTTTTGTAGAAATATATAGAAAGGATGGCGTTTTTGATGAATCCTATTATTTCAAATGAACTGAATCTTTTCGCACAAGAGCTACAATACTTTTTATCTCCAGTGGTCCTACAAGATATCGCCAAACAAGTTGGCTTTGTACAGCGATTTAGTAAGTATCAAGCAAACGAACTCATTTCCCTTTGCGTATGGATTAGTCAAGAAATTGCTAGCACATCACTTACACAATTGTGCAGTCAGCTAGAAGTTTCCACTGGGATACTTATGAGCTCAGAAGGACTGAATCAACGCTTTAATCCAGCAGCTGTCGCATTTCTTCGAAAAGTCTTTACTTCTCTTCTCACACAAAAACTTTGTTCAAATCACTCACTTTCTGCACACGTGATTTCTACTTTCAATCGTATCCGTATTTTAGATGCAACAGTGTTTCAACTGCCTGACCATTTCGCCACTGACTATCAAGGTTCAGGTGGGAGTAGTAATACGGCAGGCGTGAAAATCCAATTGGAATATGATTTACTTAGTGGTCAATTTCTTAACGTGCAGCTTGGACCAGGAAAGAATAATGATAAAACATACGGTACCATATGCCTTGAAACCGTAGGAGCGGGCGATTTGTGTTTACGTGATCTTGGTTACTTCGATTTAGGAGACTTACAGACCATTCATGATAAAGAGGCTTACTATATCTCGCGGTTGAAGCTGAATGCACGCATTTATATCAAGAACCCTGAGCCGGAATACTTCAACAATGGTACGTTAAAAAAGCAAACAGAATACATCCAGCTTGATATGACACAAATGTTGTATGGTCTAATCCCTGGTGAAACGGTGGAAATCCCCGAGGCATTCATTGGCCAAAATCAGAAGCTTCCAGCACGTGTCATTATCCATCGTTTAACCGTTGATCAAACGCAAACACGCCTGAAAAATCAAGCGATACGTGAAAAGAAGAAAGGCATTGTCATGAAGGATAAAAGTAAACGTTTAATGGGTATGAATGTATATATCACGAACACATCGCTAGAAGAAGTACCAACGAATTACGTGCATGCATTGTATTCACTTCGTTGGCAGATTGAAATTTTGTTTAAAACGTGGAAGTCACTCTTTCAAATTGATGAATGTAAAAATATTAAAAGAGAACGCCTAGAGTGCCATTTATATGGACAACTCATTGGTATTCTCCTCTGTTCTTCTACGATGTTTCAAATGCGACAATTTCTGCTTGAAAAGAAAAAGCAGGAACTGAGTGAATACAAAGCGATTTATATGATTAAAGATTACTTTCCATTACTGTTTCAAGCGATAGCCGTTGGCACAGAAGAACTTTTAAAAATTCTGCATCGCCTTTATCAGCTGCTTAAAAAGAACGGTCGTAAATGTCATAGATATAAGAAGATGACCGTTTTTGATATTCTAGGGATTGTGTATAAAACGACGGTGAAGCATAGACAAGCTGCCTAGCGAAAAAATCGTGTTTTAATAGGCTTCTTTGGCGTGCCTACTTTTCTATCACTTGCTAGTTTTGAAACAAGGATCATTTCGTATCTAGTAATTTACTTGGTTAGCTTGATGGGCATGGGACACTACCCCTAACTGAATAATTGTCATACAAACCATAGTTCCACGAGTCAGAGATGTATCATGTTATTAAGAGTTATACAAAATGCTAAAAAAGTAAAAATGGACTAGCACGTGTGGATTTGAAATAAAGTTACGATGTTTCTAAAAAAAGCGCGAAGTTTTGAAGAAAGTTGCAACATTTCTAAAAAAGATGCAATGCCTTATTCTTTCAATCTAAAAATTTCAAGTAAGTTTGATTAATCTTTTTTTTATGGATTCTCTTTACTTATCACAAAATAAGGGCTTGGTAAGTACTTTTGAAAAAACCTTATTTTAAAGCAACAACTAAAGCTAACAATCATAAATATGAATGGTAGCTTTGAAATATTAAACATTTACAAGTGTTTATGTCTTTTGGTGGATGATATAATTGGAAATATAAAGAAATGTTTTTAGTTATGTTTTGCAATTAAGGAAATGGTATAAGTATATAAATCGCTGTACAGCATATAGGAACAATAGATTTTTGTTTGTAGAAGAAACACTCTAACTATAATTTTTGAATGATAAATATATAAGGAGGGGAGTTTTTATGACGCGCTGCACAAATTGTAAAAGAAGATGGAACGCTTTACAGGTATGGTCATTGTTTTTTAAAAGAGAAGGGAAAGACTGCCCGTATTGTCTTCAAACTCAATATCTGTCAGCTGATACATTAAGGAAATTTTCAGGAACAAGATTAGATCCATTATTTTTGTGGATTTTTCCTGTTTTCGCTACATTGAGTGAAAATGATGAAACATACAACGTTCTTTTTAAGGATAAATCGAATGAAAAATAATACGCTTATACTAAAATTCTCCTGCATATTCTATACTTGTAAGGTTAACATAACGTCTCATTATCAGCAGTAACCAGATCCTAGAAAGCCATTCATACCAATATTTTGTCAGCCTTCCGCTGTATGCAAGATTTCATACAGCCCTGTCACAACAGTATTTGGCAGCTCAAACCGTTCTTGTAGTCTGCATGAAGTCCTGCATATTCTTAGCGTTTAAAATGTGTGTTTTGCCGTCAGTCCCCCATAAAGAAAAGACACCCATATAAGAGTGTCTTTTCTGATAGTTTGTTTAGCAGAAGCAGCTAGCTCCAACTATTATTAATAAAATAAATAATACAACTAGTAAAGCAAATCTTCCAGCAAAGCCGCCGCCACCACAACTTCCACAACTACCACCAAAGCCCATAATAGTTCCTCCGTTAGATAGGAGGGGAAAACACGGGGTTACTCATGTATTTTAATGGATTCAATTTACTTTATGGTTTTACGCATGAATTGAGCAGGTCCTTTTGAAGATAAAGAAAAGACACCCTAAGGTGCCTTCCTCCGACTTGATAACCACTTTAATTTTAATAATACTAATATGAGTGTTGGACTTCCATCCAAATATTATTTTACCACGTCAAGTTATATTGTTCATTGAGAAATATGAATCAAATCTATATTTTTTTATGATCTCAGTTGCGACTAACACCTAATTTTGATTCAACTTCAGTTAAGCTAGCTACAGCGTTAATTAGTTTTTGATCGGAAAGTTTAATAGATTTTTGAGCTTCTTCCATTCTACCTTTCAATGGAGCTATACCTTTTATCCCTTGAGCTACAGCTCTTCCAGCATTGCTTCTATAGTTAGTTGCAAGTCCAAACTCCACTCTAAATTTCTCAATCTTTTCTTTTAATACAGGATCATTTAGCTTTGCGCCACTTTTAAATGCTGTATTTTTATTGGATAGTTCATCGTATCGATTTGTAATTGACTCCATTTTCTCTTTTAAAACGTTCTTGTCAATAGATGCAGGGTCTTTGCTTGCTTCGCCCCAAATAGGTCTCCAGTCCTGATTCCAAATTTCATCATATTCTTTTATCATGGCATCAATAGTAGGCTTGATTTCATTTTCGTATGTAGCCTTATCAGCGTTTACAGCTGGCTTTGGTTCTTCCTTTTTCTTAGCTTCATCTTGTTGCTTCTTCTGTTCTTCTTTCTTTGGAGCATCCTTTTTGCTTTCTTGTTTCGGATTAGTAGATGTTTTTTCTTTCGAATCATTACTACCATCAATAACTGCAGCAACAAAAATGATGACTACAATTGCTATTACCCCTAAACACCCAAACTTAAAAATTTTACCCATTATGTAGTTCCTCCAATGACGAAATGTAAGATTTCCGAGATTATCATAACAGAAACAGTTACAACTATTTTGTTATATTTTGTCGAATGAAAATAAAAAAAGAGAGCCGAGGCCCTCAATGAAAAGAATGGTGATAATTTACCAATGAATATTGGAGAAATCCCTTTTTTCTAATTAGGAATTTTCACCCTATGTTGTACAAATATTGAATAATGTTTTTATCAGATTTGTAGGGGATGTGGTTTTACTGTGGGAAGGAGTGTGTTTCAAAAGGTGTATCTATTAGTACAAAAAAAGAATCCTTTTACAGCAAGGATTCTTAAACAGGAAATTCATTATCCAATGTATGCTTGGAAAGGTACACCTTCCAAGAAAAGGTGAAATTGGTTTTTGAATATAAAGTTCTACTAATCTCTTCAATTAGGCGTACCGCCCCACATTGCTATCAAGTTAAAAATCTGTTGTTCCCCAAAACGATAAAAATAAACTTAGGTACCATAAAAACACAAAATCTCCATTTAGGGGGTACTTTAAAATCATAGCTTGACGGGTATGATATGATGCCCCCATGAGGGATTAATGATTATTGAGTCTAAAATACAACACCTCTTTAAAGGGGAATGGATTTCTTGAGGTGAAAATAATAAAGTTACAAGTGAGTTTTGGGAACAGAATATATTAAATTTGGTTACATCCCGGCTAACTAAACTAGTATAATCGCTCATCATTTACCCTTTTTTCTGTTTATAAAAACATTGAAGATGAGAAGTTTAAGTATTATATAGTGAAAAATAAGAAGGATATTTTTCACTGCCTTAAAAAGTTCCTTAAGAAATAAATTTAAATATAAAAATAATTAAATGTATAGAAATCATAAGGCTGCAAGGCGATTCTTTAAGAAAGCTTTGCGGTCTTTTCATGTCTCTAATACCCGGGTGATTATAGTTGATAAAAATCCAGCACTTTTTCCTTTTTTTTAAAATGCGTTAAAAAAATGAGGTTTGATTTGAAAACGGCTTTCCAAATCGGTTTATTTTGCGTTTTGATGAAGAAGTTAATACAATAGGTCTTATTCATTATAAAAACGCATGTAAAGATAGATGCAGGCTTTACACATGTTTTTAGGTTTTTTAAGGAAAATAAAAAGGGTACTCATTATTTATGACTTAAATTCTTTCTCTACGAACTGGCGAATTTCTTCATTTTGATTCTTCATTCTATTTTCATGCCAATAATTTTCTATTTGTTCCACTTGTTCTTTTGTAAATGTAACTAAATTTTCATGTATGGGGAAAGCTTGTTATAATAGTGGAGAATAACTTGGGTACAATTGATAATGAAATGGGGAAAGACGCTAGATGAAAGCAACCGGAGTGACTAGAAAAGTAGATGATTTGGGGCGTGTGGTAATTCCAAAGGAACTTAGAAATACGCTAGGTATTAAAGAAAAATCACCATTAGAGATCTTTGTAGAAGGTGAAGACATTGTTTTACAGAAATATCAGCCCGGTGGTGTTTGTGCATTAACAGGAGAGGTATCAAATCGTAACATATCATTAGCAAACGGTAAGATAACATTAAGTCCAGAAGGTGCAGAACTATTAATAAAAGAAGTAGAACAGTACCTTGTAAAATAAGTGGCTCCTTTCAAGGGACTTTTATTAAAAGTAATATAGTAATTTCGTGTATCGTAATATTTATAAAAATATTTAACAAAAATAGAATCAATTCCGTTCCTTTTTGTGAAAATTTAGTTAGTTTGTATTTTCGTATCGGTTTTAGAAAAACAAAATCTAACAGAATTTAGCGAATTATCTGAACGGAAATTACATGAGAAACATATTTGAAAAGGAATAAATAATAAAAAGGCTAGTTAGTCCATTATAAGGGCTAACTAGCCTTTTTATTACCTTGATAAAGTAAATAAATCCCGGTGGATCCCCACTAATCACTCTCACCTGAATACACTTTTAAGTGTTCCATTGCTATTGATATGGCATGATTTTCTGTATCAATTAACGATAACCCCTGCTTAATAGGAGCCCAATACTCATATCCGTAATCCTCAAACCACGCAAAAACTTCTGTAGTGTAAAAACCATCATTTCGTTTGATAACTTGAACTTTGTATCTTTTACTTGTAGAAACAATCTCTTTCATGATTTCTTTCATTGTCTATCTCCCTCTACCTTTTATCCAGAGTGTACTACATCAAGAATATAGATGATGAAAGGTATTTTGATTGCATAAGGTATTCATATTAAGTTTACATAACACATCAATATCAGTATCAATATATCTAGAAATAAAAAATTCTTTGTATGTTGGCTGTTAAATACGGTCTTTTCCAAAACCAATCATGATTTCACCTTCATGGTAAAATTCTATAACAAAATTATTTGGACAAAAAAGATAAGTGTCGCTACCAACCGCCGTTACATCGTCAATATTACGTAATATATCGTTTAAATTTGCATAGGGAACAGGAGTAGGTCCAGTACTCCATAGGATATAGACTTTACTTTCCAATGGGATAAGATGAGATATTCGATCCATGGAGTCAATGGCATGTTTAAGGGCAACCCTATTCCAATTGATTCGTCCCCACCATTCAAAAGGGTAAGAATCATTTAATAATTTGTATATTTCTGATCCTCTTTCAGGAGATAATTCTTTAGTTTCAGCACCTAACACGTAGACGCATTCGTCATATAAAGCACCATGAGTAGGTTTATGCTTTTTTCTATTTGCTTCAAGAAGTTTTAAGAGTCTTTGAGACCTGTTGTTTTTATTCATCATCCAGCCCACCATAAGGTAAATGAAACTACATACTAAAATCTTTATAAATAGATAAAAAGCTTTTTATTTCTTGACTAATATCTTCTAGATTCCCATATATATTATCTGCGGCTAAATTAATTTCTTCATTAAAATTATACAGCTGTTCATCTACATAATCGAATCCCTCACAGCAATCATTATGTATCAAATCAGATATAAATGGTTGTATTTTCAATACATTTTCTTCATTTATCATAAATTCCTTCCATAACAGTCCCAGTATAATTTTTACGGGTAATTTTTTATCATACGTTCCTTTTATGTTTTTTAATTTAGATACAATATCAACTAACTTATCATTACTGGATAAAGCAACTTCTATAATTTCAATAGAAGGACTATCTAATGTTTCAATTGTATGATCAGCCCACTCGATTACTTCAGTTTTTGAAAATAAACCAATTTGTAATCCTATCCTAAAAACCTCAGCCATTTCTTTTGTTTTAGCCATATATATGACTCCGTAGATTTTTAGATAAGTATACACCGCTTGGACATTATTAATAAGAGCCTAATTAAAAATTATCTTGGATGCAAGAGGATTCTTTTATTGGGAATAGTAAGGATGAGGGGAGGTGCATTACATATGGGAAAAGGTAGAAGTAATAATGCTGGTAAAAAACAACCGAATTTCGATGATTCGTCTAATTTCGCTAAACAAAGCCAACCGACAGAAAAGAAGAAGAAATAAGAAAAGGAGCTCTCTTTATCAAGAGAGCTCCTTTTTAAGATATATTGACGTACCGATCACTCAACCAAATAGTCATAAGTGTAGCTTTGAAATAAAGTCGTACCGTTTTTTTATGATGAATTGAAATCTGTCTGTGACTTCGTTTTTTTTTTATTTAGCTATCAGAGAAAATTAGTGTAATCATCAAATTAAGGTAAATGTGGTACTGTTGTGATATTGGTTCATAAACAAGGAGCTGTCAAAAAATAGTTTTGAATTCGATCACAAAGTGAAATGGAAGGAAGATGTTAGGAAAAACGTAGAAAGATTAAATTTCTATGTTTTTTTGCATCCATTCAATTCTACATATGTACATATTCATTATTGAAGTTATTAACAATAAAATGTATTATAGAAAAGCGCAATTTTTAATTCAAGTAAGCGGGAATGTGCATTCGTAATAAATGAAATATTCAGAAATAATAGTATTGTCTGGAAAACGAGGTGGAATTAATAGAGACATTACATATTAAATGGTATGGATTGTATAGTTTAAATGACTTTTACAGTAGAGAAGAAGCTTTTATGAAGGTTATAAACAAAGAAATAATGCTCTATATAGAAAAAAATAAAGGCGCTTTATACAAAAGATAAGGGGACTTCATAAAGATTCGTTTTGTCATGAAAGCGAATTAAAGGTTAGATTAGGAATAATAGAATTCCCTAGTGGCGAAAGCTATTCTGAAAAGAAGGTAAAAGAGGTAAAATCTCTTTTGATTTTAAGGCATATCCATTGGAAAGCGCAAACTAAAGAGGGCATTTGATTTTAAAAATTATAAATCGGTGAAGAAGAGGCTTAATTGTTAAAAAGTATACTTAAGTACAGAAAATTATCAATCTTTAATTTATTAAACTATTTTCGAATAACATATGTCAGATACTTGAAAAAGCATAAATTTTATTATTTTTATATAGAATTCTGTATGGGAAGTGTAGTTCATTTTTATTATTTAATAAAAATATTAAGATCCTTAGGAACAATACGTAAAGATTAGTGGCGAAAATAAACACGGAGGTTTGAAAAATGGGACAAGGAAGCAGGTTTCAAGCAAAACAACAAAATCGTCGTAATAAGGGGATATTTAATATCGCATTTAGTGTGGTATTAGTAACAGTTGGCATAGTGACATATCAGTTGTTTTTCACTTCTGATACATCAAAGAAAGCAATTGCTCAAGAAAAGAAAGCAACAAAGATAGAAGAAAAGAAAAACGAGGATAAAGAAGCGGAAAAGATAGAAGAAAAGAAAAACGAAGATAAAGAAACAGCACATTTAGAAGAGAAACAAAAAGTAGAAGAACCTGTAAAAACGAACAAAAATGAAAATAAAGAGGGAGAAAAAACGATATCTGAAGAAAAGGGTTCTCAAACTAATCCTTCTTGGAAGCCAATTGGTACAGAGCAAGGAGCAAAACCTGCAATGAAATTTAAAGAAGGAACAGTAGATTGGAATGAGATGAAAAAAGCAATTTCATATGCTGTTGATGTTCCAGAGAGTCAATTGATTTTTGATTTTATTGGGAATAATGGTAATAATAAAGCCTACGGTAATGTACGAGATAAGCAAAGTAATAAAAAATATAAGGTTGATATTGATTGGGTAGAGAATCAGGGTTGGAAACCAGTATCTGTTCAAGTGGTAAAATAGATAAGAGAAATGTAAATGCTATCCTCTCTTGTTGTGAGGGACTAAGCTAGTATAGATAAGATAAACTTGATTCTATATGATGTTTAAGGTAATTATGTAAATAAAAGCTTTTGGTCTCGCACCATTGAATATTTTAGTGAATTGTTGATTAGAGGCACCAATCCATTGAAAATACAAATTTATTCTTTTTAGATTTGAATTGTGGCATATCATTTTTTTCTTGAAAACACGTGAAAAAGGGTTCTGGTGCAAAAGCTCTAGGAAAATTGCAAGTAATCTCTAAATCTTGGACATACTAATAGTACTACTCTATAAAGGGTGTGTAATCAGTATGGAAAAGGAGAATTTATTTAAGTGGAAACATTATCAACCAGACATCATCTTGTTAACTGTAGTTGGTACCTACGGTACAACTTAAGCTTTCGTGATTTGGTGGAAATGGTGGAGCAACGAGGGTTATTAATGGTTCATACAACTATTATGCGATGGGTATATCGATATGGGCCAGAGTTTGATAAACGAATTCGGCATCATCTCAAACAAACGAATAACTCATGGAGAGTGGACGAAACATATATATAAGTAAAAGGACAATGGATGTATTTATATCGTGCCGTTGATTCTGAAGGAAACACGATTGACTTTTATTTGAGTAAATCTAGAAATCATAAGGCTGCAAAGCACTTTTTCAAGAAAGCTTTGCAGTCTTTTCATGTCTCAAATCCTCGTGTTATAACAGTCGAGAAGAATCCTGCTTATCCAATTGCTATCGAACAGTTAAAGGAAGGAAGATGTAGAAGTTATTCATTCGGATTTGTATAAAATAAAATAGAAGAGAATTATCATATAAGGGGTGTAGTGCTATGGCGAGAAATTTATGGGATGAGATTAATGCTATAGATTGTGAAAAAATGTTCTTAAACTAACGGGTGCTTTAGTTGAAGAAGGAAATAAAAACGCTCAGAATATTTTCTGAGCATTTTAGTTTGCTATTTATAATGCGAAACGGGGTGCGAAATGCATACAAATTATTGTGTTATTTCTAATGGTTATTAGCATTTTTCTCTCCCTAAACTGAACCCGTTAGTATATAATACTACATCTTTTATTTAACATTAATTATATTTACAAATTGGAGAATCATCTTATTATGAAAAGTATCTGTACATATGACAGCACTATTTTGCTGGTCAATACCAACAACAGTCATATAGCTAGAGAGTAAATAACCATCTTCGTAATATGTAATTAGTATTTCTTCTTCAGATAATAAGGAACCTAACAACATGTTCTCAATTAGTTCTTTTTCTTCATCTGTTAAGATCGGCCGAGTTGCTTTGTTTTTCTCCTTGATGATTTCACGAATGCCAGCAAACTGTTCAGGCATACTGGCAAACGGAGTGAATTTCACCATTCCTCTTCCTTTTGGCATATTAGCGTTATTCATGATTTATGGCCTCCTATTAGTGTGTTTCTGTGTCTAGCTGTAGCGCTATGCATGTAGGAAATCCCTCGTAAAATACTGTTCTTCCCAAACTTTGTGCGTATTTCATCCATTACTTTTGTTAACTTCACTTCTTGTTCTCGTTGCGTGACATTATCAAAAAGAGAAATTTGTTCCTCCCCTTCCTGGATTAGATTCGTTAGAGAAATGTTTATGCTGCGAATGGGTTCGCCAGTATATTGTTGATGTAAAAAGTATGTACAGATATGATAAATATCCATCGTTAAATTTGTTGGGCGACTTAAAGTATGTGTTTTTCTAATGCCACCTGTATAACTCTTGCTATAACCGACAGAAAAGTGGACGGTTTGAGCAAGTTTGTTTTGTCTTCTAAGCCGATAACAAACTTCTTCAATATGTTCCAGTAGAATAATCGGAAATTCTTCTATTGTGTAGTCACGCATTAGGATTTGGCTTTTTCCAATAGAAGTTGTGGCAGGAACATATTTTTCTGAAATGCGACTAAAGTCAATTCCGTGGCTATGTAAGTGTAATTCTTCTCCAATCTTGCCGAAGCTCTGTTTTAAGTATTTAAGGGGATAATTGGCTAAATCTCCAATAGAGTGTATTCCCTTTCGATTTAACTTTTCTTCTGTTTTATATGATATGCCCCAAAATTTATTAAGTGGTCGTATGCTCCATAGTTTTGCAGGTACATCCTCGTACTTCCAAAAAGCAATCCCGTCTTTGTTCTTCTTAGCTTCAATGTCTAAAGCAACCTTACTCATTATTGGGTTAGGAGCAATTCCAATGGTACATTCAACTCGTGTATGATCGTATATTTCACGTTTGAATTTCATAGCGAATTCGTATGGATCTTGGGCGAATAAATGGATGCTATCTGTAATGTCCATAAAAAATTCGTCTATGCTGTATTGGTGAAAATCCTCAATAGGAACGTATTGCAAAGCTAATTTTGTTACGTAATTTGAGCATTTTATATAAGTGCCCATGATTGGGTTTACCACAAGAATGTCTTTGTGTCGTGGTATTTCGTACAACCTTGCCATTTTCTTAACACCTAATGCCTTTAGTGGTGGTGTTGCAGCTAAAACAATGGAGCCACTCCTGTTTACGTCTCCTACTACAGCTAATTTGGTATGTAGTGGGTCTAATCCCATCTTGATACAGGACACGCTTGCATAAAAGCTACAAAGATCTACACATAAAACAATTCGATTTGGCAAGATTGAGTAATCATACACTGTTATGCCTCCTTTGACCAGAACTTACGTTCTTATTATACACGAATGTATGTTCTTTTATGAAGTGGTTTTTGTAAAAAAATAAAACTGACTCTAGTTAGCCAGTTTTTACATATCCCAAAAGTCGGTGGATTTAACATTGGGTTTTATTTGCCTAATAACTTTTAAAATTTTTTTCATTACAGTTGGACTAGGTATGTATTCTTTATCATTGCACGCCTTTGAAACTGTAGGACGACTTAATTTCGCGGTCTTTTCTAAATCATTTTGAGTGAAGCCATTCCGATCTAAAAAATCACCTAATTTCGTTCGGTTTTTCCCTCCGAATTTCCAAAACACTTAAATCCCTCCTGAACCTATTTTCAACATTGTGGACATAAATGTAAAAAACTATTCGCATAGACGGCAAAAGTTTTTTACATAATGTACAAGCTGTCCACAATATGATGTATCAAAGCAGCTACCACGGTATTTATTAAGATAGAAGAATACGAGGTTACCAAAGTAAGTTGCGAATAATTACCACAGTATTTATCAAAATTTCTACCAAGGTAAAACTACCACGGTATTAAGTAGATGAAGCTATGTAATATCTACATTCTAAATTCTGTTTATAAAGGGGGTATTTAAATGTGTGCTAGGAAGGAAACAATTCCTTTTCGCCAGTTTATGGATCGGTCATACAAAGATAAAGAAAAGAAAATCCGTAAATATAATTCATTAAGTCCTTTCGCATTCCTTCATATGTCGGATCAGGTATTACATACTTACATTGCATTAGGAGTTATGGGAACGATTTTAATCGGAGCAGTCATGTTAGAAAAATACTTGGTGCGACATGACTATATATCAGCAGCTAAATTTGTAAGTGAAGGTATTTATCACGGCACGCGAATTGGTGGAGTTTGCTTGATTGGATATGTATTTGTTCGTATCGTAATCATGTTTTAAGGAGGGAAGGGAGTAATGGGGATTATAAAGGAGTGGATTCGTACGCAAAGGTTAAGGAATCAGCTTATGGAGGTGTTCGGAAAAGCAGGTTTATATACGGAACATCAAACGCGTGGGGGCAAAGTTCCTATTTATCCAAAGATACATGATGTTTCCTCTTCGAAAGAAAGCGTGAGATATGTATTTACCATTCCAAACGGATTAGATCCACAGAAGATTGAAAAGAAGTGGTTCTGTTTTCAGCAAATATTAGGACGGAATCTTACGATTGAAGGGGATATGAAAAAGTTTGTACTACATGCATTCCGTTCAGCTGCTGGACTAAAACCATACAATTACTGTTATAAAGAATGGCAGCCATTATTAAAAGAATACCGTCTTCCTGTTGTGGTTGGCCGGGACCAATTCGGAAAAACGATTACGTATGATATGGTTGATTCCAATACACCACACTTATTAATAGCAGGAGAAACGGGAAGCGGGAAAAGTAGTATGGTACGTGTTGTGCTATCCACACTCATTCAATATATGTCTCCTGAAAAGTTGCATTTGTACCTTGGTGACTTGAAAAACTCTGAATTTCATTTTTTGCGTAGAGTGAAGCATGTGAAAGAAGTTTGTATGGAAGAAATTGAAATGAAAATAATGCTTCAAAAGTTATGGAAGGAAATCAGAGAACGAAGAAAACTTATGGAAGAATATGAAGTTGATCATATTGATGCGTACAACAAATTAAATCCCGATCATCAAAAAGCATATATTCTACTTGCTATCGAT
This sequence comes from Bacillus sp. NPDC057893, assembly GCF_042796455.1. Taxonomy (NCBI): domain Bacteria; kingdom Bacillati; phylum Bacillota; class Bacilli; order Caryophanales; family Bacillaceae; genus Bacillus; species Bacillus sp. NPDC057893. Next base: position 2,221 of record NZ_JBHVNG010000021.1, on the reverse strand, counting down.
GAAGTGGCCATGCTAAAAGATGAAAAAGAGTGTCTGACTACAATTGAAAAGATTTCAGCAGTCGGCCGATCACTTGGGGTGTTTCTTATGCTTAGTATGCAGCGGCCAGATGCGAAAGTGTTAGATGGTAAGTTAAAGCTCAATATGACCGTAAGAATCGGCTTTAAATGTGATAGTGCAATTAATAGTAATATCATGGGTACTCCTGGTTCAGAGCATTTAGAGCTATCAGGCCAAATGATTTTAAAACGAAATGGATTAAAGAAAGTGCAAGCTCCTTATTTGGAATTAAGTAAGGCGAAACAAATTGTTGAACCATATCGCATGTCTAAAGAGGAGAAAATACTCCAGAATTCATCGCAAGAAGAAATTCCGTTATTTGGGGTGTTAGATGATGAAGAGTAGAGATAAAGGAATTTTGAATGATTTGAAGAGATTTAGATGCATGTCCCGTGACGATATTATTGACTTGCATTTTCAAGGCTTAAAGAATGCGGTAACTTGTTGTAATACGGTTATGAAACGATTAAGAAGAGACGGATATGTTGATGCTAACGTATTACAGCACCCATACATTTATTTTCCGCAGCCAAGTTCTATCAGAAAGACAAGTCAAAAAATTCCTCATTTCCTTGGTATTGTGGACGTATACAAACAACTCGTTCATTATGAAAATCCTAAACTATTTGAAGTTGAACCAAAGTATGGGAAAGTATATATGGAGCCGGATGCTTTTACAATATGGCGTAGATCGCCATTCTTTATTGAAGTTCAAAAGTCAGTGTACAGTAAAAAAATAATGCAAGATAAGATAAACAGATACGAGTTATACTTCCATAGCCAAGAATGGCACAATGAATCCTGGCAACCGAAAGGTTCTAAATTCTTTCCTTCAATCCTTATCATTACTGACAAACATTACGACGTTCAATCTCCTCATTTACGTATATTTCAGGCGAATTCTATAGAAAGTTTTATGAATAATTTAGCGGTGAAAACATAAAGAAAGCCTGCATAGTGCAGAGCTTTTTTCTTTTCAATAATATATTAAGTCATGTGTGATGAGGATTGTTAAAATGCAGTAAATGAGCAAAGTAAATTTAAAGTAAGTCATGAAATAGTAAAACTTCTTCTAGAATGATATCTCTATAATTAATAACTTGTATGATAACCTCTCGATTATCACTATATCCATTCATATCTACAACTTGTCCCACATATTCGTTTGTACCAATATCTTTTTAAAGTACTTTAAAAGATACACTTTATATTTTCTTTATCTTATCTTTATCTTATCTTTAAACTTCTATATTAAACTTTAAACCTAAAAGAAATAAATTTGAGTCTGAAAGGGGCAGAGAAATAGATGATATATTATATATTTTGTAAATAACCAACCGCCATTGAAAAATTGAATTTCTTATACGAGGAGAAATATATGAAGGATATGAGTAAAAAACAAATTATTAAAGTATTCCTTATTAGTATTTTAGGTTTAGGAACAATGCTTGGAATACTATATATTAATCATAAAACTAATATTCAACAAAATAAAGCGCTCGCTACCGAAAAACGTGTATTGCAATATGAGCCTACTTTGAAAAAAGAATTAGAAAAATATAATTTAGGAGGGAAAACAGCAGTTTTATTAGGAATTATGTACCAAGAGAGTAGAGGTGAGGGGAACGACCCTATGCAGTCATCTGAATCACTTGGATTAAAGCCAAATGAAATTCAAGAGACAAGCTTGAGCATTGAACAAGGGGTAAAACACTTTGCTAAAATGTACAAATATGGAACGGAAAAAGATGTTAGCATGGATGCAATTATTCAAAGCTATAATATGGGACCAGGGTATATTGATTTTATTGCCAGTCAAGAAGTTAAACAACACTCGGAAGATTCGGCTAAAAAGTTTTCTAAGATGAAAGTTGATCAAAATCCAGTGATGTACACTTGTGGTGGAAATAAAAATAATTTTAGGTATCCATATTGTTATGGTGATTTCACATATGCCACAAAGGTGAATGAAAAAACAAAACTTATTGAAGAACTTCTTCGAAATGTACATAACTCTTCTAAATAAGCTGCAGAATGAAATATAATGATACCGTCAGTTATCAACATTGAACTACCCCCACTTTCACTTCGTTTAGAAGAGGGGGATTCCTAAGTAAAGAGTTCTATCGAACTCTAATTTATTAGGCTATCTCCACAGTCC
>NZ_JBHVNG010000020.1:0-34700 GCF_042796455.1 Bacillus sp. NPDC057893 | reverse complement strand
AATACGTGCTAATCCCGGGAAACAATCAAAGTCAGATAAAATGATTACGTTGTTTCCTTGAAAACCTTGGAATGTTGCACTTGTAGGTGGTTGACGATCATATTGAATAACAATACAAGTACCAGGAGTTAATGTGTGTAAGAATTGTAATAGCTCTGGATTGTTATTCTGTTTTTTTCTATTGTCTTCTCTTTCTTCTTTTCTGTGATGATCTCTCCGATCATCACATCTATCGAAATCACAACCTCCACAAAAACCAAAACCCATAAAAATTACCCCCTTTCGTTCGTTAGTACATCTTATGCTCGTCTAGAAAGGATGGTGTGAGTATAGGAGTCTAGTTAAGTGTGGATTTTTTATGTAAATATGAAAGTGGTTTAATAATATTGTTTTTGGTTCTGGTGCAAAAAATCTATAAAACTTGGACATACTGATACTATTACTCTAAAAAGGTGTGTAATTGGTATGGAACGAATTGAAGTGGCTGAAGAATTAATTGAGAATATGCGGGAGTGTTTTTTGAGCGGAACATCCTCAATGTGTGAAGCTAATGATTTTAATATCGTATCTTAGCTGATAGAAGAAGTGACGCGTAAATCCGAGTGAAAACTTCATTTGACACAACAAAGTAGCCAGCTGGATTAGCTAACCACTTGTTGTACAAAAGAAAATTAGGCCCTACAAGTTAGGTTGTGTAACTTTAAAGTCACAGTTATAGTATAAACCGGATCGGAAATGTTATTCGGAAGGGAATATAACAAAAATATCATTTTGTAGAGATTATTTACACATAAAAAGAGCGCTTATATAGCGCTCTTTAAAAGGTAGGCTTCAGATTACACCTGCCTATATGTAATCTGCAGGCATGTGTAGCATATGTAAACTTGAATTGAATTGTGCAAATAAATTAACAATACAGGAGCAGAGTAAAAGTGTTTATGAACGGTGGGACAGAGTACAAATTTAACGCATTCCCCGAAAGAATTCTCCTTCCTCAAGCGTGTGAAGGGCGTAGCCCAACGATAGGTGGGAGATGAATTTCGGTTTGGTGTAGACAAAAGGCTTTGCTTTTTATTTTGCCTCTGATAAAATCAGTCTTATAAAGAATAAAGGTTGGTATACGAATGAAATTAGATAGCAATAATCATTCAGTGTTCTTGTTGTATTATCATCTTGTGTTGGTCGTAAAATACAGAAGAAATGTGTTCGATGATGATATATCAGACTATGCAAAAGACATGTTTGTCAGGTTATCCGAGAATTACAACATAACACTGATAGAGTGGAATCATGATGTAGACCATGTTCATATTTTGTTCAAGGCACATCCGAATACAGAAATGACAAAATTTATTAATGCTTATAAAAGTGCAAGTTCTCGACTAATCAAGAGAGACTTTCCACAAGTGAAAAAGAAACTTTGGAAAGAGATGTTTTGGTCAAGAAGTTTTTGCTTACTAACTACTGGTGGTTCGCCAATAGACGTAGTAAAGAAATATATTGAAAATCAAGGTGAAAAGTGAGGTGAAATGATATGACAAAGCATAATAAAGCATATAAATTCCGTTTGTATCCAACAGAAGAACAAGCATATCTTATGCGTAAAACCTTCGGGTGTGTACGTTTCGTGTATAATAAAATGTTAGCTGAACGAAAAGAAGCATACGAAAAATACAAAGATGATAAGGAACAACTAAAGAAACAAAAGCCTCCAACTCCCGCGAAATATAAAGCAGAATTTGAGTGGTTAAAAGAAGTTGATTCATTAGCTTTGGCAAATGCTCAACTAAACTTGCAAACTGCCTATAAGAATTTCTTTAGTGGTCAAAATGACTTCCCAACATTCAAAAGTAAAAAAGACAGAAAGTCTTATACAACGAATGTAGTAAACGGAAATATTATGTTACTTAATGGTCATATCAAATTGCCAAAACTGAAAATGGTACGTATCAAACAACATAGAGAAATACCACAAGATTATATGATCAAGTCATGTACGATTTCTATGACACCTACTGGTAAATACTATGTGTCCATCTTGACTGAATACGAAAAAGAGATTGTACAAAAAGAAGTAGAAACAGTTGTTGGGTTAGATTTTGCGATGGGTGGATTATACGTTAGTTCTGAGGATGAGAAAGCCAATTATCCTAAGTTCTATCGTGAAATGTTAGACCGATTAGCAAAGGCACAACGAGTATTATCAAGGCGCAATAAAGGTTCTGAGCGTTGGAATAAACAACGTATTCGTATAGCTAAGTTACATGAGAAAGTAGCTAACCAACGTAAGAATTTCCTTCATCATGAGTCCAAAAAGTTAGCTGCTAATTTTGATGTTGTAGCTATTGAAGACCTAAACATGAAAGGAATGTCGCAAGCACTTCATTTTGGAAAAAGTGTCGCTGATAATGGGTGGGGTATGTTCACTTCTTTCTTAGCTTATAAACTAAACGAACAAGGAAAACAATTTGTGAAAATAGACAAATGGTTTCCTTCCACAAAAACATGTAGCAGCTGTGGAAATGTGAAAAATATGACATTGTCTGAACGAGTCTATTCTTGTATATGCGGTTTAAATCTCGATAGAGATTATAACGCAGCTATCAATATCAAAAATGAAGCAATACGCCTATTAGCGTTAGCATAAATAGTAATAAAATAACCTTTGGAACAAGGGAGTTAGCTCGGCTGTCTTAGGACGAATTCGTTAGCTATCAAAAGTAATGATTAACCGAGAAGCCCCAACTTCAAACAGTCCGTTAGGACGTTAAGTGGCGGGTAGTTCACATATATGGGAAATAATTAAAAACAAGTTGGCTCGTATCAATGATGTAATGATTAGGTCTACTAATATTTCTTCGCTAAAATTTATATCAACGCATACATCACCAATTAAATTTTATATCTTGTTCGTATAAAAAATTGTCTATAACAGGTTCTTATTCTTTGTTATATTGAAACTACACAATCAACGTATTTAAAACCTTTTTAGGCATAACAAGAATTAATGGTCATACAATGATATAGAAAGATGCATCCAACATATAAATTATCTCTGGCACTCTGAAAAGACACCTCATTAAGGTGTCTTTTTACTTTTCACCTTTCAAGAAGAATAAGCATACTAAAGTATAGGACGAGCTTAACCGCTCCTATTCCATTGGCACAACAAAGCAGCTAGCTTGATTAGCTAACCATTTGTTGTACAAAAGAAAATTAGGCCCTACAGGTTAGGTTGTGTAGCTTTAAAGTCACAGTTATAGTATAGACTGGATTGGAAATGTTATTTGGAAGAGAATATAATAAAAAATTCATTTTGTAGAGCTTATTTACACATGAAAAAAAGCGCTTATATAGCGCTTTTTGAAAAGTAGGTTTCAAGTCACACTCCCAAATGTGATTTGAATACATGTGCATAAGTAGCATATGTAAATTTGAATTGAATTGTGCAAAAAATTAACAATACAGGAGTGGAGTAAAAGTGTTTATGAACGGTGGGAAAGATTATAAATTTAAAATAAATTCCGAACGATTAAGGGTTCTTATTTTAATAGATGGAAAATAATTGAAAAATAAGCTAGTTCGTATCAATGATATAATGGTCCCCCTTACTAATATTTCTTCGCTAAAATCAATATCAACGCATACACCACCAATTAAATTTATATTTCGTTCATATAAAAAAGCATCCATAACGGGTGCTTTTTCTTTGTTGTATATAAATTATACAATTAATCTTAATATGAACGAAATTAGAATTCATCTTCCTTAATTAGATTGCCAGCATCGTTATCTTTCGTTAATCTTTGTTTTAGGTAGTTTTCTTTTGTTGTCCGGTCATTTTTATGACCTACTGCGGCCGCTATTACATGAGGTGCTAGTCCTTTGTAGTCGTATAAGTACTGCACATAAAAATGTCTAAAAAAGTGGGGAGTGATTCGTATATTTTCCGTAAAGGGTAACTTTGTATCCTTAATGATTTTAGAAATATATTGTGATAAATAATTTTCTTTATAAGCAGTATGATTCTTTGTTTGAAATATAGTCACACCATTTTTATTTCCAATGTCCACAGGTAATCGTCTCCGGATTCGAAACGCAACAATCCGATTGAAAATCTCCTTATTAATAGAAACAATCCGTTCATTATCTCCCTTTGTATCAACTATTAAATAGTAACGTCCACGTATAGCGTCATACTCAAGATCTTCCCACTTTGCATGGGCCACTTCTGCAACACGTAATCCCGTAGTAGCTAGGACCGATAATAAAGCGTAATTAATTTCATTATCCTTATAGTAATGAAGCAACTGCTTCACTTCCTCATATGATAATTCGCGTTTTGGTTTATGGTGTTTATTAACGGTCGTGCTTAGAATTTCCACATGAAGAGGTTCCTGGATATATTGAATTTCATATAGCCATTTCAAATACGAACGGATTACACCAAGTTTCCGACTAATTGTAGATATTTTGTATTTTTCTTTTGATTGATAGGAGATTGCATCCTGGGATAACCATTTTTGATAGTTACGTATATGTCGCTTTCTTAAGTTCCTCCAAACTTGGCCGACTACATAATCTTTAACATCTTGCTGCAGAAATTCTGTACTTTGTTTGATGAAAAAATAGAACTGGCTTAAGTCACGTGCATATAGAGTCCTGGATGCATCCTTTATACGTTTTTCTTGGTCAAAATGTGTTTGCCGATTTAAATAGTAATACAATATTTCTTCATCTGAAAATCCCTCATATGTATAGGAATCTTCTCTTTCGTTATTTCCCTTTTTAAATTCAGCTTCATTTATATAATCTTGATTCCATATCGCAATTATGTTTGAGAAATTTTGTTTTTGTTTCTCTATATTTTCTAAATAAGTTTCACTATGAATTGTATTTAATTTAAATTTCATTGTTAATCAACTCCATATTAATTCCCTTTATATCTAATATTATAACTGAATTACATTAAAAGTTACTTACATAGTAAGATTAAATTTTATAAAAATGAAAATAACGAATAACCATAGAAAATCTCCCATTTTCTATGGTTGTATAAATTTTATTTCTATAAATTATCTGTGATTTTTTTATTTAAACATATAAATTAATTTAATTGGAAATTATAAATAACTTTTGATTATCTTTATAAATAACTTGAACATTACCTATGATATAATAAATTACAGTTATATAATTCTTAAGTTTTAAATTAAAATAGGATAATCTATTTAAAAAATACAAATTAAATGAAAGGGGAAATAATATGAATGAGAATCAACCAATCAATATGAATACAACGGAAGTAAAGGAGTATTTAAGCGTTAGTAGTTTCGTTGTTAATAATCTTATGAAGCAGGGACAATTAATTCCAATCAATAAAGATACATGGCGATTAGATGGGAGTTTCCTTTTTAGAAAAGAGGATGTAGACTCAATTAAAAAGGAAAGGGAGATAGAAGGTCTTACTTTATACCAGGCTAGTAAAAAATACGATATAAGTACATATCAATTAGAAAAATGGTTAGAAGATGGAGAATTGACAGCTACTATACAGGAATATCGTAACCGTGAGACTAAATTCCTTCAAGAAGAAGAGTTAGGCAATCTTGTACATCGATTGGATCAATCGAATGCAATGTATACATTCTCTCAAAAGTATCATACTGTACTTTTCCAAAGATATATCCAGGGGAATACAATAGCAAGAGTCATTTCTATTCCAAAGCGTGGAGATATTATGTTAATTGATGAGTTCGGAAATGAATTTACCTTAAAAGAAGCAAAAAAATTAGGATATGAACAAGCTTATGAGTTGACTGATAAACCTCGGAGCCATCATCAAAGATTTATTAAGTTTCGTTTACCTAAGTCTGATCAATTACGTAGTAGTTCTTTCCAAAAAGTTGACTTAATACTCCAATATGTCTCACCAAGAAATATAAAGATTTCAGAAGAGGAGGGCTTTTGGTATTTAGATGTACGACAATCACTTATTGAATTGCCTATGGGTATGCAAATGGAGTGGATTGAGAGCCTCTCACCATATTTAATTGAAGGGAAATTAGTGAAACGTGTTAATAGTAGCGTCTATTTAGATAGTAGCAGTGTGACAAAACCAGTTACGATGTCCAGTAAAGAATATCAAGTACTTAATAAAATAGTCGAAGAAACAAACAGCACTATTGACGAATTTATTGCGTCCGCTATTCGCGAAAAAATCAATTACTATCAAAATACACAATAAACGTATTTAAAAGCCATTTTAAGCATAACGAGAATTGATAATCATATAATGATACAGAAAGGTCTTTTCCAGGTAGCTACCTCTTATACATCAAAAAGGCACCTAATTAAGGTGTCTTTTTACTTTTCACCTTTCAAGAAGAACAAGCATATATTAAAGTATAGGACGAGCTTAACCGCTTCTATTCTATTTTGATACTCAGTTAAAACTCCTTATCACATTAAGAGCATCTACTGCCTTGGATGCTCTCTTTTTATTGAACAAAATGGGCATTTAATGTTCTGTAGACGCAGACATAGAGGCAGTAATAACCGTCGAAATTGATAATATCCTTTGAAAGAGCGTTTTTTGTTTATGGATTTTCTAAACTTTTTATGAATGTAGTTGAGATTCGATTGAAGTTCTAACAAAACAACCGAATATGATTAATTAGTACAACCATCGGTCAATTAACAAATGCTTGTATTAGTTTAGTAATGATAAATACGATTGGAAAAGGTGTATAAAATAAAGATTCAACATGGAAATAACTCGTATACATTCACATCGAAAAAGGTTGTCTCATAAAATATAGAGATTGTTCTATTAAGATATTAGAAGGATGTGAGTATATGGAAGACTTAAATGTGAAAATTGACAGTCTAAAATCAGAACAAAAAGAGATCATGCGTGATATTCGTAATTTAGAAACTCGAATAATAATTAACGAGAAAGACATTTCTACAATTAATAAGCAATTAGAAAAAATCAGCACGAATACCTCTTGGATTTTACGGATTATTATCAGTACGATAATTATGGCTGTTCTAGGTTTGATACTAAGAGGGACAATTTAAAATTCCCAAAAGTACTTTTTGAAGAGAGACAAGTGTCTCTCTATTTATTTTGAGGAGACGCATGTCGGAAAAAGATAAAATACTAACTTGAATCATATTTCTCAAAAGTAAATGTAAATAAGTAACTCCAACTATTGAAACTACATAATCCTTATAAATACCTCTATTCATGAGTTTATTTAGCAATTCTTCTTCACCTGTCGTTCCATCTTTAAGACCCATACCAATGACAATACAAATCCTTCCATGAAAGAGTCCATATTCAAGTACCATCATCCTTCCTATTCAAGAGTAATTATCTTTCATACTTCGTAGACATAACAATCTATATTATGTGAAAAAGTCATTATCCTGATTAATAAGCAATACTATAAGAAGAAAATATAATGGAGGTGAAGTCATGGGGGTTGTTAACGCTACAGATGCAGATATTGCACTTTTAGCAAGATTACTGAGAGCAGAAGCCGAAGGAGAAGGAATTCAGGGTATGTTGCTCGTCGGAAATGTAGGAATTAACCGAATAAGAGCCAATTGTTCCGATTTTAAAAATCTTCGTACCATTAGACAAATGATTTACCAAGAACACGCATTTGAAGCTGTTACTCACGGTTATTTCTATCAAAGAGCAAGAGAAAGTGAAAAACGCTTAGCTCGTCGAGTAATCAATGGAGAGAGGTACTGGCCTGGGAAATTTAGTTTATGGTATTTTAGGCCACCAGGTGATTGTCCTCAACAATGGTATAATCAGCCTTTTGTCGGGCGTTTTAAAAAACACTGTTTTTTTCAACCAACAGCCGCAACTTGTGAACAGGTTTATAACACATTTTAAACAGTGATAAAAACAATCTGTAATTAAAGAAAGTATAAAAGAGCGTTAATTTAACACTTGTTTGCTAGTTTTAGGAGTGGTGTCAGGATTTTGCAGATTTCCAATGTTAAGATAAAAAACTTTGTATCAATAGGGTTTCTCCTATTGAAATGTGAAGTTAGTGAACTACTCACCACTTAGCTGACGCTTGAAGTGGGAGCTTCTTGGGAAGTAAGTGATTTTTACTAGTCACTTATGTTTACCAATCTAACAGGGTAGTCCCTCCCCCTAAAAATAGTATGAGTACGTTAGACACATATACGCTACTTTCTTCGCCTGGTTTTCACATATTTCAGTAGCGCAGGACGATAGAACGTTGAAGATTTTACCTTGTAGACGAATTTCCTACAACAACCTTATATCTTCAGTTTTCAAAGAGCGATCTGTATAAAAGTATAGGGTAGCAAATATGTTGGCTTACGCCAACCAAAATTCATCTTCCACTTACCGTTGGGCTATCGTCCTGCACACGCTTGAGTAAGGAGAATTCTTTCGGGAAGTGCGGTTAGAAATAATTTAAAGAAATCTAGATAAAACAAAAAAACACAGATAAATTGCTATCCATGTGTTTTTTGTATCCATTTTTATCATTTAAATATCCATGACTATATATTATAACGATGCCAAATTATGTCATAGTTATGTAGGAGATTCGATGTCTAGAGCAAAAAGATTAAATGAAATGATTATGATGGTTAATCGAATGAAAAAATTTACTGTGGGAGAATTAGCACACGAATTGATTGTTTCAAAACGAACCATTTTCAATTAGGTTTGCACATTTAGACAGTTAAATAAATATAGGTAACTTTATGGAGTGGTGGTATAGGATCTATTAATCCTTAATTATATAATATGAATAACTTGTTGACACTACCACCCCTAAAGGGGCAAGCCGACTAACGTCAGTGGGATTCTTGCTACCAAAGGCAAAGTCCATTTCTGGTATCGCTGACGTGCAAGATTGCGGTGTGCCGTCACCACTCTCACGACAGACCGTATAGGTTCGTGAGCTACGGTACTATAACCATACCGTACAGATCGCGTTGCGTGTTCATATGTTTTAGCGTCTTGTTCTTGACGACACATATCATTTTACCGATAGCGTGAATTCGGCTATCGAACTCCATATGATATCTTGTTTTCAAGGAACACATAGGCGTTTTAAAGACTTGTGCTTGTCTATCGTTCAAGTATAACCAAAACACAACTGTTTTTCTATGAAAAAGCGATACTTTCATCCCATGCCTAAAGGCGGACTAAAGTCCGATATGGGCTTTCCCACATCGCGAAATCTGTAATTAACTTGTACATTTTTAATAAATTTATTTGTTTTATGTAAAAGGTGCCAAGAAATACTTTGTAGTTTTATTTCTTGGCATGGGTATTTATTTGGGTCATTTGGATGCCGACCTTACAATAGTATATGTCCGCTATATGAAATGGTTTGTTATTTACGTTCAGTTCAGTAAATTTAGGAAAGAAAAAACACCTATTTTTTAATAGGTGTTTTTTCTGCAAATTGGCTTATAAAATTAAAGGAAAGGTATTTCTATTCATTCATTATTAAAAATCATCTCTATGATCATGCTCATGTTCTTCACATTCTCTACAATGCTTCTTACGCTTGCAACAGAAACGATTACAATCAGGTGAATTTATAGAGATTACGTTTATTCTGTTAATCGCAATACGTGCTAATCCTGGGAAACAATCAAAGTCAGATAAAATAATTACGTTGTTTCCTTGAAAACCTTGGAATGTTGCACTTGTAGGTCTTTGACAATCATATTGAATAACAATACAAGTACCAGGAGTTAATGTTCTTAAGAATTGTAATAATTCTGGATTATTATGCTCCTGTCTATTGTTTTCTTCTTTTCTGTGATGATCTCTCCGATCATCACATCTGTTGAAATCACAATCTCCACCAAAACCAAAACCCATAATAATTACCCCCTTTCGTTCGTTAGTACATTTTATGCTCGTCTAGAAGGGATGGTGTGAGTATATGAGTCTAGTTAAGTGTGGATTTTTCATTTAAATATAAAATTGGTTTAATAATACCATCTTCTCCTCTTTAATTTATCAACATATTCCAGTGTGATTTGCGGTGTACTATGACTGATTGTTTCTTGTAACATGGCTACCAATGGATTCTATGTTGACAAAAAACCTGTTTTTTACAGTTGTCGATAAGCATGAATCCTACTAATGGGTTTGTTTCTTTTTCGAGAAGGGAATGACTAGATACTTTTTAGTGCTGGGGATACGAATCGATTTTATGAAAAGCAGAAGTTAATTTAATCCTCCTTTCTTTGTTTTTTCTCCTCACTAGATATAAAGTCCTTATCTCGTAATGCCCGATCAGATTGTTCGGTTTGAATTACACTTTCTATAGGGATTGGTAAATCAAATGATTTATAAATTCGATTAGGAGTAGTATAAATACCATGTATAGTTTTGTCTAAATAATGACGTTCTTCCTTTGTATAATAAGTAATCAGTAAAGTGTTGAGTTGTTTTTTCTACAATTATAAAAAGATATGGATGAGAAGAAAAAGCAAAAAGAGGACATAAAAAAGTGTTATGTAGCGGAGATTCTTTCGTTTTGTCAATGTACGGCGTAACAGGCGGAAGAATTTGGATTGAACAGGGAAGACGTATAGCGCTATGCTTCTTTATTGAGAATATTATGGCCTTGGCATATATGTAGATATAGTAACTGGTTAAAAAGCGTGAAGAATGGAAAGCGAAATTCCAGTTCTAGCGTCAACGCTCGCGAAGAAAACAGTACTGATACGTTCTTTTTTTAGCATCTACATGTATTTGGGTATATAGAAAAAACTCTTCACGAAGAACTGCAGCGTGCAAATGTAAACGAACAAGATCACCCTACTCTATGAGGAGGTCATGAAAATATCCAAATAACGAAGCTTTACTTGGAGAAACAAATGAAACGAAAAAATAATGTAAGAATGACTTTTGTAGATATGTTCAATGGAATTTCTTGTGAATCTCAAATATAGTAAGGGAAATGTATATAAAGAGATCACTTGTCTTGGAAACAAGTGATCTCTTCATTAGATAAATTGCTACTTACCAACAGCAAGTAGTCGTTATCCCATACATATGTTCAGGAGATATTATAACACAATTTTTTTAGTTATATAGAGGGGAGCATCAGGATTTTTCTTTATAGAAGAATAACCCTCTAAGGTGCCTTCCTCCGACTTGAACCACGTTCATTAATATAAATTTTTCCGTATTATCCCTTTGTTATACGTGTAAACACATCCTATAAAACAGAATCGTCTATATGCACTAGATTGTTAGTACACAACATACAAAAGAATTGAGATCAGTATCAGAGTGACGCCATATCTTTTAAAATGAACGATATGTTATGCTTTTCAAAAGAATCTGCTGTATAGGATGCATGCACATTCATTATTTCACTATGTTTATTATTAATTATATGTATATTTTTTATGTTATGCATAACTGCATTATTTAGGTAGTGTGTATAGAAAAGGGACTCTAATAACAGTGCCCTTTCCTAGTATCCGAATCCGCCGTCCCAACAGCTACATCCGATAATGATTAACAAGATGAAGAGAATGATCAGTAAAGCCAAGCCGCCGCAAGAATCACCGTAACTCATAATTTTTCCTCCTTTAATTAGAAGACTTAACAATGGGATAGATTGTTGTTTTAATGGATTTACATTACTGTATGTTTTTATGGAATGAATGAGCAAGCCCATTTAGAAATAAAGAAAAGACACTCATATAAGAGTGTCTTTTCTGATAGTTTTTTAGCAGAAGCAAGCAGCTCCAACTATGATTAATAAAATAAATAATACAACTAATAAAGCAAAGCCACCAGAAAAGCCGCAGCCACAACTACCACCAAATCCCATAATAGTTCCTCCTTTTGGTAAGAGGGTAAAACAAGGGGTCACTCAAGTATTTTAATGGATTCATTTTACTTTATGTTTTTATAGAGTAATTGAGCAGGTCCTTTTAAAAAAGAAAAGGCGCCATAAGGCGGGTAGATAAGGTTTTAATTTTCCAATCTAAATAAATTATGTAGTAGCTCTTTGAGGTTATATCATAATATATTGTTTATTTAATGTTAATTATTACATACTCTTTTCCAGACTCCTAATTTTCATAAAAAAAGGTCGAAATTGGCTACTGCAAAGATGAATTAAAACGATGTGAATCTAGATTTTACATTTTCTGTTCTAAAAATTGGATTCCTCATGAAGAAATTATTGAATTAAAAACTGAATACAATAAAAAACTTGAAATTAGAGCATAAACAATTTCGAGAGTTTATAAAGATATTAAAATAGAATATAAATCTTGTAGAGTAAACCCTTTAGAACTAGCTGAACTGGCTAGAGAATCTAAGTTAACAAACAATGAAATTCATGATTATGCTATGCTTATTTCAAAAATTTTCGAGTGAAAAGGTGAGTTAATGACTCGGGAGGAATATGAAAAAGAATCTCCGGATATAGCATTTCTGGCCATTAACACCATACAAGAGTTATAAAGAAACATAAGTGAGCTAGAATTAAAAAACGAACAATTAAAAGGTATAAATAAAATTTCTAAATACAATTATTATAATGTATCAAAATTCCCAGATTCCCGGGAGTTACTGCATAATAGCTCAATATTTTTGAGCTCACTATAATAATATAAAATTATTTAGGGAGAGAATGATGGGAGATTTTCTCTTAGGGAGAAAATATTGATTGAATTGAAAAAGGAAGTCATAGCGTTATATGTAGGTGTTTTTGGATGAGTGCTCTTTTTACAAATTAAAGAGCAGCTAACAAAAGTTAACTGCTTAAGCAAGGAAATCGGAGAAAGGATTACCATGTTATCTGTAGTGTTGACGGAATATTGAATTTTATTCATAAGGCATATGTATTTAAAGAAAAATATAGCCCACCACGAATAATGCAATCTATCCAATTGAAAGAGCAATATATTTAAAATTTTCATAATTACCCCTTTTAGATATAGATTGCTCTATTCATAAGAACTTTATTAAATTTATAATTAAATAAAAAGAGCACTATTTATGGTGCTCTATGACCAAGATTCATACTGAAAAAAAGACAACTTCACCGACAGGTGAAGTCTGTATAAAATGAGGTAAAGTTCATACATAAGTTGTTTGGAATTGCATCATAATTTGTAATTACACAGACTGTTTAGGATTTATATCCCTATAAAATGATTTTTGAACCAGAACCAAAAAGACCGCCCTAAGGTGATCTTCTTATGTAGGGCGGGAAGACATCGGTCTTCCCTTCGGGTTGCCCCGATGGAAAGGGCGTTTTGTTTCCAAAACTGTTTTTCCTAATTACATAGTATGCAAGAGTTTCAGTTTAGTTCCTAAATTATTCAATAAAAAACTAAAAGTTTAATATATAACTTTTGTTTTTTATTTCTGATGGATTGATCTCATCGTTATCAATCTAAAGTTATGAAGTACCCACTAAATGAAAAAATTTATCCCACTACAATTATTTATGACCATTCAGCTCATTTTTTTCGTATTGGGGGTGATTTGTATTCTTAACCTGATAGGCATGTTATTAAATGATTTTTGAACCAGAACCAAAAAGACCACCCTAAGGTGATCTTCTTATGTAGGGTGGGAAGACATCGGTCTTCCCTTCGGATGGCCCCGATGGAAAGGTAATTTTGTTTCCAAAACTGTTTTTCCTGATTACATATTATTCAAGAGTTTCAGTTTAGTTCCTAAATTATTCAATAAAAAACTAAAAGTTTAATATATAACTTTTGTTTTTTTATTTCTGATCAAAGGAAAATATTTCGGCTTCAGCTCCTCTTGATGCTAATCCTATAAACGTGTTTCTGTATCTAGCTGTGGCGCTATGCGTGTAGGAAGTCCTACGTCAAATGCTGGTTTTCCAAGACTTTTGTGTATTCCATCCATTACTTTCGCTAAATTCATTTCTTGTTCTTACTGCGTTACGTTATCAAAAAGAGAAACTTGTTGTTCCTCCCCTTCCTGGATTAAATTCGTTAGAGAAATGTGTATGCTGAAACTGGATGGGCCAGTCTATTTTTGACGTGAAAAAATAGAAAACTGTCTCATATTCGAAATTTGGTCCATTATTATCAAATTCTCCTTTTAGTAAGTCCCCCAATTTATCCCCATTTAAATTTAGACAAGTACCTAACTAACCTTGGTTACCATATATTGCTTTCAAAAATAGAATTATAGGAGGAATTATCATGCTAATTAAAACATATGGCTCATATATAATTCCATGTGGTCAATTTAGTAATTACTCTCCACAATATTTATCTAGATTTCCCCCTTTGTATCCATTATCTTATCCAGAGTGTCATTATGGTAATTGGAATTATGAATGCACTGGAACGTCAATACATGATATTCATAATTCTGAATTGGAACGAATGAGTTTGCTGAGCAGTGGATTAGAACATTTAGGGCATGAGATAGATCATGCAGTGCATCATCCTCCTGTGTGTCACGGTCACACTGGATACTTGACAAATAAGTTTGACTTAGAACTCAAAATTGAAAATGGCGGTTGGGTTACAGCTTGGGCAAATGACATTGCAGAAAAAGATGTATTACAGGGAGTATTTGTATTTAGTGCTAATCCAAGTGCCTTCTTGTACTGGATAAATAACTTAGTAAATCATACTATTTCATCATTACAAACTGATGAACAACACAAGTTCACGGCTGAGATGAGGAGAGTAGCTAATGAAATAGCTGCAGATGTTATTAGACGAGCAATTCAAGGGAAAAGTCCATTAGAAACCTTTAAACAATTTGATACATTTGACTTTAAAGCAGGGGCAATAAGATATTCTGGTAGAAATATGTTATGTGGTAATACAGTATCTACTACTTGGGGAATGAAGCCTTATATTGCTCTTAGAGTGCGCTAAATTTATAAGCCTGAAGATAAACAAAGGAGAGAATTGATGTTTATATAACTGAAGAAAGAAGGGGCTCAAATTGAGTAACCCCTTCTTTTCTATTTGAATTCTACATGAAATTTAGTGTCAATGATTCCAAAAGCAACTTTACATGGGAACGGATTTTTTTCTGTTGAAGCAGCACGCATACAAGAAAGTGCCCAATATTCCAGTTCTAAAGGTAAGCGGTATACTTGAATACTACCATCATTGTTTTTTACAGATACGATCGGTGTATTTACCCTAGTTGTAGCGAAA
The DNA here is from genome assembly GCF_042796455.1 of Bacillus sp. NPDC057893. Taxonomy (NCBI): domain Bacteria; kingdom Bacillati; phylum Bacillota; class Bacilli; order Caryophanales; family Bacillaceae; genus Bacillus; species Bacillus sp. NPDC057893. Next base: position 19,484 of record NZ_JBHVNG010000020.1, on the reverse strand, counting down.
CCGTCCGTTGTTATCATTGCTACTGCATCATCAGTATGAAAACCGGCACTTAAAACTTCGTAAATCTTTCCATCTTTCTCATTGATAATCATAGGTATATTTAAATAGGGATAGTTATTTATATCATTATGAATAACTGTTCTTGCTGAATTCTTTCTTATCCGATTCCCTTGCATTTTATACACTCCTTTATAGCAATCCAAACGTGATTACTTAAATCTATTCTATTTTACGTCTATTATGTTAGAAAATTGTAATGTCATCTTATTATAAAAAGTATAGGTACATATGACAGCGCTATTTAGCGGATCAATATCAACAACAGTCATATAACTAGAGAGTAAATAACCGTCTTCATAATATGTAATTAATATTTCTTCTTTCCATTCATTTCTTAAAAGCATGGTTAGTTCAGTCATATCTCGTCCTATGTATATAATTTCATCTCTATAATATGTAGTCTGAATGAATATTGAAATAATATGCGGAAATTTAAAAATAAAATTAAGAATAGCTTTTAAATGGGTTGGTTACATTATTGATTGTGGAGGTGAGAAAGATGAACAAAAAACAACAAGGTTACAATAAGGAAACTTCTGGTGCTAGCATCCAAAGCACAAATGCTAGCTATGGTACAGAATTCGCAACTGAAACAAATGTACAAGCAGTAAAACAAGCGAATGCACAAGCAGAGGCAAAGAAAGCACAAGCTTCAGGTGCACAAAGCACAAATGCTAGTTACGGTACAGAATTTGCAACTGAAACGGATGTGCATGCAGTGAAAAAACAAAATGCACAATCAGCTGCAAAAAAATCACAATCTTCTAGCTCTAATCAATAATGAAGGGAAAACACGTCTCTATCTTAAGAGAAGTGTTTTCTCAGGCTGTGGAGAAAGTCTTCTCTACAGCCTATTTTTGTGTCTGAACAAATACATAATGTATCACTAGCAACTTTAGATGATGAGTTTGCCACAGTTTTAAAAACTGAAGAATTGATTAAAAGTTGTAGTTAGTTGAAACAATACAATCTTAAGGTGTTTGTTTTAATAGTATATGATATACACAGCTAGGAATACTGTCTTACGCCCATCAAACTAAAACGAAAAAAAGCTATTTTTTTGTGGAATATACAGAAAGAATAGATTTTTTCATTTTAGGGGAATTTTGTTTTTTTAGCTTAATAGCGATGTGGCGCTATCCTATATCCATCAAGTTAAGGAAAATGTTATAAAAGTCCCTTCAGATTTTCTGAAGGGACTTTTATAGATTTCTAGATAGATTGACTACTGATAAGTGTTGTTATGTTAACTTGATGGGCATGTATGGTAACCCCAATAGCAATTATCGTAGGTGCTTCCTTGATCTGGGTGACGTCTTGTTTGTTGTTAATGAAAATAGATAAAGAAGATAGACTAGTAAACAAGCTGTTTTCTACTTTTAAACATAGAATATAATAAATTCTATTTAATATGAGGGGGGAACTTATATTTATGAGAGATGATTGTCGTTTTGAGAACTTCAGAGATTTTGATGATCGTCGTTGTAGACGTGACCGTGACTGCGATTGTGATGAATGTCGTCGCAGACGTAACCGTGACTTCGATTTTGATGATCGTCGTTGTAGACGTGATCTTGACTGCGATTGTGATGAATGTCGTCGCAGACGTAACCGTGATCGTGACTTCGATCGCGATGACCGTTGGGATTGGTAAATCCCTTTGGAAGAGTGCTTTGAGGAAAAGCACTTTTTTTTGTTCAAGAATTTTCTGGTCTTATTTGTTAAGGGAAGATAAGGATAAATAAAAAAAGAGAGCAGAAGCCCTCTTTTGGAATTGGTTAATTAAGAGCAAACTGGAATTCCTAATGCTATTAAGGTCAATGCTACCTCAAGAGAAATCTCAAGTCTAGCAACTTCGATTCCAGCTACTGAGAGAACTAAAAAAGGTTGGCCATTTACGAATAGAATACAGTTTAAGTTTTATTGAACAATCAATTGAACTAACAGAAGTTGTAGCTGGAACATATTTTTCCGAAATACGACTAAAGTCAATTCCATTGCCATGTAAATGTAATTCTGTTCCAAACACACCAATGCTTCTATTTTTAGAATAATAGATTCTCAAAATCCAGCTAACTGCACCTCTAATAAAGGATTTTAGAGAGTGATCAATCATTTGAACTGATATAAATATGAGTAGCTAATAAAATAATTTATTGAGAGGGAAATCTTGCTGCTGCAAAAAAGTTTAAATTAGTACCAGATACTGTAGTCCCAGTATCCCCAACAAAAAGAGCGAAAACCTCTACCGTATCCCCAGCATTTAACCTATAGATCGTACTAGCAGTTGTCCCCATTAAAACAGTATTTACATTAAAATTTTCCCGATAATTATCAACTCTCTCTATAGGATTACCATTAACGTTTATAAGAAGTATAAATTTCTGATCTATAGTAGGAGTATCAGGAAAAGGTACTACGCTAGCTATAATAGAATAAATTCCTGATTGCTTAGGAATAAAAGTAGAGTTCAATGGATCATATTCACTGTTCAAATCAAATATTGGTGTAGGAAACAAAAATTTTGTAGATATCTCAGTGATTGATTGAGAGGTAGGATTTTCAGCTCTAAATGCAGATTGTGGTACTGGTCCCGTTGGTCCTGTAGATCCTGTCGCTCCAGTTGGACCAGTAGAACCCGTTGCTCCCATAGGACCTGTTATTCCTGTGGATCCGGTTGGACCACCTGGTAACGTGAATGGTGGGATAGGTGGCAGTGTAGGGCCTATCGAATTCGAGTCTAATGCAGCACTATTTAGAATTCCATGTGAGTCAAATTCATTTTCCTCTGACATGTGTCACCTCCAAAAAGTACTTATCATACTAAATAAATGCGTTTCGGAAGCATTTATGACATTAATTTGGAAAGCTTATTTGGATTAAAGATCCTGAAGGTCGACTGGTCGAACTTTGGGAGAAATAGCGGGTTGTAATCTTTTGTTAATAAGCCAACGGGTACTTTAGTGCAACAATGGTTTCAAAAATAATCAAATTTTTTTATAAATAATTTAATCTGCAATATCAAATAAGAGCATGTTTTGATCAATCTTTTTTCAAAACACGCTCTTTTGATATCGTTAATTTAATCAAACTTTATTACAAATCTACAATTGTGCCCCAGATACATGAGCCCTTGGTGGTAGCCCTTAGCTATAGCGTTATGAATGTTTCTAAAACCGAAAAAACATTACAAAGACTGTGCAAGCTTCGTCGATGGATTCTTAAAGGTATCAGCCATTATGTATTGAGATTCTTTAATAGGAAGTGGCGTAGCGCTATGTTAGAAATGGAAGTAGTTTTGGAAATGAGTACATTCATCAATGGGTGTACTCTGAATTTTAAGTTGAATTATGAATACAAATAAGATGAAACCACTTTGATTAATCTTTTTATTAAATGGTTTCATCTTAATTTATCAATAATTCGCTACACCATCTAAGGTTTCAGGACTAATAGTTTTGGATATAGCCCTACATGTGGTACTTTTTTTGCATGGAAATTTCACTTTATTATGGACAAGGTGACATAGTAGTTACTTCTCCGAAAAAAGGAACCCCATTTACTGTACCTGCAGCTATAAGAGTTATGTTTCCAGGTCCAAAAGCAGTAACAGTAGTGTGGAAGAATCCATCCGCTTCTGTAAATACTGTAGTTGGTGAAACAGTTGCTGCACCTTGTATTGTGAACGTAACTGGTATTCCTGCAAATCCTATTCCATTTACTAACAAACGACCGGGTGCTACAACAGGAACGTTACAATCTGCACTTGTAAATGCTAGTCCAAGATCCACTTCAAGACCAGTCACTGGTATTCTTCTAATGCAGACTTTGACAATCTCCTTTTCTTTGAATTTGAAAGCAACTCGTAATCCGTCTATAAATCCAAAATTCTGTTCTTGGGCAGAAACTTGTCCAAGAATTGCTGCACCTGTGACCTCGAAAAGGTCTCCTTCATTGGCATCTTCACGGTCAATGACACATTGAAAAGGGATATCATCAAAAACTTGAAAACCCGGTACTAGGGTGCCATTTTCTAAAACAGCAGTGTAAGTTATCGTTTTATGAACTACTCCGCAAATTACAACTTTTTCTGGGACTACGTTTTCAATATCCGCTTCAACAGTTTGTGTAAAGGTAACGGTACCTGCAAGTGCTGGGGGTACAAGCTGCGTTGTTCGCTCAACAACAACTTGGCAACAAGTTGTTGGATTAATAAGTGGGCAAACCATTTAGTATTCCTCCTTAGTTCTATAAATATATTCTCTCAGTACATTTCGAAGTCAAATAGAACGCTACTATTGCTTCTACTATAGATTATGAAGTAGATAGAGAGCTTGTATAGGAGGATATCTTGGACAAGCTTCCAATTTTAAACAAATAATTAAGTTGTTCCATGTTAGAAAGATCCGTAACTGCAAATCTAGTCTCTAAAATAACCTAATTTCATATTTATGATAAACAGATATAGATTTACTTAGTAATCATTTTTATAGAAACTTTTATTACATCTTTCTCTATAAAATTGAAAGCAAGGGTTTGTCTATACGATCGAAAATCATTTGAACTTCCAAAGTTAGCTTCACGTGCAAAAACTTCACCGATTATTTTTTTCTCGACGATGCTAAATTGATGATTTTCTTTAATGTCCGTTGATTCTATAAGACACTGGAAGGGAACATCATCTTGAATGCTATGATTTGGAATCTCTCTGTTATGAGTTACTGCTGTATAAGTAACAGTTTTTCGGATATATCCAATAATGACGACTACTTCTGAACACACCATTTCAATCGTAGTGAATATCTGTTTATCAACTTTGACGGTTCCTTTTTTTGCGGGAGGAGCTAACTGGATTTTATGCTCAACAATTTGTCTGCAACACATCGTTTGGGATTTTGGAGCTTTTAATGATTGTTTTGTTTTTTGAGTTTTTGGGGATCGCGATGATTTTATTGGTTTTTGAACTTTCGAAAATACCGATAAGTCGATATGTGGGAGATAAGGTGAGCTTATATTAATGAAATCTTTCTTATGATGTGAATTCATATACGTTTCCTCACTTTTTGATAACATATAGTGTAGAATATGTTTTCTACACTATATATGCTTGTTTTTGACAAGGAATTTTAAAAAATGAGTCGTTGTCATATATTTCACGTTTAAATTGCATAGCGAATTCGTATGGATCTTGAGTGAATAAATGGATACTATCCGTAATGTCCATGAAAAATTCATCGATGCTGTATTGGTGGAAATCCTCAAAAGGAGCGTATTGTAAAGTTAATTTTTATAAGTCGTATATATACAATTTATGTGCAATGTTCTTCTAGTGTAAATACCATTAGGGAGGAACTGTGGTAGTAAAATATATGTTACCTATATCCGTAATATATATTATTTCGAATTGGTTATGTTACTATCATATATTCCGACAAAAGAAAGCAAAGACCGTGCGAGCTTCGTCGATGAATTTTAAGAGGTATTAGCCCTTTGATATGGAATTTTCCTTATAGGAGGTGGCATAGCGCTATGTCAGAAGCGGAGATAGTATATACCAGCAATGAAGTCTATAGTCGTTTGGGAGTAAGTGGTAGCACACTTAGAAAGTATTCGGATGTTCTTGAACGTGAAGGATATGATGTAAGAAAGAATAGTCGAGGGAGAAGGGAATATACAGAGTTTGATGTTGTACTTATTGAACAGTTAGTAGAGTTGAGTAAGCAAGATGGTATGACTTTAGAAAAAGCTGCGAAAATGATTGCGAAGCAGTTTGGAATTGATAATAAGAAAGAGGAATCCCAGGGGACAGATCCAGTTCCTTATCAGATGCAGTATCAATTCCAGCAACAATATAGCGCTATGATAGAAGAAATTAATAAGGTGCAGCAAGCAAACCTTTTAGAAATGGAAAAGAGGCTGGGTGATCGTATAGATCAAAAGAACAAATTAATTGAAGAGGATATTAAAGAAAGAAATAAATTAATAAAGGAAGATATGAAAGATCGCAAGGAACGTGAAGAAAGGATAGAAAAGAGGTTAGAGCTAAGAGATGATAATCTTATGAAGATGGTCAGAGAGATTCAAGATGCTAAACGTACTATTGTATCAGCCCAGGAAGAAATAGCGGCGGCAAAAAAGAAACCTTGGTGGAAGTTCTGGGTTTAAGTTTAAATCGATTGTTTTTTATAAAAGTATAACTTTATAAAAATATAAAATTATACTTTTATAAAGTGCAACTATACTGTAACCATTGAATTCCAAGATCTTATATCTTACGTTTAAAGTATTCATTCAATGGTATATCTGCTATATGTGATGTAATTGAAATAGGAAGTAAGGTGAATTTCACCAGTAGATAGGGGTGTTTTTATGGTGATGGACAAAAAAGAGGAAGCGTTAAAAAGAGCGAGAAAAATTCTTAATAATGAAAACTTATTTTAAGAGGAAAAAAGTGACGTGATAATCACACCTTTTTATCAGTGTTTATTTATAATTTCACATACCGTATTAGGAATAGAAGTAACATCTTATGAATGATTTACACTCTATTCCTAAAAATGCTAACTTTTTTAAAGGCAAAGTAATTAGAGGTTTATTGTTTAGATAAAACATATATTTAGAAACGAAATTTCTGAAAACTTTTAAAGAAGTAGATAATGTAGCAATAATTGAAAAGATTGAAGATAAAATTTTTAAAAAAGATGATGTGCAAACCCATTTAGCGGAGATTACTATTAATGTTACAGGAAAGAATATCGGATATAGATCAGTTTCAGCTAGTATATTCATTGTTCTAGAAAGTTTATCAATAGAGCTATTCAATATTAATATTAGTATACTTTAAGCATCCAAAACGGGTGCTTTTTTCTTTGTTATATAGAAATTACACATTAAACCAGTGAACATTCTAATAAGACAAGCATATGATGAATTTGTGGGACGAGTTATCATATGAGGTGAAACTTGGAGCGCCATACTTATTTGTTGAAGGGTACCTAATGACGGGTACTCTTTTTATTTTGCGCTTTTTAATAAGCTCGTTGATTTTTTGTTTACCAAATTTGATGTTTTCATCAAGAATATAATCTTTTGGAGGTTGTTCTTTATTTTCCAGTAACTTTGCCAATGATTTTAAAACGTGTAATAAGGATTGCTCCTATAATTTAAAGGTTTTTGCTACGACTTCCATTGCGATCTTTGTGTTATCATCTATAGTCATCATTTGCATACCAACTTCCTTATGAAATATTTAACATATTATGCTATTAAACTGGAAAAAATGGTATGATTTTGAGGAGGGAATATTGAGGTTTTAGCAAAGGGCAAGCTACGGGTTTGGCATGCCAAACCCCAAAAACGTTGTTTTTGACTTGGTAGGAGATTCCTACGACCTTTACAAATATATATAAGCGATTTTTTCAAAATCACTTATATATTTGTTGTCGCTTCGCTCGATAAATTGACTAATAAATTTAAGTATCAGGAGGAAATAAAATATGGTTAGAACTAACACTTATTTTCAAATGAGATTAACCGAAAATGATAAAGAATACATTAAAAATAAATCTGAAGAGTTGGGCTATAAAAATGTTTCAGCTTTTCTTATTGATAGTGCAAAAGCGCATTTCACACTTGAAGTGGATATGAAAGCTTATAGAGATTTAACTAAAGAAATAAATTATATTGGCAAGAATATAAATAGTTTAATTAGAAGGATCAATACAGACGGAATTTACACGGATAATGATATCGATTTCCTTAGAGTTAATCAGAAAAAAATCATAAAAATAATGAATACAGAATATGACCGATTACTTGATTTGAAAACCAAGTTTAATAGCGATAGCTTGAGTAAAAAACAAAAGGAAAAATTAATACAATCGTTAACTGAAAATCAAATACAGATACCAAAAAAATTAGTATTAGAAGAAGTGTACGAAAAGATAAAAGAAGATTTTGTTTATATCATAGAATGTATAGAAAACTCGCCTGAACAAGATAAAGAAGTAACAGAATATGTATGGCAATATTTATATGGTGATACGCTGTATAAGTTAGATGATAACCAATTAATAAAATTGGCTGATAGCATTTTTATTTTTGCACAGAAAGTGAAATTTAAGTTATCCAAACTCGATAATGTTTTTTCAGATGATGATTGGTTTGGACTGAAAGATATATTAGATGAATATGAAATTTATTAATTAAGGATTGATTACAATGTCTATTGTAAAAATACAAAAAGCTAAGGACTTGAAAGCTGTCATTAATTACAGTATGCAAGACCATAAAACAAACGAGGAATTAGTCACATCTTATGAATGTAATATTGAAACGATAGATAGAGATTTTAAAAGTGTTTTAGTTGATTACAAGAGGGGGATATGAATATTTAAATGTTAGATTAAAATAAAGTTTGATCAAAATGGATTCTAAGTTTTAGAGTTAGATGGAATTTTTATACGCTCTTATTTCACTATAGCTCCCGTTTGTTTAAGTGTATTCATTCACAAAATTAATTGGTTTTGATATTGAAAAAACATGTTCAAATCTTTTTCTTCAACCTGTTAAACTATCTACTTTTGCCAGATATTTAGTAATACATTTGTCATTATTCTTTAGTAATATCTCTGTAAGAATCGCCTTCACCTTCCTCAGTTCTTTGTATGAAATCCTATAAAGAGGAATGCCGTTAGTATGACAATACTCATTTTTGATTTTGTCATGCTTCTTTATTTTCTCAAAATATTCATCTCCTCCCCTCCCCACTTTTCTATTGGAGTAAAATGTTGCTTTCCATCAAATTCGATAAGACACTTAATTGAGTTTGTCCCATCAAAAACAACGAAGTCAAATGGTAAAGGATTAATATTCCTACACTCTTTCATAATAAATTGGTACTTGTGCTGAATACTGTTCATTTCAAGAAAATGCAGTATTGCCTTTTCGCCTTTAGAAATAGCTGAACATCGAGGACATCTTTCACCTCTCTGGAATGATAGAAATCTTATAGAATGATGATTTCCGCAAGAACAGATGTAATCTAATTTCTGAAATGTTGAGCTTTTATACTCTGTTGTTAGTAATGTACAACCATATTCTTTAAACACCCTCTTGACATCCTCGTAATTATTTCTCAATCGTTTAATAGCACATTCCTTACATCTGTTCCCACTTCTAAAGTTCGGAAGGGTGACTTCTCCCTTATTACCACAAGAACATATATAAAATAGTTTTTTACAAGTGTGAATTTCTTTGGACAGGAGGATGCATCCTTCTTTTTCAAACTCTTCACTAATTTCTTTGTAAGTCCATTCTAAAGGCTTTTGTTTTCCAGTGCAGCTTTTACATAATCCAGAGCCTCTTTTATAGTTTTGAAAACTTGTTTTACATACTTTCCCACACTTACATCTGTAGTAAATTGGCTGTTTGGCGTTACGATAAGCCTTTCCCACATCTAAAAGCTCACAACCATTTCGTATCAATGCTTTCTTTACATCTTCGGTAGAGTATTTTCTTCTGGATTTGGATACTGCTTTTGCTGCCTTTTCTATACCACAATACTTACAGCCCTCACCTCTAGCAAGTTGTTTATATGTAATTTCAGTATCCTTGTCAGTGTGATCGGGACAGACAAACTTCATTTTAAACAGTTGCCCCTTATATTCAGTTTCTAATAAGCTATAACCTCTTGCATCAAATGCTTGTTGGACTTCTTCAAATGTTTTTTTCTTCGGCATTTTATTTCTCCTTGATAAAATATCTATTTGAATCCTTTTCTTTTTAAATGAACTTTCAGTTTTATAAAAAAATCAGATCAAACCCCATTTAGAATTCTTTGATTGAAGAGATAAAACATCTTATCTTTGTTCTAAACGTCGCAACTTTATTCAAAGCATTGTGACTCTATTTCAAATTCACACTTGAAATTTCACGTACCAAATTAATGTAAAAAAATAGTTAAATAACGCAAAATAAAAGGTTTATAGTAAGAACAAATATTCTTCTTTTGAGAATAAAATGATGTTTGATTACTCAAAGTGCATGAATCGAATGATATTCTGTATAGATCTTTACTCATTTTTTTCCAGTTGTGCATGTGTTATGAGAGGTTTGGTTCTGGTGCAAAAACTTCAGGACCATTGCAACGAATCTATAAATATTGGATATACTGATACTATTACTCTACAAAAGGTGTGTGATCAGTATGGAAAAGGAAAATGTATTCAAATAGAAGCATTACCAGCCTGAGATTATCCTTCTTACAGTGAGATGGTACCTACGGTATAATCTCAGCTTTCGTGATTTGGTGGAAATGATGGAGGAACGGGGCTTATCCATTTCTCATACAACGATTATGCGCTGGGTTCATCAGTATGGTCCTGAATTGGACAAACGAATTCGTCGTCACCTCAAGCAGACCAATGACTCTTGGAGAGTCGATGAAACATATATCAAAGTTAAAGGGCAATGGATGTATCTGTACCGTGCTGTTGATTCGAAAGGAAACACAATCGATTTTTTCCTAAGCAAAACAAGAGACAAACGGGCTGCAAATCGCTTTTTCAAGAAAGCTTTGCGGTCTTTTTATGTTTCGCAGCCTCGTGTCATAACAGTCGATAAGAATCCGGCTTATCCTATAGCAATTGAACAGTTGAAAAAAGAGAAAAGCATACCTGACGGTATGCAACTTAGACAACAAAAGTACTTGAATAACATAGTAGAGCAAGATCATCGCTTTATAAAAAAGCGAGTCCGTTCTATGCTAGGGTTCAAATCTTTTGACACAGCTACAACCATTCTTTCTGGAGTAGAAGCCATGCATATGATTAAAAAAGAACAGGTTGATTTATGGGATCAGTCTGTCCAAAAACAGAAAGAATTCATCCATCAATTGTTTGAACTTGCAGTATAAGATACAATTCCGTTAGGAATATATGTATTTTATTCTTTTTTTGCACCAAAACCGTAAACATTTCACCTTGACTGCCCAATTCTTGTTCTGTATTTTTATCAAAAAATAAAAATAGCCTCGTTTTTTTACGAAGCTACATCCAAAAATCATCATAGTGAATATCATCTTTATTTGTAATCCTCTTTAAGGCCCTTACAATCTTTTGTGCGTTCTTCATTGTTGGTGCAAATGCATCGCCTTGACATACCCGACTTATTGTAGATTTACTTACACCACTTCGTTCAGCTAACTCTTGCTGAGTAACCCCGTTTTTATCTAGAAAACGAGCTAATTTAGACCGTCTTCCTTTACCTAAATTGAGCCAATTCATTTTGATCACTCCTGTATTTAATCCATTAGTACAAGAATGTCCAAAAATTTTATTTTTAAAACCTCCAGAAAATAGGAATGTTAAGCAAGCAGTATGAAATACCTTTTACCATACCAAACAAATTACGATTTACCGTTCCAAATTGATAGCCTTTCAAAACTTCGTTTCAGCTATTCCGAATAGAATTCGCTCACAGAATAATGATTCAGACATCGAAAGATTACTATTTTCAACGATTCATAGTTGTTTTTATCTCTTCTAATCTTCAGGGACTATTCTTGCAGAATACACAAAAAGAGGTGGTGTTTGACTTTGATATTTGAGTTAGTAAGTTCTGCAGCAGTTGGTAGTGTAATTCTTTTCGCGAAAATGGATCAAAAAGGAGAAACTAATGATGCCTCCAAGATTCAAAGGATTTGTGCTAATTGCGGTTTAAAGGTGAAGGAAGGGAAAGAGACCAGGACAATGCAGTTGCTTCGTAAGACAAGGAATGAGTGGGGAGTAGAGTATGCGTATAGAATCCCTCTTGGACTTAGCTTCTCCGATTTCGAGCAAAAGATGCAGCATTTAGAGGACGGATTAAATCACAAGAGCAAAGTTTATGATTTCAAACTACAAGACTTCAAATCTCTTCGCTTGCGAAAAGATATTTTAAAACAAATACAAAACATCATAAACAAGAAAAAACTCATTAGAAAAGAAATCGGGCTGTCTTACGATGGGTTACTTAAAATAAGAGTTTATGAGAAAGGAATTCCTGATTTCGTTAAATTTGAAGAAGATATGATGAATCAATGTAGAGGTTGGGAGGTCCCGATTGGTTATACGAGGGATGGACTTATAAAACATGACTTTGACCAGCTATCACACATGATCTCGGCTGGCATGACGGATATGGGTAAATCGAATGTACTAAAGCTCATAATCACATCCCTCGTACGCAATCAAACAGAGAATACAAAACTATTCCTTATTGATTTGAAGGGTGGTTTATCTTTTAACCGGTACCGATTCTTAAATCAAGTCGAATCAATTGCGAAGAACCCAGCAGAAGCCCTAGAGACTCTAAGAGAATTGCAAACCAAACTGAATGATAGAAACGAACACTTACTAGAAAAAGGATACGAAGATATAAAAGAAGCCGGGAATCCAACAAGGTACTTTGTGATTGTGGATGAAGCAGCCGACATGACGCCATATCAGGAGTGCAAGGACATTATTGTTGATATAGGAAGACGTGGCAGGGCAGCAGGATTCCGCTTAGTATATGCCACTCAATATCCCACTAACGAAGCTTTGCCATCGCAGTTACGGCAAAACATTGGTGCTCGCGTTTGCTTTAGATTACAGACAGAAGCAGGGAGCCGTGCTGTGCTTGATGAGGGTGGTGCAGAAAGTCTTCCCAACATAAAAGGAAGGGCTATATATCAAACGAACGAGAAGAAGGTCTTACAGACTGTTTATATCGATAATAAGCAGATTGATAACATCATAAAGCCTCATATCAACATCAGAGCGAGGAAGGAGCATGAAGATGCAAAAACTAGCCATGAAGGAACAACGCTTAGAAAGCATACTCTCCAGCTTGAAGAGATTGGGATTTTTGACTAGGAAGCAGTTGCAGGTACTTCATGATTTGGGCGGGGATAGAAATGCATCACGAGTAATGAAAGACATTGAAGAATATGTATCTAGCTTCCGTTTTGGTGAAAAAATTTACTACCTCAACAAAGAAGGGCGCGAACGTATCGGGAGTAAGAAGGTGCTCAAGCGCTCGAATCAATTTCGCCACTACATCATGAGGAATGACATCTACATTGCTTATGAATGCCCAAAAACGTGGAAACAGGAAGTGAAAATGAATGTGAAAGGTATCGTTTCTATAATTGCAGATGCGTTATTCACGGATAATAGCCGTTATCACATTGTAGAAGTGGATCATGAGCAAAAGATGAGTGCGAACCGTGTAAAGATGCAGAAGTATAGAAAGTTAATGGAGTGCAATGTGTTTGAAAAGTCGCCTAAGTTCATTTGGTACACCACGACGGAATACCGCAGAAAACAACTCCAGAAGCTTTGCGAGGGATTGGATTGCAACATATTTACGGTTACTGACTTCCATTAAAACTGAGGAGATGGTCCATATGGCAACTGAGACGATGAGCATCAAAGATTTTATGGATGGTAACTATGGAGCAAAGAAAAAGTGGAGCTTGTTCAAAAATAAAGCAAAAAAATACGCACCCGTGGCGGCGCGAATAAGTATTGTGATCGGTAGTGCTATTATATTCAGCCAAATTATAGATATTCCTCACGCTTTTGCTGATGGAAATAATCCAGATGTGAACGAAGTATTTAAAGATACACAATCAAGCGATGGGGCCATTAAAAACTATATAGATGGACAGTTATACAATCGTATTGTAAATGCATTTGAACCGGTTATATTCTTGATTAAAGCGGTGTCCTATCCGATTGCATCCGTTGTAGCGTTATGCGGTGGGCTATTCATTATGATAGGTAGCCAGGAACGAGGATTCTCCTTAATAAGTCGTGCGGGGATTGGCTATATAGTGGTGCAAATGATTCCGTTGTTTATGAGATTGTTAGTTGAAATTGCTAAAGCTATTTAGTCCTACACTTGTAGGGGTCCCGCCAACCAAATGACATAAAACCCACGCTAATACATTTTATGGAAAATAAAAAGCCGATTTTCCTACGTTAAGGAATTTCGGCATGTATGTTTTATCTTCGGAGTGGTCGTAATAATTCTAAAGTAGTTGATTGCTTAAATTTAAATTTATACTAGGTGTTTTTGCCCATCCCCCCGAAAAGGGGGATAAGACAAAATATCATAGAATCATTCAGTATCCATATCTTCTTCAGATGAATATAAGAGGTTCGAAGTTAATTCTTACTTAAATACAGGCTTTATATTCTGTCATGATATTATTGATAATTGTTTTGACTGGTAGTATTTCCTTAATTTCATGCACTCTTGCTCCAGCAAAAACAAGACCATTCTCACAATCACCATCCATTGATGTTATCAAAGAATCTAGCGTACAAAAACGATAAGAACAATTTTTTAGGCAATTAATGCACTTCTTTATTTTTATCTTTTTATCATCAGCTATCAGTTCAGTGAAGTTATTCTTAATTGCACGACCTTGAAGACCTACAGTTGTTTTCAGCAGCATAGTATCTTGCGTTCGAGCATGTACATATTTTTCTTTAAATGATAAGGGGGCGTCACACTCATCACTTGCAACAAATCTCGTCCCCATTTGTACTCCAGAGGCCCCCATACTTAAGGCACGAGCAAGATCTTTTCCAGTCATAATTCCTCCAGCAGCAATTACGGGAATTTTAACCGCTGCAACTACTTCAGGTAATATATCGAATAAAGGTCTTTCGGTTCCAAGGTGTCCCCCGGCTTCATGACCTTCTACAACAACTGCAGCTGCACCCAGGCGTTCAGATAATTTAGCAAGCTTGGCTGAAGAAACAATTGAAATAACTGGTATACCGGCCTTTTTGCCCCAAGTATACATATCTCTTGAAATCCCAGCACCTGATATGATGAAATCAACTTTTTCTTCAATGGCCGCTTTCATTTTTTCAGCAAAATCATTCATCGCGAAAAGAACGTTTACTCCAATATAGCCGGCATTCTGTACCTTTTCCTTCGCCGTCCTTATATGTAGTCTCATTTCGTCGATGGAAATTCCAGTTCCTGATATAATTCCAATTCCTCCAGCATTTGCAACAGCAGATGCAAGTTTGCTTAATGAAATACCTACGCCCATACCTCCCTGCATAATTGGAACCTTTGGCATCATATGACCGATTTTTAACTGTGGAAAGTTCAAGTAAATACCCCATTTCATTACTGTTTTTAGAATGGACCGTGAAAGCTCCCTTAGTGTAACATAGCGTTTCGAATGGACACCAGGAAATTAATACCTACTCCTAGTAGTTTGTGGTGTTTTTTTGTTGTTTTTCACAAAATGTTCGAATAATATTCTATAAATCTTGAACTTTAAAATTATGACCTAGTTTTACGCGTATCTCGGCTGAACCTCCTGCAACTTCCAAAAAATGTCTTAGTGTGGGTTTTATGTCATTTGGTTGGCGGGGCCCCATCGCTATCAAGCTAAAATTTTGCACTATCCATAAAGCAAAAAAGACGGTATCCTTTCTGTAAAATCATAGGAAAGGATGGCGTTTTTTATGGATCTTTCGATTCTTGACGAACTTCAACCGATTGTTGAAGAATTACAACGACATATGTCTCCTCATGTTCTAGAACACTTAGCTAAAGAAAAAGGATTCGTTCATCGAAAGAGTAAATATCAAGCAAAGGAATTAGTTGCTTTATGTGTATGGCTTAGCCAACAGGTTGCAAGTACATCACTCACACAATTATGTAGCTGTCTTGAAGTATCTACAGGTGTTCTTATCAGCCCTGAAGGGCTTAACCAACGATTTAATGCTTCCGCAGTACAGTTTCTTGAACAAGTTCTAGCTAACCTTCTAACTCAAAGAATTCATTCAACACAAGAAATAATTCATCAATACACCACGACCTTTAAGCACATTCGGATTCTAGATTCTTCAACATTTCAGCTTCCAGATAAGTTTTCTTCACATTATCAAGGTTCGGGTGGAAGTAGCCATACGGCAGGAGTCAAAATTCAATTAGAGTATGACTTATTGAGTGGGAAGTTCCTGCACGTTTATGTAGGAGAAGGAAGAGAAAATGATAAAACCTTTGGTTCAACAAGCCTACAAACCATTCGACCAAAAGACTTGTATATAAGAGATTTAGGCTATTTTGACTTACATGACTTACAGAATATCCATGATAAAGGAGCTTACTATATCTCACGTTTGAAATTAAATTCTCGAATCTATCGTAAGAATGATAAGCCAGAGTATTTTCGAAATGGGACCCTGAAGAAAGGGTCACTCTATATTCAGTTAGATATGGAAGAACTCATGAATCAATTGTCCCCTGGTCAAACAATGGAGATTTCAGAGGCATACATTGGACAGTATCAAAAATTACCAGCTCGTGTTATTATTCATCGATTAACAAAAGAACAAACAGAGAAAAGGTTGAAGGAACAAGCCAAAAAAGAAAAGAAGAAAGGTATTACCTACAAAGAACGAAGTAAACGGTTGAGTGGTATCAACGTGTATATTACGAATCTTTCTACAGAAAATGTTCCAACGGAACATATCCATGACTTGTATTCATTACGCTGGCAAATTGAAATTTTGTTCAAAACATGGAAATCTTTTTTTCAAATTGACAGGTGCAAAGAAATTAAGAAAGAACGCTTAGAATGCCATTTATATGGGCAACTCATTAGTATTTTACTCTGTTCATCGACGATGTTCAAAATGCGTCAGTTACTCTTAGATAAGAAAAAGAAAGAGTTAAGTGAATACAAATCCATCTATATGATAAAGAATTATTATCTTTTGTTTTATGAGGGACTACAGAAGGGCATCCATGAATTATTAAAAATTTTATTGCGTTTGTTTTACCTGTTAGAAAAAAACGGACGAAAATCTCACCGTTACGAAAAGAAAACAGTCTTTGATATCTTAGGTGTTGTGTATGATTGTACGTTGTCACAAAGTTTCCAAGTTGCATAATATTTTTAAAAACACCTATTTAATAGGTTTATTTGTTATACACATCTTTAGTGTAGTCGTAGAAATTTCAAAAAACACATTCACATATACCCTCTTGTCCCCCTTAGCTTGATGGGTATGGGGTACCGCCAGCATTTTGGAAATAAACCACGTTAAGCAAATTTCAACATAAAATCCCTTGAGTTTTGTCCTGTTAAGAATATTTTGATACAACACAATTTAAATTAGCGTTAAAATGGCTCAAACATCTTTAGCATGTTTGAGCCATTTTGCGGTCTGTACCTAAATAAAAACAAATAAAGTTATGTAAAACACCCTAACAAAAATGAACACATTCTTGTTAGGGTGTTTTTGCCCATCTCCCGAAAAAGGGCGTTTTTTAAAAAATTTTATGGTACCTTGCAATAAACAATAGCCTGTGGTAAATTATTACAAAGGACGTATTATTTACTGTTAGGTACTGTTTAATGAATAGTACCTAAACACTCAAGAAAGGAGTGATTGTTCATTGAATGTACAATTTAAAAAAGGTGTCTTGGAACTGTGTGTTCTTGTGTTGTTGGATAAGCAAGACCATTATGGTTATGAACTTGTTCAGGAGATTTCAGATCAAATCGAGATATCGGAAGGTTCGATTTATCCACTGTTACGACGATTAACCAAGGAAGAGTATTTTACGACATATTTGCAAGAATCAACAGAAGGGCCGCCGCGTAAGTATTATAAGTTAACTGAGAAAGGTAGGGAATACCTTCACGAATTGCTGACAGAATGGAACGAGTTTTCTAATGGAGTCAATCAATTAATCAAAGAAGGAGCGGGCAAATGAATAAAGAACAATTTTTGAAACAATTAAATACCTCATTAGTAAAGCTTTCGCAAGAGGAACGGCAGGATATTTTACAAGATTACGAAGAGTATTTCGCGATTGGGATGGAAAAAGGAAAAACGGAGCAGGAAATTTCAGCATCCCTTGGAAATCCGAAACAAATTTCCAAGGAACTAACGGCATCTTACCGTCTTGATCAAGTCGAGCAAACAACTTCTGCTGTAAATGTAATGCGAGCTACTTGGGCAGTTATTGGTTTAGGATTTTTTAACTTAGTAATTGTATTAGGACCTTTTATCGCGTTGGTAGGGGTTGTTATTGCAGGATGGGCATCAGCGATAGCCTTCATTCTTTCCCCGTTTGGCGTACTTATTAATCTGGTTTGGGGCAACTTTCTATTATTTGATTTGTTCGTCGCATTAGGTCTTTGCGGAATTGGATTTTTTATTGCAATGGGGATGTATATCGCTACAAGTGCTTTAACTAAGGGATTTATTCGTTATTTAAATTTTAACATTTCTCTTGTGAAAGGTGGTTTGAAAAATGATTAATATTAAAAAATTATCTATTATTGCACTATCTCTATTATTAGTCGGTGTAGTAGGGGGCTTGTTTACATTTTCTCAATCAATAATTAAGGAAACGAAAATAGAGAAAAAATCGATTTCAGATGAGGTAACGGATGTAGATGTTATCGCTCAAAATGCAACTGTTGAAATCATCCCAACGACAGGTACGGATACTAATATAGAGTTAGTATCAAAAGAAGTGAAAGCTTCTAAGCTGAATCTTTCTGCAAATGTGGAAGGAAAGAAACTTACGGTTACATTAAAAGAACAACGCTCCTTTTACATTGGTTTTCATAATCAATCGTTACATTTAAAAGTGTATGTGCCCAAGAAATCTTATAAGTCGTTTGTCGTTAAAAGTGCTAATGGAAAAGTAGAAATGGCTGAATTGGACATAAAGAGTCTGAACGTGGAATCACAAAATGGCCAAATTGACTTAAAAGATATCATATCTGAAAAGGTTGAAGTGAATTCTGCTAATGGAAGAGTAGAACTTAATAATGTAGAGGGAAATCTGATAGGGGGCTCGAACAACGGAGAAATCTCCCTTGTCACAAAAGACTTGGATCGGAATATTCAATTGAAAAGTCGCAATGCGAAGATTATGATTAAAACAGATAAGGAGCCAACCAATACAACCTTTGATGTTCATAGTAATAATGGGGGAATCGATATTCTCAATAAATATAAAGAAAATGTTGTTATTGGTAAAGGTGAAAATTTAGTTAAACTAAATTCAAATAATGGGAAAATCGAGATAATAAAATAGCAACAAAGCGAGAAAAAAGCTGATTCCATTGGAATTGGCTTTTTCAGTTAAGCAGTCATTTAAAAATGCATAGGTCCATAGAGCGAAAAAAGGAGCTTCCCTTGTGATTGTAGAGTTCCCCCTTAATCTTGCTACCAATAACGATAATTATGTAAATGAGCTGTCCATATGGGCAGCTTATTATATTTTTGCTTAGCGTGTTTTTCTTCAAAAATGTTGGCGATACCTCTAGATGTGTAAAAATTACACATTAAGTGATAGATGTGAGTCTGTATTTGCTATAGAGCATTTATAATAATCGTAAT
>NZ_JBHVNG010000019.1:0-36439 GCF_042796455.1 Bacillus sp. NPDC057893 | reverse complement strand
AAATAGCATACATAGTTCTTCCATTTCGTTTTTTGCATAATATCAATATTTCTCCCCTTTTTGTACTGTCATAAAGTTGCTTGAACTTTAAAAATATAACTTGTTATTCAGAAAACTTCAACTGCAAAAATAAAGAGAATAAAATGCATATATCCCTTAATAGAATTGTATTTTATCGTTTTCTGACAAAATACTTATTCCTCAAACGCGTGAAAGGTGCTTACCCAATGGTAGGTGTAAGATTACTTTCAAAAATTTGGACATATAGCTCATTTCCGAAAATCATTATAACTTAAAGATATAGTGTGTAATGCTGATTACATTTTCGGATTTCATTGCCAATTTATTTCCTTCTAAATGAAAATGCTGAGATCACTTCCAAAAATAATAACCCCGCTCTTCATTTAAGACGGGGTTACACTTATACAGCAAATCGGATTCAGATTTTTTTGAATGTTCGTTTCCTCTTCAGGGGTAAGATCTACTAGTTTCGTAATTTCTTCAGCTTATTGGTTGCTTTCAACTAAATTCATCATAATTTTAATCAGGATTTCTATTTTATCACTCGAAACCTTGATGCTATCCCAAATCGCTCAAAAAATAGATAATGATGTTTACTTTTCAACTCCA
Source organism: Bacillus sp. NPDC057893 (assembly GCF_042796455.1). NCBI lineage: Bacteria > Bacillati > Bacillota > Bacilli > Caryophanales > Bacillaceae > Bacillus > Bacillus sp. NPDC057893. The sequence goes on along the minus strand of NZ_JBHVNG010000019.1, from coordinate 35,809 downwards.
CAAAGCAATTTTATCTCTTTAATTTGTTCTATATGACGCTGTTCATGCAAATAGATCAGTTCTATCCACTGATCAAGAAGTAATTCTCCAAGAGTTGGATGCGTCACTGATTTTTTCGCTAATATAGATTCATCTTCTATTGTACTCAGGAAACGCATCAATTCTTTTCTAGAGTCGTTTAACAAATCAACCATTTGCTGCACTTCAAATGGTTCTATACTTGGTTTAATCATTTCTGGGGCTATAAATTTTATCGATCTATCTAATAAAATAGTGTGAATTTCTTTACGCTCATTTAAGATACTATCCATCTTTTTTAATCCCGATGAAATAACTGTTATAACTCTCTCATCTAATAAAACTAAGTGATGACAAACTTGTGCTATACTCCATTTATCCTTATCTGGTTTCCTATTAAATTGAGCATCACTTAACAAAGTAATTTCCTCAAATAATTGATTTCTAGTTTCATAAAACTTGTCATTTACAAATGTATTCATGTGAATTCTCCTTTCATTAGAACCTACATACTTAGATTCCTACGCTAGAAATATTCTCTATAGAAAAAAGATTTTCCTTCACTATTATTCCAATCCAATCTTTTCTTTCTTTAGTAGGTTCTCTAATTCATGCTGAAACGTATGAGTTCTCTCAACATCCTTGAAGATTTCCTTGAGGTTATTATGCGCTACAGCTACATCATAATACTTTCCACGGAATCCCTTCAATATAACCACATAAAACGTTCCTAATTATCAATCTAGCATTAAATATATGTAAAAAATCATCCTATTCATTCATTTTTAATGCTTATGTATGTACATTTGTTAATTTATTAGTTATATTATGGGTATTGAATGATTACGAAAAGTCAATAAATCGCTTGTATAACACCTTATATTTTTATATCCGTGAAAACTACAAAATGTATAAAATTCCATTTGTCAAATGAATTTAATGCGGAAGGAGGTTTGTGGTTACTTCATCGGGATATAATAATCAGTTTTGAACTGATAAAAATATAGGAGGCGACATAATGTTTCGTACGATTTCAAATTTCATGAGAGTAGCTGAGATAAGAAACAAAATTCTTTTTACACTAGCGATGCTAATTGTTTTTCGAATTGGCACGTTTATTCCAGTTCCTCATACTAACGCAGAGGTATTAAAAGTACAAGATCAAGCCAACGTTTTAGGTATGCTAAACGTATTTGGCGGAGGAGCACTGCAACACTTCTCAATCTTTGCTGTAGGTATCACACCATATATTACAGCTTCTATCATTGTACAATTACTACAAATGGACGTTGTACCTAAATTTACAGAATGGGCAAAGCAAGGAGAAATGGGCCGTAAGAAATCAGCTCAATTTACTCGATACTTTACAATCATTCTCGCATTTATACAATCCATTGGGATGTCTTATGGTTTTAATAATATAGCAGGTGGACAATTAATTACAGATCAAAGCTGGACTACATACTTATTTATTGCGACAGTTTTAACTGCTGGTACTGCATTTTTACTTTGGTTAGGTGAACAAATTACCGCTAATGGCGTTGGTAATGGAATCTCAATGATTATCTTCGCAGGACTTGTTGCGGCGATTCCAAATGTCGCTAATCAAATTTATTTGCAACAATTCCAAAACGCAGGCGATCAGTTATTTATGCACATAATAAAAATGGTTTTAATTGGACTCGTAATTTTAGCGATAGTTGTTGGTGTTATTTACATTCAACAAGCTGTTCGAAAAATACCGATTCAATATGCAAAAGCTGTTTCAGGAAACAATCAATATCAAGGAGCAAAAAATACTCATTTACCTCTTAAAGTAAATAGTGCAGGTGTAATTCCTGTTATCTTTGCTTCAGCCTTTTTAATGACGCCGCGTACAATTGCGCAGCTCTTCCCTGATTCAAGCGTATCTAAATGGATAATTGCGAATCTTGATTTTGCACATCCATTTGGAATGACACTATATGTGGGTCTTATCGTTGCCTTCACATATTTCTACGCGTTTATTCAAGTAAATCCTGAACAAATGGCTGAGAATTTGAAAAAGCAAAACGGATATGTCCCGGGTATTCGCCCAGGTAAATCTACAGAACAGTATGTAACAAAAATTTTATACCGTTTAACATTTATCGGTGCGATTTTCTTAGGAGCAATTTCAATATTACCACTTGTATTTACAAAAATCGCTACATTACCACCATCTGCTCAAATCGGTGGTACAAGTTTACTAATCATCGTAGGTGTTGCATTAGAAACGATGAAGACGTTAGAAAGTCAACTTGTGAAGCGTCATTATAAAGGTTTTATAAAGAAAGTGAACTAATAAAAAAACACTAGATTTTAAAGATCTAGTGTTTTTTATTCTATCTGTATCTTTACTACCAAAAAAGCAGTTCCTTATTCTCACCTTCAATACATCTCTTAGCTGTTATAAAGAGTCTCATCATGATTTTATCAATAGTTAGATAATCTGGTACAAAGTCTTTTAATATAATTATTTTGTGACTAACAACTCTATTACCATCTTTTATCCCAAAGGTTTTCACTTCTAAGTATTCTATTTTACCTAAAAGTAAATCTATACCTTGATATATTAGCACTTCAACCAATTCTTTAACCTCTTTGTTATCAAGGGTATATTGTGTAAGTTGTCTATTACTATCGTATAAAAAGAGATGTTGAAATTAATTAACAATGTAGTTTGCGGACACAGATATCATATTTTTCTTTCAAAAAAACAGAGTGCCGCTCATTTAGCTCTCTGTTTTAAACTAATTATATTATTGCGCATGTAAAATACCTTGCAAAACAACTTCTAATCCCCAGCGGAATCGTTCTTCTCCACCAGATAACATATCTTCTTTTAGACTTACAATCATTGGATACCTTTTTGTATCTAAAGTCTCATATGAAGCACGAATTGCGTCAAGAGTGGTACCTTTTTCTTTGCGAGCTGTTTGTTCATATGCGACCGAAGCAGCATATAACAGTAAAATATCTACTCCCCACGCCGATCCTCTTGCATTAACCCCACCTTCATGTAATTGACGCAAAATCTGTTCAGTAAGGGCTAAAGAATTTGGTCCAATTGGAATTGTCATTAAAGCTAATTCTGCCATTCCAGAAGAGTCGAATAAAATTCGAAAATATGAATGTACAAGTGCAAATAGCTCTTTTTTCCATGGTTCATTTTTCTCATCTGTTATTTCAATTTTCCCTAGACCATAATCTAATACATACGCTCTTAATTCATCAGCATTTTTTACGTATACATATAAAGAAGACGGCCCGGTATCTAATACTTTTGCAATTTTACGCATACTAAGGCCAGAAATACCTTCAGACTCTAATAGGTCATAAGCAGTCTTCACAATGATTTCCTTACTTAACGGTTCTTTTGCTGGTCGTGAACGACGACTAGTAATTGTATTCGTTTGTTCTTCCATAGTTCTCCTTTAGTAAATATATTTTTATTGTTGCTCATGAAGTTGATTCATAAGATTATACAGTTTCATAGCAGCATCCTCTGAGAAACAAATCTCCAGATTATCATTTGACACTTCAGCGGATTGAGAAGAATAATCGTACATTTTTTCTTCATAACTTTCAATCGCTTTGTTCCAATCATCGTGTTTTATAAGAGACAATGCAACCTCTGCCGCATCACGCATCGCAAGGTTCACACCTTCACCCGCAAATGGAGACATTAAATGAGCTGCATCACCAGTTAAAGTAACACCAGGCGTACTTTTCCAAGTTAGTCCAACAGGTAACATATACATTCGTCTAGGAAAAATCGCACCATCTGCACATCGAATATAATTTTTAAGTGTTTCATCCCAGTCTTCGAAATACTGTAGAAGTTGATGTTTTGCTTCTTCTAAATTTTCAAATGGAATTCCACAATTATCAAGCCATTTTTTATCTGTTCTAAAACTTAAATATACGCGAATACTGTCATCTCCATTTAATTGCGCAAGAATTCCTTTATGCTCCGCAAGTGCAAATACTTTGCCACGTCGATTGAATTTCGCCATCTGAGGATGATTTTTCGTTACATTTTTCAAATTCAATTCTACCATGCTAATTCCAGTATATTGTGGTATAGAATTTGTGACAAGTGGACGAATTCGAGAGAAGGCACCATCTGCTGCTACCACTAAATCAACAGTGTCTACGTGTCCATTTTCAAAATGCAGTTCATGTATACCATTTTCTACAGGAATGGCTTTTGTTAAGTTATAGCCCCAATGTATACATTCCGGATCAACAGAATTTAAAAGTAATTCACGTAAAGTTCCTCGATCAATTTCTGGACGATCTCCGCCATTAGGATCCGCTACTTCATCTAAATATATTTTTCCGTTCTTATCAAATAAACGAAAATCTTCTCCCTCATATCTAGCAAGTTCATTAAATTGTTCTAACAATCCTGCTTCTTTAAGCGCCTCTTGTCCGGAATCATGATGAATATCTAATGAACCTCCTTGTTGCCGAATCCATGGCGATGTTTCTCTTTCATATACGACACATTTTAAACCATGTTTCTGTAATATACGAGCTAATGTTAAACCTCCTGGTCCAGCACCTATAATTGCAATACGTTTTTCTCCTTTATTTTTTCTTTCCATCATTTATCACACCTTATATTTTATTGAATTACTTGTTTTATTTATAACATAACGTACACTGTTCGTAAAGTACACTGTTCGTTAATTACTAAGCAAATTATGTTAAACTTAATATGTAAAAATAAAAAGCATGTTACAAGTCAGTAGTAACATGCTTTTTAAGTTAATAAAGTAATAATACTTTATTAACTTAATAGTCCAATGATTTCTTTTATATTATTTAAATTTCTTTCTTCAATAACTTCCCTTGCTTAAAATAGACGCCCAGCGTAGAACGATTTGCTAAAAATACACCAATCAAGATTAAACAAGCACCAATTCCCATTGTAGGATTTAATGGTTCTCCTAATACAAAATAACCTACAATAACAGCGATTAACGGAGATACATATAACCACGTTGATGGAAATACAGGATTTGTTTTTGATAAAAGCCAGTAATATAAACCGTGTCCACCGATAGATCCTATAAATATGAGATATAAAATTGGCCATTGTACATTCCAAGATGTTAATACAGCTAGATTTGGCTGTTCCATTACACCAGATACAATTAACAGCAAGATTCCCCCATAAAACATTTGAATACCGTTAATGAGAAATGGTGATACATCAGGTAAATCTGAAAGTATTTCTTTTGAACGAATAGAACCTATTCCATAAAACAACTCTCCTACTATTATAATAAGGCAAGCGATACTCCATATTAATGTAAGTTCTTGATGCATTCCAGGTAAAGAAATACAAAAAACGCCTATAAGTGCTATAACTAAAGCAACAAGTTGTTCTTTTTGCAATTTTGTTTTGTTTCGCCTTGATTGTAATAGCAAGATCATCATTGGGGCCGTAGCGGATAGAACTGCAGCTAATCCAGAAGAAATATATTGTTCAGCCCAGTAAAGGGTCGCGAATGTCATAAATGTTAAACAAAAACCAGCATATATAATACGTTTCGATAATAAGTAAGGCATAATATCCTTTCGCTTTAATTTAAAAATAATAATGAGAATAAGACCCGCCAAAAAGAAACGAATTCCAGCTGAAAATAATGGTGGTGCCCCCGCTTCTATTCCAATTTTTATCGTTAAAAATGTCGTTCCAAAAATAATACATACTAAAATATAATTTAAAATGACCATTTTCCTTCCTCCTTTTTACTCTTGAAATGAGTATAGAGGATATGGTGTATAACAGTGTATCCACGCATATAACAGTTGAATAAAAATATAGTTGATTGTCAGGATGTTTTTCGCTTTAATTAAATTAAAAAGAAAAACAGGTGATTCTATGAAGATAGTACTACGTAAAGAATCCAACATACCATATTACCAACAAATATATATGCAAATTGTTGAGAGAATTCAAAGCGGGATGCTTTCACATGGCGATTACCTCCCTTCTTTACGTTCTATGGCCGATGATTTGCAAATTAGTTTATTAACTGTTCGTAAAGCTTATAAACAGTTAGAAACGAAAGGTTATATACGAATTGAACAAGGAAAAGGTGCCTATATACATAAACGTGTGAATAAAGATTTCAAACCAATTCCATATCAATGGCAACAAACGAAATCCATTAATGTTATGCGTTCTCAATATGTAATGAGCCAACATCGTAAATATTTCGATTTTTCACAGGCGATCCTTTATCCACGTTTATTACCAAATCCATTTCTTTCAGATGAAATGCATAAATTACTTAATAAAGATCAAATGATACTAGCAACTTACGGACCTGTTCAAGGTGATAAAGAGCTTATAGTGGAAATAACAAACTACTTAAAAGAACACCAACAATTAGTTATAGATCCATCTCAATTATTAATTACAAGTGGTGCCCAGCAAGGAATTGATTTAATTGCCCAAACATTATTAAAGCCCGGAGACTTAGTGCTAGTAGAAAGTCCATGTTACGGAGCGGCGCTTGATGTATTTGTTAATAAAGGCGTTCAGATTATCCCTGTTAGTCTTGACAACAACGGCATTCGCTCAGATTTAATCGATGATATTTGTCAAAGAAAGAATCCTGTTTTGTTATATGTGAATCCTACTTTTCAGAATCCGACGGGCACAGTAATGAGCAAAGAAAGAAGAATGGAACTTGTAGAACTATCAGAGCTTTATCAATTTTTTATTTTAGAGGATGATTCTTTCGGAGAGATATATTTTGAGGATTTTAAAATTCCACCTCCAATAAAAAGCTTTGATACGAATGGTCACGTTATATATTTAAAAGGATTTAGTAAAACGTTAGCACCAGGTCTTCGCATCGCGGCGCTTGCAGCTGAGGGTCCTATTTTTGAATGGTTATATGCCGTGAAAGCTTCGATGGATATAGGTAGTCCCTTATTGACACAAAAAGCACTACTTCCTTTTTTACGAGCGGAACGAATGAAAAATCATTTAGAAAAATTACGTACTGCTTTACAAATTAGACGCGATTTAACAATTGATATATTATCTCCATTAAAAGAATTAGAATTTGAAATACCTAATGGAGGATTTAACTTATGGGTTACACTCCCTCAGTCAATCGATCCTTTTACATTATTACAAAAAGCGAATGAAGTAGATGTTTCTTTTTTACCCGGCACAGCTTGTCTGTTAAGCCATGAAACTCAATATAATCATTTACGAATTAGTTATTCAATGTTAAATGAAAAAGATATGTTGATTGGATTAGAAAGATTACATGATACAATTGCTAAGTTTAAATCAATGATTTAAACTCCAAAACAACAACTAACCTCTTATTCACACAATAAAAAACCAACACTTTAAAATTTTATTAAAAGTCAAGATATAAGCTGAACCTATTATTAATAGTGAATTCTTATCTAATGTCATACATTATATTTATAAAAATTAAAAGGATAGAAGAGCTTGAATAAATTCGCCCTATCTATCCTCTTTTTAAACACAAATGACTAATCATAGCGGACTTCGCTGTCACCAGAACCCGTATTGCTCTATTGCTATGCTCAAACCTCTTTTTATTACTACTTGTTCAATAGGAGGTGTTTTCTTCCTGTATAAAATTTATTTTATAGGGAATTCATTATACTTATTAAAACAACAACATGATATAGACAAAGCCAAAGAATAAACATAATGGACTATAGAACCAAGTGTCGTATCTAGCAAACTGAGAATGTTTAATTTTTTTGAAAAATCCAACAAACTTAAAATCACCAATTGCCCTAATAATGAAAACTAAAGCACAGACAATACTTCCGATTTTAGATAAACTATTTGCTTGGAATCCCTGCAAATAACCTACTTGAACAACAATAATGACACTAGCTAGTAGAATAAGAATGGCTATGAATAATGTTCCCCATATTCTCGGAGTAAAAGCTGGCTTATGTTCTCCCTCTTTTACTGGGATAACAGCGGCAGAACCCCATCGACCTCCAAAAGCCCAATAAATATGCAAAAAACTGATAAAACACAGAAGCACTACAGCTACTAATGTTAATAGTAATTTCATTTATTCGCCCCCAATGTCGTAACTTCAAAAATAACATACACTACCGTATGTTACAGTAAAAATTTTGTCCCTTCAGGTTTTATAACCATATTAGGGACACATATTATCGAATAATCAATTATGCCTCAGCATAATTGCGTCCGGAAGCTTAACTTCTTTCAGTCGATGTTTGGACACCCGCTGAAAGAAGTTAAAAGCTCAACCATTTTATTAATATCAAAATTAGGATTTGCTTCAAACCTTGTCATCCATCCTACATACGTTAAATAGGCAAGTCTCGCTCGATCAATTGATTCAGTTTCGTCTACGCCCATTTTTTGATACAATTTTGCAACACAAGAAATTCTTTGTTCTTCTATATCTACTAAACGTGTTGCCACAACAGGATCATATTTAGCCCAAGCATAAATACCATTCTCAATTTTTTTATCTCGATTAAAACTAATCTGTAATAGCTGTTCTAAAGAGGCATCCTGTTGCTCCATACTTTGAACAATCAGCTTTGTTGCATGTACTTCCCAAAAGTCAAGCATAGAATCTAAAAGCTCTTGATGGTCACGAAAATAGTGATAGAAGCTTCCTTTGCTTATTTTTAGCAATCGAGCAAGTGCTTCAATGCGAACTTTATGTATTCCTTCATTAGCTAATTGTTGTAATCCTACTTTTATCCAGTCTTCCCTCGTTAATTGCATATCATCTCTCCAATAAAATACGGTAGCGTATGTTTTACGTTAGGTTACTACTATTCTCATTTTTTGTCAATTATTCATTCTGTTTATTTTTTGAACTTTAATGTTGTTAATCGTAATATTGATTGTTATCACCTTTGGTAAAATACAAGCACATACTCAATCAAATAGATTTTCTGTTATGTCCAGTAAAATATCTTCCTCTGTAAATTCCAAGAAGGTTTGGATGGTCCACAGCCTAAAACCCCTGAAGAAGCAGTTAGGCCACTAAATTTTTCTGTATATTATTTTAAGTCATATTAGCTTCACATGTATAAGGGATATATCAATGATTTTGTTGGTCAAGTATACAAACAATAAAACAGTCATGTAATAGAATATACTATATTACATGAAAGGAGATAGAGCTGTTTGGAATTACAAAAATTTGTTGATCCCCTTCCGATTCCCTCCACAATAAAACCAAAAGGAACATATAAAGGTAAGCCGTTTTATGATGTACGTATGATTGAAACATTACACAAGTTTCATAGAGATTTACCTAAGACGAAAGTATGGGGTTATAATGGATTGGTACCTGGTCCAACGTTTGAGGTTAAAAAAGATCATCCTGTATATGTGAGATGGTCAAACGATTTACCTAAAAAACACTTCTTACCTGTTGATACAACCGTTCACGGGGCCCATGATAACCCAGAAGTACGAGCTGTTGTACATTTACATGGAAGCCCAAGTGAGCCAGATAGCGATGGTCATCCTGAAGCATGGTTTACGAAAAATTTTCAACAAACAGGTCCTAGTTTCGTAAAAGAGATTTATCATTATACGAATCGAGAACGAGCAACTGCCCTTTGGTATCATGATCATGCACTTGGGATTACTCGTTTAAATGTATATGCGGGTCTCGCAGGACTTTACTTGATTCGTGATAAAGAAGAAAAATCACTACCCCTACCTAAAGGGAAATACGAGATACCACTTATCGTTCAAGATAAATCTTTTAATCCGGACGGTTCCCTATTTTATCCTGCTCAACCTGAAGATCCATCACCAGGTTTACCATACCCTTCTATTGTTTCTCTATTTTTAGGAAATACAATTGCAGTCAACGGGAAAGTATGGCCATTTTTAAAAGTGGAGCCCCGCAAATATAGATTTCGTTTATTAAACGCTTCTAATACTCGCACATACAAGTTCCAATTAAGTGACCTTAGCTCATTCTTTTTAATAGGAACTGATGGAGGCCTTCTTAAACGGCCGATTAAAGTACAAAGTTTAGATGTTTCACCAGCAGAACGTATTGACATTATTATTGATTTTTCAAGGTTTGTAGGAAAAAAGGCAGTATTACAAAATGGAAGTGATTTAGATAATCCAACTGGTGAGATAATGGAGTTCCAAGTAACGAAACCATTATCCTGCCCAGATAAAAGTAAAATCCCGTGCATATTAAGTAACATTGACTTTATTCCATTAGAAAAAGTAAACGTAAAAAAAGTAAGACGATTAACATTAAATGACTCAGAGGATGAATTTGGGCGTCTCATGCTTTTATTAGATAATAAAGAATGGGCCGATTCTGTGACAGAAACACCTTTACTTAATTCTGTTGAAATATGGGAGTTAGTAAATTTGACCGTTGGGATTCATCCTATTCATATACATCTAGTTAATTTTCGAGTTCTTGATCGTCATGACTTGAATGGAAACTTATTAGCCCTTCTCCCAGCTGATTTCGGTTTAAAAGATACCGTTCTAGTAGCTGGTGAACAAACCGTCCGAATCATAATGAAGTTTGAGCCCTATTCTGGAGATTATGTATGGCATTGTCATCGTTTAGAGCATGAAGACCATGACATGATGAGACCGTTAAAAATCATACCTTCCAATCTTAATAGACACAAATTAAATTGATAGATACATTAGATAACACGAAAGTCCCTTCAGGATTACTGAAGGGTCTTTTACATGTTTGAGAAAAGTACAGGAAGCGCTTTTCAGTCTACAACTATTTTTTAAGATTGCATTGCTCTAATAGCTTCTCTAGCATTTCCAAAGTAACTGGTTGTGCCTTATTAGTTAGTTGGTACCCAACACGTCCGTTCGTTTCTACGGTTGCTTGTTGTAAATTCTTGATTTCATGTATACCTTTTTCTCTCAGATGCATAAATAATTGTTGTTCTGACATTTTTGCACGTAATAAATTCTTTTTTAAAACTTCTCCGTTTTCTATAACAATAATGCTAGTTCCATTTAGAAACTTTTCTACTTTTCGTGATTTCAATTCAAAAAAATGAATGATAAGTAAAACACTCGCAAAAATAAACGCAGCAAAAATAGATGGGACTACTTTCCTACTTAATATAGGTTCTACAATAATACGACCTATAGAAACAACAATAATAATTTCAGCTCTAGTCATTTGGCTAACAGATTTACTACCTGTCAATTTTAAAACAATAATTCCAGTGAGGATTAAAATAATGCTTTCAAAAAGTATATTCATTACAGCCCAACCCTTTAATAGTGAATGTTACTAGTATTCCCATTAAAGGATTTTCATGACATTTCACACACTCATCAGACCATGAAGGATGTAAAGGTATCCATCCATAATCTTTACGTGCTTTATTATTTGAAGCACCTCTCTCCCGGCTATTACTGGTATAGCACCAACTTTCTTTCTTGCTTCTACTTGCGATTCATTACGAATCATTGCAAATACCGTATGACCTTCTCTTATTAACATTAGCAATAAAGAACGTCCTATTACACCAGTTGCATCTGCTACAAAAATTTTCATATGTGTTCCTTCTTATTTTTAATATCATAATTGAGACAAAACATATATAAGGCATGTGATAAATATTTGGTTAGTTTTTTCATTATTCATATGAAACGTATACTTTTAAAGGATTAATTATCCCTTGACTCAGTTCCTCAAAACAATGATAATTTCATCATCCTGTATAGGCCTAATTTCACCCGTTTCCCACTTTAACTGTTTAGAGCCTTCTAAAACTAATTTATATTGTTCCATTGAAATCCTCTCACTTTATAAAAATATATTCACACTAATTTTTAAGTTATGTATAATAATCAATATGAAAGATTCATCCAAAATTAAAGCTATAATGTTGGCTAGCAACCAACAGCGATAACATGATAATTGAATTTGATGGATATAGAATTAATGAGTATGTAATTGGTCGTAAACGTTCTATTAGTGAGTTGAAAAAAATGTATTTTAACGTAAAAAATGAAGAGTTATCTAATGAGGATCTTGCAAGTTTATTTTGTGTACGATATCATTTTGAAAACATTCCAAAGTCATTACAAGAAGACATTACGAGCAATATCGTCATTGATTTAGACACGGACTATATTTATATCCCTACTAGATAACAATAACCTAGTAAACTAAAATATATTAATGTAACTTACGATTCAGACAAGTGTTTAATAAAATAAGTAATTGCCCAAATTAAAGTCGCAAATTGAGTGACAAAATACATTGTCACTTCGAAAAAAGTCAGTTTTCTCTCTCGTTTAATCTTCTTTAAGTATCTGTAAAATATTAATGTACTCAAAAACATAAGTAACAAAGATAATTGTTGTAAATCATCGACTATACGTACCGCCATAGACTTCATCACCCTCCTATACAAAATAAAAACTATACTTTAAGGATATCATTTATTTGGTAATAATACCCTATTTGTTTAATGAAATTAAAAAATGTTTTATTCGGTATATACGTAGAGATAATAAAGTTGTTTAATTTTGTTCTTAGAAATACAATAATCGCCTACTCACAAATTTGATGGGCGATTATTATTTTTGTTTAATAATTGCTGTATTTCACATCATTTTCAAATCTTAATTTTGATTTAAAACATGCTCCTCAAAATATTTCCCCCAATCTGGGCGTCTTCCATCCATATCTGTAAATCCATACTCTCTTCCTAATTCCCATGAACTTAACGCTCGTCCAGTTTTTTCATGAACATTTGAGTCACTTGCCAAAGCTGCGACTGCTCTTCCAACGAAGAAAGGTGTTTCTGATGCTATAAAATGAGGATCTTGTTTAGCTCCTTCTTGCCAGTTCTCCTCTGTTACACCAAATATATCGAGCATCGCCTCTGAACGAAGGAATCCTGGACTAACTGCAACTACTGTTATATTGTGTTGTTCTAAATCTTTCGCCATTGCTTCTGCTAAATGAATTGTTGAGATTTTTGCTAAACTATAATATAAATTACCTCGGTATTGATAGTCGACACCATCTGTAATTTCAATTACAAGTCCCTTGTTATTTTTCACCATTAACGGTACACCGTAATGGCTTGTCATTATATGAGAATGAACAGCTCTTTGTTGCATAAGTAGTCCGTTATGTAGGTTGTGTTCCCAGAAAGGTTTCTCCCATTCCGTTAAAGGATCTCCGCCCCAAACATCATTTACTAAAATATCAAGCTGCCCATTTTGTTCCCCTTGAATCTTTTTAAATAATGCTATAATATCTTCTTCTACTGTATGGTCAACACGAACTGCTATTCCGATTCCGCCTTGCTTTGTAACAAGCTCTGCCGTTTCTTCAATCGTTTCAGTTCTTCCCATACAGGATAAATTCCCTTTTGTACTTCTTCCTGTTACATATACAGTTGCACCGGCTTCACCAAGCATCATCGCAATACCTCTTCCGGCGCCTCGTGTTGCTCCGGCCACAACTGCTACTTTACCTTGTAATGGTTTCATTTTATTCACCTTCATTTTTATAATTCAACTTTATAACTTGGGGTATATGCTTTCTTTCATACTTCCTCGTATAGATTTCGCTATTTGGAGTAACTAATTGTAACGTAATGTCACCACAAACGCCATTTGCAATTTCAAATTCACCTTGTTCATTTGAAATACTACGTTCCTTACTTTCAATTGAATCCTCATAAATTTTCACATTTGATATAGGTTCGTTATTTTGATCTACGATTATACCTCTTGAATACATACCAACTGCTATGCATTGATCATCTTCTATATAATATTTAGTAACTACCATCGCTCCAATTACTATAGTAATACATATAAACAAGGTTATTAATTTGTGTCTCACAACAAACCTCCTTATTCATATTATTCTTTTTTAAATTGAAAATTTAGACGTTCTGATTGTTTGATTTCCTCAATTACTTTGCGTATACCTTCTTCTATCTGATTTTCTTTTACATTCGATACATTTAACTTTAACAGTCTTTCTTTAGGAAAATCCCTTACATAATTTTTATCAATAGTATCAATATTTATTTGAATATCACTCAATTTTTGTAAAAACATTTCCGAAATACTGGTTTTATCTATTTCTAAACAAGTATGGATTCCTATTGTATTATACTTCTTATATTTAAATAAAAGTGGGTTTTCATTATGCACTTTTTCTAATGTTTCTGCTAGTTTTTTTGATCTATTATTATAGGAGGATTTAATTTTATTTTTATGGCGTTCGAACATGCCACTCTTTATATAAATTTCTAAAGCAGCTTGAGATATCATTGGACTATCGATGTCTAAAATCTTTTTATATTTATGGAAATCATTTGCAATAGCTGGTGGAATAACCGCCACACCGACTCGTAAACCTGGAAAAATAATCTTCGAGTAACTTTTCAAATATATGACATGATTACAATTATGTAAGCTATATAACGGATCTGCTTTTGAATCTGTTTCTAAATCTGCTAAATAATCATCTTCCACTATAAATACATTATACTTCTTGGCCAATAGCACGATTTTTTCTTTCTCATCTTTAGAATAAGACGTTCCAAGTGGATGATGATATCTCGGTATCGTATAAAAGAATTTTATTTTTCCTGTTCGAAATATACGTTCTAATTCATTCAAGTCGATGCCTTCATTCGTACGTTTAATGCCGATTACAGGAATTTTATATATTTCTAGATATTCAATATATAAATGATATGTTGGCTGTTCAATTAATATCGTTTCGTTTTCATTCGGAAATGGTATAGAAGTTAGTATTGCAAGCGCCTGCTGCACACCTGACGTTATAAATATATTATCTTCCTTTGTGAAAACTTGATAGTTTGCTAACTGTTTTTGCACAACCGAAATTAAAGATGGTAACCCTTTCGGTGTTCCGTATATAAACAAATCATTCTTATAGGTATCAATCGCTTTATTAATGCAATGCTGAAAATCCAAGTATGGAAAAACATCTGGATCTGGGGCCGAAGAAGCGAAATCAATAATCGCGTTACTTTCTACGTAACTTCCAGATTTCTTAACAACGTAGTATCCACTTTGAGGTACAGAATAAATAATATGACGCTTTTCCAATTCATGCAGCGCTCGTATTACAGTCGCCTTATTACATTCATATTGTGTAACAAGCGACCGTATAGACGGTAATTTCTTTCCTTCTTTTATCTCACCATTTTGAATCATACTTTCTAAGTCGTTCAAAACATGTAAATATTTATACATCATTACACCTCCTATTTTTTTGTACCGGTACAGTTTGTATTTGTTCACATTGTAGCACTAGATCAGAAGGATTACTATGTACGTATACTGGCCAGTAAGAAATCAACTACTATGAGGTGGAATTATGACAAATATAACAAAAGCATATTTATCAGCGTTACTCTATTCTTTAATTATTGGATTTTCATTTATGTTTGTGAAACTAGCACTAACGATTACGAGTCCTCTTGATACTCTAGCTCACCGTTTTACAGTTGCCTTCATAGCAGCAAGCATTCCGGTTATTTTCGGTTTTGTAAAGTTAAATATATCATTTAAAAACATACTTGCCCTTTTACCACTCGCAATATTTTATCCAGCATTATTCTTTGCTTTCCAAGCATTTGGCTTAGTATATACAAGTTCATCTGAAGCTGGAATTATACAAGCAGCGATCCCTATATTTACGATGATACTAGCTTCCTATTTTTTAAAAGAATATACGAATACATGGCAAAAAACATCAGTATGTATTTCTGTCATAGGTGTCATTTATATATTTGTTATGAATGGTATAGGGGCTCATGAAACGAGCTTCATCGGTGTTATTCTCATTTTATTATCGGCATTATCATCTGCTTGCTACAATGTATTAGCTCGAAAAATGACAAAGAAATTCAAGCTAATGGATTTAACATACACAATGACAGCAATCGGTTTTATTAGTTTTAATTTCATCGCAATCATTGACCATATGAACAAAGGTACAATAACTGTATACTTTAAGCCATTTACGAATGGAACATTCCTTATCTCCATTTTATATTTAGGATTATTATCTTCCTTACTAACAGCATTGTTATTAAACTATTCATTATCTTATATTGAAGCAGCAAAAATAAGTGTTTTTAGCAACTTATCTACACTTATTACCATTATCGCAGGCGTTGTATTCTTACACGAGCAAATTTCCTACTATCATATTGTCGGTACACTTATGATTGTTCTTGGAGTAATAGGCACAAATTTTCTAGGAAAAAAAGGAATCATAGCGAAAAAGAAGAATACCTCCTTGAGTAAATAAAAAGTGAGGGGTAAATAATGCAGAACTCTAATACGATCGATATCCGTAATATACATGAGCTAGAGAACGAATTATCTACTTTATTAAGTAAACCCATTTCTTCAGGAGAAGATTTAGAAAATTGGCTGAAAATACAGTCGAAATTAATATGGGAAATCGAAGAACAATTGAGATCACACTATATTGACTTTCAATGTAATACAGATAACAAAGAAATAAAAGAT
This sequence comes from Bacillus sp. NPDC057893, assembly GCF_042796455.1. Taxonomy (NCBI): domain Bacteria; kingdom Bacillati; phylum Bacillota; class Bacilli; order Caryophanales; family Bacillaceae; genus Bacillus; species Bacillus sp. NPDC057893. The sequence continues at coordinate 19,188 of NZ_JBHVNG010000019.1, read as the reverse complement.
ACGTTTGAATATGATCAACAATATGTAAGGCCTCTTTTGAAACGTTATCAAAATTCCTTTGATAATAAATATTTAGAGTCACCATTTCGAATGCAACTAGATCCAAAAACTTATAGCATACTTGATAAAAAAATAAAGAATGCACAAACATTATTTTGTGAGAAGAACATTGATTTAGAAGTAAAAGAAGACAAATTAGTAACCGAGTACTTCGAAATCACAGGCAGTTTAACTGCACTATGGGATGGCGAAGAAAAAACAATTACTGAACTACAGTCTTACTTACAAAATCCGAATCGTGATATACGAAAAAAAGCAAAAACGCTCATTTCTGAAAAATTCTTATCTGTTGAAAATAATTTACAACATATTTTAAATGAATTAATTGCAATCCGTCACCAAAAGGCAAAAAACATTCAATTAGATAATTATCGTGATTATATGTTTAAAAAATATGAACGTTTTGATTATACGGCTGATGATTGCTATGAACTGGCTGAATCAATACGACAATATGTTGTGCCACTTACAGATAAAATATTAAATGAGAAAAAAGATGAACTTCAAGTGGATATCCTTCGTCCATGGGATGTAGTAGCTGTAGCTCCCAATCAAAAAGTGTTAAAACCTATTCAAAATGAAAAAGAGTTAATTGAAAAAAGCACTCACATCTTCAATAAACTAGATATTGAATTTTCAGCACTACTAAACCGAATGTATGAACATAATTGCTTAGATTTAAGAAGTCGTAAAGGAAAAGCAGCTGGTGGTTTTTGTGAGTACTTACCGGCCTCTCAATTATCTTTTATTTTTATGAACCTTAACTATACACAAGATGACATCCTTACTTTCATTCATGAAATGGGCCATAGCATTCATAATGAATGCATAAAGCAACTAAAGATACGACAATATATAGAAATCCCCGCTGAGACAGCTGAATTAGCTAGTATGACAATGGAATTATTCTCGATAAAATATTGGGATGCATTCTATAAAGATAAAAAAGATTTGAAACAAGCAAAAGTTAACTTCTTTAAAGATATTATTACTTATCTTCCAGGTATGCTAATAGTTGATCAATTCCAACACTGGCTTTACGAAAATCCAAATCATACATTTGAGGAAAGAAATGAAAAGTACTTAGAGCTTCAGAAAACTTATCAATCTAGTGTAGTAAATATTAATGGTTATGAAAACTGGTTTGCAACTGGCTGGTTACCTGTACTACATATTTTTGAAGTACCATTCTATTATATCGAATATGCGATTGCACAGCTCGGTGCACTGCAAATGTATAAGCAATATAAAGAGAATCCTAAACAAGCACTACAAAATTATAAAAAAGCATTGTCTTTAGGTAGTACTAAGACTATTAAAGAAGTGTATGAGGCAGCCGGCATTCACTTTGATTTTTCTGGAAAAACAGTTAAAGATTTAATGGCATTTGTAGAAGAAGAATTAAATTTACTTGAACAAATATAAGTAAAAAGATGCACCTTTCCTTTTAGGTGCATCTTTTTATTGTATTTTCTTCTAATTAGTTTTCAATTTTCATCTCACTTTATTAATAAGCTCTATATATTGTAGGTCCCCATATCCTATTGTTGGAAAAAGATTAAACAACCTTTTTAGTAACTCTTGTTTTGGTAAACCTTTATTTTTGGAGATATACTTTACTACTACATTATTTTCTTTTAGCATTTCTAAATATAAATCTATCGCCTGATACATTACAGGTAGTACCTCATGAGATAGCTTTTTATGATTTACTAGAACTTCATTGTAAACAGAAAAATAGTTCCCTAATTCAAGTTCAATTTGACTTACTTTAAATTCATCCTCTCTGAAGCTATTTAAGTATACTTTGCCCTTTTAACCAGACTGTTCAAGGTAAGAAAGTACGGTAAGTAGATTCATTTGGCAAAACATATCCTCACCAAACCATAAAACGATACATTTATACTCTTTCTTAAAAAGATTCTCTAAAGGATGAATAACCTTTTTCATATAATTTTCTACAGTACCTTGGTGTCCTTCTGCTCTTGTTTTAATAAACTCATCATCAAAAAGCTGTGTAGTAGTCGCATTTACACACATCGCTTCATTAAATGGAGCGTAATCAGACTCCCCCATTAGTTTTTCACCTTTAAATTCTTCATACATAAATTGACCATTTAATATGTTTAGTACATCTTTATCAAACAGCTCACTCTTCGCATTTCGTAACTGATCAACTTCAATTTTTCTAGAAAAATTCATTCTATCCCACTCCTTTCCATTATTGATTGAGAGTTTAATAAATGATTGAACGGGCTTTTTGTTAAGTTGGAATTCTCTTGGGGTTATACCAAAAACAGTTTTAAAATCTCTACTATAAGCCTCTTGTGAAGAGTAATCATAATCAAATGCGATATCAATTATCTTTCTATCATTCGCCAAATCTTCCGTTGATAAATACAATCTTCTGAGAAGAATATATCGTCTAATACTTATCCCTGTTACTTGATGAAATTTAAAAGAACAGTAATAAGGAGAATATCCCATATAATTAGATAATTCATCTAATGAGAATTTACATTTCAAATTCTTATCAATCCAATCGATCATTAACTGTATATGTTCATTCATTTACCTCACTCCTTACAAAACATTATAAAAGGTATCCGTTTCTTTCTTTTGATATTTCTTGTGATTTATAATCATTAACGCCCCAGAACCTCTAAATACCATAGATAATTATTCATTTCATATTTTTTCAGCTATCTTATTTTGTCATACATTTACTTCACTTTCCAATAAAGTGAAACTTTAATCAGTGGGGTTTTGTTCCTCCCCTCTGATTATTATCCCGTACTAATCGGGCTTTTACGGGATAAATCTTTTTTAAAGGATTCTACCAAATAAAACACGAAATTTGTAATTTAAGGAACTAGTAGTTTTGTGAGTGGAAAATTTATGTTTGGAAAGGAAGTTAAAATGAATAATATAGAAAAAGAGATACTCAAACTAATTAATAAACTATATCCATTGGATTTTATTGAAATGACACCAATAACAAATGAAATGTATCAATGTCTCACGGCACAAGGTACTTACTTCGTTAGAATTACAAACTATAAAACATATGAAGAGCAATTAGAAGAAGTTACATATACGAACTTTTTATATCAAAAGGACTTAGGAGTCCCTCCAATAATACCTTCTTTAAAGGGGAATTTAGTAGAGAAAATAACATTAGACAAAGAAGTTTTTGCTGTATTATATAAAGCTGCTCCTGGTATACATTTACCAAGAAACGAATGGAATTCTAATGTATTTAAAAAGCTTGGTCAACAAATCGGAAAATTACATCGTATATCTAAAAGCTTTGAAACCGCTAAACCGGTTAAACATATTAACGATTGGTATGAAAATGAAGAATATAATTTTCTTAAGTATATCCCTAAAGAAGAAACTACTATAAGAGAATTTACGTCTGCCGTTTTAACTTCTATAAAAAAACTTCCAAAGAATCCTTCAAATTACGGCTTAATACACGGAGATTTATGGTTAGAAAACATATTGGTTGAAAATAATTCAAATTTAACGATGATTGATTTTCAAGACTGTGAGAAACATTTTTATATATTCGATTTAGCAGTCCCAATCTATAGTGCGATAGAATATTCATTCGTTGGGAATGGTAACATAGTCGACTATGAGAATTCTATTACAAATGCAATAATTGACGGATACCAAGAAGAAAATGAGATTCCTAAAGAAATGATAGATCTATTTCCATTGTTTATTAAATTAAAGGAGATTTTTGAATATAGTTTAATGCATATGTATTGGGATAAAGAAGAATTAACTGAGGAACAAGTACGGATAATGAATCTTTATAGAATGAAGATTGAAAAAAGTCATTCTTTAAACACAGTTGGTTTCCTATGAAGTACGCCCCAATTGTTACATACAGTCTAACAATTGGGGCGTACTTTTCTATAGTTAAATTTTCTTCAAAAGACAAAATACAAGTAGCGAAATGATATTTAATCGTACAGTGGCACCTATTTTTCAATCCATTCAACGGATTTATCTAGCCTAATGCCATCCTCAATATTGCTTTCTTCCAAAGTATCTGCTTTAGCTTGAATACAGATAAAATAGAGCGGTTCACTTGAATTATTACGCCAAATTCTTTCCCCTTCTTGTGCTACCCTAATGACAGTGCCCTCTTTGATTTCAAGGATTTCATCATCAATCTTGAATTCCCCTTCTCCCTTGATAAAGATATACAGCTCTTCATTTTCTCTATGCTTATGATAAAAAGACATTGAAATACCTGGAGGAAAAACATTAAGTGAAACTTCCATCCCTGTACATTGTAAGTCATCTTTAAGAAATACCTTTCCAGGAGCCTTAAATGGATTTCCATTTTTATATTGAAGCAAATCCTCCCATTTTCCTACTTGAACAGCACTAAAATTTTTACCTTCCATTGTTGAATTAACAAATTGACTCATTTGTATTCTCCTCTCATATTTGTTTTTCATGATTTCACTTTGTAATCTCTAATGAATCGAACAAAAAAGAAACCAAACAGTCTCTTTTTTGGTAAAAAACAACTCAATTAATTGTCCATAATGTATCATTTGAAATGTACTGTCGATTTTGAACAAGGATCTAATCCTTCCTCTAGCTTCAGACTTCATCTTCATTTTATTTAGAATTTTTAAAAGGCGAAACAATTAAATTTTTATAAATTACTATCTATTTCAACTTGTAAATTAAGGTCTCAGCAGCTTCCATCACAACCGCACTTAGAGTTGGATGAGCATGAGGTGTTAATGCAATATCTCCAACTGTCATGCCTGATTCGATTGCTAAACCCATTTCGGCAATTATTTCTGATGCACCATTACCCACGATTTGAGCACCTACTAATACACCATCTTCTCTACGCACCAATAGCCTCAAGAAACCTTTTCCTTCATTTGATACAAGTGCACGACCGTTTGCTGAAAATGGCGATTGAACCACTTTTACTTCCATGCCTTCTGCCTTTGCTCGCTCTTCGGTATAACCGACCGTTGCTAATTCAGGGGTTGTGAAGCAAACTGCTGGGATTGCCAAATAATCAATAAATGATAGTTTACCAGAGATAGCTTCGGCAGCTACTTTTCCTTCGTAAAATGCTTTATGTGCAAGCTGTGGACCAGCAATAATATCACCGATAGCAAAAATGTTCGGACGGTTAGTACGACATTGTTGATCAACCTTTAATAAACCACGGTCAGAAAACTCAATACCGATTTTTTCAAAACCCATATTTTCAGTATTAGGGCGACGGCCAACTGTTATTAATACGTAATCAGCATCAACTTTCTTTTCTTCACCACCAATTTCGTAGGTAACAATTACACCATTTTCAACTTCTTCAATACCTTTAGCGGATACATCTACTATTACTCTAACACCTTTGTTTATAAGGTCTTCTTTCACAATTTGAGTCATTTGTTTATCGAAGCCAGTTAAAATGTCTTTACCTCCTTCAATAATTGTTACTACAGAACCAAGGGAAGCGTAAGCAGAGCCTAATTCAGTACCAATGTAACCGCCACCGATTACAACCAATTTACTTGGAACTTCAGTTAAATTAAGTGCACCTGTAGAATTAATCACACGTTTTGTAAATTTAAATGTTGGAATTTCAACTGGGCGCGATCCAGTAGCTATAATTGCATTTTTAAATGTATATGTTTGAACTGCATCTTTATTGGTTACTCGTATAGTGTTAGCATCTATGAAATAAGCTTCACCTTTTATCACTTCTACTTTATTGCTTTTTAATAACCCTTCTACACCACCTACTAATTTTTTTACAATGCTGTTTTTAAATTCTTGTACTTTTGCGAAGTCCACATTTGCACCAGAAGAAAAAATACCCATATTTTCTGAATGCTTTGTTTCCTCAAAGCGATGACCTACAGAAATAAGTGCCTTAGATGGGATACAGCCGACGTTAGCACATACTCCACCAATATTTCCTCTTTCTATAATTGCCACTTGTTGTCCTAATTGTGAAGCCCTAATTGCAGAAACATATCCTCCAGGTCCAGAGCCAATAACGATTGTTTCAATCTCTCCCATATAGCTTTTCACACTCCTAAAAGAAAATTGGAAAACACTAGATCAAAATCTTTTATACTCTACACATTTTTCAATTTACAATTTTGTAAAAGTAGCATTCTTCTCTCATCCGTTTTTTCATAGTTCCATCATGGAATTTCTATTCAGGATCACCCCCTTTAAAAAAAAGAAACTGAACGGTCTCTTTTTTTCGATAAAAATTACGGCTTACTTGGCCGTAATTTGTTTTTCAACTCATCTAAAAGTCGTGACGATACTGTATCAATATAGACTGTATCTTGGTATAAGCGTGACAAAGCAAGTGCTCCTTCAAGAGAAGAAATCCAGATGATAGCAATCTGCTTTGCTTGCGTATCTGGTTTTAACTCACCTTTCTCAATTCCATTTGTAATAATCTTTTCAATCATTCCAAGTAATTGATTCATTGCTATCTGTGCTTGTTCTGCCATGGGAGGATGGGAATCATCTGCTTCTAACGTTACGTTCATGATTGGACAACCTCCAGGAAGAGGATCATTATGAACGAGAGATGTAAAAACAGAAATAAAAGTTTTTAACTTATCAAACGTATTGGATGCTTTTTTTATTTCTTCGACATAACGCACCTCCATTTGTGAGGTTGCATGCTGAAAGGCTTGAATAGCTAATTCATCTTTATTTTTAAAGTGACGATAGATGCCACCCTTCTCTAATCCAGTCTCTCGCATAATATCAGAAATTGAAGAACCACTATACCCTTTTACATTAAACAGGGCAGAGGAACGATCAAGAATCATTCTTTTTGTTAATTCACCTTTACGCATAGTGTCCTCCTAAAAGAAAACGTTTGGTCTCTTTTTAGTATATGACAAATCGAAAAGAATTAGCAAGAAAAAATATAGAAATGAAGATAGCTTTTATTTATAGAGATTTATTCTCTGCCAATCTAGCCGCAGTAATTATAGGAGCCCACTGGAAAATTTCATCTCTTGATAAACCTGTATTTTTGCAATATATATGTAAATACATTTCAGCTAATTCCACTGAATTCTGTGAATACAATAAGTATGTCCGAAACACATCTGCGCGAATATCACCCGAACTAGCATCAACCCAATCTATAATTTTCATATCATCATTGCTCATAATTAAATTAAACGGATGAAAATCACCATGACATAATCTAGGTTCAAATATGATTGAATCTAACCTTTTTAATATATTTCCCTTTTGTTTTTCATCCAGATTATGCACGGAGTTAATTTGACGATAAAGTCTCTCTTTCATCGGTTCTATTTCATCCGGGCTCACAGAGATAGCATGAATTTTTTGTTGTATACTTACACAAATACTTATGAAATGCTCCGCTTTACTCAAATTATTAAGCAAAAGCTCACCAACACTTTCACCTTCTACATATTCCATAATAATAGCTTGTCTACCTTGTATCTCTGTAACTTCAAATACTTTAGGAACGTGTAAACCACATGAATATGCATACTTTTGTTTTTGTGCTTCGTATAGAGATTCTGTATTAGGGAGGTATTCTTTAAACAATTTCACAACTTTATTATCACAAAGATAAATTTCAGCCGTATTTCCTTTGGCTATCGGATTTCCTAGATTCAATTCATTTCTCTCCTTACAGTAAATTAGAATAACACCTTACACTTCTCTATAAATTCACTGTAATCATAACGAAAACCTTTTTCACAAATATACAAAAAACTTACCACTCTCTATCCTTAAATAGAAAGTGGTAAGTTTAATTTTCTAGGAATATCGGAATGGAACTCTGGTGTATGCAAGACAGTAAATGAATATCCCTGTTGAATAAATGATACTTCATTATGTTTACATTCAAATGGAACACTATTTTTCTTAAAGTTATTTTGAATTTCTTGCAAAAATACACGATCCGGTGTTCCAAATGAAACACGTACTTCCGGTGGTAAAGCTTTCATCGCAATTGGAATCCAAGGTCGTTGCCACCAAGTTGCAACGATATATGCAGTGCCACCTATTACAAAGTTGAAAATCTCTCCATCTTCCATCGTTTTCATATTTAGATTTGATTTCAACCATTCCGTAAATACAGGCACACTTTTAACGGGAAGACCAATTTCCCTTACGTATAAAATGTTTAAGGGGGAATGCGGAACTAATACCTCCTCTTTAATATAACTATGTGCGATAATTTCAAGAAGATTTCCATCGCCATCTCTAAAGTATAAATTGAAAAGACTGTTCTCCTCATCAATTATATGACCATCTTTCCATTTCGCAATAAGTAATCCAGACCCTTCAAGCCATCTTGCTGTTTCATGAAATTTTGAAAATGGAATCTCAAAAGCGAAATGTGCAGGTGCAATTGGTTCATATACTTCCTGGAAACTAATTGTTGTGTATGGTGTTACTTCAAATTGAATAAATGATGCTGTTTCTTTTTTTATTGGAAAAGATAATATATCTCCGTATACTTGTTTTACTCCTTCTATAGAAACTGTTTGTAGTTTAATATCTGAAATGTGTGTAATCATTATAATAAACCTCCAAATTCATTATTTCTATTAGTATTGTATTTCAAAAACTAACAGAAAAAATCCATCTGGAGATTGAAACTTTAATTAACAAACTACTACTTTTGTATTAGAACTGTTACGTTAACATTTTCAGCTAATGCAATAAAATCTAAACTTTAAGCAGTTTTCGTTTTAGTACAAATAATTGGTATGAACGACCACATCAAGATATAATGAATAATATCTTAAGCTAAAAGGAGTGTTCTGTTGTGACTCAAAGAATTTCTTACTATGATGCTGCACCTGATGCTATGAAAATTATGATGGACATGGAAAAGTACACAAAACAATCAACGATTAATCGAACGACTAGAGAGCTTATTAAAATTAGAGTTTCTCAAATCAATGGTTGTGCTTACTGCATAGATTTACATACATCTGATGCACGAAAAATGGGAGAGACTGAACAAAGAATTTATTGCTTAAGTACTTGGGATGAATGTACTTTTTATACAGCAGAGGAAAAAGTCGCTATTGAACTAGCTGAGCATATTACACTTATTCCTACTAAAAGAGTTCCTGATTCCCTATATAAACGAGTATGTGAACATTATGATGAAAAACAATATATTGACCTTGTCTTGATTATTAATCAAATTAATAGTTGGAATAGAATTTCTATCGCGATGGGAAATACACCGGCAAAAAAATAACACTTTAAGCAAACAACTTACTCAATACGTTTTATTACATACGCTTCAAAAAGGTTAATTCTTATACATTACAAGAATCAACCTTTTTAAGTTATATTGTATAAAGACATTACCAATGGTTTTTTATTTCTTCTACTATAACTTCCGGGTAATCCCAATGTAACAGATGGGTAGAATCTGGGATTAGTTTTACTGTCGCTCTTGTTCTCTCACTAAAAATACTCGCTGTCTTCCCTCTATATTCATCCCAAATTTCTGGTACTGTAGCACAAAGTAATATTATATTAGATGGTAACTCCTCATATATATCCATTGTTTCATCCTTGTGCATGCCTCTTACGATATTACCAGCTGTTGTACCTCTCGCATGCCAACATACTTTATTATTTATTTCTATACCAAGATCCTAAACTGCAAGTTCTAATAATGGAGACCACCTTGTATAAACTTCTTTTTCACTTTTAAGAAAATCATCCCCACTATTAAATACATACTCTTCAAAGTCCTTTTCATAATAAGCAATTTCTTCTTCCAATGTTTCTTCTTTAAGCCTTTTCGTTTGATACCCTCCATCAATGAGAATACTCCCTAATACCTTTTCTGGATTATTTAATAAATAAAATAGCGCTACAAAACTTCCCCAAGAATGTGATAGAAAATAGAAATGTTCAATTTTCAGTTCATTTATTATTTCATTTAACCAATTTGCTAAATTCTGCATCTCATAATCTTCTGTTCTTTCAAAGGGCGGTGTTTTACCATGCCCAGGTGCATCAATGGAGATGATTCTATACTCTTCCTTTAATTCTTCTGCAATTTCTATAAAACTTAAACTTGTACTACCTAATCCATGTAAACAAAAAATAACGGGTTTATCATTATTCCCCCACTCAGTAATATGTACATTTATCCGGTCATTATTAATAAAATAACGTTTCATAATAATTATCCTCCATATTTTGATTTTTCGATTAACACTTAACTTATTTCTATTTTTTAAAAGCTTTCCCTGCATTCTTTTCCACACAAAAAAGCCGATTTTCTTTAAAAGAAAATCAGCTTTTACGCTAAAATACATTATGATTTAACAGCAATTATCATAAATCTTTTTGAATTCGTACGAATCCCTTTTTCAGAACTATTAGCGTCAATAAACTTTTGTAAAATATTAAAGTCCTCTTCCTCTTCACCAAAATTAGGAATAATAGGTGTATGTTTTAATAAGAAAATGAGATCTTCAGGTGTACTGTAATAATCGATAACATCGTATTCACGTACTTGCACGGGTTCAAATCCTGAATTAATAAGTTCATCCATATATTTTTCTTTTAAAATACCATCTCTTTCGCCTAAGCATTGCCCTCTGCCAAATGCTTCTTTGAGATTTAATTTATCATGTTCGCAGACTTGTTGTGTTAAGAAAAAAGAACCTTTTTTCATTACTTTTGCCAATTCAGATGCTATAAACGGTGCATGACAACTAGAAGCAATATCAAAATAAGCATGTGGAAACGTTAAAGCTTCCGAACCCATTTGGAGAAACTCAACATTTTGTACACCTGCTTTTTTCAAGTTGGAATGTGCTGTTTCAATCATGCCATTAGAATTATCTATTCCAATTAACAATTTAGCTGAAGATGCTATATTAAGTACATTCTCTCCTCCGCCTGTACCCACATCAAGTAGCAAGTCTGATGGTTTGCATCTTTCTTTCACTTCGCCATAAAAGTCCCAAGTGTCTCCTACCGTTTCACATTTCACCTTACTGAAATCCCACCCATTTAATCTTCCTACTTTATCATAAAAGTTTTTATACTCTAATTCGTTCATTTTATTATTTCCCCTTTACAAAAATGCATTAAATGTTTAATTCTGATGATCCTTGAAATAGACCCATAGTTGATATTATCGTAAAAGGGTCTACATCTCCTTTTATATCTGCTACGCATTTTTTCAGCCCCGAATAACTAGTTACTTCGAACAATACGCCATTCCATCTATCCCACCTCATATGGAAGATTATATGTATAAAAGCCTTTAATATTATTTAATTATATATTATAAAATACGAATTATTAAAACAATATGTTTCGACACATTACAATCAGTTTACATAATAATATTATAGTTTGCTTTTATCGATGTATTCTAAATGTACTCTTCCCCAACCACACATACTATCTAAAACAGTACTGACTGTTTTACCATGTTCAGATAAGCTATATTCCACTTTAGGTGGTATTTCTTGATAAATTTCACGTTTTATTAGTTGATCTTGCTCTAATTCACGAAGCTGCTTTGCTAATGTTCCTTGAGATATGTCTGGTATTAATCGCTTTAATTCACCAAACCGTTTTGTTCCATCTGTTAATAATATAAATAAAATGAGTGGCTTCCATTTACCCCCGATTATTTGTAATGTCGCTATTACTCCTTTTAATTTCGGTTCCTCTAAATTCATTTTCCTCATCACTCCCCTCAAATCATAAAATATAATGAGTAATTTTTTATATTATTTATCCGTACAACAAGCGATTAGTACGAAATTCGCGACTAAGTACATATAAAGTGCGTACTTTTCAATAGTCATTTTTTAACGAATAATAAAAGCAACACAATTTCATTTTAAATCTTATATTAAGGGAGATGTTTAATCATGTCTATTACTGTATTAAAAGATAAGCATATCGTTATCATTGGTGGGAGTTCTGGTATTGGATTAGCTACGGCGAAACAAGCAATCGAACAAGGAGCACATGTTATTATTGCAGGGCGCTCGGAAGAAAAGTTAAAGGCTGCTCAAGAATATATTAATAACAATCGTCTTCAAACTTATGTATTGGATAATCAAAATAAGAAACAGTTACAAGATTTTTTTAAGAAAGTTGGTAATTTTGATCATTTGTTCACACCTGGTGCCTCTTATACACTTGGGCCAATAACTGCTGCAGATGAAATTGCTGAAAGCAGCTTTATCGGAAAGTTTTGGCCACAATATTACGCAGTAAAATATGCGATTCCTTTTCTTTCAAACTCTGGATCTGTTGTGTTAATGTCTGGTGCATTTAGTCAAAGACCACTTAAAGGTGCGCCTGCTTATGGTGCTTGTAATGGGGCTATTGAAAGTTTAGGGAAAGCTTTAGCTGTTGAATTAGCACCGATTAGAGTTAATGTTGTTTCTCCTGGAACAATACAAAGAGAGAATGAACAAAACGAAAAAAGACTAGCTGCTTATGAAGATTATAAATCTCTTTCTCTTGTACAGAGACCTGGACATAATGATGAAATTGCACATACCGTCCTGTATTTAATGCAAAATAGCTTTACTACAGGCAATGTATTGTTTCCTGATGGAGGATACACATATCACTAATTTATAAAAATTTAATGCCTCCTTAGATTAACTAGTATTGAGGAGGCTATTATTATTAATTTAGAAAGTGATCTAATAATGTAGGATCTTCAATCTGTGAAGAAAAACAATAGTGTTAGAAGCTTGTAAGCAAGTGATTTTTATGACAACGGCAACATTACGGGCATAAAAAACCAGTTGATTAAGAGCAACTGGTTCAATAAAGGTTTTATATTGGATATTCATTCAACCAAATTAATGCTTGTTCATAATCATCAAAGAATTTCACAGATTCTTTTGTATTGGATTGTTGTAAATAATTCATTATCTCCCCTTCTTCAAGGAGAAACGCAATTGCCTTACTGTGATTCAAAATGGTTTCATTGAAGAACTTATCTTTCCATACTTTTTGAACAGAAAAATGATCTGGTGTGTATCCTTTTCTATCCACCAACAATTTGTATTTCCGCCCCTCAGAAATAAATTGCTGACAAACCTGATCGAAGCCATTAAACCATTCATAAACATCAACTGTTTTAATCTTGCCAATTAGATGGGTAACAATTAAATCTCCTGAAACTGTTGTGCTGATATTCTGTTTACTCAACTTGGAATCATCTCCCTTAGTTACAATTATCCTTATTGATCTCATGAAATCAATAAGGATAAAATTCTTACGCAATAAAGCAACATTATTTAATTGGATAACAAACCTCTGTAACCCACTTATTAGGATTCGATTCCATCGCGGGGCTAACATGATAAATATTAAACATCGATCCCGTTAATTCATAACCTTCCGCCTCAATCCATTTTGCCGCTGCTTCATTTACGTCTGTCATTTGTTCATAACTTCCGTTTACTATTATAGATGCTACCTTGATTGGCTCAATCTTTTTAAAATGAACATCTTTTGTATTTTCGTACTTCCCTAAAATATTTAGCTGTATTTCTACATCTACATCATTTCCCTTGTATTCTTGATCATGGAAGACAGCAATACTATAACTTGGATTAGCTATACTAATATTCTTAACATTAATTTCTTGCATTAAAATACTCCATAAATCTCCTTCGTAATTATAAGATGGAAGAACCTTTCTAACGCTTGCTACTTTTCTTTCTGGAATTTCTTTTAACGAAACATGATAGTTCATCTCAACAAAATCCTCTCTCATCGTTTTCAGTAAGTCTTCGAGGAAACGTAATTGTTTTTGGAGATTGTGCATGTCTTCCTTTATTTGAGCACTACGATTTACAAATTGCGATTTTATTACTTCAATATTTTCACTCTCTACTATTTCTTTAATAGCAGCAATATTAAATCCCATATCTTTTAAAATTTGAATTTGATTTACTTTCTTTAATTGTGCAGCGGAATAATAGCGATAGCTATTTTGTTCATCTACTTTTTCTGGCTGCAATAATTCCACTTTATCGTAATGTCTCAACATACGTATGCTAATGGAAGAAAGTTTTGAAAAATCCCCTATTTTGAACATTAGTTCCTCCTATTTATTACAATTATTCGAAGCTCAACTTAAGCTTAAACAATGACATTGCGCGAGAGTCAACTATTTATAACGTTTTAAGTGATTATTTAATATGTTATATTTATATAATTAAAAACCCTTATGATTCATTTACCAATTTACTTTTCAATGCAATACATATTGATATTAATCCATTTACGGTCAATAACATCACTATAATACTAGTGAGTAAAGCTACATCTGCTGCAAATAATTTAGTCGTATGCCACCGTGAATTTGTGCAATAAATAAGAATTGGGATCAAAATAATAGATAATAGTAGAAATATACTCCCAACGAACAGCCTAGTTATTTTTTTACAAGTTTTCTTACGTTTATACTTTTTCACTAACATAATTGATGTAATAATGAGTGAGAGTGTGACTATCGACATAACAATTTGTGTGAATGGTATGTTTTTAGGGATATCACCAGGTTTTTCCCCGTTCAAAATACTAAACTACCTTTTTAAAATGCCAGGAACAGAATACCACCATAGTGGAAATTGGAAAATAACAAAGTCTGCCCAAAGAAGTTTTTCTTGTTCTGCTTGAATATCAACCGAAAAATTATTTGTCTTAGTTGCTTGTTTTTGTTCTACGGCATATTTTAAAAACTCTTTATTTTCTCGCTGGATAAAATCGTCGCCGTGCCCCTTCTTAGATAAAAGATAAATTTTTAATCTTAAATCTAAAATAAATTGTTTATGGTCCGTAGTACTAGTCCATTTATTATTTCCAAATCTATTCAGAATGATCAATAAATAAGATCAAACTATGTTGATATTTCGTATAAATAATATCATTACACTAATTTTCTTTTGGAAGAACAATTCTTTTATACAATTGAACTGTAATAAAATAGTAAATCGAGTAAATTACTACAAAAATAATAATTGGTACCCAAATACGATTGTACGGATCAGGCAAAAGAACTCTGAACATGTTCATACCAACTAATACGTGAACAATACCCACAATTGCTGGGACTAAGAATACAAAGAATAACTCCTTATAAATTGATTGTGCTAATAACTCTCGACGAACACCGATTTTACGAAGCATTTGATAACGTGTACAATCTTTGAATGCACCAGACAGAACTTTAAACATCAAACAACTTGCCATCATTGCTAAGTACGCAATTCCGACGAAGAAGCCCATGAACATCAATCCACCTAACATACCATGAAGAGAATTATACATTTGATATTTGCTCTTCAGTTCTTCAGATTTCATACTTGTATATTTAGCTAACTGTAATTCGTCAAGTTGTTTCCATTCTTTTAAATATGATTTAAAATCATCTGTTTTCCCAATAAACACAGTACTTTCTCGACCCTTTATACTATGGTACATGTTTTTGTCTACAATTTTTACTTTATGATCAGGATATATATACTTTGGCTGGATTGTTTGGAAAGCGTCGCTCCATTGTTTTGGTTTCCCATCATCTTTACCCCATTGACTTGACAATGCAAATGCATCCGTGGGAATTCCCTCTGAAACTTTCATCGCCTTCCCATTTTTTCTATCGTTTACCAAAGGACGATTTTTCTCTAAATCTTCTTTTAGATAATAAATATACTGGTCATCTATTTTGTAACGATATTCAAGCTTATCTGTAAATACGATTGCATTCAAAATTTTCTTTTCTTCCGCTGTTGGATTATGAATGACTGAATCGTAAATTTGATTTTGATCAGTAATTACTCCGGTGTTGTTTTTAAATGCCATACCACACGCAATTCCGCCAGCGCCAAGAGCCACTAAGATTGCTACTGTTGCAAGCACATTTGTTAGGCCATTAATGCGGAAATTTAATTGTGCAAAAGTAAAAGCATTGAGGCCTTTTTCACTACGTTTTTTATTACTCTTTAACTTGTTAATCATAACTGGGAGAAATGATCCAAATAACATGTAAGTACCAACGGTTGCTGTGATTAATCCAACGGCCATTAATCCCAGACCAATTAGCGGGTTTGCATATTTCATATAGATTAGTGATGCATAACCAATACCCAATAAAATCACACCAAGGATTGCAACTACAATTGTCATTTTTCCTTTTATGGCGACACGTTCTGTTTGTGCATCTGCATGTACAAGTTGTAATACAGAAAAACGCGCTAGCTTAATACTACTTATACTTGCTGATAGTACAAATAATGCAAAGAAAAAGATGCAAGTAACCGTCATAGATGGCATGTAAAATGCTTGAAAACCACTAACAGGAAGTTCTAATTGTTTCATTAGTAACTGACCGATACCTTCTGCGAGCCCTACACCAACTGTAATTCCAATCACAAGAGATGCGGCACCTAATATAATTGTTTCGATAAACATAAGTAAGGTAACTTTATGCTTTTTTGCTCCTAACATCATATACATACCAAATTCTTTTTGGCGAAGAGATGATAAGAAAGAGTTTGCATATAAAATATAAAAAAATGTGATAAACGCTAACAAAAAGGACCCAATTTTAAATACAGACACAATATCCCTAATAGAAGAGTTAGATTCAAGGAACGCCTTATTGAGTGCTAATGTTTGAAACATATAAAAAGTTGAAATAGAGACAATAAGACCAGCAAGTAAGACAATGTAATCTTGCAACTTACTTTTTAGGCCTGACATGGAAAGCTTAAATAACATGATTGAACTTCCTTCCTTACGCTTTTTGTGTACCTAAGTTTGCAAGAACGTCTAAAATTTCTTTATAGAACTCTTCACGTGTACCACCGCGATAAATTTCTTTATATAGCTCACCATCTTGTATGAATAAAATACGCTGACAGTAACTTGCACTGTACGGATCATGTGTAACCATCATAATAGATACGCCTTGCCCTTTATTTAAGTTTGTCATCGCATCCAGTAAACTCGTTGCATTTTTAGAATCAAGCGATCCTGTTGGCTCGTCCCCTAAAATAATTGCTGGTTCATGCACTAACGCACGTGCTGCTGCTGAACGTTGCTTCTGTCCACCAGATACTTCAGATGGATACTTTTGAAGGATTGCTGAAATGCCTAACATATCAGCTACTTTTTCTACTTTCGGTCCAATATTTCGTGATGAAACACCTTGAAGTGAAAGTGGAAGAGCGATGTTTTCGTAAATAGATAAGTTCTCTAATAAGTTAAAGTCTTGGAAAATGAATCCTAACTTTTGTGAACGGAAATCAGAAAGCTCACCTTGTTTCATTTTCGTAATATCCGTTCCTGCAATTTCAACAACGCCGCCCGTTGCTTTATCTAACGTTGAAATTACATTTAATAATGTCGTTTTACCAGAACCAGAAGGTCCCATAATTCCGACAAACTCACCCTCTTGAATTGAGAATGAAACACCTTTTAACGCGTGTGATTGGTTCTCACCTTTTTTACCGTACACTTTTTGGATGTTTTTCACGTCTAAAACTGGTTTCGTCATATATATCCTCCTACGTTTGTTTTTTCATTTCTTTAAAATAAGTTGCTATTCTTATTTGCTTTTAATAAAATTTTCATGTTGCATCCACCTTAAAGCTACAATGAAAACTTTCTTCTTTATCTATTTCACTCACCTCATCGCTTTCAATATATACATGATAAACTATGAAAATTAGAAAATACCCCGTAAAAACCTTAAGAATTCTTAAGATTTTATAAAAAAAAGCTTATGGAACCTGTAATTCCATAAGCCAATCTATTTGATTGGATGTTCAACAATAAAGGACATCCAGCCGTCTTTATATTCTGCATGTATATTACCATTATGAAGTTCAACAATTCTTTTTGAGATAGCAAGCCCCAGACCATTTCCCAGGTCATCTTTTCTTGCCTTGTCCCCCCTGAAAAACCTTTCAAACAATTTATTTGGATCGCTAACAGGCGGTTTCTCGACTTTATTTGACACTTTCAAAATTGCTTTGTTATCCATTAATTCAAGACATACGGATAATTCGGATGGTTTTATGCTGTACTTTATCGCATTCATAAAGAGATTTTCATATACACGTACCATTTTTTCTACATCTATGAAGATAGGTATTGTTTCTTGTGTGATTGATTTTTGAACGATTAAGCTTTCCTTTTCAAATATAGGAATGTATTCTCCAACTATTTGCTCCAACAAACTTGATAAATCAACTTCATTAAGATTTAACTTAGCATCTATGCCTGATAAACGAGTATATTCAAACAGCTCATCAATTAAATATTTCAGTCTCTGTGACTTTGAATACGTGGTTTCAAGGTATTCCTGTAATTGTGTTTTACTGTTGTATTGCCCTCTTTTTAATAAATCTATATAGCCAATAATAGATGTTAACGGTGTGCGTAAGTCATGAGATACATTGGTTATAAGTTCATTTTTTGTACGTTCTAATTGTCTTTCTTGTTCAAATGTATTTTCCAATTCCTTGGACATATAGTTGATATTTTGAGCAAGTTGGGTCAATTCGTCCTTTCCCTTAATCCCAATGGTCAAACCCAGTTTTCCATTTGCAATATCATTCACATTATCCGAAATGAGCTTCAAATATACTATTTTCTTTCGAACCAATATTAAAAAAATTATTATAAAGTTAAAGATTGCGAACGCGAATAAGAACAACAATGCCAAATTGAATTCAAACATACCAAATTCTTCGTGTTTTTTAAATAATGGATCTATAACGTATAGCAAAATCAGGATTGTAAAACTAAATGAAATAAAAAAACTAACTGCAACAGCACCAAGAAGTTTTATAATGATCTTATTTCTAAAACTAACATTCTTCATATTTTATATCCAATTCCCCAAACAGTTTTAATATAAATAGGATGTTTAGAATCCTCTTCAATTTTGTCTCTTATTTTTGTAATATGCACCATGACAGTATTATCTGATTTATAAAAAACCTCTTTCCAAACGGCTTCATATATTTTTGCAACACTCAGGACAATCCCTTTGTTACTGGCAAGTAATTCGAG
>NZ_JBHVNG010000018.1:0-48395 GCF_042796455.1 Bacillus sp. NPDC057893 | reverse complement strand
ATCAAACTCTCCAATAAAGTTAGTTTGTCTAGCATCTAAAAATAAAAATTGACGTTCACGTTGTTTGTTTCGTTCAGTTTTCAAAGAACTTATCTACCGCTCAGAAGCGACTTTATTAATATAACATTTCGTTACATTTTCGTCAACAACTTTTTTCAATAAGTTGTTTTTCGTTTGTTTCTTTTGTTACCTTTCGTGGCAACGGATATAAATATACCAGTTTGATTATTAAAATGCAATAGTTTTTCTAATAAAATTTTTAACTTAGTAAAAAAGTATAAAAACAGCACCTTTCTTCTATATAAGTATAGTTTTCTAATCTGGCACCCATTTAACGAGCAATAATCTTGCTTTCCTTTTAATAGAAGGTTTCTCTCCCTTCAAATAAATAAAGAAATAAAAAAAGCTTTGGAGAAATCTCCAAAGCTTAGTCTTGTTTATGGCGCATAGCCGGGAATAATAGCACGTCACGAATAGATGGTGCGTTTGTTAATAACATAACAAGACGATCAATACCGATTCCTAATCCGCCCGTAGGAGGCATACCGTACTCAAGAGCTTCGATATAGTCATCATCCATCATATGAGCTTCATCATTACCTTGCTCACGCTCTTTTAATTGAGCTTCAAAACGTTCCTTTTGATCGATTGGATCATTTAACTCAGTGAATGCATTCGCATGTTCACGAGCAACAATGAATAATTCGAAACGATCTGTGAATCGTGGATCTTCATCATTCTTTTTCGCAAGTGGTGAAATCTCTACCGGATGACCGTAAATAAATGTTGGCTGAATTAATTTATCTTCTACTTTTTGTTCGAAGAATTCATTAATAATATGACCAACTTCCATTGTATCTTTAATTTCTACACTATGCTCTTTTGCAAGTTCACGCGCTTCTTCTACACTCATCGTCTTCCAGAAGTCAGCTCCAGAGTATTGCTTAATTGCATCTACCATATGAAGACGTGTCCATTCTGGTTCTAGATTAATTTCATAATCACCATATTGGATTGTTGTTGTACCCAATACTTTTTTCGCGATATGAGCAACCATATTTTCTGTTAGTTTCATAATATCATTATAATCAGCATACGCCTCATATAATTCAATCATCGTAAACTCAGGGTTATGACGTGTTGATACACCCTCATTACGGAATACACGGCCGATTTCATAAACTTTTTCTAATCCGCCCACAATAAGACGTTTTAAATGAAGTTCAATTGCGATACGCATATATAATTCCATGTCTAACGCATTATGGTGTGTAGTGAAAGGACGAGCAGATGCTCCACCTGCAATTGCATGCATCATAGGCGTTTCCACTTCAAGATAACCATTATCGTCTAAGTATCTTCTCATCTCACGAATGATTTTACTACGAGTAACGAATGTTTCACGACTTTCCATACTTGTAATTAAATCTAAATAACGTTGACGGTAGCGTTGTTCAACATCTTTTAATCCATGATATTTATCCGGTAATGGACGAAGAGATTTCGTTAAAAGTGTAAATCCTGTTGCTTTTACTGAAAGTTCTCCAACATTTGTTTTGAACACTTTACCTTCAATACCTACTAAGTCACCTAAATCTGCTGTCGTAAATAACTCGTACTCTTCATCTCCAACAGTATCTTTACGAACATAAATTTGAACTTGCCCCTGTAGATCTTGAATGTGCGCAAATCCCGCTTTTCCTTTACCGCGTTTTGTCATAATACGACCAGCGATAGAAACAGTGATTTCTTTCTCTTCTAATTCTTCTTTAGAGAATTCTCCATATAGACTTACTAAGTCCGTTGTTGAATTTGTGCGTTCAAATCGTTTACCGAACGGATCGATTCCTTGCTCACGTAAATTATGTAGCTTTTCACGACGAACAAGCAATTGGTCGTTTAATTCTTCGTGGTTCATGTTATCCATGATATTGATATCACTCCAGCTCTATTAATTTTTACAATATATACAGTATAGCATTTTCTACTCAACTAGAAAAACTGCCAGCAACTAACTGGCAGTTCTTCTTTCTTTCACGTAATTATAGGAAGTGTGTAGAAGAATGTCAATCTTCTACGCCCCCTTATTAACCAACGTAAATTGTTTGTTGTTTCGCTTCTACTTCTTCTACAAATGCACCTAATACATTCGCAAGGTCTTCACGTGTGTTACAAATATTGATACCATTACGCACACTCGCATTACCACGAACACCTTTTAAATACCAAGCCGCATGCTTTCTCATCTCTCTTACAGCAACATTTTCGTTCTTTAAATCGATAAGACGATCTAGATGCAACATACATACATCAATTTTCTCACGCACTGTTGGTTCCGGCATTAATTCACCTGTCTCTAAATACTTTACCGTACGATAAATCATCCACGGGTCTCCAAGAGCAGCGCGACCAATCATAACTCCATCTACACCAACTTCATCAAGCATACGCTTTGCATCTTGCGGTGTTTCCACATCACCATTTCCGATAACCGGGATATTCACAGATTGCTTTACTTGTTTAATAATATCCCAATCCGCTTTCCCTTCATACATTTGTACTCGTGTACGTCCATGAACTGCTACCGCTTGCCCACCAGCACGCTCAACAGCTCTAGCGTTTTCAACTGCAAAAATATGATCTTCATCCCAACCAATACGCATTTTAACTGTAACTGGTTTTTCAACTGCATCTACAACTGCCGCTACCATCTCATATATTTTATTTGGGTCTAAAAGCCACTTTGCTCCCGCATCACACTTAGTGATTTTCGGTACTGGGCAACCCATATTAATATCAATAATGTCTGCTGTCGTATATTTATCTACGTATTTCGCAGCATCTACAAGAGTTTCTTTCTCTCCACCAAAAATTTGTAAACTTAATGGCTTTTCTCTCTCATCGATATATAACATATCTAATGTTCTTTTGTTATTAAGTAATATTGCCTTATCACTTACCATCTCAGCACAAACTAAACCTGCACCAAATTCTTTTACTGTCAAACGGAATGCAGAGTTACACACTCCCGCCATCGGTGCTAGTACAACTGGATTTTTCATCTTAATATTTGCAATCTTTAACACCCGACTTACTCCTTCCTTTACGGTCACTTTGGCATCAATTCGTCTATTGAAACGTTTAATGTTTTAGCGACTTCTACTACAAAATCTTGGGAAGGTGATCTATTGCCCCTCTCAACTTCACCTAAAACCGATACAGATACCCCTAATTCTTTCGCAAAACCTTCTTGCGTATAGCCTTTTAGCTTTCGAAAAGCACGAATGCGTCTTCCCCATTTTTCTGCTTCCATACCGTTACTCCCTCTCGCCTTTTCATTTCTTCTACTTGTGAACGTGAAATGTTTTGTTTTATATCTTGATTAATCTCTAACAACGGAACGATAACAAAAGCTCTTTCGAACATCCGCGGATGCGGAACAATAAGATTCTCTGCTTCAATATTTTCTTGATTATATAGTAAAATGTCAAGGTCGATGGTCCTCGGGCCCCATCTAATTTCCCTTTTTCTTCCTAGATCATTCTCTACCTTTTGTGTTACTTTCAATAATTCTTGCGGTGATAAATTGGTAGAAATTTTTATAACTAAATTTAAAAAGCAATTTTGGTCAGTATAACCAACCGGATCAGTTTCATATACAGACGAAACATCATCGACTTGGATATGCTGGTTTTTATTTAAAAACTGAATTGCTTCAGTTAAATAAATATAACGCTCCCCAATATTCGAACCTAATGCAATGTACGCTATATTATTCATGGACGTTCTCTCGTAATTTCTACCGCTACAGCACGATAATGCCCCGGTATCGGCGGATCTGGTTTAATTACCTTAATTGTACATTGTGAAATACTCTCATATTGTTTCAATATATCTGTAGCGATATTTTCAGCGATACTTTCTACAAGCTTATACGTTCTATCTTCAACAACTTTTCTACATAGTTCGAAAAGCTCCCCGTAATTGACAGAATGCTCTAAGTCGTCACTTTCTCCTGCACGTTTTAAATCCAACTCCACCGTTAAATCCACTTTAAATCTCTGACCCAATTTATTTTCTTCCGGGAATACACCATGATAACCGTAAAACTCCATATCATGGATATAAATTTTATCCAATTACTTTGCCCCCTTACCAATCATTGCATCCATCATCTTAGCCATACGCGCCATTTCTTTCACATCATGAACACGGATAAACTCACAGCCCTTTTCAATACCAAGACAAACGGTAGCGCCCGTTCCTTCAAGACGTTCCTCCACTGGTAAATCTAATACATGGCCAATAAAGGACTTTCTTGAAGTACCTAATAGAACTGGGTAACCCAGTACATTTAACTGCTCTAAATTACGCATCGCTTCTAAATTTTGCTCAGGTGTTTTCGCAAAGCCAATACCTGGGTCTAAAATAATATTCTCATCTCGCACGCCCGCATCTTTAGCAATTTTAATACTCTCATACAAATCAGCAATCATATCAGCCATTAAGTTGCGGTAGTTCATATTATCTCGGTTATGCATTAAGATAATAGGCACATCATAATAAGCTGCAACTCCAGCAATCTTCGGTTCCGCCTTCGCCCCCCAAATATCATTAATAATATGAGCACCAGCTTCAATCGCTTGTTTCGCAACTTCAGCTTTATACGTATCAATAGAAATAGGTATCTTTGCTTCTTTTGACACTGCCTGAATCATTGGAACAACTCGCTTTATTTCTTCTTCTACTGAAACTTTAGCGAAACCTGGTCGAGTAGATTCGCCGCCAATATCAATAATATGAGCACCTTCATTTTTCATTTCTTTCGCATGTCGTACTGCAGCATCTACTTCGTTGTAACTCCCACCATCAGAAAATGAATCTGGCGTTACATTTAAAATCCCCATAATTAATGTCTTTTCATTTAAGTTCAATGTATATTCGCCGCAGCGCAAATCATAATCCCACTTCAAACTACACATCTCCTCTTCGCAATTCATTTCTGCTCCACAATTTCTCTCTCTGCACTCCATAAAGATCCATAAGTCTTTTTGTAACCACTCCCACTTTACCCGGGAAATCTTTCTCCTCTATACGATAAAGAGGGACAATCTCTTGAATAGAGTTCGTTACGAACACCTCATCCGCTGAAAGCAATTCATCTTTTGTAAAGAAACCTTCCTTTACTTCTATATCTAGCTCTTCAGCAGCCTTTATAATAAACGCACGAGTGATTCCGTTTAAAATCCCTGTTTCTAATGAAGGAGTATATAAAATATCTCCTTTAACCAAAAAGAGATTTGAAACAATACCCTCTGCAACATAACCTGTTTCGGTAAGAAAAATACCTTCCTTATTCACAACATTTCCAATTTCGCGTTTCCCTAAAATATTATTTAAATAATGATGGGACTTCAAGCGAAATGCACCCTCTGGTGTATTTCTCACTTGCTTTAAAATAACTCCTTCTTTTTCCACTACATTCCCTGGAGCTGTTAAAGGTTTTATAAAAACAATAACAGACGGTTCTTCATATACTTCCGTTTGTAATCCTATTTCATCTATACCCGCCGATACATTTAAGCGCACATATGCATGCTTTAACCCATTCTTAACGAGTAGATTCTTTAAAATAAGCATCACTTCATCTTTTGTCATTGTCCATTTGATTTGCAATATATCGAGCGCACCCATTAAGCGTTCATAATGATCATCCAATAAAAAGGGATGGCCATTATAAATACGAAACGTCTCAAAAACCCCAAGCCCATATAGGTAACCGTGGTCATACGGAGAAATTTTCGCTTCACTCGCTTCTACATACGTGCCATTTACGTAAATTAACACGATGTCACACTTGGGCTATATTTGCGAATGAAATTCTGTAGCAACTCTTTCCCGTGAGAAGTCATAATAGATTCCGGATGGAATTGTACCCCTTCAATCGGCAACGTTTTATGACGAAGCGCCATAATTTCACCTTCTTCAGTCCAAGATGTTATCTCTAAACAATTCGGTAACGTCTCTTTTTTTACGATAAGAGAGTGATAACGTGTCGCGGTAAATGGATTTGGAATATCAGAAAAAATCGTCTGCCCATCATGATGCATTAAAGATGTTTTTCCATGCATCAAACGCTCTGCCCTGACAACATCCCCTCCAAATACTTGTGCAATGGATTGATGTCCAAGACAGACCCCAAAAATCGGAAGCTTACCTGCAAAATATTTAATAACATCCATACTGATTCCCGCCTCATTAGGACTACATGGACCTGGCGAAATCATTAAAAAATCCGGTTTCATATTCTCAATATCCGAAATAGTCACTTCATCATTACGCTTAACAACAAGCTCTTGTCCAAGTTCTCCAAGAAACTGCACTAAATTAAATGTAAAAGAATCATAATTATCAATCATTAATATCATTTCTCTCACCTAACCGTTTCTTCGCTACTTTCTTTTGCACGCCATAAAGCGATTGCTTTTTTTAACGACTCTTTATATTCATTTTTTGGATTTGAATCAATTACAATACCCGCTCCAGCTTGCACATGCGCTTGTCCATCTTTAGCAAGCAGTGTTCGGATTACAATATTCAATTCCGTATCTCCAGAATAACTAATCCAACCAATTGAACCCGTATAAATTCCTCGACGAACAGGTTCTAATTCTTCAATAATTTCCATCGTACGTATTTTCGGGGCACCGGTAATTGTCCCACCAGGAAATACAGCCTTCACCAAATCGAAAGCATCTTTATCTGCTTCCACCTCACCACGCACATTAGAAACAATATGCATAACGTGTGAGTATTTTTCAATTACCATAAATTCATCTACTTCAACAGTGCCATATTTACAAACACGGCCCAAGTCATTTCGTTCTAAATCCACAAGCATTACATGCTCCGCTCTTTCCTTTTCGTTTTCAATTAATTCTTTCGCTAATTCCTCATCCTCTTGTTCACTTGCTCCTCGAGAGCGCGTACCGGCAATTGGCCTTGTACTCACTTCCTTTCCTTGCTTTTTAATTAGCAATTCAGGCGAAGCACTAACAATTTGAAAATCTCCAAACTCCAAGTAACCCATATATGGAGATGGATTAATTTCACGAAGACTTGTATATATTTCTAGTGGATGTGTTTGTAATGTTCTTTCTTGTCTTGTTGACAAGTTTACTTGAAACACATCACCCGCTCCAATATATTCTTGAATACGTTCAACAGCCTTCATAAAGCCCTCTTCCGTAAAAGCGACTGCTTCATTTTTCTTTTCAGGACATTCAAACGGCATAGTCACTTTGGGTGCTTCTTTCATCCAAAGACCCTTCCATTCATTTAATCGCTCTTCTGCCTCTTCACACTCATCTACATAATGCGTAATAATCCATAATACTCTCTCCTGTTGATCATACACAAACACGTCATCAAATAACAAAAAGAATATGTCAGGTATATTAATATCATCCTTCGCAAGAGAAGAAAGTTTTTCAATATAACGGATACAATCATAACTAAAGTATCCAATTGCCCCACCTTGAAAAGGTGGGTACTCCGGATTATAATCCGTTTTCCATTTCTCCATATACGCTTGCATTAAATCTAATGGATTCCCTCGCTTTATTGTTTCCTTACCACTTTCACTTATATGTAACGTCTCATTCTTACCCTGAATTACCGCTACTGGATTCAGCCCAACAATGTTATAACGACCACCACGTCCACTTTCTAACAAAATATGTTGCGGCTTATCCTGAGAAAGAAATTTATATTGCTTAAAGAAATCTAACTGATATGGAATAGAAAGCGCTAAAGATTTTCTTCGTTGCATATCAACACCCCGTCTTCTGTTATCCACCCTCTTAAGCCAATCAACTCAAACTACATAAAATTATTTATATAGAGAATGATTATACTTGAGGGCTAGTGAAAATAAATTAATTATACTACTTCTTATTTTACATGAAGTTTTCTAGTCATTCACTCTTTTCCTTTTTCCAATCAAAAAAGAAAAAGCATCCTTTTTTAAGGATGCTTTTCAAATCACATTCACTTATGACTCAAATTGATAAAGTGGTGTACTTAAATAACGTTCACCGTTACTTGGGATAATAACAAGTACCTTTTTCCCTTTACCTAATTTCTTCGCAACTTCTGTCGCTGCATAAACGACTGCTCCCGAAGAGATACCAACTAAAATACCTTCTTCTCTAGCCACTCTTCTCGCATATTCGAACGCTTGCTCCGTTTTCACTTGAATAATTTCATCATATACCTCTACATCCAATGTCTCCGGAACAAACCCCGCTCCAATTCCTTGGATCTTATGTGGTCCTGGCTTTCCACCAGATAATACTGGTGAATCCGCAGGTTCTACCGCGTAAATTCTGATATCTTTATAAGCTTCTTTCAGCACTTCACCGGCACCTGTAATTGTTCCACCTGTACCAATACCTGCGATAAACGCATCTAATTGATCCCCCATCTGTTCAACAATTTCTGGACCTGTTGTTATACGATGGATTTCTGGATTCGCTTGATTTTGGAACTGTTGTGGTATAAAGTACCCATGTTCTTCTGCTAATTCAGTTGCCTTTCGAATTGCTCCGCCCATTCCTTCAGGTCCCGGAGTCAATACTAATTCAGCACCGTAAGCGCGTAATAAATTACGACGCTCAATACTCATTGTTTCTGGCATTACTAAAATTGCCTTATATCCTTTAGCAGCTGCTACCATCGCTAAGCCAATACCTGTGTTACCGCTTGTCGGCTCAATGATTGTATCGCCCTCTTTTAATAATCCTTTATTTTCAGCGTCTTCAATCATAGCTAACGCGATACGATCTTTAACACTGCTCCCCGGATTCATAAATTCTAATTTTAAGTATACATCTGCGCTGTCTGATTCTACGATGCGGTTCAACTTAACGATCGGCGTTTTCCCGATTAATTCTGAAACTGATTGTGCCACTCGCATTCCTGTCACTCCTAACACCGAGTATTTTTATTGGTTTTATCTATATTTAGATTTTGTCAGAAAATTCCCTGTTTGTCAATCTATTTGGGCGGCTGATTCTCCGCCTAAACTTCTTTATTACAGGTTCTCAATTAGACTTGTAATATCTTCTTTAGCGAATTTATATCGTTCATTACAGAAGTGACAGTGAACTTCCGTCTCTTCCTCTTCTTCACGAATTTGTTCTAACTCCGCTTTCCCTAAACTAATTAATACACTTTCAATACGCTCACGCGAACATGTACAATTAAATTGAACATCCATTGTTTCTAACACTTTCACTTTATCTTCTCCAAGCACTTCATACAGTAATTCTTCTGGAGAAAGACCTTGTTCGATTAATTGTGATACCGGCGGGATTTGTTGCAGACGCTCTTCAATAAATGAAATTGTTTCTTCCTGCGCACCTGGCATAATTTGAAGAATGAATCCACCCGCCGCTAATACGCTATCATCTCCATTTACAAGAACACCAACACCTACAGAAGAAGGTGTCTGCTCAGAAACTGCGAAATAATATGTGAAATCTTCCCCTAGTTCTCCTGAAACAATTGGAGATTGACCGATAAACGGTTCACGCATACCGATATCTTTAATTACCGTTACAAATCCTTCTGTACCTACTGCTTGATATACACGTAATTTTCCTTGTTCCGTTCCTTCAAAATCAACATGCGGATTCGTTACATAACCACGTACATCCCCATTTGCATGAGCATCGACTAAGATAGGACCAATCGGGCCGTTACCCTCTACTTTAATCGTTAACTTCTGCTCGCCTTTTAACATAGCACCCATCATTGTACCCGCAGTTAAAGAACGACCAAGTGCCGCTGAAGCTGTTCTCCATGTATCATGACGTTTTTGCGCCTCACTTACTGTATTTGTTGTACGTACACTATAAGCACGAACCTCTCCATTAAACGCTAACGCTTTTACTAAATAATCTTTCATACTTATTTATTCACCCTTCTCATGTTGTAAATTTGCATTACGTTCATATAACATATACAAACCTTTTAACGTTAAAAACGGATCTACAATATCAATTACATTTGATTCTTCTGAAATTAATTTTGCTAATCCACCTGTTGCAATAACTTTCGGTTCTTGCTTAGCTTCTTCCTTCATACGCTTAACAATACCTTCCACTTGTCCAACGTATCCATAAAGAATACCTGATTGCATTGCACTTACTGTATTCTTCCCGATAACACTACTCGGTTTTGTAATTTCAATACGAGGAAGCTTTGCTGCTCTGCTATATAAAGCCTCTGCCGAAATCATAATTCCTGGCGTAATGACGCCACCCATATAATGCTTCTCTTCGTTAATATAACAATATGTAGTAGCCGTACCAAAATCAACAATAATAAGCGGACTTCCATATAAGTGGATTCCTGCTACTGCATTTACAATTCGGTCCGCGCCTACTTCACGCGGATTTTCATATTTAATATTCAAGCCAGTTTTTATCCCAGGCCCCACTACAAGCGGTTTAATTTTAAAATACTTTTCACACATACGCTCTAAAGCGAACATAATTGGCGGTACGACTGAAGACACAATAATACCTTTCACATCTTCAAAAGAAAGATCTTCATGCTCAAGTAACTGCTTTACAAGCATCCCATACTCATCTTCTGTTTTATGACGATCTGTTTCCATGCGCCAATGCTGACGAAGTTTCCCCTCTTCAAACACACCTAGTACCGCATTTGTGTTCCCTACATCCAATACAAAAATCATATTCTCACCACTTATCTTATTTAATCTATATTTGTGCAGTATGTATAAAACTTATAAAAACATCATATCACACATACTTATATAATCAGTTTTTCTATACTCATCATTGTACAAAAAGATTACTCTCTATTTCAATTTTTAATAATAGTTTCAGTTAAATTCTTTTGCCACTTAAATTCATTCCACAAAAAAAAGGAGTGACTATTGTCACTCCTTCATCTCTTACTTATCTTCTGTATCTTCATCGTCTTTCTTCATATTGATGTTTACTTTCACATCATCTGAAGATGTTGGACGCTCAGGTAATCTGCCATAATCATATAAATGATTAATTTGCTCTGCATCTAATGTTTCTACTTCAAGTAACGTTTTCGCGATAATATCCAGCTTATCTCGTTTTTCAGTAAGAATTTGTTTCGCACGAGCATAACAGCCTTTAATAATGACTTGCATTTCCACATCAATTTCATGCGCGATTGCATCACTGTAGTTTTGTTCTGAATGGAAGTCTCTTCCTAAGAATACCTGGCCACCTTGTGAGCTACCAAATTGCATCGGTCCAAGCTTATCACTCATCCCGAATTCTGTAACCATACGTCTTGCAATACCAGTCGCACGCTGGAAGTCGTTGTGAGCACCTGTACTTGCTTCACCAAATACAATCTCCTCAGCTACTCGACCACCAAGTAAACCAGTGATTTTATCAAGTAACTCTGGTTTTGTCATGAAGTAACGATCTTCCTTCGGAAGCATTACCGCATATCCACCAGCTTGACCACGAGGGACAATTGTTACTTTATGAACGATATCTGCTTCATCAAGGACAACACCAATTACAGTATGGCCAGCCTCGTGGAATGCAACAATATTACGTTCTTTTTCAGAGATAACACGACTTTTCTTAGCTGGACCTGCAATAACACGATCCGTTGCTTCATCGATGTCACTCATATCAATTTTCTTCTTATCTTGACGCGCAGCTACTAAAGCAGCTTCGTTTAATAAGTTTTCAAGATCGGCACCAGAGAATCCTGGTGTACGAGTTGCAATTGCTCTTAAGTTGACATTCTCATCAAGCGGTTTATTACGAGCGTGTACTTTAAGTACAGCTTCACGACCATTTACATCTGGACGATCTACTGTAATTTGACGGTCAAAACGACCTGGACGTAATAACGCTGGATCAAGAATATCAGGACGGTTTGTCGCAGCGATGATAATAATACCTTCGTTTGCACCGAATCCATCCATTTCAACAAGCAATTGGTTCAACGTTTGTTCACGCTCATCATGACCACCGCCAAGACCCGCGCCACGTTGACGCCCTACTGCATCAATTTCATCAATGAAAATGATACAAGGAGCATTTTTCTTTGCGTTTTCAAACAAATCACGTACACGGGATGCACCGACACCGACGAACATCTCTACGAAGTCAGAACCACTAATAGAGAAGAACGGAACGCCTGCTTCACCTGCAACAGCACGTGCTAGTAAAGTTTTACCTGTACCTGGAGGTCCCACTAATAGAACACCCTTCGGAATACGGGCACCAACTTCAGCGAACTTACGAGGGTCTTTCAAGAATTCAACTACCTCAACAAGTTCTTGTTTCTCTTCATCCGCTCCAGCAACATCTCTGAAACGAATTTTTTTCTTTTCATCATTGTATAGCTTCGCCTTGCTTTTCCCGAAGTTCATAACACGGCTACCGCCGCCCTGAGCTTGGTTTAATAAGAAGAAGAATAAAATGAAGATAATGACAAACGGAATGATGGAAGTAAAGAACGTTACCCAAGCACTTGTTTCTTCTGCTGGTTGATACTTAACTTCAGCCCCTTGCGCTTTATCATTAATTTTCTTTTGTAATTCCTCAGTATTTGGTGCATAAGTAACAAATTGTTCTCCTTGGCTAGAAGTCTTGAATTGTCCCTTTACCTCAAACACACCATTTTTCGGTTGAAGCTGCACATTACGCACTTCACCTTTTTCAAGTTGAGTAATGAATTTATCGTAGCTAACTGATGTCGTTTTTTGCGTCGAACCATTAAAATAGCTTACGATCCCAATTACTACTAAGAATATCAGTAAATAAAAGATGGTATTACGGAAGATACGATTCATTCCTAACCTCCTCTCACGGCATAAACACTATAGTAAATCGTAACATAGAAAAAATTTCCTATACAATTGTAACGCCTATATTTAATTAATTTGAGTAAACACTTGGTTTTAATACTCCTACATAAGGAAGATTACGGTACTGCTCTTTATAATCTAATCCATATCCTACAACAAATTCATGAGGAACAGTAAATCCAACATAATCTGCTTTCAGATCAACCTTACGGCCTGTTGGCTTATCTAATAAAGTAACAATTTTTACAGATTTCGCTTTACGATATTTAAACAGGTCCACTAAATAGCTTAGTGTAAGACCGCTATCAATAATATCTTCAACGATTAAAATATCGCGACCTTCTACCGAAGTATCAAGATCTTTTAAGATTTTTACTTCGCCTGTCGAAACTGTAGAGTGACCGTAGCTAGATACAGCCATAAAATCCATTTCAAGATATGTATCTGTTCTCTTTAATAAATCTGCCATAAATGGCATTGCGCCCTTTAGTACACCAATCGCAAGAGGTACTGTATTTTTGTAATCCTCTGCAATAACTGCACCTAGTTCGTGCACCTTTTCTTGTATTTGTTCTTCAGAAATTAATACTTTTTCGATATCTTGATTCATCATTTCATTATCCTCCCGGAAGACTCCTTGCTTTTGTAGTGAATAATCATGTATTTACCCTTCTTTGCTAGCTCTTTCGAAGTAGCAAATGCAGATCGTTTCAACAAGGGTACCCAAATAATATTTCCACTTGCGTCACAAACGATCGGCCATTCTTCTCTTTTTTCTTTTGGTACTTTCGCTTCGATAAAAACAGTTTTTATCTTTTTTGTACCATCCATACCTTGCATTGACATGCGATCTCCATTTTCCCTAGACCGAATACGAAGTGGATACGATATATCATTATACTTAGCAACAAATACTGTTTCATTCATGTTACTCGGTATATCTTCGCTCACCTCTGTTACAAGTTTATCCCCATTCGGCAATATAATTGTCCCAGGTACTGATAAATCTTGCGAAAAAGGAGAAACAATTTCTTGTTTAAATCCAAAACCACATTCTTCGTATGTGCGAACAATTTTCAAACCACCTGGAAAATCTAGTGAACCTGAAGGTTGTGCCCGCTTAAAAAATTCAATCACCTTGTCAATATGTATAGAAGAAAGCGAAGATGGAATCTTATATTCATAAAGATAGTTTAATATTAGTTGAATCCCTCTTCTTTGTAAAGGCATAGACATGGATTCAAAGGCAGGAATTGATAAGCTAATTTGTTTATCGCTTTTTTTTGTAATTACTTTATTCATTTTCTCAAAAGCTAATTCCTGCAAATAAGCCTCATCCTCTTGTATCTGCACGCTAAATTTTTGAAATTTCTCATGCATTTGTGGATTTTCTTCTTTCAAATAAGGAAGGACATATTTACGTAATCGATTCCTTGTATATACTTCTTTTTTATTACTCGGATCTATACGCGGAATAACTTTTAATTTATTACAGTAATCAACAATTTCTTCCTTAGTTACCCCAAGTAACGGCCTAATTAAATATCCATTATGAAAAGATCGCTTCACTGCAATTCCTGCGTATCCTTTCGGAGTACTCCCTCGTACAAGGCGCATTAAAATCGTCTCTACTTGATCATCTCCATGGTGACCAAGAGCTACATATCTCGCATCATATTTCTTCATTATTCTTTCCAAAAATGCATATCTGCATTCTCTAGCTGCAACTTGTGCATTCATTCCATATTGCTGTTGATATTGCGCCACATTAATCCTTAGCGTTTCACAAATAACTCCTAGCTCTTTGCAAAGACCCTGCACAAACTGTAAATCCTCATAAGATTCATTACCTCTAAACATATGGTCCACATGTGCTACTACAATTTCGAGCTGTTTTTCTGCCCTTTTTTCTAACAAATAATATAAAAGAGCCAAAGAGTCAGGACCACCAGAAACCCCTACAACAATTGTTGAATGTTTCTTTAATACATCATGCTGCTTTACAAAGTCATCTACTTTTTCAACAAATGCATCTTTCAACTTCGCAATCACCTTTCATTAAACAAGAACAACAACATTAGTTACCTTGTATATAATGGTACAACTTTTACAAACATTGTGCAAAAAAAAGATGTACAAAATCCACATTTTTATCTTACATCCCTCCTGTATATTTAAAAAAGTAATCACATTACCTTTTTAATCAAAAAAACCTAGGCATCTACCTAGGTTTTTTTGATTATTTTATTGCGCCTGCATTCCTACTATTGGAATCGTAGCCCACTTCGGCATATTTTTCTTTACTTTCGCCACCACAATAGTCATATCATCATTTATATAACCATCACCAGAGCGAATTACTTCTTCCATAATAATATCAGCAATTTCCTGTGGATCCTCTGTTTGTAGTTCTTTAATTTTACGTTTTATCCATAATTCGTGATTCTCCACATGTTGCGCTCCCTCAAAAATACCGTCACTCATCATAATAAGAAGATCACCCGTTTTTAATTGCTCACCAACCACATCAACTTCAACATCTTCAATGATTCCCATCGGTAAATTACTTGCCTCAATTTTCAAAATGTTATTTCCGCGTTTAACAAAACTCGGCGTCGATCCAACCTTTAAAAACTTCGCACTCGCATCCCGTAAATCTACCATAGCCAAGTCAAGCGTTGTATACATCTCCTCTGTCGTCCTTAAAGAAAGAATCGAATTGATGGACTTAATCGCTATTTCTTCATCAATACCTGATTGAAGTATCTTTTGTAATAATTTTACCGTTTCCCTACTCTCCATATGAGCCCTTTGTCCATTTCCCATACCATCACTAATCGCAAGTGCATATTTACCAACGCTCAAATCCATCATCGCGTAGGAATCACCTGAAACAAACCCACCACCTTTTGCAGCTGTGGCCAATCCTGTATCAAGAGAATACGTCTTCGCTGAACCAAATGATATTAAACTGTGCCCATTTGGATATGAGGATTTCTCTTCATGCTTAACGACGATATTCTCTTTTAAAATATCTGAAAGCATTGGAGCAACCAACTTCTCACATTCTCCATGTTCATTAGATGCAGCCGGAATCAACATTTCAATATCAATACTTCCTCTATCTAAACAATAAATATCAACATGCTCCACTTCGACACCAAAATCACGAAACGCTTGTAAAATTTGCTCCTCCTGCGCTTGATGGTTCTCTCTTTCTCGTTGTATCTCCTTAGCGAAATCCTCCATCACTTTTGATACACCTAGTAATTGCTCCGCTACAATTCTACGATTTTCCTTCATTTGTTTTCTTAATTTCTGCCCCTCATAGAAGTGATCTAATTCACCCGCTACTAAATCCGTTACTTTCTTCCCTCTCACACAATGCTTGTCCCATTCACGAACTAACTTCCGATTATGCTGCAGCGTTCCTTCTTCTGTTTCACTCATTATTTGTTTCATATAATCGTATGTTTTATCAAAATTAACTACCCAACATTGATCCTTCTTAAAGCATGTTTGACATGTTTTTGCAGTAATTGTACTTAAAAATAAATCAGCTTCTGTTTCTTTATCTTCCTCCTCCACATACCCATATACAGAAAAGCTATTGGACAAAGCAGCAA
This sequence comes from Bacillus sp. NPDC057893, assembly GCF_042796455.1. Classification (NCBI taxonomy): domain Bacteria; kingdom Bacillati; phylum Bacillota; class Bacilli; order Caryophanales; family Bacillaceae; genus Bacillus; species Bacillus sp. NPDC057893. The sequence goes on along the minus strand of NZ_JBHVNG010000018.1, from coordinate 31,865 downwards.
ATACATTAGCAAATTGATTGATTTTGTTCGCTGTAACATCGCGCACTCTTCTTAAATATTGTTGTTGATCTTGTGAATGCTCCTGTGTACCTGGCATAAATTTAGCAATACGATCCATAACAAGCTTCGGTGTTAATAAGAAGAAAACAATTGCTACACCAGATTCAATTAAAGTTGTTACAATACTTGTTTGCTTGTCTACATATAATGTAATTAAGCTTGTACCAATTAATAAACCTAAACTAACTCCTATACGCTTCCCTTCTTTTAACAATCCCCCAAGCAATCCTGAAAAGGCAAGGAGACTAAGTTGAGACAAGCTAGCCACATTCGCTAAACTTAATATTAACCCAGTGACAACTCCTACTGTGGACCCTGTAGCTGCCCCTGCAATAAAGGCAAATACTAATACTAAATATCTAGTAAAAATATGTTGAATAGAAGCATCATAAACAAACCAATCCGTTGTGCCCGTTAAAACAGATGCTAGTAATATAATTAAACAAACAATTTCTTCTGTTTCTAACGCTTGTTGCTTCCCTTTCCTTTCCACTAAAAGCGGAACACTTTGTAAAAATATCATCGTTAATACGAAGCTAAGCCCCGCTTCGATCGTACTGACGAGCAGATCATACATGGTGACGGTTTGCTGTGCAAAATATACAACAACTAAATGTGCGGTTAATGCGGAGATAAATACTTGGAATGGTACAAGTCCAACAGTTTTACGTGTAAACCGACTAAAGAAGATATTATAAATAAAGAAGGTAAAGATAGATGCAAAAGTAAAAAATAAATTGTCTATTGAAACTGAAAGTGCTCCCCCCATTAGGGCTAAGAACGCGAGCGGCATTTTATCTCGCTTCATAACATAAACAGCAGCAAAAAACGGCAATGCAAACGGTAAAATGTTTGTTAATATATATGCTCGTCCCAAAAGAAAACCAATAACAGCAATAATGAATCCCCATCTAAAGAAAACTTTTTCAAACTTCATTCGCAACTTACTCGTCCACTTTATTGTTCCAAGCTGACTTTCATTCATCGCCAATGCACTTGTGTTCATAGTATTCCTTCCTGCTTTAGGCATATTTTTAACACCACCTGCATAGTTTAATTACTGTTATTATAAAAGATGATTATTGGAATTTTTGTCAAAACAACAGTTTTGACTTTTATAATCGTTCGACTTTTTATTCGAAATAAATCTACATATATACATAGTATTTAATTTATTTAAAGAAAGTTGAAAGAATGTTCAGAAAATATAGGGTGATTTTGTAGAAGTATTGTACGTCTTAATTTATATTTAACAAAAAAAGATCATGCAAATTTGCATGATCTTTTTAGATGACCCGTACGGGATTCGAACCCGTGTTACCGCCGTGAAAGGGCGGTGTCTTAACCACTTGACCAACGGGCCGTTAAATTAAATATAGCGGCGGAGGGGATCGAACCCCCGACCTCACGGGTATGAACCGTACGCTCTAGCCAGCTGAGCTACACCGCCATGTCGTCGTATTTAACGGACAATTAGTATCTTACATCAGATACGTTTTAAAGTCAACACATCTCAAAAACTTTTTTAAAAATATATTCTCTCACATAAAAAAGTACCCGAGTAATCACTCTGGGTACCTCTCTATATGTTAAGAATTAAACGGACTTATTATCCACGACGTGCGCCACGGCCACCACGTTTAGATTCTGTGTTACGCTTTAAAGAAGTTAAACGATCTTCACTATCTTTTAAAAAGCGTGCCATCTTTTGCTCAAATGTTTCTTTTGGAGCTCGTTCGTTACCGCCACCGCGGTTATCTCTGTTGGAAGAACGATTATTATTACGTTGTGGACGTCCAGAACGTTGTTGATCACCACCACGTTGGTATTCACCACGTGGACGATCTCCTTCTGTTTTTTCACGTTCTTTCGCTTTCTTAATAGATAGGCCAATTTTGCCATCTTTTTCAACATTGATAACTTTTACTTCTACTTGGTCGCCTACTTTTAAGTGATCGTTAATATCTTTCACATAATTATCAGCAACTTCACTAATATGAACAAGACCTGTTAAGCCTTCTGGCAGCTCCACAAAAGCCCCAAAATTTGTAATACCTGTTACTTTACCCTGTAACTTGCTGCCTACCTCGATTGACATAAAAAAAATGCTCCTCCTTAGTGGTTAAAAAGTCAAATTTTACTTTATTATATATAATCCTAAAATACAGTGTCAATAAGACATACTCTACTTAGAAACAGGAAAAATTATCTCCCCTTTTCCGGAGAAGAAATAATCTCTTCTAGCAATCTTTAAAACGTACTCTTCATCATTCAACTTTTGAACTTCATCTTTTAGATTCTTTTCTTTTTTCGTTAATGAATCCAGTTCTTTTTTCATGTCCTTAACTTTCGCTTCTTTTGCTTTAATGGAACTGTTTTGTTGATAAAACGTCACACTAATACTAGCAATAATTGTAAAAGCAAAGACAAGAAAAACCGCTAAACGGCGATAAAGTCGCTTCCTGTTCTCATCCGTTTGTATTATATGTTCTTTAACAGGATTTGGACTCTGTTTTTCGATTGTTCTTTGTCTCAGTTCCCTCATTTCCGAGGTCCCCCTAACTTCTTTTTTATACGCACCCATAATTGGAAGATATGTCCCTTCAATTTTGCTACATATTGCAGGAACCCTACATGCTTCATTATAAAAAGTTTAACACGATTAGGGAGAAGTTTCCATATGAGCGAAGCAATAAACCGAACAGGCGAGAAAAAAACTTTCCATATGAAAAGTAATATCCAAATCACCATTTTCCATAACACATGTCCAATTGAAAGCAGTATACGAAATAAGAATAATATAAATGCAATAAATAGCTGTGCTATAATAATAACAGGTTTTATCATGAGTAGCTGTATAATTCGAACAAAAAATTGTGTTGTTTGTACAAAAATATAGATGAGAAAATTTAACATCTTCATGTATAGTGCTTTCAATAAGCTTTGATATGCTGCAAAACCACATAGTAACGCCAAAAATACATATATACGTAGTTCGGCTTCATTTACACGCAATAATACATAAAAAACGAATAATGCTTGGACAATCCAAAATAGTATATCATGTATAAATACAAGCCAACGTTTACGCTCTTGGCGTTTTAAAAACCGTTGGTATGTATCTAAAGAAGCACCAATCCAAGCACCCATTCCAATCATTGAAAGCATTGTATACAACTGAATTGTTAGGCTCATTTAAACAACTTACTAAAGAAGCCTTTAGTTTTCTCCCCTTGGTTCTCATCAATATACAGCATTTCATGAACTTTCCCTTTAATTGATACAACACCCTTTTCTACATCTAAATTCTTCATTTGCAAATTTTGACCACGAATTGTTAAAAAACCCATTACAGTCTCAAGTAAAAACTCTTCGCTATCAAAACTCTCTACTTGCTTTACACCAGTAATATCGATTACACGCCTGCCACGCATGATAATATCATGCTCTACAGAAACATTTTGTTGATTAGAAGACATAGGTGAGTAACCATTATTCACGAAAATCCCCCCATAGCTTTATACTAGCTAATAGTAATGTATGAAGGGCTAACCTATTTTAGAACAAGCCTTCTTCCGCTTTCACTTTTTCCTCACGAACGAGACTATACATGTTTGCTGCATCTTCTTTTTTAGTTGTTTCTTTCAATTCATTTACTTTCACAGTTACTATTTTTTGCCCGAAACGAATTGTTAATTCATCCTCTACCTTCACATCTGAACTCGCTTTTGCCACTTGGCCATTAATCGAAATTCTTCCTTGGTCAGACACTTCTTTTGCTAATGTTCTTCTTTTAATTAAACGTGATACTTTCAAAAATTTATCTAGACGCATATCAAATCCCCCTATTAACGCTCTGTTTGTTTTGCCTCTTCCCATAAAACATCTAACTGTTCTAATGATAAATCTTGCATTTCCTTATTCATTTCAGCTACTTTTGCTTCCATGTATAAAAAGCGAGCCATAAATTTCTCATTAGTTGAACGTAACGCTTCTTCTGGATCTAATTTATAATGACGAGCTATATTAACAAATGCAAATAGTAAATCACCAAATTCACCTAGCATCTTTTTCTCATCCATATTTACAACTTCTTGTTGGAATTCTTGCCATTCTTCTAAGGCCTTCTCTATCATCGGCTGCACATCAACCCAATCAAATCCAACCTTTCCAGCTTTCTTCTGAATTTCATAAGCACGCATTAGCTGTGGCAAGCTTTTTGGAATACCCGCTAAAACAGATTCTTTCACGAATCCCTTTTCTTGTTTTTTAATTTCTTCCCAATTTGCAATCACTTCATCAGCATTATTTACATCCGTATTCCCAAACACATGCGGATGACGACGAACCATTTTCTCAGCTAAAGTCCGAATAATATCATCTATAGAGAACCAACCTTCATCCTCTCCAATTTGAGCATGAAGCATAACTTGTAATAATATATCACCCAGTTCTTCTACTAAATGATCATCATCCTCTTCATCAATTGCTTCTAGCACTTCATATGCTTCTTCAATTAAGTATTCCTTTAAAGATTGATGAGTTTGTTTTTTATCCCAAGGGCAACCATTCGGTCCACGCAGTTCCGCAATAATTGCTCTAAGCACATCAAACTGCTGATACAAAGACGCACGTTCCTTAACCGGGGGTACATATACACTCGTTAAATTATTTAACTCCGTTTCATGATCTAACATGTATAACGGTACCTTTTTTACTTGCTCAAATGAAGTTCCTGCAGCTGTTACGATATACACTTCATAATCATCTGGCAACATCTCCATTAACATCAGTTTCACATCTGAAGCAACGAACGCATCATACACTTGGCAAAAGATTAAATGTTGACGTAATTCTAATTGTCCTCTTTCAAATGATGTAGCATCAATTAATTGGAATCCTTCAATCGGATCAATCTTTAGGCTCGCAAACATCGGATCAAGGAAACTTTGTCCACCTTCAAGTCGCACTTCAATATTTGCTACTTCTCCTTTTTCCAAAAGTAGCTGAACGGTTCTTTCCGCTACAAGCGGATGACCAGGAACTGCATAAATAATTTCTGTACCTTTCGCTTGTTCTAACAACCTATTCGCGATTGTTTCATATACGATTTCAAATGTATCATGCGCTTCGTATACCTCGTCAAAAGCTGTATATTTTATACCTTCTTGCTCCAATTCTTCTATAACTGGGTGTTCCTTCGTTCTAACAAACATATGGTCCGCTTCTTTTATCTTTCGATATACGCCCATCGTTAACTGATCTAACTCACCAGCACCTAATCCTAAAATAGTAATAATTCCACTCACAACCAGTCACCTCTATCCACTCTTCTTCAACGAACCTTCTTTTTTCTCTTGTTTCATAACGGTTCCTAATTCTTCTTTTGTAAATACACGTAATTTTAAAATTAAAAACATATATGCTAATCCGCCGATAGCTACACCTAACAGCGCTTCAAGCGTCGCAATTCCTCTATGTCCTGTATCAATTACTAATCCAGACATTCGCAACATACGCATAAAGATTATTAATACAAACCCCATACCGATACCACTAATAGCCACACCTAACATATTCCGCCTATCAATAAGCGGCTCCGATACAGCTCGCATAAGCAACACACTATTTAGCAAGGCAATTACAATAAGCGCAACTAAAGTTGCAATTGCAGCTCCCTTCACACCAAAATACGGCATTAATATATAGTTTAAAGCTAGCTTTAAACAACCTCCAAATACAACACATATTGCTGGTTTTAATGTTTGTCCCACTCCTTGCAAAATAGAAGCAGTTGTAATTGACAATGAACTAAATAAAATAGATAAAGATAAAATCGATAACACATCTGATCCATCACTATTTTCAAACAACATAATATTTGTAGGTTGAATAATACAAGTTAATCCAATAGCAGCTGCAAATCCAATAACAAATGTTATTTTCATTGCTAACTTTACCTTTTCTTGAATAAATGAAAGATCTCCTCTTTCCTTCGCCGCTGTAATAATAGGAATAAGTGACAATGAGAAAGAAGTTGTCACAACAGTACCTAATTGCATAAGCGGGATACTTCTATCATAAACACCTTTTAGTACCTTTGCATTTTCAACTTGCTCTCCCGCGCGAATAAGCAAAGTATAAAAGGAAATAGAATCCGCCATTTGTATAAAAATAAGGACTAAATTACTAACACAAATCGCTAATCCCTGCCAAAAAAGGATTCGAATAATCCTTTTTTTATCTCCAATTCTCTTCCAACTTTTAAAGAAAATAGCATGGAAATCATGACGCATATAAAGTAAAAGTACGATAATCCCAATAAGCCCGCCCGCAATTGAACCTAGCATAGCACCCGCACCAACTGTATATAAATCAAATCCATGGGCAATAAGGAATAGTGATAAAAATACAATAATAGAAACACGAATTGTTTGTTCAATTACTTGCGAAACAGCCGTCGGCATCATATTATTGAATCCTTGAAAATATCCTCTCGCTACAGATAAAAATGGCATTAGTAGGAATGAAAACGAAATAACACGTAATAATTTATCTAAATGTATATCGCCCATAGCCGATGCAATTGTTTCGGCCCCAAAGAATAATGTGAAAAACCCTATAAATCCAATTCCTAATAAAAACCAAAAAGATACACAAATAATTTCTTCTGCTTCTTTTTGTTTTCCTCGTTCTAATCTTTCTGCGACCATTTTTGAAATAATAATGGGAAACCCATAAGTGGCTAAAATTAAACAAAATCCATAAAACGGATAAATTTGTTGGTAAATATAAAAACCAACATCACCCGCTATATTTTGATATGGAATACGGTAAAAAGCGCTTAATACCTTCGTAACAAAACTTGCGATCGTTAATATAATAGCCCCACGCCAAAAGGCTTGGTACTTCTTCGCTTCCATACAAGAAAACTCCTTTTTCTATTCTCACCCCTCGTATTATATCACAAAGAAAAACTGGCTCTCCTTCATATTCCTTACATTCACTGACTTCTTTCAACAGCAAAAATATTCAATGAAAAAAGGTAGCAAAGCGCTACCTTAGTTCAATATACTTATATCTCCAAATAGTTAATTTCTCAAATAGAAATATCATAATTAGGAAAGATTGCTACTTATAGAAATTACACTTCACTACTGCTCCATTTGTTTCGCTAAGAAGCTTGCAGCTGTATTCACTGACTTATGCTCTACTTCACTTATAATAGCCTCTTTAGAGAAGATAACAACAGCTCCAATTGGATCCCCATTCGCAACAATCGGGCCAATTGTATAGGAACTCACTTTTTCTGTTACTCCATCAATAATTGAAATTTCACTTTCATCTGTCATAATTACAGACTTGCGCTCTTCCATTGTTTTCTCAATTAAATCGCCAACACTTTTATTTAAGTATTCTTTTTTAGATACGCCCGCTACTGCGATAATAGAATCACGATCGCATACAAGCACATTATGTCCTAAGCTATCGTATAAAGCTTCCGTATATTCCTTTGCAAAATTACCTAGTTCACTAATTGGAGAATATTTTTTCAAAATCACTTCTCCATCGCGATCAACAAATATTTCTAGTGGATCTCCCTCACGAATACGTAAAGTTCTACGAATTTCCTTTGGGATTACTACCCTGCCTAAATCATCAATTCGACGTACGATTCCAGTTGCTTTCATTCTATGCTGCCTCACTTTCTACTGATGATCAAAGTGGTGAATTTACCTGTTCATGTAAAAATCACCAACTATTAAACATAGTATTTTACACATTAGTTCTTCTATGCACGTCGAATTGTATTTTTTATCTTATATTAGGCATTTATTACTTCTTTTTTTACATCTGGTAAGCCTTTTAATAAATTTTCAGCAATTGTTAACCATTTCGATGTCTCTAATCCATTCGTTTTCATCACAATTTTCAATTGTGACCCCTCCATACCAAGACCGATCATACGACCAAAGCTACTTCCTAGCATGAATAATTTCCCACCATCTATATTTTGGCTCGCTTGTTCAGAAAACAGGAATGTTACTTCAAATTTATTTTGCTTAATTAACTCAATTTGTTCTTTCATTGCCAACACTTTAATGTTTGCAATTTGTAATAAATAACCAACTTCTTGTGGATAATCACCAAATCTGTCAATCATCTCTTCCTGCAACTCTTCAATATCTTCAATTGCAGAAATACCTCTAAATTGTTTATACATCATAATTTTTTGTTTACTATCTGAAATATACGCATCCGGTAAATACGCATCTACTTCTAAATCAATTTCAACATTAACGGTATTTTCAACTCCGTCTGTTCCTCTACGTTGCTCAATTGCATCTTTTAACATTTGAGAATATAGATCAAATCCGACAGAATCAATAAATCCATGTTGTTCCGCTCCTAACAAATTACCCGCACCACGAATTGATAAGTCTCTCATCGCAATTTTGAAACCAGATCCAAGTTCTGTAAACTCTTTAATTGCTTGCAGACGCCTCTCTGCAACTTCCGATAACACTTTATCACGTTTGTATGCAAAGTATGCATACGCGACGCGATTAGAACGTCCAACACGCCCACGAAGCTGATACAACTGCGATAATCCCATACGATCTGCATCAAATACAATTAATGTATTTACATTCGGAATATCTACACCCGTCTCGATAATTGTTGTACTTACAAGAACATCATGCTGCCCTTCTAAAAACGATAGCATAACAGACTCTAATTCACCTTCATTCATTTTCCCATGTGCGTATGTTACACGAGCATCTGGAACTAACATCGAAATTTCATCTGCTTTTCTTTCAATATCCTCCACACGGTTATATAGGAAGTAAATTTGACCGCCTCTTGCCAACTCTCGCTCTATTGCTTCTCGCATTAACGCTGGATTATACTCTACTACATATGTTTGTACTGGGAAACGATTCTCTGGTGGTGTCTCAATAACAGATAAATCGCGCACACCAAGCATAGACATATGGAGTGTACGTGGAATCGGAGTTGCCGTTAATGTTAACACGTCAACATTTGCTTTCAATTGTTTAATTTTTTCTTTATGTGTAACGCCGAATCTTTGTTCTTCATCAATAATAAGAAGTCCTAAATCTTTATACGTAACATCTTTAGATAAAATACGATGCGTTCCGATTACAATATCCACCGTTCCATCTTTTAAACCTTTAATCGTTTCATTTTGTTGTTTTCGTGTGCGGAATCTACTTAGTAACCCTATATTAATCGGGTAATCTTGAAAACGCTCTCGAATTGTTTCATAGTGTTGTTGTGCAAGGATTGTTGTCGGTACTAAAATCGCAACTTGTTTTTCATCCATAATTGCTTTAAATGCCGCACGAATAGCTACTTCAGTCTTTCCATATCCTACGTCGCCACAAAGAAGCCTATCCATCGGACGTCCGCGTTCCATATCTTTCTTAATCTCTTCAATAGAACGTAATTGATCCTCTGTCTCTTGATATGGGAAAGAAGATTCAAATTCCTGTTGTTCTGCCGTATCTGGTGTATATGCATAACCTTTCGAAGCTTCACGCTCGGCATATAATTTAATTAGGTCATCTGCAATGTCTTGTACAGATTTTTCAACTTTCGTTTTGACCTTCTTCCAATCATTTCCGCCTAATTTATAAACTTTTGGATCCTTACCTTCAGACCCTACGTATTTTTGCACTTGATCAATTTGTTCAATTGGAACGTATAACTTATCATTACCTTGATATTTAATATTTAAATAATCTTTATGAACACCATTAATTTCTAATGTCTCAATACCTAAAAATTTACCTATACCATGATTTACATGAACTACATGGTCTCCAACTTTTAATTCCGAATAACTTTTAATACGTTCAGCGTTAGATAACTTTTGCTTACGTTGTGATTTTTTAACCTTCTTATGAAAAAGCTCTTTTTCAGTAATGACAACAAACTTTTGCATCGGCATTTCAAAGCCTGCATGTAAATCACCTACAGCAATTTGTAACCTTCCAGGCAATAAGACATCTGTGGCCTCTACAATGTCTGCATCAATATCATAATCACTTAAAATATGTTGTAGTTTTTTTACACGTTCATCATCTGTTCCAAGCACAACGGTCGTAAAATGCCCTTCATTCCATCTATCAATTTCAGTTTTTAACAACTGCATCTGTCCGTGGAAATCTTGCATCGTTTTACATGTCACATTCACAATATTTTGAGGATGTGTGTGTGCTATATGGCGTAAGAATAACGTTAAATATACAAAACTTCTTTTTTTATTATGAAGAAACTCCTCAAATGAGTGGGAGAAAGATAAATCCTGAATAATTGTTCCTTCGCCAAGAAGTGAGATATACCATTCCGCCTCTTCTGTTTCAAGATGTGATGCTGTTTCTTGAATACGGGAAATCTCATCTAAAATTACAACACCGTTTTCTGGTAAATAATCTATCAGACTAGCAGGTTCTTTATAGAAAATAGATAAATATTTAAACATTTGTTCTATACTTTGCCCGTTTTTCAACATTTCAATTTCATGACTAACCGTCTCAAGTACAGCAGTCTTTAATTTATCATCGGAAAGCTTTTGCATCGTCTTAGTCAAACCTTCTTCAAGATGCTTAATTCCCGATTTCAATTCTTCCTGTGAAAATAAAAACTCTGTTGCCGGACCAAACCGAACACTTTCCCTTTTATCTTGAGAGCGCTGTTCTTCCACATCAAATAATCGAATAGAATCAACCTGTGTATCAAAGAATTCAATACGAAATGGTAATTCTTCAGTTAATGGGTAAATATCTAATATTCCCCCGCGCAAACTAAACTCTCCTGGAGCTTCTACCATCGACTTACGCTCGTAGCCAATATGATGTAAGGTATGCAAGAGTGCATCTAAATCAATCTCTTGCCCTAGATTGATTTCAATTTGCCTTTGCTTCCATAATTCTTTTATTGGTAAAAACCTACGCAGCCCTGCAACTGGCGCTACAATAATCCCATTCTCTCCCGCAGCTAAGCGATTTAACACTTCAATACGCTGCGCCTTCAATTCTGGACTTGCAACACCAACTTCCGATGCTATCAATTCATTTACCGGATATAGCCAAACATCCTTTTCACCAAGTAACGCCACTAAATCTTCATGTACTTTTTGTGCTTGGTATAAATTGTGCGTCACAATAAGTTGTGATTGCTTTGTTTTTTTATATAAAGCTGCCATTAATAATGAACGAGAGGATGTTGCCATACCCGATACAAGTTGTTCTTTCAACCCATCTTCTAGCCCATTAATAACCGATTGTATTTCTTCATTTTTATAAAATTGCTCTAATAAACCTATCATTTTCAAAACTCCTCTCAACATAAAGAGCAAGTTACTATATTTTATGCAAATATTTTGGAAAAAGAAAACAGAAAAATGCTTTGGACATGCCAAAGCGACAACATTTTATTGCAGAAATTTTTCATATTCATAATACTTAGGATAAGATGCGAGCGTTTCTTGACACGATTCACAAATCGTTTTTATATATATATTTCCATTCTCATGAAAATGAATCATATCCACTACTTCTTGCTCTGTTAGTTGAAACAAAACGTCGCTATATACTTTTTCTGCGATAATGGAGCCCACATTACTTCCGCAATGTCTACAGTAATAATAACCTTCCATACTAGCCTCCTGAATATCCAATTTCTACTAGTATGGGATAAAACAAAATAAAATATTCCAGATTGTGCGCTTAACTATTAAAAGTATTCATGATTTGGAGAAAAGGTTTATTTAACCATTCCTCACATGCATTCGCTGCATTTTCAATGGATTGATTAACGCCAGATATTTCTTCAGATGTAAAACGTCCTAATACGTAATCCACTACTTTCATCCCATTTTTCGGACGATCGATTCCCATACGGATACGTTGAAATTCTTGTGTCCCTAAATGTGAAATTGTTGATTTCACACCATTATGTCCACCCGCACTACCTTTCATGCGAAGGCGTAACTTACCTACAGGAATATCTAAATCATCGTACATAACAATGAAGTCCTCAACATCAATTTTATAATAATCCATGAGCGGACGGATACTTTCCCCAGATAAATTCATATATGTAAGTGGCTTTAGTAAGATTACTTTTTCCCCATTAACAAAGCCAGCGCCAAATACTCCTTTAAACTTTTGTTCATTCAAAGAAATACTCCAACGCTTTGCAAGTTCATCGATCGCCATAAATCCAATATTATGCCTTGTTAATTCATATTCTCTACCTGGGTTCCCAAGTCCTACTATTAATTTCATTCTTGTACCACTACTTTCTTTTTTCGATACGAAAAGACGTAACCAAGCTTGGTTACGTCTCATTCTATCCAATTAATTGAATAATACACTTACAGATTCTTCTTCGTATACACGAATGATTGCTTCTCCGATTAATGGAGCAACTGAAAGTTCATGTACTTTATCAATTTTCTTCTCTTCTGGTAATACAATAGAGTTCGTTACAACTAACTCTTTAATATTCGAATTTTGAATACGCTCAATTGCTGGGCCAGATAATACTGGGTGTGTACAGCAAGCATATACTTCAGAAGCACCGTTCTCAACAAGAGCGTTTGCCGCTAATGTAATTGTACCAGCTGTATCAATGATGTCATCAATTAAAATTGCTGTTTTGCCTTCGATGTTACCGATAATGTTCATTACCTCCGATACATTCGGACGAGGACGACGCTTATCAATAATAGCGATTGGCGCTTTTAGGCGATCCGCCATTTTTCTAGCACGCGTTACACCACCGTGATCAGGAGATACGATTACGATATCTTTAAGGCCTTTTGCTTCAAAGTAATCTGAAAGAATCGGTACACCCATTAAGTGGTCGATCGGGATATCAAAGAATCCTTGAATTTGTGGAGCATGTAAATCTAGAGTGATTACACGAGTTGCACCTGCTGTTTCAAGCAAGTTTGCTACAAGTTTCGATGTAATTGGTTCACGAGAACGCGCTTTACGGTCTTGACGCGCATAACCATAGTAAGGAATAACAATATTAATTGTTTTTGCAGATGCACGTTTCAATGCATCAATCATAATAAGTAATTCCATGATATGTTCGTTTACTGGGAAGCTTGTAGATTGAATAATGAATACATCGCAACCACGGATACTTTCTTCAATGTTAATTTGAACTTCTCCATCACTAAAACGATCAACAGAACATTTTCCTAGTCCTACTCCAATATGCTTTGCGATTTGCTCAGCAAGTTCCTTATTAGAGTTTAAAGAGAATACTTTCAAATTAGAATTTAGATATTGAGTCGACATCTAGATTAACCCTCCACATTATGATTTTTTCTTATTCAGCAATTGATCAACATAGTCTTCTTTGTTAACTTGACGTGCACGTGCTACTGATAATGCTTTTGATGGAACATTCTCTGTTATTGTAGAGCCTGCTGCCACATAAGCACCATCTTCAACTGTTACAGGAGCAACAAGGTTTGAATTACATCCAATAAATACCCCGTTACCAATTACAGTTTTAAACTTATTCTTGCCATCGTAGTTCACCGTAATTGAACCACAACCAAGATTCACGTCTTCTCCAACTTGTGCATCCCCGATATAACTTAAGTGTGAAGCTTTACTTCTATTACCAAAAACAGTTTTTTTGATTTCTACGAAGTTTCCAACGCGCACTTCATCTCCAATAACTGAATCTGGACGAATATGTGCAAATGGACCAACCGATACTTCTGTACCAAGTTTGCTGTCATGTACAGTAGATTGACGAATTACCGTACGATCTCCAATTTCACTATCGCGAATTACTGTATGCGGTCCAATTTCACAATCAGAACCAATTACAGTGTTACCCTCAATAACCGTTCCTGGGTGAAGAACTGTATCACTACCAATAATTGCATCCGCAGAAATGTATGTGTTACTTGGATCAATAATTGTAACACCATTTACCATGTTCTTTCGGTTGATACGATTTTTCATAATAATTTCCGCTTGCGATAGAGCGACTCTGTCGTTAACACCTAACGTTTCATCGAAGTGCTCTGTTTGATAAGCTGATACAATATGACCTTCATTCTTTAAAATTTCAATAACGTCCGGAAGGTAATATTCGCCCTGTACATTATCATTTGAAACTTTAGAAAGTGAAGCAAATAAAGCTTTATTATCAAAACAATACGTACCTGTATTAATTTCTTTAATAGCTAATTCTTTTTCATTTGCATCCTTATGCTCAACAATCTTTTCAACATGACCATTCTCATTACGAACGATACGGCCATATCCAGCAGGCTCTTCTATGTACGCTGTTAGTACCGTCGCCATTGCTCCCGCTTCTTCGTGTTGCTGAAGCAATGCTTCCATCGTTTCAGCAGTTATTAGAGGTGTATCACCACAAATAACTAAAGTTGTTCCTTCTTCATTTGCAAGTACACTTGCAGCTTGATCGACAGCATGAGCTGTACCAAGTTGTTCTGCTTGTAATGCAAACTCACTTACGTTTCCTAGCTGTTCTTGTACCTTTTCAGCACCATGTCCAACGACTGTTACAAGTTTCTGCAATCCTAATTGAGATACTTCATTGACTACATGTTGTACCATTGGTTTTCCACATACAGGATGCAGCACTTTGTATAGCTTGGACTTCATACGTGTGCCTTTACCTGCAGCTAGAATCACTGCAAATCTGTTTGACATATAGACCCTCCATCGCAACCTATTTATCCATTAACGATATTATCCTAAATCATCATATATTTCAAGAAACACATTTTAACTATTAAATTTTACCATAATTCTTATACGATGTTTTACTCTTTAGTATCTTTTTTAAGAAATAAGCTATACTATTTAAAATGATTTTCAAAAAATTAGAAGTTTCTTCTCTTTTTCTAAATGGATTTCGAATTTTACGAATACAAATTATATGAAATCAAAAAAAACAAACTCCTGTAAATGCTTACAGGAGTTTGCTACAAAATTATAAGGCTTTCTTTCAAAAGCCCTTTTCATTCGAATTTTACGAAGCGCCTGCTTCTTCAAACTCAACCTCTTCTAACTCGCCTAAACGGTGATACTCTGTTAAAACCGCATCTTGAATTTTAGAGCGTGTATTAGAATTAATTGGATGTGCAATGTCACGGAATTCTCCATCTGGAGTACGTTTACTTGGCATTGCTACAAATAATCCATTATTACCATCAATTACACGAATATCATGAACAACAAATTCATGGTCTAGAGTAATAGAGGCAATTGCTCTCATGCGGCCTTCTGTGTTTACGCGGCGTAATCTTACGTCAGTCACTTCCATCTTGTGTTCACCACCCTTTTCTAAATAAGCGATATATTTGTATAAATTCCACAAATTTTCTATTTTCCCTTTAATTTTTTAAAAATTTTTAAGATAAAAATTTTTAAAAAAGTTGAATATAAGGATTAGTAGAGGTTATCGCTTACAAAGAGTTACTTAACTAGGGCAATTACTTCGATTTCAACAGAAACATCTTTCGGTAATTTTGCTACTTGTACACAAGAACGCGCTGGTTTATGAGTAGAGAAATAAGAACCGTATACTTCATTAACAGCATTAAAATCATCCATATCCTTTAAGAATACTGTTGTTTTTACCACTGTATCAAATGAAGCACCTGCTTCTGCTAATACCGCTTGTAAATTTTCAAATACTTGCTCTGTTTGTACTGTTACATCTCCTGTTACAAGTTCTCCACTTGCCGTTAACGGAATTTGTCCTGAACTATAGAACATATTATTTACAATAATCCCTTGTGAATATGGTCCGATTGCCTGTGGTGCTTTGCTTGTTTGAACAACTTTCATACTTTTCACCCTTTTATTATTTATTTTTACTCTTTAAAAATAGTGTACCAAAGGCAGTTTGTCCATCTATTTTGTAATTTATAAATAGGAATAAAAAAAGGTAAAGCTATCTGCTTTACCTTTTTACTCAGCCTCTACAAGCCCTTTATCAAATGGTGCAAGTGAATAATTTCCCTTTTCCACTTGAATCGCTTTTTCTTTCACATCAACTTCTGACAGACGAATTAATGATACAAAGTTATTAATAAGTCTTTCTTCAATATCCGTAGACTCTACTAATACGCCAATTCCAACAACATTAGCTTTAAACTCTTCTAGCATGCTCATCATGCCTTGAATGGTTCCGCCAGCTTTCATAAAGTCATCAATAATTAAAACATTGGATCCTTCTGGAAGGCTACGCTTTGCTAAAGTCATCGTTTGGATTCGCTTAGAGGAACCTGATACATAGTTAATACTAACAGTGGGTCCTTCTGTTACCTTATTATCTTTTCTCGCAATTACTACCGGTACATCTAAGTAGTTCGCCACTGCATAAGCAAGTGGAATTCCTTTTGTCGCTACCGTCATAACTGCGTCAATTGATTGCCTAGCAAAAACCGAAGCGAACAAACGACCCGCGCCATTAATTTGACGAGGATTACTTAAAAGATCCGTCATATATAAATAACCACCTGGCAAAATACGATCCGGATTTTCAAATAAGCTACAAAGCTCATTAATAATCAGATTTGCCTCCTCTTCACTTATATATGGAATATATTTCACTCCTCCTGCTGCTCCTGGTACCGTTTGCAATGTGCCGACTCCTTGTTGTTCAAACGTTTGCTTAATAATAACTAAATCTTCACTAATGGAAGATTTAGCCGATTGATACCTTTCAGCAAAAAAAGTGAGAGAAACTAGCTGACGAGGATTTTGTAACAAGTAATAAGTCAGATCAACCAATCTTGTACTTCGTCTAATTTTCACACTCTCACCTCAAATCACGAATATTCTAAACAAATCATACCGTATTATACGTCTTTATTCAAGTGTTTCTCGCTCTCCTAATAAACGAACTGCATATACTTGTTCGCAAAATCCCTTTAATCCGTTATATATACGATGCATTCGCGAATCATGGTGTACAAGACCAAATACAGTTGGACCACTTCCACTCATTAATACGGCATCTGCACCGAAGCGTTTCATCTGTGCTTTAATACGTGCAACCTCAGGATGCATCACAAACGTCACATCTTCTAAAACGTTACCAACAGTATCACAAATTCCTTTATAGTCCCCGTCATTAATGACTTCAACCATTTTATCTACATTTGGATGTGTAACACGATTTAATTTTAAATTTCCGTATACGTCAGCAGTAGATACACCAATATGAGGCTTTGCTAAAATAACCCAACAAGAAGGTGGAGTTTTTATATGTTCAATTTTTTCTCCTCTTCCAGTGGCAACTGCAGTTCCGCCATATACACAGAAAGATACATCTGACCCAATTTCTGCGCCAAGCTCTGCTAATTCCTCAATTGTCAGCCCTAAATTCCATAACTTATTAAGGCCACGTAATGTCGCTGCTGCATCACTACTTCCACCTGCTAATCCAGCGGCTACTGGAATCGTTTTTTCAATAGTAATAGATACACCTTTTTTTACATTAAACTTCTCTTTTAATAATTTTGCTGCTTGATAAGCTAAATTGCGTTGGTCGTCTGGGACATACCGATTATGGGACAAAATTTCAATACGGTCTTCTGCTAATTCCATTAGCTCTAAACGATCTGCTAAGTCGATTGTTGTCATAATCATTTTCACTTCATGATATCCATCTTGTCTTTTTCCCAGTACATCTAACGACAGATTAATCTTTGCTGGTGCTTTCACTAGTAGCTTCAATCTATTCACCCACTCTATGTACTCAATCTTTTATCGTTTATTTTACCATAAATTTATAGTAAGACGATGAAACTTCCCTAATTATAACGAAAAGCATTCAGAATGAAACTACTTATGTCAAATGATGGCACCTTTTAGCGTGCAAAAAGCCGAGGAATCTCTCCTCGGCTACCGTAGCATAGAAAGTATCTTACAACTACTGGTTTCGTTTCATTAATTGCTGTTCTGCAATTTCTATAGCACGTTTTACCATATTACCAGCATCTTTCGCACGAATTCCGCCCCATCCTTCTTTCTGAACAACATCATAAAAGCCAAGCTCTTTTGCAAGCTCTTCTTTAAATTGATTTGACATGACTCCTCTTCGTCTACTCAATGCAGAGTCCCTCCTTATTTTGCTACGGTATAATTAGTATGCAAAATAATATAGCTTTTCATTTGTGGGAATATATGTAACAAGTAACACATTAATTATAAAATGCTTCATTATGAGGTTCATCGTAAAATGTTAACTCTACTGTCTCTGTTAAAACATCTGCATAACTATAAGATACACGTTGCAATGCATCTTCTTGCTGATCTAACTGGACAACAAACACAGAACGATACGTTTCTGCAAGTACACCCGATTGCTCCACAGTTTTTCTTCTTCCGCTATTCGCCTTTAACACAAGTCGTTGTCCAAGATGGTGATCTAATTCGCTTTTAATTTCATCTAAACGTTTTGACATATACCTTGCTACACCTCGCTGTAATTTAGATTGAACACTTAAAACACGATATATCTCTCCCAATTATTAACCGCAATTTACAGACAATATCATTATAAAAGCATCATGCGTTCGAATAGATAGAAGAAATGCTATATTGTACAAGTATCATTGTATAGTCTGCACATTCTTGTCGCTTTTTATCCAGATTCATTTAAATCATTTCCACATAAAAAAGCAAGATACGTATGTACCTTGCTCATTCATCATAATGTTGAAAGGGTAATCCCGTTCGTAAAATCCCTCTTGTTTCAATTCCGCCTAGTCCCTTTTCACCAGTAATTGTATTACGCACAACGTCCCATACATTGACTCTTTCCATAAATGAGGTGAAACTAACTTTGCCAACTACATATACCGGATCTAGAGCATGAATATTAATTCTAGACGGTGAACTAGCAAAATTAGCACCTGCTCGAATCAACGCCTCAAAGTGTGATTGACAAGCCCCAGCAAAAATAACGAGTTGATCTAATGATGGATACTTTTTCCGTACTTCTCGAACAGCCTGTACAAAATGTCTAGAATGCCTATATGCTGCTAAATCTCCCATAACCCCTTTTGACTTTGTATATGCATCATGTCCTGTAATAACTAAAATGTCTGGGCGAAAATGATCTATTAAGTCTACTACCTTTTCATGCATCTCCGTTTCCTTACAATGAATACCTTGAACAGGAACGCCTATTTTATTATATAAATCTAAGCACTTGCGCAAATATAAAGGATCTCCATCTATATGCAATACACGCCCTGGCATTTGAAAATAATTCACTTCACTTGTATATCCACCAGTTGAATTATGTTCATGTCTTTGTTTCATCAACACGTAATCTTGCTGAAACAACCGGTAAGTACGCTCCATCGTTTCTTTTGCACGCTTCACTCTATTTTTATGTTCTCGTTGATCTATACTAACTAAATCTGCAAGTGGTGCATCCGCCACAAGTCTAATTTCCTCTCCAAATAATATTGCTATCTCGCCTTTTATTTCTATAATACGAAAAAGAATATCCCTATTATAAGAATATCGTTCAACTAATTCTCCAACATGTAAAGCCATTCTCCTACCTCCAAACTCGTTAGGCCATCTTACCTGTTTTTAAAGTATGAATTTAGGAAAGGAAAGGTGACAAAAGGGACAGTTCAAGTTGAACTGTCCCTTTCATATTCTTATGACAATTTATGAAGAATTAATGCATTACTTAATGTTGCAAACTCTTCGATAGATAGCGTTTCGCCTCTTCGCTTCGGATCAATTCCTACTTCTGTTAAAATTCGATCCAACAGCTCTTTATCTTTCGGGAAACCATTTAAATTATTTGATAAATTATTCATTAAAGTTTTACGACGCTGTGCGAAACTTGCTCGTACTACTTCAAAGAAGAAAGTTTCATCTGTCACTTCTACAACTGGTTTAGGACGCTTTAGAAGACGGATAATCGCAGAATCAACATTTGGTTGTGGCACAAACACTGTACGCGGTACAGTCATAACTGTTTCTACCTCTGTATAATACTGAATGGCAATTGATAAAGAACCATACTCTTTCGTTCCTGGTTTAGCAGCTAAACGATCCCCAACTTCTTTTTGCATCATAACAACAAATCCACGAACCGGTAATTTTTCTTCAAGCAATTTAAATAAGATTGGCGTTGTAATATAGTATGGTAAGTTAGCTACTACCATTACATCTTGCCCTTCTTCAAATTGCTCACTAAACACTTCATGTACATCTGCTTTTAGTACATCTTTATTTATAACTGTAACGTTGCTATATGGAGCTAACGTCTCGTCTAAAATTGGTAATAATCTCTGATCAATTTCAAAAGCCACTACTTTTTTAGCACGCTTCGCCAATTGCTCTGTTAACGCACCGATACCTGGTCCAATTTCAATTGCGCCACTTTCTGAACCGATTTCTGCGTGATCAACGATACGATTTAATACATTTGTATCAATTAAAAAATTTTGTCCTAAACTTTTTTTGAATGAAAATCCATACTTTTCAACAATGTCTTTCGTACGATTTGGTGTTGCGATATCCTTCATTTTTTTTCCTCCTGTATTACTTGCTTATAAGCTTCTGCAAATGATTCCTTTGAAACTTGAAACATTTGTAAACGTTTATGTAACTGTTTTGCGTTTGTATAACCAATCTTTAATAGCTTACCCACTCTTTCTCTGCGACTCTTTGCCATTTCTCCGCCCACTAAGCCCGCATCGACTAGATCACTCCAACTAATTTCACTTGTGTAAGCTTCCATTTCTTCATGTATATTCTCTAAAGCACGGCGAATCGACTCATTAGAAGCATGTTCGATTCCAACGCCTTTCTTCCTTTTCGCAAGTGCTTCTTCCTTCGGTAAAAAAGCATGCTTACATCCAGGAACTTTGTCAGAAATAATCTTTCGAATACGCTCTCCAGGATAATCCGGATCTGTGAAAATAATAACGCCTCGTTTTTGCTGCGCTAATTTAACTTGCTCAATAACATGATCACCGATTGCTGAACCGTTCGTTTCGATTGTATCTCCATCAACAGCACGTTTAATCGCAACTGTATCATCTTTACCTTCTACAACGATAATCTCTTTAATTTTCATGCTTGCCTCCACACTCGTTTCATCTCTACTTAGTAAAACAAAAAAATGACGACTTTTCCATTATTATTTTCCTAATCTTACATTTTAAAAAGTAGAAGAGAAAAATCTTTGTTCACTCCCCTTATTGTAACACTTCTATCTCTATCTTAATTTATCCGCAATATTTCTACACTTATGTTATGAGTAAATAGTGGGTTCTTATCATTTCTATTGTCTCTCTTCTCAAAAAACAAAAAAAGAATGGGACTCCCCATTCTTTTTTATTCAACACCAAATAAGGCCTTGGCATTCTTTGTTGTTATTTGTGCTACTTCGTCATAAGAAATTCCTTTTAAATTCGCAATTTCTTCTGCTACCAGTTTTACATAACTCGGTTCATTTCGTTTCCCTCGAAATGGATGTGGTGTTAAATATGGACAATCTGTCTCTAACAATAATTTTTCTAACGGAATCTCCATAGCAACTTCTTTCGGTTTCTTGGCATTTTTAAATGTTACTGGCCCACCTAATGAAATTAAAAAGTTCATATCGACACATCGCTGCGCTACTTCTACACTACCGCTAAAGCAATGCATAATGCCTCCTACTTCAGCTGCATTCTCTTCCTCTAGGATATCAACAATATCTTGAGTTGCATCACGGTTATGTATAATAATCGGTAATTTCACCTTTTTTGCTAATGCAATTTGTTTACGGAATACTTCCTTCTGTATTTCTTTTGGAGACTTATCCCAGTGATAATCTAATCCCATTTCTCCAATTGCAACTACTTTAGGGTGAGCAGCTAATTCTTCTAACCAAGCTAAATGTTCTTCATTCATGTCGATTGCATCAACGGGATGCCATCCAACTGCAGCGTAAATAAAATCATAAGCCTCTGCTAATTCAATTGCTTTCTTTATCGTTACTTCATCAAATCCAACAACAACTGTATATGTAACTCCCGCTTCTTTCATTCTCGCGATAACTTCTTGTAAATCTTCTTCAAATTGCTCTGCATTTAAATGTGAATGTGTATCAAACAACATAATAAATAACTCCTTTTATATTGAAATCAATTCTCTCATAGAAAAACTACACTCTTTCTAACTTAACGATAACAATACTACAATTTTAATGCAAAAAAAGGGGATGTAAAAAGAAAAAAGATGCTTCACCAATGTTACACGTGAAACATCCTTTTCTTGTCTCAATTACTTGATTTTTGTACCATTTGGTAAATTCTGATCAATTGATGCTAATGACAATACGCCATTCTCTTCACCTGCTAAAATCATACCTTGTGATAATTCACCACGTAATTTTACAGGTTTTAAATTCGTTACACAAATAACCTTTTGACCTTTTAGTTCTTCTGGGGAATAGAATTTAGCAATCCCAGAAACCACTTGACGCTTCTCTGTACCTAAATCAAGCTGAATTTTTAACAACTTATCTGCTTTTTTCACAGGTTCAGCGGATATTACTTCAGCTACTCGTAATTCTACTTTAAAGAAATCATCAATTGTAATTTCTTCTACCTTTGGTTCTTCTGCTTTTTTCTCTTCTACTTTAGGAGCAGAACCTTGCATTTGTTCTTTAATATACCCCACTTCTACTTCCATTTCCAAACGAGGGAAAATAGGGTTTCCTTTTTCTACTTTTGTTCCAGCTGGAATACATCCAATTGTAGATAGGCTTTCCCAAGATTTATGCGCCTCTTCAGTAAGTCCAAGTTGAGCAAACATCTTACTTGGTGCTACTGTTAGGAATGGCATAAGCATAATACCCGTTTGACGAAGTACCTCAGCTAAGTGGGCCATTACAGACGCAAGTTTTTCACGATCATTCTCATCCTTCGCTAATACCCATGGCTGCGTTTCATCAATATATTTGTTCGTACGGCTAACTAATTGCCAAATGGAACTTAGCGCTACAGAGAATTCCATATTCTCCATTGCCTCTTCTACTTTTTTCAATGTATCTTTGGCAAATGTCACTAGCGTTTCATCGAACTCAGTTACATTTGCTTTAAATGCAGGGATTTCCCCGTTAAAGTATTTATCAATCATAGCTACTGTACGATTTAATAAGTTCCCTAAATCATTCGCTAAATCAAAGTTGATTCGTTCAACAAATCCTTCTGGTGTGAATACTCCATCAGATCCAAATGGAACTTCGCGAAGTAAGTAGTAACGCAATGCATCCAATCCGTAACGATCGATTAGTGTAACTGGATCTACTACGTTTCCTTTTGACTTACTCATTTTTCCATCCTTCATTAAAATCCAGCCATGAGCAAAGACTTTCTTCGGAAGTGGTAAATCTAAAGCCATTAAAATAATTGGCCAATAAATTGTATGGAAACGAACGATTTCTTTCCCAACTAAATGGACATCTGCTGGCCAGAATTTTTTATACTTCTCTTCATTTTCTGTTCCATATCCTAATGCAGTAATGTAATTAGACAACGCATCTACCCATACGTAAACAACGTGTTTTGGGTTACCTGGAACACGAACTCCCCAGTCAAATGAAGTACGAGAAACAGCTAAATCTTCTAATCCTGGTTTAATGAAGTTATTAATCATTTCATTTTTACGGGACTCCGGCTGAATGAAATGAGGGTTATCTTCATAGAACTTTAATAGTCGGTCTACATATTTACCCATTCTAAAGAAATAAGATTCTTCGCGAACAAGTTCTACAGCATGACCACTATCTGGGCTTTTTCCACCAACTACTTTGTCACCTTCCATAATTGGATCTATTAATTGATGCGCTGTATAGAATGTTTCATCTTGTACAGAATACCAACCTTCATATTCATCAAGATAAATATCGCCTTGATCTACTAGCTGCTTGAAGATTTTCTCAACAACATCTTTATGACGATCTTCAGTTGTACGAATAAAATCATCATAAGAGATATCCATCTTCTCCCAAAGTTCTTTAATCCCTGATACAATGTTATCCACATATGCTTGTGGTGTAACATTTAGTTCTTCTGCTTTCTTTTGGATCTTCTGTCCATGCTCATCAGTTCCTGTTAAATAATGAACATTATATCCTTGCATACGCTTATATCGTGCCATCGCATCTCCTGCTACTGTCGTATAAGCATGTCCAATGTGTAACTTTCCACTTGGATAATAAATTGGGGTAGTAATATAAAAGGACTTATTTTCCTCTTTCATCGTTTTGGACCTCCCGAATAACCTCATATGTATTTATAAACAGTATATCAAAAACTCACATATAAAAACGAGTTAATGCTCGATATCTTTATCATCTATTACTCATATTCAAAAAAATATACAATATTTTTTCCGAAAAGTATAAACATTATAAAAAAATAATACGAAACAATTGTAGAAATGACTTACATTCTATTATATATAAGAAGTATAAAAATCTATAAATCTTTTTTTAAAATATAGAATTTAAGAATTGACGGAAATGTAAATGATTGGTATCATATGTCCATAGGGTATTTTGTCGAAAAATGACGAATCAAAAAATAGACTCGAAACTTATAAACTATTTATTTAGGAGGAAAATAATTATGAAATCTACTGGTATCGTTCGTAAAGTTGATGAATTAGGTCGTGTAGTAATCCCAATCGAATTACGCCGTACTTTAGGTATTGCAGAAAAGGATGCTCTTGAAATCTACGTTGATGAAGAAAAAATCATCTTAAAAAAATATAAACCAAACATGACTTGCCAAGTAACTGGTGAAGTATCTGATGGTAACCTATCTTTAGCTGAAGGTAAAATTATCTTAAGCAAAGAAGGCGCTGAACAGGTCTTAAACGAACTTCAAGATTATATCGAAACAGCAAAATAAGCTTCTCAATTATGAGAAGCTTATTTTTTATCAACATGATAGATTTGATATACGTCTCGTTTCGACAAATCTCGGTCTTTAGCGACTGTTTTTATCGCTTCTTTTGAATTCATACCTTTTTCATTTATATAATGTTCAATATGATTATATACTGAAATGGCTTCCCACCATTGTTCTTCTTGAGTAGGTTCTTCTGTTGAACCCGCTACTAAAATACAAAACTCACCACGAACTTCATTTTGCTTCGTCCACTCAATCGCTTCTTCAATTGTTCCACGAATAAACTCTTCAAATTTCTTCGTTAGCTCACGACATAATACGATTTCCCTATTTCCTAATACTTCTTGCATAGAGATTAAAGTGTCATCTAAACGATGCGGTGCCTCGTAAAACATCATTGTAGTTGGAATATAGCGTAGTTTTTCTAATTCAAGCTTACGTCCCTTTTTATTTCTTTGCAGGAAACCATAGAAATAAAAATGTTTTGTCTCAAGTCCTGATGCAATTAATGCTGTAAGAGCTGCATTTGCCCCAGGAAGCGGGATAACATGATATTGTTCTGCTACAGCCTCTACAACGATATCATAACCAGGATCTGAAATACATGGCATACCAGCATCGCTCACAATGGCTACAGTCTTACCTTCTTCTAACTTATCTAAAATTTTCTGTCCACTTACTCCTTTATTATGCTCATGATAACTCATAACTGGTGTTTCAATTTCAAAATAATTACAAAGCTTCTTCGTTTGCCTTGTATCTTCCGCAGCAATAAGATCTGCCTCTTTTAAAATTCGGATTGCACGAAATGTCATATCCTCTAAATTTCCGATTGGAGTCGGTACTAAATATAAAACTCCCTTTTCATTTTGCTGAAAGCTTTTTTGCTGCCACATAGCGTTCTCCTTTTTGCATATATTCTTCTTTTTGTTTCCTCGTTAACTGTTTAAAGTGATATTCAGCTTGCATAGCCGTTCGTTTATCCTCATGACCCTCTACATATTTTAAACTAACTGGAAGCCTAGCGCGTGTATATCTAGCACCTTTCCCACTATTATGGGTCTGAATCCGTTTTTCTATATGATTTGTATATCCAGCATAATAACTTCCATCAGAACACTCCACCACATAAAAACAATGATTATTCTTCTCCATATAAAATTGAACGAAGCTCCTTTGTATATTCGTTGTTTTCTTCATATACAAAAAGAGGTGGTAAGATTTTCAAATCTGCATTCCCATCCTTAATTCCTTCAATTAACAATGTATTCGCTTCTTTACCAGCCTTAGGATAAACAAATCGCACACGTTTCGGTTCGATTTTGTATTTACGCATTAATGTGACGATGTCGAGCAAACGACCTGGACGATGTACAAATGCTACTTTCCCACCTTGTTTCACTAACTGGCTACTTGCATATACAACATCCTCTAATGTGCACATAATTTCATGACGAGCTATCGCTAAATGTTCATTGATATTCTTCTCAGAAGTTTGTGGTGTTTGAAAATAAGGAGGATTACATGTTACAACATCATATTGATGACGTCCAAGTTTCTCCGGCATATCTTTCAAATCTCCATGGATTAAATGAATTCTTTCTTCTAAATTATTATATTGAACGCTTCTTATTCCCATATCATATAAGCGCTCTTGAATTTCTACACCTGTAATTTTCCCTTTTGTCCTTGTACTTAATAAAAGAGGGATAACTGCGTTACCTGTACACAAATCAAGTAAATTACCTTTTTGAATTGGCACCCAAGCAAAATCTGCAAGTAAAACAGCATCCAAAGAAAAATTAAATACTGATGGACTTTGTACAATCTTCATATCTTGCGCTAATAAGTAATCTAAACGCTCATCTTCATATAAATTCATATATTGCTCCCTTTCTTACAATTAACCTACCCTATTTCATCCTCTATTAATGTAAAAATAAATTTCATTCTACTCTCATGTATAAAAAATTACCTTTCCAATTATATTGGAAAGGTAATCTCACTTTTTATTTAAAAATGACAGACAGAATAAACAATCTCCCTCTTTACGTACACTTCCATAATGTAGATTACAAATATGAAAACCTTCTTGATATAGTCTCGCTAGGTTATCGTAGCCTTCACCAATATCTGTCTTCGCCTTCATTTCTTTGCGTTTTTGAGTTTTTTGTTTTTCCTTGTTCTGCACTTCTTCAAAACGATGTCGCAAATTTTCATTTTCCATTTTTATATGTTGGTTTTCTTCCAATAATTCTGCAAGATGTTGTTTTAATTCTCCCAACTGTTTGTATAAATGTCCAATTTGCTCTTCCATACTAGAAACCGATGCAAAAATATCCTTTTTCTCCACAAGCACCCACCTCATTAATCTGTGGTTTGACTCGAAACGACCCCTTTATTAATTAATTCATCTAACGTATATTCTACTATCCGTTCCTTGTCTACTAGTTCCACTTGAATTAATCTTTCTAAAATATTTAATCCGATAACACGGCCAGTACCTTGCGGTGTTTGTATACGTTGATCTAAATCAGGAAGTTGTTCCTTTGCTGCCTCATATTCATCATTCTCATATTTTAAGCAACACATTAAGCGACCACATAAACCAGAGATTTTTGCAGGGTTTAATGATAAATTTTGATCCTTTGCCATTTTAATGGATACAGGTTCAAAATCTCCTAAAAAAGTAGAACAACAAAGCATACGACCACATGGACCAATACCACCAAGCATTTTTGCTTCGTCACGAACGCCAATCTGTCTCAGCTCAATTCTTGTCCTAAAAATTGCCGCTAAGTCTTTCACTAGTTCCCGGAAATCAATCCGTCCATCCGCAGTAAAGTAAAAAATAATCTTATTACGATCGAACGTATACTCTACATCTACAAGCTTCATATCAAGATTATGTTCTCCTACCTTTTGTTGACAAACTTGATATGCTTCTTTCGCAGCATGTCTATTCTCTTCAACAATGGTACGATCATTTTCATTTGCAATACGAATAACTTTTTTAAGCGGTAATACAACGTCGTTTTCATCAACTTGCTTTTTGGTAATAACTACTTTTCCATATTCAATACCTCTTACCGTTTCTACAATTACAAACTCATTTTCTGAGATATCGAACTGATTTGGATCAAAGTAATATACCTTTCCGGCCTTCTTAAAGCGAACACCTACTACATCATACAAAACGGTCATCCCTCCTGCAACCGCAACACTAACTGTTCGAACACAAGCTGCGCATTTACATTAGCGTTGATTCTATTTTTTGCCTCTAATATATTAAAGAGAGCTGATACAATGCGCTTCTGAGCATAAGAAAAGGATTCGAACATCTCTTTCTGCTCATGAAAAACAAGACGATCTTCTTCTCCAAGTTGAACATATAATAAATCCTTATAAATAAGGAGTAACATATCTAAGCCTTGCTGTAATTGTTCTTTCTCTCCAAAGTGCTTTCCCCATTTTTCTTGTACAAAAAAAATAGAGGCCTTATCTTTTTCGAGCGCTTCACATAATTTTATCACTAAAGCTCTCGCTTGTGCAAACCATTCATCATTACACATTAATAAAGCTTCTTCAAAACTATTCGTAAGCTGCGCAGCAAGTGTAGATAAAGAAACTGTAATACCTTCTTCCTCTAACCTCTTAATTAAAGATTCTGTAAGCAACGGCCTAAACGTAACAACTTGACAACGAGATAAGATTGTATTTAAAATCTGATGACTTTGTTCAGTAAGTAAAATAGCTGTTGTATCACTACTTGGTTCTTCTAAAAACTTTAAGAGCGTATTCGCTGCATTTGCTGTCATACGATCTGCATGCTCAATAATATATACTTTTTTATTTGCTTCTAATCCTGTTTTTGAAAACTCTTCTTGTAAATCATGAATTTGCTGCTTTTTAATAGATAATCCATCTGGTTTTACAATATGTAAGTTTGGGTAGTTACCTGAATCAATTCGGCGACAATTCGTACATACATGACAAGGCTCTACACCATTTCTTTGTGAACAGAGAAAACTTTTTGCCATTTGAATTGCTGTTGCGAACTTCCCAGTACCTTTTCCTCCCTCTAACAAGTAAGCATGGGATATACGCTCTTTTGCAATGCTATTCATCAACATTTTGACACCAATGGGCTGTATAGCAGAAAGCTGCTCCCACGTCTTCATCATAATGCATACCTCACTTATTTCATTCTTTCCTTCTATTATAACAATTTATCTTCTATAATCTGAACAACTTCTTCTATAAGTTTTTCCATTGGCTGATCAGCATTTACTAGTACAATGCGATTTGAAAAGCGTTCTACAACTTGTAAATAGCCTTCACGCACAAGTTTATGGAAAGAGATATCTTCCATATCTAGTCGATTCACCTCGCGGCCTGCATCTTTTGCAATTCGAGCTAACCCAACTTCTGGCTTAATATCTAAATAAATAGTTAAACCTGGCATACAATCTTCAGTTGCAAAGCGATTCATTTCGAATACTTTATCTACGCCTAATCCTCTTGCATAACCTTGATAAGCTAAGGAGCTATCAACAAAACGATCACATAGTACAAGATAGTTTTCCTCAAGCGCTGGCATAACTTTCTCCACTAAATGTTGTCTACGTGCAGCAGCATATAAAAGAGCCTCTGTACGTGCTTCCATCATCGTATATTCCTGCTTATGTAAAATTGTCCTAATATCTTCAGAAATTGCAATACCACCTGGTTCCCTCGTTGCCATTACCTTTTGTTCCTTTTGCTCAAAGTACGGTAATAAGCTTTTAATTAATGTTGTTTTACCCGATCCTTCTGGCCCTTCAATTGTTACAAATAATCCCTTCATCCTAAAACCTACTTTCTATATCATACACGTTCATATATTTCGTACTGCCTTGGAAACGAGCCCCTGCTTTCTCTAAATGAGTAATTTGCTTTGTATGTTCTTGAGTAATCCTCTCTCCATACATGATCAATGGAATTCCAGGTGGATATGGAATCACCATTTCTGCTGCTATCATACCAACGGCTTCTTCTAGAGATACTAACTTCGTTTCGTATCTCTCTAATTGTTTATACGTATACGGTAAAGGGGAAATCTCCCCTTTATAAGTATACCGAATTGATGCTGTCTTGTCTTTTACCTTATAT
This sequence comes from Bacillus sp. NPDC057893, assembly GCF_042796455.1. Classification (NCBI taxonomy): domain Bacteria; kingdom Bacillati; phylum Bacillota; class Bacilli; order Caryophanales; family Bacillaceae; genus Bacillus; species Bacillus sp. NPDC057893. The sequence goes on along the minus strand of NZ_JBHVNG010000018.1, from coordinate 1,669 downwards.
TGCTGCAAAGCTACTCGAATTATCTCTATAGCTTTCATATAACCCTCATTTACTTGTAACGGTAATATAAATAGGACGTTATATGGATCTGCCATTTCCGTATATATACCGACCTTTTCAAATACAGACTGTAATTCATACCCCGATAACTGACAGCGAGTTTGCACCGTAACCTTTAATTCATCTTGCGATGGATATTGCAAGATGGCTATTTGTGGGATAGATCGCAATCCTTCTTTAAATCGGCGTAAAAACTCAATGATTTCATCATGACCCTCTTCCTTTATAACTGCTATTGCAAAACGTGCTATATCAAGAGAAGCCATAATTGGATACGATGGGCTACTAGATTGTAGCATACTTAAATAGGAGGAAACTTTTTCTTCACTCACCAAACCGCTATTTATATGTAAATAAGATCCCATTGTCATCGCAGGTAATGTTTTATGTGCGGAATGAACCACAATATCCGCACCATAAACTAATGCTGACTTCGGGAAGGGGTCCCCTATACAAAAATGTGCCCCATGGGCTTCATCTACTAGAACAGGAATTTTATGTGCATGTGCGTAAGCGATACTTGCCTCTAAATCAATTCCCATACCATAGTAATTAGGATGTGTTAAAATAAGTGCTTTTGCATTTGGATACTTTGTAATTGCCTCCTTAATAATGTCATCATGAACACCTACTGGTACGTTATGTACTTCATCAATCCATGGGTTTAAAAAGACCGGATTAGCCCCTGCTAATTTCAAACCATTAATGATTGATTTATGACAATTTCTTTGTACGAGGACAATATCATGTTCGCCGCAGCAAGACAAAATCATTGCTAAATTTCCAACTGTTGAACCATTAATTAAAAAATAACTTTTGTGCACGCCATATACTTCAGCTAATAATTGCTGTGCTTCATCTATACATTCAAATGGACTATGTAAATCATCTAATCCTGTTAACTCTGTTACATCAATCGATAATATGTCCTTAAACCCCTCTGAAGCTTTCTGAGGGAAGTTTAAACCATTCTTATGACCCGGAACATGAAAAGATAGTAGTCGCCTTTCTTTAAATTCTATTAACGCCTCATATAAAGGCATACGATTTTGATTCATATACATCTCTTCCTTATTATTCATTCTGTATCTATTATACAGATATTAGGGCAAAAAAAATAATAGGCATAATGCCTATTTAAAAATATGATACTTCTAATTTTCGCAGTTGTTTTAAATAATGTATATACTTCGGGTCATTTGTCTCAGTATTAACCAAATTTCTTTCGCACTCGTAACATATTAAATTATTATATACATATATTCCTTCTCCTCTTTTTGTCTCACAAACGATGCAAATTTCACTTGGTAATTTCATAATCTTTCCTCCCTTTTTAAATAAACATATTATATACCTCTATTCCTTAACAAATTTCAGAAAAATATACATCAATTTCTTATATAATATGATTTACCCTTGGGCAACGTGTTTGTATTACTTATGTATTCCCTTTACTTCTTTCGTGTACTGTTTAAACACAAAAAAACACAAGTCAAAAGACTTGTGTTTTTATCTTGCTTGGCGACGTCCTACTCTCACAGGGACAAGGTCCCAACTACCATCGGCGCTAGAGAGCTTAACTTCCGTGTTCGGTATGGGAACGGGTGTG
>NZ_JBHVNG010000017.1:0-58463 GCF_042796455.1 Bacillus sp. NPDC057893 | reverse complement strand
GGATCAAACTCTCCAATAAAGTTAGTTTGTCTAGCATCTAAAAATAAAAATTGACGTTCACGTTGTTTGTTTCGTTCAGTTTTCAAAGAACTACTCGGTCGCTCATTTGCGACTTCCTTATGTTAACATCTTCATTTTTCGATGTCAACTAAGTTTTTTAATTTCTTTTTTGTCGTTTTCTGCGTTTCTGCATCAGCGACGTTTATTAATTTATCATATACTTACTCTTAACGTCAATACTTTTTAATAAAAAATTCTTTTTCTTACATAACGAATACATTCTTCCCTATTAGCAACTCTCCGAAATAAGCAAAAAATGATTTTATACCTTTCTTCCATCGCCTTTTTTACAACGCTATGTATACGCTCATCTTCAAAATCAAATAAAAGTTCCTCTAATTCTCTCTTCAGTATGTATTCCATTTCTTTTTTCTCTTCCTTCGTCAACATAATCCCAAGCAAATTATCACCCCAATAACTCCTTACGTGTACCAATAAACACCGCACTCATTTTCAATTATCAATAATGTATCATCAAAAACAAAATTCTATCACTCATTATATCCACCACTTACGATGTTAATCCCTTGTTCTCTTTTTTAAATTTAAAGCATATATGTAACTGAAAAGGATTGGACAAAGGGGCGTAATATTATGTTTTTCTTTTTTATTACGAGTAAAAGGACATTTAAACACATTAGCTTAATAGTCGTACTTTCTTTATTTACAGCATGGCTACTCTTTTTAAAAACATATTCACATGAATCTGCTTTTTCAACTGCTACCGGCCCTAAAGTGATTTACAAAGGGGACACTGCAAAAAAACAAGTTGCATTCACGTTTGACATTAGTTGGGGAGACCAAAAAGCTATTCCAATCCTTAATACACTCAAAGAAAGAGAAATTAAGAATGCAACCTTCTTTCTCTCTGCTGCATGGGCTGAAAGACACCCTGATATTGTCGAACGCATCATGAAAGATGGACATGAGATTGGTAGTATGGGTTATAATTACACATCCTACACTTCACTAGAAGCAAATGAAATACGACGAGATCTTTTACGGGCACAAGATGTTTTTACAAAACTTGGCGTAAAACAAGTCAAGCTATTACGTCCACCTAGTGGCGACTTTAACAAAACGACTCTTAAAATAGCGGAATCACTCGGATACACCATCGTTCATTGGAGTAACAATTCAAATGACTGGAAAAATCCCGGCGTAAATAAAATTGTTTCCACAGTCTCTAGCAATTTAAAGGGTGGAGATATTGTCTTATTACATGCTTCTGATTCTGCCCTTCAAACAAATAAGGCTTTACCATTACTCTTACAAAAATTAAAGAGCGACGGATATGAACAAACATCTGTATCACAACTTATTTCCAACACAAGTACAAAAAGCGAAGATATTAAGTAGTTCCTTTCCACACGGTTCTTCACACATAAAAAGCTCCGCTATCTTTCGTTAAGATAGCGGAGCTTTTCTTATCCTAGTGTTTACAGACGATAAGAATCTGGTTAATTAAAAACCCATTCTCTTCTCATTAAACTGACTTACTCTTTTGTCCAATTAAACGATGCAATACAAGTAACTGATATGCATTACATAATAGAAGTGGTATCACCATTAAATATAACCAATCTGTATCATTAATCCGGAGCGCTGGTACCCATTCAAGAATTGTTACAACAACCATAAAGAACAAAGCGGGAACAAATGCTTTTTTATTCGTTTCTTTACTCTTTATGTAAGCGACAATTGCCCCAAACACAAATAACATCCCAGCAACAAGTATGTTATTCCCTAAGGAAACTTCCCCATTTGCAATAAGTACTGACCTTAAATAAACGAAATCAAACAATACGAACGCAATAAAGAACAGTTGTACTGCATTCCATAAAGAGGATGACCGAAACATCCCTAATCCAAAACGATGAATCGTTAAATATGCAAAGAACCCCATTTGACTTATAACACTAAAAATAAATCCTACGCCCATCAACCAGAAAGAAACTGCTAGAATCTCCTTTCCGTCGAAATTTCGAAAAAATTTAACGTACTTGTCCCACTCTAAAACAAAACCAATAAAGACTGTGCTAATCCCACCAAGAAACAACGTCGTAAAAAATAGTCGTACCCACTTGCGGCTATTCACAACACATCCCCCATTATTCTTATATTTCTAATTAAATTGTATCAATGACAATTTCAAAAAGCTAGCCATGTTAATGTATAAATTCCTTAAAGAGATTTATATTAAAAAAAGAGAACTTTGCTGAAAGGAGCTCCAACTTATGAAACGGATGCTGCTCGTTTGGATTTCTTCTTTTCTATTTATAGCACTAGTGGCATGTGCACAAGAAAAAGAAGCAAAATCCGAACTTGATTATGATCAAACAAAAAAAATGATTGTTGATATTTTAAAAACCGATCAAGGAAAAAAAGCGATCCAAGATGTATTAACTGATGAAAAAATGAAACAAGCCCTCATACTAGATGAAACAGTAGTAAAGAAAACGATTGAAGATGCGATGGTATCTGAAAAAGGGCAACAATTCTGGGAAAAGCTCTTTAAAGACCCTGAGTTCTCATCAAAATTTGCTAAAAGTATGGGAAAAGAACAAACAAACTTAATGAAAACTTTACTAAAAGATCCTGAATACCAATCAGGTGTTATAGAGATTATGAAAAATCCTGAAGTAGAGAAAATTATGTTACAAACAATGAAGAGTAAAGAATATCGTCAATATTTACAGCAAGTACTAACCGAAACTGCCGAAAGTCCACTCTTCCAAGCTAAGATGATTGACATCATTAGTAAAGGTGTACAAAAAGCCGAAAAAGGTGGGTCTGATAAGAAAGGCGCAGGCAGTGAAGGTGGTTCTCAAGATGGGAACAAAGAACAACAATAAAAATTATAGTAATGAGTGGACAATATATATTGTCCACTCATTACTACTTTATTTTTGTGTAACAGCTGTTTTATCAATAACTGTCTCAGCTATCATACGATAAATAAGACCCGTTGTATGTGTATCTTCATATACTGACGGCGCAAAGTCCTCTTTATTCCAATCAGGTTGTTGAAGTGGAATCCGACCAATTACATCCGTTTGGAGTTCCGTAGCTAATTTATCTCCTCCACCTCTTCCAAACACATACTCTTTTTCACCAGTTGCTTTACTTTCAAAATACGCCATATTTTCAACAACACCAAGAATACTATGTTCTGTACGTAAAGCCATGGCTCCAGCGCGCGCTGCTACAAATGCCGCTGTTGGATGCGGCGTTGTTACAATAATCTCTTTACAAGCCGGCAACATCGAATGCACATCTAGAGCAACATCACCCGTACCTGGTGGTAGATCCAATACTAAGTAATCTAAATCACCCCATTCTACTTCTGTGAAAAAGTGATTTAACATTTTCCCAAGCATCGGTCCTCTCCAAATAACAGGTGCGTTATCTTCTACAAAGAATCCCATTGAGATTACTTTCACGCCTAAACGCTCCACTGGTATTATCTTATCACCTCTTACGATTGGGCGTTTTTCTATACCCATCATATCCGGCACACTAAAACCATAAATATCCGCATCAATGATACCAACCTTTTTTCCTAAACGAGCTAAAGCAATTGCAAGGTTAACTGAAACAGTCGATTTCCCTACTCCACCTTTTCCACTTGCTACTGCTAAAAATGTTGTATTTGAGTTCGGTGATAATAAGGATTCACTTTTCTCTTCCTCTTGCGGTGGTGCAAACTGGGCTAGTTCCTCTTCTGTAAATTCTGCAAAACGAAGTCCAACTGTTGTTGCTCCAAGTTCTTTTACTAACTTTACAATTCCAGACTGCAACTGCATTTGTTCCGCTGTACCTGTCTTTACAATTGCAATTTTAACACTTACATGTTCCTTCTCCTGCTTGACTGTTACCTCTTTAATTGCATTTGTTTCTTTTAACGTTTTATGTATAAACGGATCTACAATCCCTTCCAATGCTTCCACTACCTGCTCTTTTGTTACCATAATTAGCCCAGCCCCCTGTATGAAAAATAACGTAATGTTAATTAAATTTATCTCTCTTTATCTTTGAAATAAATGCGTTTACATTTTCAGTATAACATATTTTCGGAAAACTTCGTTAACGAGAGAAACTCAAAAAATCCTCCTTATTCTGGAGGATTTCCTTTTTCCGTAAAATAACGTAATATACCACGATATATTGCAGCCGCTACTTTTTGCTGGTATTTCTCCGAATTTAACATATATCTTTCATTCACGTTCGATAAAAAGCCAGCCTCAATTAAAGCACCTGGTTTTTTGGCATACTTCAATAAATACACGTGAGGAATTGTTTTAGCAGAACGATTCGTATTTTCTAAGCTTGTTCTCAATTCAGCTTGTATAAATTTCGCAGCCCGTTCATTTTCAATCGAAGAACGGTAGTAGAACGTTTGTGCGCCCTTAGATCCACTACTAGTTAGGGCATTTAAATGAATACTCGCAAAAAAGTCTACATCAGGCTTATTAATGATTTCAACACGCTTTTTTAAATCCTCTGCTTTACGTCTACTATATGACTTTGTATCTTTATTAGCTAAATCATAATCTCCTTCACGCGTTAAAATGACTAAAGCGCCTTGTTCTTGTAAATAATCTTGTACCTTTTTTGTAATCTCAAGCGTAATATCTTTTTCTACAATATCCTTTCCACCAACAGCCCCTCCGTCTGGCCCACCATGCCCAGCATCTAGTACAATCACTTTCCCTGATAAGGGTAAATTCCAAGCTCGCCACGATTTTGTAATTTGAAATTCTTGTTTAACTAAAAAAAACAAAACAACCGCAGCGAGCGCAAAAGAGATAATTCGAATTCTCTTCATACCTTTCCTCCTCCAGCTAGTCCCTCTAATTACTTATATGGGACAAGAGGAAAGTTTATGCTTGTCTTAGTGTAGCTTTAATCGATATCTTCTTTCGCCTTTTTCATACCCTTCCTGCCACCACAAGCCGATAAACTGCTGGCAAGATTCAAAAAGCAATTCCTCGTCTTGCAACTTAATTTCGCGTATAGTCATACTCGTTAAAAATTGAAATAATGTTTCAGTTAATTGTTGCTCTTCTTCTAAAGCCCTATATTTCACATCAAAGAATGATTCACCATGATAACCAAATTTACTGTATCTCGCTCCTAATAAATAAGATTCTATCCCTAATTCAATACAATAATCTTCATACTGACGATGAAGTTCTTGCATCTGAAAGGCATCACGAATATTTGAACGCAATGTTTTTAATGATAATTCTCGCAGCATCTTCCGCTCGTATTTTAACTGCTTTTCTTTTTGCTTTTCTTGTAAGCTGACAATGACATTCATAGTACTTATAAACCTCCCTAATACGTATTAGTCTAAACTTCTAAAGAAGAAGCATACGCGCGGCGGTAGCACTAAAATATTCCAAGCTACAAAAATTACAAAAGAAGAATTAAACATAAAAAAACCCCAACCAAAATGGTTGGGGTTTGAAGTTCGCAAAAATTAACGTTTTGAGAACTGAGGTGCACGACGTGCGCCTTTAAGACCGTATTTTTTACGCTCTTTCATACGTGCGTCACGAGTTAATAGACCTGCACGTTTTAGTGTTAGACGGTATTCTGGATCAGCTTTTAATAAAGCGCGAGAAATACCGTGACGAATAGCACCAGCTTGACCAGTGTATCCACCACCATTTACGTTTACAAGTACATCGTAGTTACCTAAAGTTTCTGTTGCAACTAGAGGTTGTTTCACTACTTCACGTAATGCAGCAAATGGGATATAGTTTTCAAAATCACGACCGTTAATGATAACGCGTCCTTCGCCTGGAACTAGGCGTACGCGCGCTACTGAACTCTTACGACGTCCAGTGCCATAGTATTGAACCTGTGCCAAAGTAAGCCCTCCTTTAATTAATTATCCGCGAAGTTCGTAAACTTCTGGTTGTTGTGCTTGGTGTGGATGCTCTGCTCCAGCATACACGTTTAATTTCTTAGACACTTGACGTCCTAAACGTCCTTTTGGAAGCATGCCTTTAATTGCAAGCTCTAACATTTGTACAGGGTAGTTTGTACGCATTTCTAGAGCTGTTCTTTGCTTAAGTCCACCTGGGTGGTTAGTGTGACGGTAGTAAATTTTATCGTTTAATTTATTACCTGTTAAATGAATTTTCTCAGCGTTAATAATAATTACATGATCACCCGTGTCAACGTGTGGTGTAAATGTAGGTTTGTGTTTACCACGTAAAATGGATGCTACTTCAGTAGATAGGCGACCTAAAGTTTGACCTTCAGCATCAACCACATACCATTTACGCTCAACTTCGTTAGCTTTTGCCATAAAAGTCGTACGCATGTGTTTCCCTCCTCGTTATCTTTTCCATAGAAAAAATCTATTGTTTATCTTAAACACGATTTCCTTCCGGGGCTAATCGTGGTTTTAGAAACAATACCATATGTTATGATATACTTTTGCGTTTCTAATGTCAAGCAAATGTTACACCAGGATTAGTTGTTATAGTTTACCTGCCATAAGTAAAGTCCATGACCTGGAGCCATCTTTCCAGCAAACTGGCGATTTTGTTTCGCTAAAATCTCTGGAATACTATCAGGATCAAGCTTTCCTTGGCCTACGCTAAGTAACGTACCAACAATAATTCTGACCATATTATATAAAAATCCATTACCTACAAAGCGAAAAATTAATTCATCGTCTTGCTCAATTAATTCGATTTCATAAATTGTTCGCACTTTATCTTTTTTGTCAGTTTTTGCCGAACAAAAAGAAGTAAAGTCATGCGTTCCAATAAAATAAGGAATCGCTTTTCTTATAGAGTTTATTTCGAGCGGATATGGATATTGATATACGTAATTTCTACGGAATACATCCGCAGTCTTTGATAATAATACACGATAGCGATATTCTTTTTTCTCAACACCGTAACGTGCATGAAATTCTTCTGTTTTCTTCTCTACCTGCCTGATAATAATATCATCCGGCAACATTGTATTTAAAGCATTACTCCATTGCCACTCTTCAAGAGACAAAGGTGTATCAAAGTGTATCACTTGTCCTTTGGCGTGAACGGTAGAATCCGTTCTGCCTGATGCCTGCACACGAACAAGTTCTCCTTTATGCAACTTCTGCAATGCTTTCTCTATTTCTTGTTGAACAGTCCGATGCTGTGGTTGAATTTGGTAACCACAAAAATGAATGCCATCATATGCAACTGTACATTTTATTCTTTCCATTTCTCTATTCTCCATTACGACCGCACCCATGCCAAAATACAAGCTAAACAAAGTAAGCTTACAATTGTTACTGTATCACTTATTTTCCAGCGTAGTTGCCTAAATTTAGTACGTCCTTCGCCACTTTTATATCCACGAGATTCCATCGCAATCGCTAAGTCCTCTGCACGCTTAAAAGCACTGATAAATAATGGAACGAGTAGTGAGATAATAGCTTTCATCCTATCTTTTATCGGTCCCCCAGCAAAATCAATACCACGTGACGCCTGCGCTTTCATGATTTTACTCGTTTCATCCATTAATGTGGGGATAAATCGAAGAGAAATTGACATCATTAATGCGATTTCATGAACAGGAACTTTCATACGCTTCAACGGCTTTAATAACGTCTCTAAACCATCTGTAATCTCAATTGGTGTCGTTGTTAACGTTAATAATGTCGTCATTAAAATAATAACGAAAAATCGTATAGAAATGTAGATTCCTTGCTCTAACCCTTTTTCATGTATCGAAAACCAACCAAGCTGGAATAGTACTTCCCCTTCTTTATTTGTAAAAATATGCAGGAAAAATGTAAAAAGAAAAATCCATAAAATTGGTTTTAAGCCCGAAAGTACATAACGAATCGGCACTTTTGCAAAAAATAAAGCAATGAGTGCATATAAGAATAAAAACCCATATGAAATCGCATTATTTGCTAAGAAAACAACAAATACATATAAAAAGACAATCAACAGCTTCGTACGAGGATCAAGTTGATGAATGAGTGACTGACCTGGAACGTATCTCCCAATAATCAACTGCTGCATGATTCATGACCACCTTTTCGTAACACCTGTACAACTTCATAAGTAAGATCCTCTAAAGATAAGGTAGCCTTCGAAATTGAAATACCAAACTTCTCTTCAATTGCACGTTTATACTTTAAAGACATCGGAAGATCCACACCAATTTGTTCTAATTCATCCGCATGTGAAAATACTTCCTCCGCTCTTCCTTGCAAAAAGACCGTTCCTTTATGCATGACCACAATTTGATCTGCATACTTAGCGGCGTCCTCCATATTATGGGTAACAAGAATGACTGTAAGCCCCTGTTCCTTATGCAAATTATAAAACATCTCCATAAGTTCGTGCTGTCCTTTCGGATCAAGCCCTGCTGTAGGTTCATCTAATACAAGTACTTCGGGTTCCATCGCAAGTACGCCCGCTATTGCAACTCGCCTCATTTGCCCACCACTTAATTCAAACGGAGAACGTGCTAATAAATCTATGTCCAATCCAACAAGCTGGATTGCATCTTTCGCCTTTTGCTTTGCTACTTCTTCAGACACCCCAAAATTAGTAGGCCCAAAACAAATATCCTTCTCAACTGTTTCTTCAAATAACTGATGTTCTGGGAACTGAAAGACAACCCCTACTTTTTTTCGTAGCGGCTTAAGTTTCTTCTCTTTCTTTCCTGCTGAAATTAAATGTTCACCAATTTGAACCGTACCATTTGTCGGCTGCAATAAACCATTTAAATGTTGAATCATCGTTGACTTGCCTGAACCAGTATGACCGATAATGGCATAATAGCCCCCACTTGGAAACGACACGTCTACATCATAAAGTGCACGTCTTTCAAATGGAGTTTTATATTGATAACGATGTTCTACTTTTTGGAATGTAATCTCCAAAGTTCGTTCACCAAGCTTTCCATTGTAAGATGCGTATTTTGTAAGAGAATTTCATTTCTTTTTAATAATTCTGCTATTTTCACTGAAAAAGGTACATCTAATCCAATTTCTCGGAGCATATGAGAGGATTTAAAAATTTGCGTTGGTATCCCTTCCTCTAATATTTCTCCCTTATTTAAAATAATAATACGGTCTGACTGTGCAGCTTCTTCTAAATCATGTGTAATTGATAACACAGTGATACCCTTTTGATTAACAAGCTTTCTAACCGTTTCTATTACTTCACGTCTACCTTGAGGGTCTAACATTGACGTTGCTTCATCTAGTATTAAAATAGATGGCTGAAGTGCTAAAACACCTGCTATTGCCACCCTCTGCTTTTGTCCGCCAGATAACGAATGCGGTTCTTCATTTAGAAAGTCTTCCATACGGACAAGTTGCAGAGCCTGCTCTAGTCTTTCTATCATCAGCTCTCTTGGCATTCCGATATTCTCTAAGCCAAATACAACGTCATCTTGTACCGTTGTTCCAACAAATTGATTATCCGGATTTTGAAATACCATTCCAATTTGCTTTCGAACATCCCATACTGTTTCCTCAGATAAAACCATTGTATCATTTACAGTAATTGTCCCTGATTCCGGCAAAAACAAACCATTCAATAACTTTGCAAGTGTAGACTTCCCTGAACCATTTTGTCCAATGACAGATACCCATTCTCCTTCATATAAGGAAAATGAAACATCTTTTAATGCATAAGAGGCTGCCCCAGGATATTGAAATGATATATTTTCTGTCCGAAGTTTCTCTTTTTTCAATACAAGGCACCCTTTCTTTCGCCAAGTTAGCCCATTTTCTATATTTAAAAAAAAAGGGCCATGACCAGTTACTTGAAAAGAACTGTCTTGCCCTTTTAATTATCATTATACTAGCTCGATAATTACCATTGGTGCTGCGTCTCCGCGACGTGGACCAATTTTTGCAATACGAGTGTATCCGCCTTGGCGCTCAGCATAGCGTGGAGCTACATCAGCGAATAATTTTTGAAGTGCATCTTGACCAGTCTCAGCGTTAGCAACCTCATTACGGATGAAAGCTGCTGCTTGACGACGAGCATGAAGATCTCCGCGTTTACCTAAAGTGATCATTTTTTCCACTACAGAACGAAGTTCTTTTGCACGAGTTTCTGTCGTTTGGATGCGCTCGTTGATAATTAAATCAGTAGCTAAATCACGTAACATAGCTTTACGTTGCGCACTTGTACGGCCTAATTTTCTGTATGCCATTCGTAGTTCCCTCCTTTGTTGATGGGTTTAAATCCTCAGTCGTCTTTACGTAAACCTAAACCTAATTCCTCAAGTTTATGTTTAACTTCTTCTAAGGATTTACGTCCTAAGTTACGAACTTTCATCATATCTTCTTCTGTTTTGTTCGCAAGCTCTTGTACAGTATTAATTCCTGCACGTTTTAGGCAATTATAAGAACGAACAGAAAGATCCAGTTCTTCGATAGTCATCTCAAGAACTTTTTCTTTTTGATCTTCTTCCTTCTCGACCATAATCTCAGCATTTTGTGCTTCGTCAGTTAAACCAACAAAGATATTTAAATGCTCAGTTAAGATTTTGGCACCTAAAGAGATAGCTTCTTTTGGCCCGATGCTTCCATCCGTCCATACATCAAGCGTAAGCTTATCATAATTAGCCACTTGTCCGACACGTGTCTTTTCCACTTGGTAAGTCACACGTGATACTGGAGTATAAATAGAATCAATAGGAATTACTCCTATTGGTTGATCTTCGCTTTTATTTGCATCAGCTGGCGTATACCCACGGCCACGCTTTGCAGTTAAACGCATGCGGAAATGCGCATTTTTTGCTAACGTCGCAATGTGTAAATCTGGATTTAAGATTTCAACATCACTATCGTGAGTAATATCAGCAGCTGTGACAATACCTTCGCCCTGTACATCGATTTCCAACGTCTTCTCTTCTTCAGAGTAGATTTTAAGAGCTAACTTTTTCAAGTTTAAAATCATCGTAGTAACATCTTCTACTACGCCCTCTACTGTTGAAAATTCGTGTAAAACGCCATCGATTTGGATAGCAGTTACAGCGGCACCAGGGAGTGAGGATAAAAGAATACGACGTAAGGAGTTACCCAAAGTAGTACCATATCCACGCTCAAGCGGTTCAATCACGAATTTGCCATACTTAGCATCTTCGTTAAGTTCAACCGTTTCGATTTTCGGTTTTTCGATTTCAATCATTAACTAAACCCTCCTTCAAAACGTCGAAACCCCGGTTAAACAAAGGAAAAAACCTCTGTTTAACCGAAAGTCCCCCTTAGGCAGTTCCCGATTGTGCACAACAAGCGATGTTTCTGTACGAAATTTCTCGATAATGCATCATATCCATTATAGACAAAAGGGAAAATTCTATACAGAAAAATTACACACGACGACGTTTTGGTGGACGACATCCATTATGAGGAACTGGAGTAACATCTCTAATTGCTGTTACTTCTAGACCTGCCGCTTGAAGAGCACGAATTGCAGCTTCACGACCAGCACCAGGACCTTTAACAGTAACCTCTAAAGTTTTTAAACCATGCTCCATTGCAACTTTAGAAGCAGCTTCAGCAGCCATTTGCGCAGCGAATGGAGTAGATTTACGAGATCCACGGAAACCAAGTGCACCAGCACTAGACCAAGAAAGTGCGTTACCGTGAGTATCTGTAAGTGTTACGATTGTGTTGTTGAAAGTAGAACGAATATGAGCTATACCAGCTTCAATATTCTTTTTCACACGTTTTTTACGAGTGTTTGTTTTACGTGCCATTGTTAGTTCAACCTCCTTTACTTATTATTTCTTTTTATTTGCTACTGTACGACGTGGACCTTTACGCGTACGAGCATTGTTTTTAGAGTTTTGACCACGAACTGGTAAACCACGACGGTGACGAAGACCACGGTAAGAACCGATCTCCATTAGACGTTTAATGTTAAGAGATACTTCACGACGAAGGTCTCCCTCAACTTTAATACGATCGATGATATCACGGATACGTCCTAATTCATCTTCCGATAAATCACGAACTCGTGCTTCCGAAGAAATACCAGCTTCTGTAAGAATTTTTTCAGCAGTTGGGCGACCAATGCCGAATACGTAAGTTAAAGAAATAACAACGCGCTTGTCACGAGGAATATCTACACCTGCGATACGTGCCATTCTGAATGCACCTCCTTCTGATTAACCTTGTTTTTGTTTATGTTTAGGGTTTTCACAAATAACCATTACTTTTCCACGTCTACGAATAACTTTACATTTTTCGCAGATTGGTTTAACTGACGGTCTTACTTTCATGTCTCGAACCTCCTTAAAGATTACGGAGTGCTATATTATTTAAAACGGTACGTAATACGACCACGATTTAAATCGTACGGAGATAATTCTACCGTAACTTTGTCTCCTGGTAAAATACGAATGAAGTTCATACGGATTTTACCAGAAACGTGAGCCAATACGACATGCCCATTCTCTAATTCTACTTTGAACATAGCATTTGGCAACGTTTCAAGAACGGTACCTTCGACTTCAATTACATCATCTTTAGCCATTCAATAGTTCTCCCTTCTTCAAATCAGTAACATTTTACACTGCTCTGAAATCCCGGAGAGCCAGCTACTTATAAAGTGGTAAGGATTTCGTATCCTGCTTCTGTAAGAGCAATCGTGTGCTCAAAGTGGGCACACCATTTACCATCTACCGTTACCACTGTCCAGTCATCAGATAGTGTTTTTACATATCGTCTTCCTTGATTCACCATCGGCTCAACACAGATGACCATTCCCGGCTTTAATCTAGGGCCTCTATTTGGTGGACCATAGTGCGGGATTTGAGGGTCCTCATGTAAGTCTTGCCCGATTCCGTGACCAACATACTCCCTAACGATCGAGAATCCATTCTCTTCAGCATGGGTTTGAACCGCATGTGAGATATTTGATAATCTTTCGCCTGGTTTTACTTGTTCTAGACCAAGATACAACGATTTTTCTGTGACATCAAGTAACTTTTGAACAGATTCAGAAATGTTTCCAACTGGATACGTCCATGCAGAATCTCCATGGTACCCATTGTATTTCGCACCAATATCGATACTGATGATATCGCCCTCTTCGAGCTTACGCTTCCCTGGAATCCCGTGTACAAGCTCTTCATTTACAGAAGCACATATGCTCCCCGGAAATCCGTTATATCCTTTAAAAGATGGCATAGCACCATATTTTCGAATCGTCTTTTCCGCTATTTGATTGAGCTCTTTCGTTGTAATTCCTGGAGTAATATGTTGTTTCAACTCTTGATGAGTTAAAGCAACGATCCTGCCAGCTTCTCGCATGATTTCTATCTCGCGAGGAGTTTTGCAGATGATCATTACGCTAAGCACCCGATGAGAACATCGATATCAGCAAATACTTTATTGATATCTTGCTCACCATTAATGCTTTCTAAGTAACCAAGCTCCCCGTAGAAATCAAGCAAAGGTTTTGTTTGCTTAATATTTACATCTAAACGATTTGCTACAGTTTCCTCATTGTCATCAGAGCGTTGATATAATTCGCCACCACATTTATCGCACACATCAGCTTTTGCTGGCGGATTGAATTCTAAGTGGTAAGTCGCACCGCACTCTTTACAAATGCGACGACCTGTAAGGCGTGTTAATAACAACCCTGAATCCACATTAATGTTTAAAACATAATCGATTTTTTTGCCAAGATCTTTCATAATCTCTTCAAGAGCTGATGCTTGTGCAACAGTTCGTGGGAAACCATCTAATAAGAATCCTTTAATACAGTCTTCTTGACTTAAACGTTCACGAACAATTCCGATTGTAACTTCATCTGGAACAAGCGCACCTTTATCAATAAAAGATTTTGCTTGTAAACCAAGTTCAGTTTCAGCCTTCATAGCTGCACGGAACATATCTCCCGTTGAGATGTGAGGGATGTTATACTTGGCAACAATCTGTTCGGCTTGTGTACCTTTACCAGCACCAGGAAGCCCCATTAAAATTAAGTTCATCCTTGTTCCCCCTCAGTACATGAGCATGTAGGGAAGATAATTCTTCCCACTTACTCACTGCTTGATAAACCCTTTGTAATGGCGTTTTACTAATTGGCTTTCTAGCTGCTTCATTGTTTCTAAAGCAACGCCGACAACGATTAACATACTCGTTCCGCCAATCTGTGCAGATGGAGGAAGATTTCCCAATTTCGTAAAGATAACTGGTAAGATTGCAATCGCTGCTAGGAAAATTGATCCCACAAAGGTCAAACGATACAAGATTTTTGTTAGATATTGTTCTGTATTCTTACCCGGACGAATACCTGGAACATATCCACCTTGCTTGTTTAGATTCTCTGACATTTGCTCTGGATTAACCTGAACAAATGCATAGAAGTATGTGAAGGCCACAATGAGCGCAACATATATGATCATTCCCACTGGGTGAGAATAGTTAAAGTTTGCAATAATCCACTGCGATACATCATGTTTCGGGAAGAACTGTGCAATAGTTGGAGGCGTAATTAAGAATGAAACAGCAAAAATGACTGGAATAACACCCGCACTATTTACCTTAAGTGGTAAATGAGTGTTTTGTGCTCCAGCATGATTCCCATTCCCTCCTGTTACACGCTTCGCGTATTGAATTGGGATCTTTCTAACAGCCTGTTGAATGAAAATAACACCAACAATAACTGCTAGCACAGCTAGTAAAATCAACGCAACTTTAACGATACTCATGAACAATTGATCTCCGATATTTTGAAACTGTTGTTGATACACTTGAGATATAACACTTGGGATCGCTGCGGCAATACCACCAAAGATAAGAATGGAAATACCATTACCTACACCTTTAGATGTAATCTGTTCACCTAACCACATTAAAAATGCAGTACCAGCAGTCAGTACCGTAGCAATGTATAAATAAGTGCTCCAACCTGGATTCAAAATTAATTGCCCACCTACCATACCGTTAAAACCGATTGACATACCAAACCCCTGAATAAACGCAAGAACAATTGTAAAGTAACGCGTGAATTGCGTTAGTTTACGACGGCCCATTTCGCCTTGCTTCGACCATTCCGAAAATTTAGGAACAACATCCATCTGCAATAATTGCACGATGATGGATGCTGTAATATACGGCATGATTCCCATCGCGAAGATGGAGAAGTTCTTCAAGGCGCCACCGCCAAATGTATTTAGGATACCTAAGGCATTTAATTGATCTTGTGCTTTCAGTACGTCTCCATTTGTAAATGGCACTGGGATAAACGTGCCAATTCTGAATACGACTAACATCGCTAAAGTGAATAATATTTTACGTCTTATCTCAGCAACGCGCATAAAGTTGGAGATTGTACGAAACATTAGATCACCTCAACTGATCCGCCAGCTGCTTCAATTGCTTCTTTAGCACTTGAAGAGAACTTGTGCGCTTTAACAGTTAATTTTTTCTCTACTGCTCCGCTTGCAAGAATTTTAACACCGTCGTTTAATTTGCTGATAACGCCAGTTTCCAGCAATAATTCAGGTGTTACTTCTGTACCATCTTCAAAACGATTTAACGTTGATAAGTTTACAATAGTAAACTCTTTACGGTTAATGTTTGTGAAGCCGCGTTTTGGTAAACGACGGAATAGTGGAGTTTGACCACCTTCGAAGCCAAGACGAACACCGCCGCCAGAACGTGCGTTTTGTCCTTTATGACCTCTACCAGCAGTTTTACCGTTACCAGAACCGATACCACGACCGACACGGTTACGTACTTTACGAGAACCTTCTGCAGGTTTTAATTCATGAAGTTTCATTCCCAGGCACCTCCTTATATTAATGAGTTATCCTTAAGCTTCTTTTACAGTTATAAGGTGAGAAACTTTGTTGATCATACCAAGAATAGCAGGAGTTTCTTCCTTAACTACAGTTGAATTCAACTTTTTAAGACCTAAAGCTTCTACCGTCGCACGTTGATCTTGTGGACGACCAATTACACTACGAGTGAGGGTAATTTCTAACTTTTTCGCCATTTGTTTTCCCTCCTTAACCTAGTAGCTCTTCTACAGATTTACCGCGTAATTTTGCAACATCTTCAGCGCGCTTAAGTTCGCTTAATCCGTTCACAGTAGCGCGAATCATGTTGATTGGTGTGTTAGTACCAAGAGATTTCGAAAGAATATCTTGTACACCAGCTAATTCTAGTACCGCACGAACAGGTCCACCAGCAATAACACCAGTACCCTCAGCAGCAGGTTTTAAGAATACTTCACCCGCTCCAAAATGACCGTTGATTGTATGTGGAATTGTTGTACCAACTAATGGTACTGCGATTAGGTTTTTCTTAGCGTCTTCGATAGCTTTACGGATCGCATCTGGTACCTCTTGTGCTTTACCAGTACCGAATCCAACATGACCGTTTTTATCGCCAACTACAACTAGTGCAGCAAAGCGGAAACGACGACCACCCTTAACAACTTTCGCGACACGATTTATCGTAACTACACGTTCTTCAAGTTCTAATTTACTTGGGTCAATGCGTTGCATCAATTTTCCCTCCTTTGACCATTAAAATTGTAATCCAGCCTCACGAGCAGCTTCAGCTAGAGCTTTAACACGGCCATGGTATAAGTAACCACCGCGATCAAATACTACTTCTTTAACGCCTTTCTCTACAGCACGCTTAGCAACTGATTCTCCAACTTTCGTAGCAGCTTCAGTATTGCTAGTACCGTTAAGAGCAAGGTCTTTATCAAGAGTAGATGCACTTACTAATGTTACACCATTTACATCATCAATAACTTGAGCGTAAATATGTTGGTTAGAACGGTACACGTTTAAACGTGGACGTTCTGCAGTACCAGTAAGTTTAGCACGTACACGTGCATGTCTTTTCTTACGAGTCGCATTTTTAGCAGCTTTAGTGATCATTCTTGTCACTCCTTTCTTTCACCTAACGGGTTTACTTAGCAGTTTTACCTTCTTTACGACGAACAACTTCGCCTTCGTAACGAATACCTTTACCTTTATATGGTTCAGGAGCACGTACAGCACGGATGTTAGCAGCAAATTCGCCAACACGTTGCTTGTCGATACCTTTAATTACGATTTTAGTTGGTACAGGTACTTCAACTTCAAGTCCTGCTTCTGGAGTCATTTCTACTGGATGAGAATAACCTACGCTTAAAACAAGTTTATCACCTTGTTTTTGAGCACGGTAACCAACACCGACTAATTCAAGTCCGCGTGCAAAACCTGTAGTTACACCTTCAACCATGTTTCCGATTAAAGCACGAGTTGTACCGTGTAATGCACGGTGTTCCTTCTGTTCAGATGGACGCTCAACTGTTAGTGTATTTTCTTCAATTTTGATAGACATATCAGTTTTGAAAGTACGAGTTAATTCACCTTTAGGGCCTTTTACTGTTACAGTATTGTCTTCTGCAACTGTAATAGTAACACCTGCAGGGATTTCAAGAATCTTTTTACCAATACGAGACATGTGGTCACACCTCCGTTCGTTTTAAATATATATTACCAAACGTATGCTACTACTTCTCCACCAGTTTGTAATTGACGAGCGTCTTTGTCCGTCATTACTCCCTTAGATGTAGAAACAAGAGCGATACCTAATCCGTTAAGTACACGAGGTACTTCATCAGCTTTTGCGTAAACGCGTAAGCCAGGTTTACTGATACGTTTTAATCCAGTGATTACACGTTCATTGTTTGCACCATATTTCAGGAAAATACGAAGGATACCTTGTTTGTTATCCCCGATGTATTCTACATCACGAATGAAACCTTCACGTTTTAAAAGATCAGCGATCTCTTTTTTGATTTTAGAAGCAGGAACCTCTAATTTCTCATGACGTACCATGTTCGCATTACGGATGCGAGTAAGCATGTCTGCAATTGGATCTGTCATCACCATGTGTTTTACCTCCTTCCCATTTGTGGGTTTTACCAACTAGCTTTTTTAACACCAGGAATTTGACCTTTATATGCAAGTTCACGGAAACAAATACGGCAAAGCTTAAATTTGCGGTATACAGAATGCGGACGACCGCAGCGTTCGCAACGTGTATACTCTTGTACTTTAAACTTAGGAGTACGCTTTTGTTTCGCGATCATAGATTTTTTAGCCACGTTTTCGCCTCCTCTACTTAGCGTTGGCTTCCATTATTTTTGGAATGGCATACCGAATTGTGTTAAAAGTTCACGAGCTTCTTCATCAGTTTTCGCTGTAGTAACGATTACGATGTCCATACCTCGGACTTTACTTACTTTATCATAATCAATCTCAGGAAAAATTAGTTGCTCTTTAACACCTAATGTGTAGTTCCCACGACCATCGAATGATTTCTTAGAAACACCACGGAAATCACGTACACGTGGTAAAGAAACTGATACTAATTTGTCGAAGAACTCATACATTTGCTGACCGCGTAAAGTTACTTTCGCACCGATTGGCATACCTTCACGAAGACGGAAACCAGCGATTGATTTTTTAGCGCGAGTTACAACAGGTTTTTGACCTGCGATTTGAGTTAATTCTTCTACTGCATTGTCTAAAGCTTTTGAGTTAGATACCGCGTCACCAACACCAGTGTTGATTACGATCTTTTCGATTTTCGGTACTTCCATCACAGATTTATAGTTAAACTTGCTCATTAGAGCAGGAGTAATTTCCTTTTGGAACTTCTCTTTAAGGCGATTCAATGAAGTGACCTCCTTTCTTAAGAAAATTATTTATCTAATAATTCACCAGATTTTTTTGCAATACGCACTTTTTTACCATCTTCTACTTTGAAGCCTACGCGAGTAGGTTCGCCTGTTTTCGGATCTAATACCATAACATTAGAAACGTGAATAGGTGCTTCTTTCGTAATAATTCCACCTTGTGGATTTAATTGAGATGGCTTAGAGTGTTTTTTAACGATGTTAACACCCTCAACGATAACACGGTTTTGCTTTGGGAAAGCCACAAGGATAACACCTTGTTTTCCTTTGTCTTTACCAGTGATTACCTGAACTTTATCACCTTTTTTTACATGCATCTTAATTCTGCACCTCCTTAGCAAGGCAATACCTTAAATTATAGAACTTCTGGAGCTAAAGAAACGATCTTCATGAAGTTGCTATCACGTAATTCACGAGCTACTGGTCCGAAGATACGAGTACCACGTGGGCTCTTATCGTCTTTGATGATAACCGCTGCGTTTTCATCAAATTTAATGTAAGAACCGTCCGGACGACGAGCTCCGCTCTTCGTACGTACCACTACTGCCTTAACAACGTCACCTTTTTTAACAACGCCACCTGGTGTTGCTTGTTTTACTGTAGCAACGATAATATCACCAATATAAGCATATTTACGACCAGAGCCGCCTAATACTTTAATTGTTAAAAGTTCGCGGGCACCAGAGTTGTCAGCAACTTTCAAACGAGATTCTTGTTGGATCATGTTATGAAACCTCCCTTCGGACTAAAAATTCCGATTCGTCTATTTAGATAACAACCGCTTCTTCAACGATTTCAACTAAACGGAAACGCTTAGTAGCAGAAAGCGGGCGAGTTTCCATGATTTTAACGATATCGCCAAGTTTCGCTTGGTTTTGCTCATCATGGGCTTTATACTTTTTAGAATACTTAACACGTTTTCCGTACAAGGAATGAGTTTTGTAAGTTTCAACTAAAACTGTAATCGTTTTGTCCATTTTGTCAGAAACAACACGACCAGTATAAACTTTGCGTTGGTTACGTTCGCTCACTATGCAAACCTCCCCTCAATTTATCGATTAATTCCGATCTCTCTTTCACAAACTACAGTTTTCATACGAGCAATCGCTTTACGTACTTCACGGATGCGAGTTGGATTCTCTAATTGTCCTGTAGCAAGTTGGAAGCGAAGATTAAACAACTCTTCCTTTAAAGCTTTAACTTTTGTTTCGATTTCGGCAGTGGTTAATTCACGAATATCATTAGTTTTCATTAGATTCACCACCATTTACTTCACGTTTTACGAATTTACATTTCACTGGTAATTTGTGAGCTGCAAGACGTAATGCTTCGCGTGCTACCTCTTCAGATACACCCGCGATTTCAAACATAATTTTCCCAGGTTTTACTACTGCTACCCAGCCTTCTGGTGCCCCTTTACCGGAACCCATACGTACTTCTAGAGGTTTTGCAGTGTAAGGTTTAGAAGGGAAAATTTTAATCCATACTTTACCGCCACGTTTCATTTGACGAGTCATTGCACGACGAGCAGCTTCGATTTGACGGTTTGTAATCCATGAAGCAGCTAGTGCTTGTAAACCGAATTCACCAAAAGCGATTTCAGTTCCACCTTTTGCACGACCACGCATTTTACCACGATGCTCTCTACGATATTTTACGCGTTTAGGCATTAACATATTATTTTCCTCCTTCCTCAGAAGCTTTCTTTTTTGTAGGAAGGACTTCTCCACGGTAGATCCATACTTTTACGCCTAATTTACCGTATGTTGTATCAGCTTCAACTGCTGCATAGTCAATATCAGCGCGAAGTGTATGAAGTGGAACAGTTCCTTCACTGTAAGATTCTGCACGAGCGATATCAGCTCCGCCAAGACGACCAGAAACCTGTGTTTTAATACCTTTTGCTCCTGCACGCATAGCACGTTGAATAACTTGCTTTTGTGCACGACGGAATGATACACGGTTTTCTAATTGACGAGCGATGTTTTCGCCTACTAATTTAGCGTTAAGATCAGCTCTCTTAACTTCTAAAATGTTGATGTGTACACGCTTGCCTGTTAATTGGTTAAGAGCTTTACGAAGTGCTTCAACTTCAGTACCACCTTTACCAATTACCATACCAGGTTTCGCAGTGTGAATTGTAACATTTACACGATTTGCTGCACGTTCGATTTCTACTTTAGCAACAGCAGAATCTTTTAAGCGTACAGTAATGTACTCACGGATTTTGATGTCTTCATGTAATAACGTAGCATAATCTTTCTCAGCGAACCAACGAGATTCCCAGTCGCGGATAATACCGACACGAAGACCAATTGGATTAACCTTCTGACCCATCGATTATCCCTCCTTCTTTTCTGATACCACAACTGTGATGTGGCTTGTGCGTTTGTTAATTTGGCTTGCACGACCCATTGCACGTGGACGGAAACGTTTCAACGTTGGACCTTCGTCAACGAAGACTTTTTCAACAACTAGGTTGTTAATATCCATCTCATAATTGTGCTCTGCATTTGCGATTGCAGATTTTAAAACTTTTTCTACAACTGGAGAAGCAGTTTTTGGTGTGTGGTTAAGGATAGCAATCGCTTCACCCACTTGCTTACCTCGGATTAAGTCTACTACTAAACGAACCTTACGAGGAGCAATACGAACTGTTCTCACTACTGCTTTAGCTTGCATTGAAGTGCCTCCTCTCATTATCTTCTAGTTTTCTTATCGTCAGCAAGGTGACCTTTATACGTACGAGTTGGTGCGAATTCACCTAACTTATGGCCAACCATATCCTCAGTGATGTACACAGGTACATGTTTACGACCATCATATACAGCAATTGTATGTCCGATGAACTGAGGGAAGATTGTTGAACGGCGAGACCAAGTTTTAACAACTTGTTTTTGCTCAGATGCAACTAATTTTTCCATTTTGTTCATTAAGTGATCATCGACAAATGGTCCTTTTTTTAAGCTACGAGCCATTTTGGTGCCTCCCTTCGTGATTGGCGTACGGTTCTTGAAGCGAACCGTACTACAATCCCATTATTTTTTACGACGACGAACGATAAATTTATCAGACGCTTTGTTTTTCTTACGAGTCTTGAATCCAAGAGTTGGTTTACCCCATGGAGACATTGGAGACTTACGTCCGATTGGAGAGCGACCTTCACCACCACCGTGTGGGTGATCAACCGGGTTCATTACAGAACCACGAACTGTTGGACGCTTACCTAACCAGCGAGAGCGACCTGCTTTACCGATTTTGATAAGTTCGTGTTGTTCGTTACCAACTTGACCGATTGAAGCGCGACAAGCAGATAATACTAAACGTACTTCACCAGAAGTTAAACGTACAAGTACGTATTTTCCTTCTTTACCAAGTACTTGAGCAGATGTACCAGCAGAACGAACTAATTGTCCGCCACGACCAGGCTTAAGCTCGATGTTATGAACAACAGTACCTACTGGAATGTTGATTAATGGTAATGCGTTACCGATTTTAATGTCAGCTTCAGGGCCAGACACAACTTCCATACCCACTTCTAAAGTTTTAGGAGCAAGAATGTAACGTTTTTCACCGTCAACGTAATTAATTAATGCGATATTCGCAGAGCGGTTTGGATCATATTCGATCGTAGCAACGCGTCCTGGAATTCCATCTTTGTTACGCTTAAAGTCGATGATACGGTATTGACGCTTATGTCCGCCACCTTGATGACGTACAGTAATTTTACCTTGGTTATTACGACCAGCCTTTTTGCTTAAAGGAGCAAGTAAAGACTTTTCCGGTCTGTCGGTCGTGATTTCAGCGAAATCATTCGTAGTCATGTTACGACGACCGTTAGTAGTTGGATTATACTTTTTAATTCCCATCTCAATTTCCCTCCTTCTTTAGTAAGAATTAAACGCCTTGGAAGATTTCGATTTCTTTGCTGTCAGCAGTTAGCTTAACGATTGCTTTACGACGACGGCTAGTAAAACCAGCGTGACGACCAACGCGTTTTGCTTTCGGCTTGTAGTTCATGATATTTACTTTGTCTACATTAACACCAAAGATCGCTTCTATCGCGTCTTTAACTTCTGTTTTATTAGATTTAACGTCCACGTCGAACGTGTATTTTTTTTCAGCCATCATTTCCATAGAACGTTCAGTGATAACTGGGCGCTTAATGATATCACGAGGATCTCTCATTATGCAAGCACCTCCTCTACTTTTTCCACTGCCGCTTTTGTCATGATTAGCTTATCATGATGAAGCACATCTAGCACGTTTACGCCATCAGCAGTGATTACTGTTACTCCTGGGATATTGCGAGCAGATAACTCTACAGATTCGTTTGCATCAGCAGTTACGATAAGAGCTTTCTTCTCAACAGTTAATCCTTTAAGTACTGCTACCATGTCTTTTGTTTTTGGTGCATTTAACACTAGGTCTTCAAGAACTACAATGTTGTTCTCAACTACTTTAGTAGCTAATGCAGATTTGATTGCTAAACGACGAACTTTCTTAGGAAGTTTGTACGCATAGCTTCTTGGTGTAGGTCCGAATACCGTACCACCACCACGCCATTGAGGAGAGCGGATAGAACCTTGACGAGCACGTCCAGTTCCTTTTTGACGCCATGGTTTACGACCACCACCGCGAACTTCAGAGCGAGTTTTTACTTTGTGTGTACCTTGACGTAAAGATGCACGTTGCATCATTACAGCTTCAAATAGTACAGCTTCATTTGGTTCGATACCGAAAATAGCTTCAGCTAATTCGATTTCACCAACCTGTGAACCAGTTTGGTTATATACAGTAACTTTTGGCATTGGAATTCCTCCTTCCTATTGTGAATTATTTGCTAACCTTCACAGCGCCTTGAACAACTACAAGAGATTTCTTAGCACCTGGAACGTTACCTTTTACTAGTAATAAGTTGCGCTCAGTGTCAACTTGAACGATTTCTAAGTTTTGGATAGTAACTTGGTCTCCACCCATACGTCCAGCAAGTTTTTTGCCTTTGAATACACGGTTCGGAGCAACTGGCCCCATTGAACCTGGACGACGGTGATAGCGAGAACCATGAGACATAGGTCCGCGAGATTGTCCGTGGCGTTTAATAACACCTTGGAAACCTTTACCTTTAGAAATTCCTGTTACGTCAACGATTTCACCTGCAGCGAAAACTTCAACTTTTACCTCTTGACCAACCTCTAATCCGTCCACGTCTGCATCGCGGATTTCGCGAATGAAGCGCTTAGGAGTTGTAGATGCTTTAGCAGTGTGGCCTTGTTCAGGTTTGTTAGTTAACTTTTCACGTTTATCTTCAAATCCTAACTGAATTGCGTTGTAGCCATCAGTTTCAGTTGTTTTCTTTTGAAGAACAACGTTTGGATTAGCAGCGATTACCGTTACTGGGATTAACTCACCGTTCTCAGCAAATACTTGAGTCATACCGATCTTTCTTCCTAAGATTCCTTTGGTCATGAGTTACACCTCCTACATTTTTAAGTTATATAAATTATAATTTGATTTCGATATCTACACCAGATGGTAAATCTAAACGCATTAATGAATCTACTGTTTGTGGAGTAGGACTCACGATGTCGATTAGACGTTTGTGCGTGCGCATTTCGAATTGTTCACGAGAATCTTTGTACTTATGAACAGCACGAAGAATTGTGTAAATAGTCTTCTCAGTTGGTAATGGGATCGGACCAGAAACTGTTGCCCCAGAACGCTTAGCTGTTTCTACAATTTTCTCAGCTGATTGATCAAGAATACGGTGATCATAAGCTTTTAAACGGATACGAATTTTTTCTTTTGCCATTATTTTCCCTCCTTCGTTCGCCTATTTCTAAAATAGACCTTCTCCATGGAAATTTCCCCACACCATGCCATGGCAAAGCGGCCGGGTGTGTCAGCAACCTTCCACTTCATCGCAGTCAAAGACCAACATTGTCTATTATACAATGTTATTCGTCTAGATGCAAGCATCTTTTTGTTTGCATCTGCTTTTCTCTACTTTTGCTATTATACATGGCACTTTAAAGAATATCAAGTTTTCATCTACTCTTATTTAACTTACAGTTTTTGGGTGTCACCTTCGTTTTATATACTATAGAAGAAACTCATTCAAAAATAGAAAATGCATCTCTTTCTTCTATAGTAATAAGCAATAAAAAAACTCAAGGGAGAATCCCTTGAGTTTTTAATAATCTAATTAAAGACTACTCAGCAACGATTGTAGCAACTACACCGTAACCTACTGTACGTCCACCTTCACGAATAGAGAATTTAGTTCCCTCTTCGATAGCGATTGGAGCGATAAGTTCGATAGTCATTTCGATGTTGTCACCAGGCATTACCATTTCAGTACCTTCTGGTAATTGGATGATACCAGTTACGTCAGTTGTACGGAAGTAGAACTGTGGACGGTAGTTAGCGAAGAATGGAGTATGACGTCCACCTTCTTCTTTAGATAATACGAAAACTTCAGCTTTGAATTTAGCGTGTGCTTTTACAGAGCCAGTTTTAGCAAGAACTTGTCCACGTTGGATGTCTTCACGAGCAACCCCACGAAGTAGAGCACCGATGTTGTCTCCAGCTTGAGCTTGGTCAAGAAGCTTACGGAACATTTCTACACCAGTTACAGTTGTATTAGCATTCTCTTCAGCAAGACCGATGATTTCTACTACGTCACCAACTTTAACGATTCCACGCTCAACACGACCAGTTGCAACTGTACCACGACCTGTGATAGAGAATACATCCTCGATAGGCATTAAGAATGGTTTGTCAGTTTCACGTTCTGGAGTTGGGATGTAAGCATCAACTTCAGCCATTAATTCGATGATTTTTTCTTCCCACTCAGCTTCTCCTTGAAGAGCTTTAAGAGCAGAACCTTTAATTACAGGAATATCGTCGCCTGGGAATCCGTATTCAGATAATAGGTCGCGAACTTCCATTTCAACTAATTCTAATAATTCTTCGTCGTCTACCATGTCGCATTTGTTTAAGAATACAACGATGTAAGGAACACCTACTTGACGAGAAAGAAGGATGTGCTCACGTGTTTGAGGCATTGGGCCATCAGCAGCAGATACTACTAAGATACCGCCGTCCATTTGAGCAGCACCAGTGATCATGTTTTTAACATAGTCAGCATGACCTGGGCAGTCAACGTGTGCATAGTGACGAGTTTCAGTTTCGTACTCAACGTGTGCAGTTGAGATTGTGATTCCGCGCTCTCTTTCTTCTGGAGCAGCGTCGATTTGATCGTATCCGCGTGCTTCAGCACCACCAGCTTTTGCAAGAACTGTAGTGATCGCAGCAGTTAATGTAGTTTTACCATGGTCAACGTGGCCGATTGTACCGATGTTAACATGGGGTTTAGAACGTTCGAATTTAGCTTTAGCCATTCTAAATTCCTCCTTAGTTTATATAGGTTATTTTATATTTAGACTAGAAAGCGAGACATAAGCCTCACTTTCTAAGCTTACATAAGTAGTTATACTTGAACAATCGATAAAAATCAATTATTCACCTTTATTTTTTTTAATAATTTCTTCAGAAACAGACTTCGGTACTTCTTCATAATGATCAAATGTCATTGAGAATGTTCCGCGTCCTTGAGTGTTAGAACGTAATGCCGTTGCATAACCGAACATTTCAGAAAGTGGAACCATAGCGCGAACAACTTGTGCGTTACCGCGAGCTTCCATACCTTCTACACGTCCACGACGAGATGTTACGTCACCCATAATGTCACCCATGTACTCTTCAGGAATTACAACTTCAACTTTCATCATTGGCTCAAGAATTACTGGGCTACATTTAGAAACCGCAGCTTTAAGCGCCATAGATGCAGCGATTTTGAACGCCATCTCAGAGGAGTCAACATCATGGTAAGATCCGTCAACTAACGCAGCTTTAATGTCAACTAGTGGATAACCAGCTAGTACACCATTTTTAAGTGAGTCTTCAAGACCCGCTCCAACAGCTGGGATGTATTCACGTGGAACTACACCACCGACAACCTTGTTTTGGAATTCGAATCCTTTACCTTCTTCATTAGGTTCAAACTCAATCCAAACGTGACCGAATTGTCCACGACCACCAGATTGACGAGCGAACTTACCTTCAACTTTCGCAGCAGCGCGGAAGGTCTCACGGTATGCTACCTGAGGAGCACCAACGTTTGCTTCCACTTTGAATTCACGGCGCATACGGTCAACGATGATATCAAGGTGAAGTTCACCCATACCAGCGATGATTGTTTGGCCAGTTTCTTGGTCAGTGTGAGCACGGAATGTTGGATCTTCTTCAGAAAGCTTAGATAATGCTGTACCCATTTTATCTTGGTCAGCTTTAGATTTTGGTTCGATAGCTACAGAGATAACTGGCTCTGGGAATTCCATAGACTCAAGGATAACAAGGCTCTTCTCGTCACAAAGAGTATCACCAGTAGTAGTATCTTTTAAACCTACAGCAGCAGCGATATCACCAGCGTAAACTGTTGAAATCTCTTCACGGCTGTTAGCGTGCATTTGTAGGATACGACCTACACGCTCACGCTTACCTTTAGTTGAGTTTTTCACGTATGATCCAGAGTTTAACACACCAGAATACACACGGAAGAACGTTAACTTACCAACATAAGGGTCAGTCATGATTTTGAATGCTAGAGCTGCGAATGGTTCTTCATCGCTAGACTTACGCTCTATAGCTTCTTCTGTATCCGGAAGAGTACCTTTAATAGCAGGTACATCTAATGGAGACGGTAAGTAGTCAATAACTGCGTCTAACAGAATTTGAACACCTTTATTTTTGAATGCAGAACCACAGATTACTGGGAAGAATTCAACAGAAGTTGTAGCCTTACGGATACCAGCTTTAAGCTCTTCTACAGTGATTTCTTCACCTTCTAGGTACTTCATCATCATTTCTTCATCAAGCTCAGCTACCGCTTCAATAAGTTTTCCACGGTATTCTTCAGCTAATTCTTTGTGCTCTTCAGGAATTTCGACACGCTCGATGTCTGTTCCTAAATCGTTAGCGTACATGTAAGCACACTCTTCAACAAGGTCAATGATACCATTGAACTCATCTTCAGCACCGATTGGTAACTGAATTGGATGTGCGTTTGCTTGTAAACGATCGTGGATTGTTCCTACAGAGTATAAGAAATCTGCACCAATCTTATCCATTTTGTTAACGAATACGATACGAGGTACACCATAAGTAGTAGCCTGACGCCAAACAGTTTCTGTTTGTGGTTCTACACCAGATTGTGCATCAAGTACTGCTACTGCGCCATCAAGTACGCGTAAAGAACGTTCTACTTCTACTGTGAAATCTACGTGTCCTGGAGTGTCAATGATATTTACACGGTGACCTTTCCATTGTGCTGTAGTTGCAGCAGAAGTAATTGTGATACCACGTTCTTGCTCTTGCTCCATCCAGTCCATCTGAGATGCACCTTCATGAGTTTCACCGATTTTATGAATACGTCCTGTGTAATACAGAATACGCTCAGTTGCTGTTGTTTTACCAGCATCGATGTGAGCCATGATACCAATATTACGAGTGTTTTCTAAAGAGAACTCTCTAGTCATTTGGTGTCTTGCTCCTTCCATATATGGATTGGATTATTTTATTTTAAGTAGCAAAAAAGCCACTTTATATTGTTACATATGCCAGTGTCCAGTACCCTCATTATGTAAAACGAGCGCCCAACGAAAGGGAGAGGCATTCTCCCTCTCCACACTTCCATAAGCGACAAATAAAGCGGTTTATGCTTACATTTATTTTACGTTGAATCCTACCAACGGTAATGAGCAAATGCTTTGTTAGCTTCTGCCATTTTATGAGTGTCTTCACGTTTCTTAACAGCTGCACCAGCGTTGTTAGATGCATCTAAGATTTCGTAAGCTAGACGCTCTTCCATAGTTTTTTCACCACGAAGACGAGCATAGTTTACTAACCAGCGAAGACCTAAAGTTGTACGGCGTTCTGGACGAACCTCAACCGGAACTTGGTAGTTAGCACCACCAACACGACGAGCGCGTACTTCAAGAACAGGCATGATGTTCTTAAGAGCTTGCTCGAAGACTTCCATTGGTTCTTTATCTGAACGTTCACGAACGATCTCGAAAGCATTATAAAGAATTGTTTGAGATTTACCTTTTTTACCGTCAACCATCATTTTGTTGATTAGGCGTGTTACAAGCTTAGAATTGTACATTGGATCTGGTAACACGTCACGTTTCGCAACAGGTCCTTTACGAGGCATATTGAGTTCCTCCTTTCATTATAAGTTTATTATTTTTTAGCAGGTTTTGGTCGCTTAGTACCATATTTAGAACGTCCTTGCATACGTTTGTCAACACCAGCTGTATCAAGCGCACCACGAACGATGTGGTAACGTACCCCTGGTAAATCCTTTACTCGACCACCGCGAATTAATACTACGCTATGCTCTTGTAGGTTATGACCGATACCTGGGATGTAAGCTGTAACTTCAATACCATTTGTTAAACGTACACGAGCGTATTTACGTAACGCTGAGTTCGGTTTCTTCGGAGTCATTGTACCAACACGAGTACACACACCACGTTTTTGAGGTGCAGAGATATCAGTTGATTTTTTCTTTAAAGAATTAAAACCTTTGTTTAACGCAGGTGATTTAGACTTCCATACTTTATCAGTACGACCATTTCTCACTAATTGGTTAATAGTAGGCATTTGATTATCCTCCCTTCGCATGTTTGTATGACCACATATCCAGGTGGTTCATTATTAGTTGAAAACAAAGTTTTTGCAAGGAAGAGCAAATGCTCTCTCCTCACAAAAACAGTTTTAACTTATTATTCCTATTGCTGAAGCTCCCACTTGAATCCCCGAAACTTTTCCAAGCTTACGAACTGATTCAACTTTGGTTATGGGTATGTTATGTTGCAAGGCAGTACGAATGATAACATGGGTTAACCGCACATCAGCATCTTCCGCAATAACAACTTCTTTAACTATACCATTTTTGATTGCTTCCAATGTTCGTTTATGACCAACGACTACATTTTCAGCATTTGACACTTTTTGATAAGACATATAAATATCCTCCAAAGTATCGTTCAGGAGCAACCTTGATTATAGTAACATTTTGTCTCATACAATGTCAACTAGGATTAGCTGTTTTTATACAAAATTTACGACGGAAAATTTTACTGTTCCACATAAACTTCATCGTTTTCTACATTCATGTTATCTTGTGTTGTTTTTACAAGATCCACTTGGCGATAACGATTCATACCTGTTCCAGCAGGAACAAGCTTACCGATAATAACATTCTCTTTCAATCCTAGAAGCTCATCGCGTTTACCCTTAATTGCTGCATCTGTTAGAACACGAGTTGTTTCTTGGAACGATGCTGCAGATAAGAACGAATCAGTTTCAAGTGAAGCTTTAGTAATACCAAGTAGAACCGGTCTAGCTGTTGCTGGTTGTTTACCTTTCAGTAACACCTTCGCATTCGCATCAGTAAACTGATGGATGTCTAGTAATGTTCCTGGTAATACATCTGTTTCACCCGCATCACTTACACGAACTTTACGTAGCATTTGACGTACCATTACTTCTACGTGTTTGTCACCAATTTCTACCCCTTGCATACGGTATACTTTTTGAACTTCACGTAATAAGTATTCTTGAACTGCTGTAATGTCCGTTACTTTTAGTAATTCCTTCGGATCGATAGAACCTTCTGTTAACTCTTTACCGTGGCTAATTGGCTGTCCTAGAGTTACTTTCAGACGAGCACCGTAAGGAATAGCATACGTACGAGCTTCAACTTCACCCTGTACAACTACTTCTTGGCGATCTTTAACATCGTTGATCGCTGCGATAACACCGTCGATTTCACTGATAACTGCCTGACCTTTCGGATTACGAGCTTCGAAGATCTCTTGGATACGAGGTAAACCTTGTGTGATATCATCTCCGGCAACCCCACCTGTATGGAACGTACGCATCGTTAACTGTGTACCTGGCTCACCGATAGATTGAGCTGCGATAATACCTACCGCCTCTCCTACTTCTACGTCTGTACCAGTTGCTAAGTTACGACCGTAACACTTCTTACATACACCATGGCGAGTATTACACGTAAACGCTGAACGAATATTTACAGTTTCAACACCCGACTTTTCAACGATATGAGCAATATCTTCAGTAATTAATTGATTTTCAGCAATTAATACTTCACCTGTTTCAGGATGTTTTACAGTTTTTCTCGCAAAACGTCCAACAAGACGATCATATAGTGACTCAATAACTTCATTACCCTCTTTAATCGCACCAATTAGTAAACCACGATCTGTTCCACAATCATCTTGACGAACAATTACATCTTGTGCAACGTCTACAAGACGACGTGTTAAGTAACCAGAATCGGCAGTTTTAAGTGCTGTATCGGCAAGACCTTTACGCGCACCATGCGTAGAGATGAAGTACTCAAGCACTGTTAAACCTTCACGGAAACTTGATTTGATCGGAAGCTCAATGATACGACCAGATGGATTGGCCATCAGACCACGCATACCAGCAAGCTGAGTAAAGTTCGATGCGTTACCACGGGCACCGGAATCACTCATCATGAAGATTGGGTTGCGTTTATTCAAGGATTTCATCAGTTTTCCTTGGATAACATCTTTTGCATTACTCCAAATAGAGATAACGCGATCGTAACGTTCTTCTTCCGTGATTAAACCGCGACGGAATTGTTTAATTACATTATCTACTTTTGCTTGTGCTTCATGGAGAATTTCATTTTTTTCGCCTAATACAAGAATGTCTGATACCCCAACTGTAATACCAGCTTTTGTAGAGTATTTAAATCCTAAGTTTTTCATACGGTCAAGCATGCGAGATGTTTCCGTAATTTGGAAACGTTTGAATACTTCCGCAATAATGTTACCAAGGATTTTCTTGCTAAATGGCGCCACTTCTTCGCGACTAGCAATAATTTCTTTAATGTTCGCACCTTTTTCAACGAAATATTCCGCTGGTGTTTCTTTTTCAAGGTTTGAGTTTGTTGGTTCATTAATATAAGGGAACGACTCTGGTAAGATTTCGTTAAATATTAATTTACCAACTGTTGTTAATAGAAGCTTACTCTTTTGCTCTTCAGTAAACGTTACATTATTTACCGAACTCGCAGCAACTGCAACACGTGTGTGCAGATGTACATATCCATTTTGGTATGCAAGTATTGCTTCGTTTGCATCTTTGAAGACCATACCTTCACCGATTGCACCCTCGCGCTCAAGTGTTAAGTAATAGTTACCTAATACCATATCTTGAGATGGAGTAACAACTGGTTTTCCGTCTTTTGGATTCAAGATGTTTTGTGCCGCTAACATAAGAATACGAGCTTCTGCTTGTGCCTCTGATGATAACGGAACGTGAACCGCCATTTGGTCACCGTCAAAGTCCGCGTTGTATGCAGTACATACAAGTGGGTGAAGACGGATTGCACGACCTTCTACTAGTGTAGGTTCAAACGCCTGGATACCAAGACGGTGAAGTGTTGGTGCGCGGTTTAGAAGTACTGGATGCTCTTTGATCACAGATTCTAAAACGTCCCAAACTTCAGGGTGTACACGCTCGATTTTACGTTTAGCACTCTTAATGTTGTGCGCTAATCCTTTTCCAACTAACTCTTTCATAACGAAAGGTTTAAACAATTCAAGTGCCATTTCTTTTGGCAATCCACATTGGTACATCTTTAAGTTCGGTCCTACAACGATTACAGAACGGCCAGAGTAGTCAACACGTTTACCTAATAAGTTTTGACGGAAACGTCCTTGTTTACCTTTAAGCATGTGAGATAGTGATTTTAATGGACGGTTACCTGGTCCAGTAACTGGACGGCCACGGCGACCATTATCGATTAATGCGTCTACAGCTTCTTGTAACATACGTTTTTCGTTTTGAACGATGATGCTTGGTGCACCTAAGTCCAATAGACGTTTTAAACGGTTGTTACGGTTAATTACACGACGATATAAGTCGTTTAAGTCAGAAGTAGCAAAACGTCCACCATCTAACTGTACCATCGGGCGTAGTTCTGGTGGGATAACTGGAAGAACCTCTAAGATCATCCAAGATGGGTGATTTCCAGAGTTACGGAATGCTTCTAATACTTCTAGACGTTTAATAGCACGAGTACGGCGTTGTCCTTGCGCTGTTTTTAATTCTTCTTTTAAGAAGTCTACTTCTTTATCTAAATCGATGTCTTGCAGTAATTTTTTAATCGCTTCTGCACCCATAGCAGCATGGAATGTACTGCCATATCGATCACGATATGCACGGTATTCTTTTTCAGAAAGTAATTGCTTCTTATCAAGTGGTGTATCTCCACTTTCTGTTACAACATAAGAAGCGAAATAAATTACTTCTTCAAGCGCGCGAGGGGACATGTCTAAGACAAGTCCCATGCGGCTCGGGATACCTTTGAAATACCAAATATGAGATACAGGAGCAGCTAATTCGATATGACCCATACGTTCACGACGAACTTTTGCACGCGTTACTTCAACGCCACATCGATCACAAACTACACCTTTATAACGTACACGTTTATATTTTCCGCAATGACATTCCCAGTCCTTTTGTGGTCCGAAAATACGCTCACAGAACAAGCCATCTTTTTCAGGCTTTAACGTACGATAGTTAATTGTTTCTGGTTTCTTAACTTCACCGTATGACCAAGAACGAATCTTGTCAGGTGAAGCAAGTCCAATCTTCATATATTCAAAGTTATTTACATCTATCAAGGGGCCTACCTCCCTTTTAGTCTACAGGTTATCCCAATTATTCCTTAGTTGTCTCAACTTCAACATTCAATTTATCTGCTGATTGATGATCATCATCTTCCGTATCACGCATTTCAATTTCTGTATCGTTGATCGACATCATTTTAACGTCCATACCTAAACTTTGCAGTTCTTTAATCAATACTTTGAATGATTCAGGAACGCCTGGTTCTGGAACATTTTCACCTTTAACAATTGCTTCATACGTCTTAACACGTCCAATAACATCATCAGACTTCACTGTTAAGATTTCTTGAAGAGTATAAGCGGCACCATAAGCTTCAAGTGCCCAAACCTCCATCTCACCGAAACGCTGTCCACCGAACTGAGCTTTACCTCCAAGAGGTTGCTGCGTTACAAGTGAGTATGGTCCAGTAGAACGAGCATGAAGCTTATCGTCAACCATGTGCGCAAGTTTGATCATATACATGACACCAACAGATACACGGTTATCGAATGGCTCACCAGTACGTCCGTCATACAGGATTGTTTTCGCGTCATTTGCCATACCAGCTTCTTCAATTGTGCCCCATACATCTTCCTCACGAGCACCATCGAATACCGGTGTTGCAATGTGAATACCAAGGTATCTTGCTGCCATACCAAGATGAAGCTCTAATACCTGACCGATATTCATACGAGATGGTACCCCTAATGGGTTTAACATGATATCGATTGGCGTACCATCTGGTAAGTAAGGCATATCTTCTTCCGGTAAAATACGGGAAATAACACCTTTGTTACCATGACGACCGGCCATTTTGTCACCTTCAGAAATTTTACGCTTTTGAACGATATATGCACGTACAAGTTGATTCACGCCTGGTGGCAATTCATCGCCATCTTCACGGTTAAACACTTTTACGTCTAAGATAATACCGCCACCACCGTGTGGTACACGTAGTGATGTATCACGTACTTCACGTGCTTTCTCACCGAAGATTGCATGTAATAGACGTTCTTCTGCCGTTAATTCTGTTACACCTTTTGGCGTTACTTTACCAACAAGTAGATCTCCATCTTTTACTTCAGCACCGACGCGAATAATACCGCGCTCGTCAAGATTACGAAGTGCATCTTCTCCAACATTCGGGATATCACGTGTAATTTCTTCTGGTCCAAGCTTCGTATCACGAGCTTCTGATTCATATTCTTCAATATGGATAGAAGTGTACACATCATCTTTTACAAGGCGCTCACTCATGATGATCGCATCCTCATAGTTATAACCGTCCCATGTCATAAAGCCAACAAGCACGTTACGTCCAAGCGCTAGTTCACCTAGTTCCATAGAAGGACCATCCGCAAGGATTTCACCTTTTACAACTTGGTCTCCAACACTTACGATTGGACGTTGGTTGTAGCAAGTTCCTTGGTTAGAACGAATGAATTTTTGCATTTTGTAGCGATCTAAGTCGCCTTTTACTGTTTGACCGTCAACGTCTACATAGCGACGTACCCAAACTTCACGTGCTTCTACGCGCTCAACAACACCAGGCTGTTTACAGATTACTGCAGCACCTGAGTCTTTTGCTGATACGTACTCCATACCTGTACCTACAATCGGAGATTCCGGATTTATTAACGGAACCGCCTGACGTTGCATGTTCGCTCCCATAAGTGCGCGGTTAGAGTCATCGTTTTCTAAGAACGGAATACAAGCTGTCGCTGCCGACACTACTTGTTTTGGAGATACATCCATGTAGTCGATGCGTTCTTTATTTGTGACAATGTTTTCACCACGGAAACGAGCTACGATATCTTCATCAAGGAATTCCCCTACTTCAGATAATTTCATATTCGCTTGGGCTACAACATAGTTATCTTCTTCATCTGCTGTTAAATAATCAACCTGCCCTGTTACAAGACCAGTTTCTGGGTCAACACGACGGTATGGCGTTTCAATGAAACCAAACTCATTTACTTTCGCAAACGAAGATAATGAGTTAATCAAACCGATGTTTGGTCCCTCTGGTGTTTCGATTGGACACATACGACCATAGTGAGAGTAGTGAACGTCACGCACTTCAAAGCCTGCGCGCTCACGCGTTAAACCACCGGGCCCTAATGCAGATAGTCTTCGTTTGTGAGTTAACTCTGCTAATGGGTTTGTTTGATCCATGAACTGAGATAACTGAGAACTTCCGAAGAACTCTTTAATAGATGCAATAACCGGGCGAATGTTAATTAACGCTTGTGGTGTAATTGCATTTGTATCTTGAATCGACATTCTCTCACGAACAACACGTTCCATACGAGAAAGACCGATACGGA
Organism: Bacillus sp. NPDC057893; assembly: GCF_042796455.1. NCBI lineage: Bacteria > Bacillati > Bacillota > Bacilli > Caryophanales > Bacillaceae > Bacillus > Bacillus sp. NPDC057893. Next base: position 22,561 of record NZ_JBHVNG010000017.1, on the reverse strand, counting down.
ATTGGTTTTGTAGTAACTCTCCTACAGAACGCAGACGACGATTTCCTAAGTGGTCAATATCATCTGTATCCCCTACTTTATATAGCAAGTTAAAGAAGTAGCTAATAGAAGCAAGAATATCACCTGGTGTGATGTTTTTTATATCACGAGTAATATTTGCATTCCCAATTACGTTTATAGATCGTTCGCCTTCTGATTCTGGAGCATAGATCTTAATAGATTGCAGCTCAACATCGCCTGCTACCACTCCGCCCATCGGTTTCGCTGTTTTGAATCCTATGTTTTTCTCTAAGTAAGGTAGAATACGATCCAGTGTACGACGATCTAAGACTGTTCCTTCTGCCGCTAAAATTTCACCAGTTTCTGGATCCACCAGTGTTTCAGCTAAACGTTGGTTAAACAATCTGTTTTTAATGTGTAGCTTTTTGTTGATCTTATAGCGACCTACATTTGCTAAATCGTAGCGCTTCGGATCAAAGAAACGAGACACAAGTAAGCTCTTTGCATTTTCTACTGTTGGTGGTTCACCAGGGCGTAGACGCTCATAAATTTCAAGCAATGCTTTCTCTGTGCTATCTGTGTTGTCTTTTTCTAACGTATTGCTTAAGTATTCGTTATCACCTAAAAGCTCGGTGATTTCTTGATCAGAGCCAAACCCTAATGCGCGTAACAAAACAGTTACAGGAAGTTTACGCGTACGGTCAATACGCACATATACAACATCCTTAGCATCTGTTTCATACTCTAACCAAGCTCCGCGGTTTGGAATTACAGTAGCAGTAAAACCGCGTTTTCCGTTTTTATCCACTTTGCCACTATAGTATACGCTTGGAGAGCGAACTAGCTGGGAAACGATAACACGTTCTGCACCGTTAATTACGAATGTTCCAGTCTCTGTCATGAGTGGGAAATCTCCCATGAACACATCTTGTTCTTTTACTTCACCAGTTTCCTTGTTGATTAGACGCACTTTTACACGAAGTGGTGCTGCATACGTCACATCACGCTCTTTGCATTCTTCTACAGAGTATTTAGGTTCACCTAAGCTGTAGTCGATAAATTCAAGCGATAGATTTCCCGTAAAGTCTTCGATCGGAGAAATGTCTTGGAACATTTCTCGCAAACCCTCATCAAGAAACCACTGATAAGAAGAGGTTTGAATTTCGATAAGATTTGGTAACTCTAATACTTCACTAATACGGGCATAACTTCTTCGTTGGCGGTGGCGTCCGTATTGAACTAGTTGACCTGTCAACTGCTTCACCCCTCAAATCATGAGTATTATAAATGCACAAAAAAATTTGTGCAAAAATCACAAATAAATACAACTACTGCTATTAGCGTAGTTTTTTTTCTCTTAAAGATAGATACGTTGAGTCTTTCTACCTGCTCAAAAAAGAAAAATGGCTTCTATAAGAAAACCATCATTCTGTTTCATAATCTGCTGATTTTACTATCTTTTCCAAGAGAAACAAAAATATACATCTTTCTCAACGCAGAAAATCATATATTGGCATTGTATAATGTTAACATAGCCAAAAATAACCGTCAACGCTTTTTTGATTTTATGATATAATATCCTTTTTTCTTTTCTACAACTTCAACTTCAGAAAATGCTTCTTCTAGTTTTTTCAGCGCAGATGGCGCACCTTGTTTCTTTTGAATAACAATCCACAATTCTCCACCTGAAACTAAATACTCCACAGCCTTTTCTAAAATCTCATGCACGATATCTTTACCAGCACGAATTGGAGGATTAGATAGAATAGCAGCATACTTGCCATCTACATTTTCATAGACACTACTTTGCAAAATACGTATATTTTCAATTCTGTTATTAGCGGCATTTTCTTTTGCAAGTCCCAAGGCCCTTTCATTCACATCCACCATGTGAATTTCACGATCTTGAAACTCTTTCGCTAACGACAAACCGATTGGACCGTACCCACATCCTACGTCTAACACATTACCTTTAACATCTGGCATTTGAAACGCTTCAATTAAAAGACGAGAACCAAAGTCCACTTCGTTTTTCGAGAACACCCCATGGTCAGATAAAAAAGTAAATCGAGATTCACGAAGTGTAAATTCCCATCGTTTACGATCACTTTTACTAGAAGGGTCGTTAGAAAAATAATGGTCTGCCATATGGCCACCTCTTTTCTTTACAGTTAAAAAAAAAGCTCGCATGAGAGCGAGCTTTTTTTAAAGCACCAAAAGTTAATTACTTAACTTCTACAGCAGCGCCAACTTCTTCAAGTTTAGCTTTCATTTCTTCAGCTTCCTCTTTAGTAACGCCTTCTTTGATTGCTTTTGGAGTGTTGTCAACTAATTCTTTAGCTTCTTTTAAGCCAAGACCAGTGATTTCACGTACAGCTTTGATAACTTTGATTTTTTGAGCGCCAGCACTTGCAAGTACTACGTCAAATTCAGTTTGCTCAGCAGCAGCTTCACCAGCGCCACCAGCTACAGCTACAGGAGCAGCAGCAGTTACGCCGAATTCTTCCTCGATAGCTTTTACTAAGTCGTTAAGTTCTAATACAGTCATAGATTTAACTGCTTCAATGATTTGTTCTTTAGTCATTGTAAATATCCTCCCTTAAATAGGTTTGTATTGTTTTATAGATAACAAGTAATTATCTTTTAAAAAATTAAGCGCCTTGCTCTTCCTTTTGATCTGCAACTGCTTTAGTAGCAAGTGCAAGATTACGGATTGGAGCTTGAAGAACGCTAAGAAGCATAGAAAGTAAGCCTTCACGTGATGGAAGAGTAGCGATAGCTTCAACCTCATCAAGTGTTACAAGTTTACCTTCGATTACGCCCGCTTTAATTTCTAAAGCTTCATGATTTTTAGCGAAGTCGTTTAATACTTTCGCAGGAGCAACTACATCCTCGTTACTGAACGCGATTGCGTTTGGTCCTGTTAAGAATTCGTTTAACTCAGCCATTTCAGCAGACTCTGCAGCACGACGAGTTAAAGAGTTTTTGTAAACTTTGAACTCAACGCCAGCTTCACGTAAATTTTTACGTAATTCTGTTACTTCAGAAACTGTTAAACCACGGTAGTCAACAACAATTGTAGATTTACTCGCGCGAAGTTTTTCAGCGATTTCAGTTACAACTTGTTGTTTAGTTTCGATTACTTTGCTCATGTTATTACACCTCCTGTAGATTATATAGAAGATGTACCGAAAGTGCACTAAAAACCTCCATGCCCAACTTGTAGACATGGAGGCATATAGTCACAGAAAAAAGATTCCGCTTCGTATATTAACACCTAGGTAGGGAATTAAGTCGAATCGACTCCTACTGTCTACGGTACACTATTAAAATTCACAACATAAATGATTATATTAAAACTTCTTTATGAAGTCAACTTCCAATTTTTACGCAAGTGTAGAAACGTCTACGCGTACGCCAGGTCCCATTGTAGAAGCAACAGTTGCGTTCTTCATGTAAGTACCTTTTGCAGCAGCTGGCTTAGCTTTTTGTAGCGTGTCAGCAATTGTTTTGAAGTTTTCTACTAATTTAGCATCTTCGAAAGATACTTTACCGATTGGAACGTGGATGTTACCAGCTTTATCAACGCGGTATTCAACTTTACCAGCTTTGATTTCGTTAACAGCTTTAGTTACATCGAAAGTAACTGTTCCAGTTTTAGGGTTTGGCATTAAACCTTTAGGTCCTAATACACGACCAAGTTTACCAACTTCACCCATCATGTCAGGAGTTGCTACTACTACATCGAAATCGAACCAACCTTTTTGGATTTTACCGATGTAATCAGCATCGCCTACGAATTCAGCGCCAGCAGCTTCAGCTTCTTTTGCTTTTTCGCCTTTAGCGAATACTAATACACGTTGTACTTTACCAGTACCGTGTGGAAGAACAACTGCACCACGAATTTGTTGGTCAGCTTTCTTAGGGTCAACACCTAAACGGAATGCAGCTTCTACAGTTGCATCAAATTTAGCTGTGTTTGTTTTCTTTACTAATTCTACTGCTTCTGTTGCAGAGTAAGCAGATGCACGATCAACAAGCTTCGCAGCTTCAACGTACTTTTTACCTCTTTTAGCCATGTTTGTTTCCTCCTTGAATGTGGTTTTAGCGGAATAACCTCCCACGTTTACGCCTTCATTCCGGGAACCCCCGAGGATGTGCGCCCATCCATTTATTTAAAAATGATAATCATTTACGATAATAAAGGTTGCGAATTGGAATTCCAGACCCGCAACCTTTTTTACAAAAAACAAATCGAATTAGTCTTCGATAACGATGCCCATACTGCGCGCAGTACCTTCAACCATACGCATTGCAGCTTCTACACTAGCAGCGTTTAGGTCAGGCATTTTAGTTTCAGCGATTTCGCGTACTTTATCACGCTTAACAGTTGCCACTTTATTACGGTTTGGTTCACCAGAACCAGACTCAATACCAGCTACTTTCTTAAGAAGAACAGCAGCAGGAGGAGTTTTAGTAATGAAAGTGAATGAACGGTCCTCAAATACCGTAATTTCAACAGGGATGATAAGACCAGCTTGATCAGCTGTACGAGCGTTAAACTCTTTACAGAAGCCCATGATGTTAACACCTGCTTGTCCTAATGCTGGACCAACCGGCGGAGCTGGATTAGCTTTACCTGCAGGAATCTGAAGTTTTACCATTTTAATTACCTTTTTAGCCACGAGACACACCTCCTTAAGTCCGTGATGTGGTCAATTGGGCAGTGATTTGCCCTCCCACTTCATATTTTATCATAATGATAAAATCTTTTTCAAAAAACGTCTCCGTTACCGAAGACGTACTGACTTAAAAGATATTATCACTTTTTACAATTCATTTCAAGTTTCATTTTATAATTTTTCAATTTGATGGAAATCAAGTTCAACCGGAGTCTCGCGACCGAACATGTCTACAAGCACGCTAACTTTTTTCTTTTCCACATCAATTTCTTCAATCGCGCCTGTATAATCCGCGAATGGCCCCTCATTTACACGCACTGTTTCATGAAGTTCAAATTCGAAATCAACCACTTCATTGTCCATTCCCATATGCTTCATGATGGTAACAACTTCCTCTTCTAATAGAGGTGATGGTTTAGATCCTGAACCAGAAGAACCGACAAAACCTGTTACACCTGGCGTATTACGAACAACATACCAAGAATCGTCAGTCATGATTAGTTCTACTAATACGTAACCTGGGAACACTTTTCTTTTTGTTATTTTTTCTTTACCATTTTTCATTTCTACTTCTACTTCTTCCGGGACAACAACACGGAAAATTTTATCTTGCATACCCATTGATTCTACACGTTTCTCTAGGTTTGCTTTTACTTTATTTTCATATCCAGAATAAGTATGGACAACATACCAACTTTTTTCCATTCATTTAGGACGAGCGTCCTTCCCTCCCTGACGTACATTTTTTTGCGCAAATGAAAAAACCCGTTCACCGGGCTTTTACACAGTTCTTATAAATAACATTATATCATGGATAAGTGCTTCTTATTCAAGAATTAACCAAGAATTAACCGAATTAAAGAAGAAATGCCCATATCAACCACTGCGAAGAAAATCGCAAAGAACACAACTGTCGCGATAACAGTCGTTGTTGAGCGGAGTAATTCATCTTTTTTAGGCCAACTTACTTTTTTCATTTCGCGACCTACATCGCCGAAAAAGTTCGTTAAACGCATCTGCGGGACCTCCAGTGTATTATTTCAATTATTTATTTTGTTTCTTTGTGAACTGTATGCTTATTGCATGTTTTACAAAACTTCTTTATCTCAAGTCGCTCTACTGAGCTCGTATCTTTCATCGTAGAGTAGTTTCGATTTTTACACTCTTCACATGAGAGTACAACTTTTTTCCTCATTAGTTACACCAACCTTGTAACATTGTCCCTAAAAATGTATCATACAACAAAAGACAATGTCAATGTCATGACTTTCACTCTCTTAACAAAAAGAAAACAGGTGAATTATTTTACACCTGCGGCACTTGCTATGAATTTAAAGTTGTACTCTCTCTCATCTCCATATATCTTTCTAATTTCCTTTTCACACGCTGCAATGCGTTATCAATAGATTTCACATGCCTGTTTAACTGTTCTGAAATTTCTTGATAGGAACGACCATCTAAGTATAAAGAGAGCACTTTTCTTTCTAAATCGCTTAATAATTCAGATATTTTTGATTCTATGTCTGTATATTCTTCCTGACTTATAATCATCTCTTCTGGATCAGTTACTTTCGATTCCGAAATAACATCTAATAATGTTCGATCAGATTCCTCATCGTAAATTGGCTTATCTAAAGACACATACGAATTTAACGGAATATGTTTTTGCCTTGTTGCTGTTTTAATAGCGGTAATAATTTGTCGAGTGATACACAGTTCAGCAAATGCTTTGAACGAAGACAGCTTGTCCCCTTTATAATCACGAATGGCTTTAAACAATCCAATCATGCCTTCTTGAACAATATCTTCTCGATCGGCACCCACTAAGAAATAAGATCTTGATTTCGCGCGAACAAAGTTCTTATATTTGTGAATTAAATATTCTAGAGCGTCAGTATTACCTTTTCGAACTAACTCAACGATTGCCTCATCCTCTAAATCACGAAATGTAACGTCGCCTACACTTACGAAGCCTGCTTCCACCTTGATCCCTCCGACCGCTATATATTTAGCAATATTATACAGTAAAAAGATAAAGAGCGTCAATGCTTCAACGCTCTCCTCTTCTTAATTTTTCTAATTTTTCTGTAATATCTTCACTAAATATCTTTCGCATGGCGGGTTGCTTTTCTTTCGTGTCTTTTGTACGCCTTCTTACTTGTTGTTCCATCGCTTGCACTTCTAACTCTAATTCACGCGCAGATTTTCGAAGTGCACCTTGCGCAAATATAATCCATTGCTCCGTATAATCCGAAGTTGCAACGTATATTTGTGTATTTATATTTCTAAGCTCAATCGCAAGTTGTTCTATCTTTTCATCTGCAGTTTGATTCTTTCTCGTGAATATTACTTCCACCCGCGATTGTTTCATCTTTTTTTCAATACCATAGACTGTATAGGCATCAAAGACAATCATTACCTTTGTGCCTGTATAGCCTTGATAATTCGCCATCTTATCAATAAGCGCGTCTCTTGATGATTGTAAATCTACATCCCGCAGTTTCTTCAAGTCTCCCCAAGCTCCGATAATGTTGTAACCGTCAACGATTAAAATATCGTTCATTTTTTATTTACCAATTTCGTGACGTTTACGATATACCTCATACATTAACAAACTTGCGGCTACTGAAGCATTTAAGGATGTAACTTTACCGACCATCGGTAAAGTAATTAGGAAATCACACTTTTCACCAATAATACGACTCATACCTTTTCCTTCACTACCAATTACTAGTCCGATTGGCATATTACCATCTAAATTACGGTAATCTGTTTTCCCTTTGGCATCTGTACCAGCAATCCAAAGTCCACGTTCTTTTAATTCATCAATTGTACGCGATAAATTTGTTACACGTGCAACAGGAATATATTCAATTGCCCCAGTCGACGCTTTCGCAACTGACGCTGTAAGTCCCACCGCTCTTCTTTTGGGAATAATAACCCCATGAGCCCCTGTTGCATCCGCGGTACGCATAATAGAACCTAAGTTATGCGGGTCTTCAATTTCATCTAAAATTAAGAAGAACGGATCTTCATTACGTTTTTCTGCTAATTTAAACAAATCCTCTAACTCAGCATATTGATATGCAGCTACTTGAGCAATTACACCTTGATGATTTCCCTCAACCAATTGATCTAATTTCTTCTTTGGTGCGTGTTGCAAAATAACCTTATTCTCTTTTGCTAATGCTAGTACAATCTGCACTTGTCCTTTGGCAGCACCTTCCGCTACCAAAATTTTATTAATATCTCGCCCCGCTCTTAAAGCTTCAATTACAGGGTTACGTCCGATAATATATTCACTACTCATGATGATGTGCTCCCTTCCTTTTCTTCCAAAACGTCAATCGCCTTATATACAATCTCGTCCAATCTTTCACGATTATTCAACAAGTGATGATAACCGATTAGCGCTTCAAAGGCTGTACTGTGTCGATATGTTTGTACATCTGTATTTTTCGGAACAGTACCCGAATTCGCATTACGCCCTCTTCTTAATACCGCCTCTTCCTCTTCTGTCAAAAATGCCGTCTCTAATAAATGATAAACAACTTTCGCCTGTGCTTTTGCCGAAACAAAGCCCGTCCCTAAGCGATGTAATTGATTAGGGCGAACTTTCCCTTTTTGAAGGAGGTGATAGCGGATATATTGTTCATATACCGCATCACCCATATATGCTAACGCTAAGCTGTTCAATTGCTTTGCATCAATCATTCTTATCCTCTTTTCCATCTTGTACCTTGAGCGGTATCTTCTAAAATAATATTACGTCCTTTTAAATCATCGCGAATTTGATCAGATAATGCGAAGTCACGATTTTGACGAGCTTCAATACGCTTTTGGATTAGTGCTTCAATTTCTTCGTCAAGCAACTCTTCTTGTGCTAATTCTAATCCTAAAATACTAAATAATGTTTCAAGTTGTTTTACATACGCTTCAATTACAACTTTAGAAGTATGTTCTTCTAACAAATATTGATTTGCGTGATTTGCTACGTTATATAATTCAGTAATCGCATTAGCCGTATTGAAATCATCATCCATCGCTTCTTCGAATGCAACCTGGAACTTTTCCATTTCAGCTAACCATTTTTCATTATGGTCCGTTAAATCTGTACTACTTTCCATACGATGCTTTAAGTTACCGTAAGCTGTTTTAATTCTTTCTAGTCCATTATTCGTACTTTGCAATAAATCTTCGCTAAAGTTAATTGGGTGACGGTAATGTACCGACAGCATAAAGAACCTGATTAACTGCGGATCATATTGTTTAATGATATCGTGAACTAAAATGAAGTTTCCAAGCGACTTAGACATCTTCTCGTTATTAATATTAATATATCCATTATGCATCCAATAACGTGCAAATGTTTTTCCTGTCAACGCCTCAGACTGCGCAATTTCATTTTCATGATGAGGAAATGCTAAATCTTGACCACCAGCATGAATATCAATTGTATCCCCTAAATATTTACGCGCCATTGCTGAGCATTCAATATGCCACCCTGGGCGTCCTTTCCCCCAAGGGCTTTCCCAGAAGATTTCTCCTTCTTTCGCAGCTTTCCATAAAGCAAAGTCAAGAGGGTCTTGTTTCTTTTCTCCTACTTCAATACGTGCACCGTGACGTAAGTCTGCAATTGGTTGATGTGATAATTTACCGTAACCTTCGAATTCTTTCGTTTTAAAGTACACATCACCTTCTGATTCATATGCATACCCTTTATTCACAAGTTCTTGAATAAATTCAATAATGATATCCATATTTTCCGTTACACGTGGGTGAACCGTTGCATGTTTGCAACCTAGTGCCGTTACATCTTCAAAGTAAGCTTCAACAAAACGATCTGCAATTGTTGGCACATCTTCACCTAATTCATTTGCCGCCTTAATTAATTTATCATCCACGTCAGTAAAGTTAGATACATACTGCACATCATATCCTTTATATTCTAAGTAACGGCGTACTGTATCAAATACCATAGGTGGTCTTGCATTCCCAATGTGAATGTAGTTATACACTGTAGGTCCGCACACATACATCTTTACCTTATTTTCTTCTAATGGCATAAACTCTTCTTTTTGACGCGTTAACGTATTATAAATGTGAATAGTCATTTTTATCCTTCCTTTCTACCTTTACTTCGAGTTGCTTTCTCAATTTATCAAGTTCTGCTTCCATAACCTTTAATTTATCAAAAATCGGATCCGGAAGATCAGAATGATTTAATTCTTGACCAATCTTTACTCCATTTTGAATAACGACTCGGCCAGGTATACCTACAACTGTAGAATGCGCAGGAACTTCCTTCAACACGACAGATCCTGCACCAATTTTAGAATTCTCTCCAACAGTAATAGAACCTAGTACTTTAGCACCTGTTGCAATTAATACATTATCCTGAATTGTAGGGTGCCTCTTTCCTTTTTCTTTACCTGTACCACCTAATGTGACACCTTGATAAATTGTTACGTTTTCGCCAATTTCACACGTTTCTCCAATTACAACCCCCATTCCATGATCAATGAAAAAACGACGACCAATAGTTGCTCCTGGATGAATCTCAATGCCAGTAAAAAAACGACTAACTTGCGAAATCCAACGTGCCATAAAGAAAAAATTCCTTTTATAAAAAGCATGTGCAATTCGATGGGCCCAAACTGCATGTAATCCAGAGTAAGTTAAAATGACTTCAAAATAACTTCGTGCCGCTGGATCCTGTTCAAAAACGACTTCAATATCTTCCCGAAGCCTCTTAAACATCGATGTTCCCTCCCCTTTATGGGCTGCTTTTTTCGAGTGAACTAACTCCCCTAACTTCCCCTAACTTCCCCTAACTTCCCCTAAATCTTTATACAAGGGGATAAAACTTATACTCACACCCATTTACATGGTATAAAAAAAAGACGCCTCTGTCATATAGACAGAGACGCCTTTTAAGCGCGGTTCCACTCTGTTTAGGCTAAAGAAGCCTCAAACTCATCCATGATAACGGTTTACACCGCTTCTGTTTACTTTGCGCCCTAAGACGTTCCGCGAAATACTTCGCTGTTCAACAGAAGACTCGAAGGGGCATTTCAAAAATCCGCTTATAAACCACTTCCAGCCTAAGGGTGGTTCTCTCTGTAAAAAGCCTGATTTTCTACTTCTCCTTCTCGTCGCTTTTCCTTATTAGATTTTAGGTATACTTATTATATTGCTAAACCTAGAAAATGTTAACCAATTACTTTTTGAATACGATTTAAAACTTTTTCTTTTCCAAGAAGAGCAATAGCGTTAGGAAGCTCTGGACCATGTGTTTGTCCAGTAGTAGCAACACGGATTGGCATAAATAGGTTTTTACCTTTATGTCCTGTTTCCTTTTGAACTGCTTTAATAGCCGCCTTAACTGCTGCTGGCTCCATTGCTTCTAAAGCTTCTAATTGATCGGCAAATGTACGAAGTACTTCAGGTACTTGTTCACCCTTCAATACTTCTTGTCCCTCTTCTTCATGATCAACATGATCTTTAAAGAACATTTCAGAAAGCTCTACAATTTCAGCTCCAAAGCTCATTTGGTCATGATATAAAGCAATTACATCACGAACCCATGCTTGTTCTTGTTCGCTTAAGTTTTCACCTACGCGACCCGCTTTCACTAAATGCGGTAAGCTTAGTTCAACAACCGTATCTAAATCTTGTTTTTTCATATATTGGTTGTTCATCCATTTTAGTTTTTGAGAATCAAATAATGCAGGTGATTTTGATAAACGAGCTGCATCAAACATTTTGATAAACTCATCTTGAGAGAAGATTTCTTCTTCACCTACTGGTGACCAACCTAGTAATGCAATAAAGTTAAAGATTGCTTCTGGAAGATACCCAAGCTCTTTATATTGCTCAATAAATTGAATAATAGATTCGTCACGCTTACTTAGCTTTTTACGGCTTTCGTTTACAATTAAAGTCATATGACCGAACTTCGGAATATCCCAACCGAAAGCTTCATAAATCATCATTTGTTTTGGCGTGTTTGAAATATGATCATCACCACGAAGTACGTGTGTAATCTCCATTAAGTGATCATCTACCGCTACCGCAAAGTTATAAGTTGGAATTCCATCTTTTTTCACGATAACGAAATCACCAAAATCATTTGAATGGAATGCAACTTCATCTTTTACGATATCTTTAAACGTGTAGTCGCTATCAGCCGGCACACGGAAGCGAATACTTGGAATACGGCCTTCAGCCTCAAATCCTTTAATTTGCTCCTCAGTTAAATCACGGTGGTTTCCTGCATAACGCGGTGTTTCACCACGAGCGATTTGTCCTTCACGCTCTGCCTCTAGCTCTTCTTCTGTCATATAACATTTGTAAGCTAAATCACGCTCTAATAAATCTTCATATAATTTTTTATAAATATCTAAACGCTCTGTTTGACGATATGGTCCAAATTCACCACCAACATCAACACCTTCATCCCAGTCCATACCGAGCCATTTCAAGTATTTTAATTGGCTTTCTTCTCCACCAGCAACATTACGTTTCACATCAGTATCTTCAATACGAATAATAAACTTACCATCTTGATGACGAGCAAATAAATAATTAAATAATGCCGTACGCGCATTTCCGATATGTAAGTGTCCTGTTGGACTTGGCGCATAGCGCACTCTCACTTGCTTTTCCATAGTTGGTACACCTTCCAATCTTAATGTCAACACATTCTATAATTGTACACCAAAAAAACGTGATTATCCATCTTACGAATTAAAAACCACTATTTTTTCTGTAATAAAACAACCGCTTGAGAAGCAATCCCTTCTTCTCTACCTGTAAATCCTAATTTTTCTGTTGTTGTTGCCTTTACATTAATATTATCAATAGACGTTTCTAGTAGTTCACTAATGCGTTTACGCATGCTTTCAATATGCGGTGCCATTTTTGGCTTTTGGGCAATAATTGTACAATCTAGGTTCCCTAGCTCATAACCTTGTTCACGCACAAATTCCCAAACCTTTTGTAACAATACAGCTGAATCCGCATCTTTAAAGGCAGGATCTGTATCAGGAAAATGTTTTCCAATATCTCCTGCTGCAATTGCTCCTAGACATGCGTCAGCAATCGTATGTAACAATACATCTGCATCCGAGTGACCGATTAATCCTTTTTCATGAGGAATTGTAATTCCGCCGATAATTAACGGTCTACCTTCCGCAAATTCATGTACATCAAAACCTTGTCCAATTCGAAACATTCTTTACATCCTCCTCAATCTAAACTACTTTATGAATTCTATATTATATTGCTATCTCTATAAAGAAAAGCTCGGCAACTGCCGAGCTTTTCTTTACTATAATACCATCACTTCTATTTCTTCTGAACATGAAGGAAACTTTCAGCAATTAGTAAATCCTCGGGAGTCGTCACTTTAATATTATAGTAACTCCCCTCTACTACGCCTACTTGCTTCCCGACACGTTCTACGAGACTTGCATCATCTGTACCAAGAAAACAACTTTGCTTTGCACTTCTATGAGCTTCTAATAAAAGAGGAACAGAAAATCCTTGCGGTGTTTGAACCGCTTTAAGCTGAGAACGTTCTACCGTTTCAACAACAACACCCTGTTCTACTTTCTTAATTGTATCCTTCACTGGCACTGCACAAATGGAAGCACCATATTTCTCTGCTACAGTTAATACATCTTGCATCATCTTATTCGTTACGAACGGGCGCGCACCATCGTGTACGAGAACATACTCAACTCCGCTCACATACTGAAGAGCATTATACACACTATCTTGTCTTTCGGCCCCGCCTTGAATAAATTGCACCTGCTTTTCAACCGGGTACTTCTGCATTAACTCCTCAAAATAAGGACGTTCCTCTTCGTTAATTGCCATGATAATACGTTTACATGCTTTATCTTTTTCAAAAGCACGTAATGTATGCACAATGATAGGTACTCCATTTATAAGTAAGAACAACTTGTTTTTACCAGCACCCATCCGTTTCCCTTGACCCGCTGCCGGAATAATTAATGTATACATATTAATAATCCTCTACTTATAATGCTTTTTCTAATAATTTACGTTTTGCGAAAATCATACGACCAGCCGATGTTTGTAACACACTTGTAACTAGTACATTAAGTTGCGAGCCGACATATTCTCTACCGTCTTCTACTACAATCATCGTGCCATCATCTAAGTATGCAACACCTTGATTTTGTTCTTTACCATCTTTCACAACATAAACACTTAATTCTTCACCAGGGAGTACGACTGGTTTAATTGCATTTGCTAAATCGTTAATGTTTAACACTGTTACTCCTTGTAGTTCAGAAACTTTGTTTAAGTTGAAATCATTTGTTACAACAGTTCCACCAGTGATTTTAGCTAACTTTACAAGCTTGCTATCCACCTCTTGGATATCCTCAAAATCGCCTTCATAAATTTCCACCGGAATTGGTAGCTCTTTTTGAATACGATTTAAAATGTCTAATCCTCTGCGACCACGATTACGCTTTAAAGCATCAGAAGAATCGGCAATATGCTGAAGCTCTTCTAATACGAATTGTGGAATCACAATTGTTCCTTCTAAAAACTTCGTTTGGCAAATATCTGCAATACGTCCATCAATAATTACACTTGTATCGAGAATTTTCCAATGAGTTGTAGATTCTTCTACCTCTACCTCTTCGTTCTCGCTATTGTTTTTCTTCTTACCTCCGCGCTGGGGTAATGTAAATAATCCTAGCAATTCATTTCTCTTTTTAAATCCTACTTGGAATCCTAAATAACCAAGTAAAAGAGTAAAGAACACTTGTAATACTGTACTAATGACTGGAATCGTGAATTCACGAATTGGTATCAAAATTAAATATGCAACAATAAGACCAGAGATCAACCCTAATGTACCAAATAAAACATCCGCTACCGGTGCCTTTACAAGGGCTTCTTCGATATGTTTAATAAGTTGAACAATATAATCCACAAGCCAAAATGTTGTTAAAAATAAAATAATTGCACCAATAATTGCACGAACGTACGATCCCTCAAGCCAAGGAACAGCACCGACGTCCAATACATTAATAACTTTTGGGATTAGAAAAATCCCTAACGCTCCCCCGATCACTAAAAAGAAGAGCTGTACGATCCTTTTTAACATCCAACCACCTCCTACTCATTATTAACCATTGTTTTGCTAATCAAAACGCCGAATGCAAAAGCGGACGTGTTTTTTTGTAAATAGTTTTATTTACCAATATACCATATCATATAACAAAAATGTTCTAGTGTCGTTATATTATGGAATCAATGTAATATTCTTAATTGTGTCTACTCATATAGAGATGCTCTTGAATTCTTTTTAGGCCCTCCCGTATTTTCTTCGCCCTAACTTCCCCAATTCCTTCCACATCATCCAATTCATTAATAGTTGCACGACAAACACCTTGCAATGTTTTAAATCGATTAATTAAATTTTCAATGATAAGTGGTGGAACACGAGAAATTTTGCTTGCGATTCGGTATCCCCTCGGTGTCACGCTTTCTTCTAAGCTCATTTGCCCTGGATAGCCGAGCAATTTAACTAAATCGCTATCCTCTAAAAGCTGTGTATTTGCAAGATCTTGTAACTTTTTCAAAATTTGATGGTGATCCTGCGTTTTTTCTTGATAATAATCCTTAATTAATAACGCTGCCTCTGCTTCTAAGTCGGCTAGTAATTCTGTAAGTTGTAAACGAATTAACCTCCCTTCCGTTCCTAACTCATGAATGTAGCTCACTATTTCATTTTTAATACGCAGTACCATTTCAACACTATGTAAAACGTGAACTACCTCGGACATTGTAACGACCTCTTCAAATTCTAGAATGCCCAAATTCGTAATCCCATCATTCCATACAGCTTTATATTTTTCTAACGTTTGAATAGCTTGGTTTGCCTTTGTTAAAATTACACCTATATCTTTTAGTGTATAACGTAAGTTCCCTTGATATAGTGTAATTACATTACGTCTTTGTGAAATAGCCACAACAAGGCTAGCCGTCTGCTTTGCTACACGCTCTGCCGTTCGGTGACGCATACCTGTTTCAATAGAATCAATGGATGGATCTGGAACTAATTGTGCATTTGCAATTAAAATTTTGCTCCCAGTTTCATTTAAAATAAGTGCCCCATCCATTTTTGCTAATTCATATAAACTAGCCGGTGAGAATGCACAATTAATGTGAAATCCTCCATCAACAATACTTTTAATCTGCTCATTATACCCAAGAACAATTAGCCCTCCAGTTTGTGCACGAAGTACGTTATCTATCCCTTCGCGTAGTGGTGTTCCTGGGGCAACAAGCTGTAGAATATTAATCATACTTTTGACACGTTGCTTGTTTTCCTCCATAGCCTAGCCTCCTAATGTCAAACGAAGCGCTTCTCCTAAATTAGAAACACCTACTACCTCAATCCCATCTGGAATTGTCCATCCTCCCAAATTTTTTCTAGGAATAATAGCACGTTGAAATCCTAATTTCGCTGCTTCTTGTACACGTTGTTCAATTCTTGATACTCTTCTTATTTCTCCAGTTAGGCCTACTTCTCCTATTACCGCATCGGCTGGTGCAGTAGCTTTATCTCTGAAACTTGAAGCAATACTTAAGGCGACAGCTAAATCGATTGCTGGTTCATCTAATTTCAAGCCACCCGCAACTTTTAAATATGCGTCTTGATTTTGCAACAATAAACCTGTTCTTTTTTCTAGCACTGCCATAATAAGTGAAACGCGGTTATGATCAATTCCCGTCGCCATTCTTCGAGGATTTCCAAAACTAGTAGGGGAGATTAATGCTTGTATTTCTACTAAAACCGGCCTTGTTCCTTCCATTGAAGCAACCACTGTGGATCCTGCAACTCCAACTGGACGTTCCTCAAGGAAAATTTCAGAAGGATTTAGTACTTCTGCAAGACCTAGTTCCTTCATTTCAAAGATACCCATTTCATTTGTGGAACCAAAACGGTTCTTCACAGCTCGTAAAATACGATATGTATGGTGACGATCTCCTTCAAAGTAAAGAACTGCATCAACCATATGTTCTAGCATACGTGGTCCTGCAATTGCCCCTTCTTTTGTCACATGTCCGACGATAAAAATAGGAATCCCTTTCGTCTTTGCAAGTTTCATTAATTCCGCTGTACATTCACGTACTTGCGTTACACTCCCTGGGGCTGACGTCACTTCAGGTAAATGTATCGTCTGAATGGAGTCAATAACAACAAAAGCTGGATTCATCTCTTCAATGTGCGCTGCAATTCTCTGTAAATCAGTCTCTGCTACAACAAATAGATTACTACCCTTTACATGCAAACGATCTGCACGAAGTTTGATCTGCTTTGCTGACTCCTCACCTGATATGTATAGTACATCATATGAAGAATCTGCTAATTGCGATGAAATTTGTAATAACAATGTTGATTTCCCAATCCCAGGGTCTCCACCAATAAGTACTAAAGATCCATCTACAATCCCGCCACCAAGTACACGGTTAAACTCTTGAAATTTCGTTTCAATACGCGCCTCAGACTTTGTTTCTACCTCTGTTAAGCGTCTTGGTTTTGTTACTTCTGATTGAATTGCATTGGCATAATTAAGGCGTCTTGATGATACAACTGGTTCCATCTCTTCAACAAGCGTATTCCATTGACCACATCCAGGACATTTCCCCATATATTTTGGCGACTGATAACCACATTCTTGACATGTAAATTTTGTTTTCTTTTTAGCCATATCTTTTATAGTTCACTTCACTTTCATCTACAAACGTTTATCCTTCTCGTACAAGAAAGAGGGCTATCGCGTAGCCCTCTTTGTTTGTCTATACTTATTTTACCTTTTCCGCACTATGAATGACAAATGATTCTCCTTCTATATCAAAGATAACTTTTTGTCCTTTCTCAATAGCACCTTTTAACAGTTCTTCTGATAGTCTATCTTCTACATGTTTTTGAATTGCTCTACGAAGCGGACGAGCACCGTACTCTCGATCAAATCCTTTATCAGCAATTGCTGAAATTGCTCCTTCTGTTAAGTGCAATTCAATCTCTTGTTCTTTTAAGCGATTCACTAACTGATTCACCATAAGAGTTACAATTTCTTGAATATGTTTTTTCTCAAGCATATGGAACACGATAATTTCATCAATACGGTTTAAGAATTCTGGACGAAATGCTTTTTTCAATTCATCCATTACTTTACCTTTCATATCTGAATAATCGCGGCTCTCATCTTGTACGTTAAATCCAAGATGTTTATTACGTTTTAATGCGTCTGCACCAACATTAGACGTCATAATAACAATTGTATTACGGAAATCAACTGTACGTCCTTTAGAATCTGTTAAACGGCCATCTTCTAATACTTGTAGTAAAATATTAAACACATCAGGATGAGCTTTCTCTACTTCATCTAATAAGACAACTGAATATGGCTTACGACGAACTTTCTCTGTTAATTGTCCACCTTCTTCATATCCAACATATCCTGGAGGAGATCCAACTAAACGAGAAGTAGAATGCTTTTCCATGTACTCAGACATATCGATGCGGATCATTGCATCCTCATCACCGAACATAGATTCCGCTAATGCCCTTGCTAGTTCTGTTTTACCTACACCAGTAGGTCCTAGGAAAATAAATGAGCCAATTGGACGTTTCGGATCTTTTAATCCCGCTCTCGCACGACGAACAGCTTTTGCCACAGCTACAACTGCTTCATCCTGCCCAATTAAACGATCATGTAAAATTGATTCCAAGTTTAATAATTTATCTGTCTCTGTTTGTGCAAGTTTAGAAACTGGAATACGTGTCCATGTGGAAACGACATTTGCAATATCTTCTACTGTTACTTCTGAGTTTTCTTGTCCTTGTTTCTCTTTCCACTGACGCTTTGTATCTTCTAGCTTTTCACGTAAACGTTGTTCCATATCACGTAAGGAAGCAGCTTTTTCAAATTCTTGGCTTTGTACAGCTGCATCTTTTTCTTTTCTAATTTCCTCAAGCTTCACTTCAAGCTCTTTTAAGTTTGGCGGTGTTGTATAAGAACGTAAGCGCACTTTTGATGCAGCCTCATCAATTAAATCGATTGCTTTATCAGGTAAAAAACGGTCTGTAATGTAACGATCTGAAAGTTTTACAGCCGCATCGATTGCATCATCTGTAATAGATACGCGGTGATGCGCCTCATAACGGTCACGTAAACCTTTTAAAATTTGAACTGATTCCTCTAAGTTTGGTTCATCAACATGAATTGGTTGGAAACGTCTTTCTAATGCTGCATCTTTTTCAATATATTTACGATATTCGTCTAAAGTTGTTGCACCAATACATTGTAATTCACCACGTGCTAAAGATGGTTTTAAAATATTCGATGCATCAATTGCACCTTCCGCCCCTCCTGCACCAATTAACGTATGAAGCTCATCAATAAATAGAATGATGTTACCAGCTTGGCGAATCTCATCCATCACTTTCTTTAAACGATCCTCAAATTCACCACGATATTTTGTTCCAGCAACAACTGTACCCATATCTAATGTCATAACACGCTTATCTCTTAAAGTTTCAGGAACTTCATTATTTACAATTTGCTGTGCTAATCCTTCCGCAATTGCTGTCTTACCTACACCAGGTTCTCCAATTAATACTGGATTGTTTTTTGTTCTACGGCTTAACACTTCAATTACACGTTGAATTTCTTTACTACGTCCAATAACAGGATCTAAACGATTTTCACGTGCAACAACTGTTAAATCACGTGCTAGACTGTCAAGTGTAGGTGTATTCGCATTTGTTGATGAACCACCTTGGTGACCTGAACTAGCTTCATTACTTCCAAGGAGTTGTAACACTTGTTGTCTTGCTTTATTTAGGCTTACACCTAAATTATTTAAAACACGTGCTGCTACACCTTCACCTTCACGGATTAAACCAAGTAAAATATGTTCTGTTCCAACGTAGGAATGGCCCAATTTACGAGCTTCGTCCATAGACAACTCAATAACTTTTTTAGCACGAGGTGTGTAATGTACTGTTTGAGAAGCTTCCGTTCCACGTCCAATTAATGCTTCTACCTCTTTTTGAACTTTCTCTGGACTTAATCCAAGAGCAATTAACGCTTTTGCTGCAATTCCTTCACCTTCGCGTACAAGCCCAAGTAAAATATGTTCTGTTCCAATATTATTATGCCCAATGCGAATTGCTTCCTCTTGAGATAAAGCTAATACTTTCTGTGCTCGTTCTGTAAATCTTCCAAACATCATAGAAATCGCCTCCTACTTGCGCTTAATTTTGTTCAATTCGTAATCGCTCACGGATTAAGGTTGCTCTTCGATAATCTCTTTCTTCTGGTCCTAGAGGTCCTCCTGCATATTGTTGTAAAATGCCTGGCTGAGTAAGAACCATTAACTCAGTTAAAATATTTCTCGATATACCTTGTATATATCCTAAGTCAATACCAAGTCGTACATCTGATAAGCAAGTGGCTGCTTCTGCAGATTGAATTAAACGACTGTTAGCTAGTATTCCGTAAGAACGATATACTTTATCTTCAAGCTCAATACTTGAATTTTGTACAATTAATTCTCTAGCCATTTTTTCTTGATGAATGATTTGTTGAATGACACTCTTTAAATCTGCAATAATATCTTCTTCTGATTTCCCTAGTGTCATTTGATTTGACACTTGAAATATATTACCTAACGCTTCGCTACCTTCACCGTATATTCCTCTTACTACTAACCCTAATTTTTGAATTACTTGTATAATACGGTTAATTCTTTTCGTTAAAACCAGTCCCGGCAAATGAATCATTACCGAAGCCCTTAATCCTGTACCGACGTTAGTGGGGCAACTCGTAATATATCCAAGCGATTCATCAAAAGCATATTCAACTTGTTCCTCGATCCAGTTATCTATTTGATTGGCACTTTGAAGCGCCTCTGATAACTGTAAACCTGAAAATAGGCACTGAATCCTAACATGATCCTCTTCATTAAGCATGATACTTATATGTTCACTTTCTGATAGTAGGCATGCTCCGTATTCTGTTCCTGCAAGATTTGGACTAATTAAATGCTTCTCAACTAAAACTCTCCTTTGAAGAGGATTTAATTCATTCATTTTTAATAGTTCAAACTCCCCAAAAGGTTCTACAGGTTTATTTATAAACTTCTTCTTAAATAACTCATGAATCTGTTTAGCTTCTTCCTCGTTTTGCATAGTAGAGAATTGATATTTTTTAAAATTACGAGCCAAACGAATTCGACTACTTAAAACAATATCAGAATCAGGGCCATCCCCCTTCATCCATGGACTAATCGCTTCATTCATGATTCTGTCCAGTGACATAGAACTATTCCCCCTCTCTATGCTCACTAAGCTGATTTACAAGAGATCGAATTTTATCTCGTACTTCAGCCGCTTTCTCAAAATCCTCTTTCTGTACATATTGTTTCAGATTGAGTTTTAGTTCATCTAATTCTTTCTTTAAGTAGATATTTCCTTCTATACGTTCAGGAATTTTTCCACAATGATCTGTATGCCCACCGTGAAGACGTTTTAACAATGGTTTTAAATGCCCCTTAAATGTATCGTAACAAGCAGCACATCCAAAACGTCCCACTTTTGTAAATTGTTCATATGTCATCTTACAATTTGGACATTTTGATATATTTGTATTTGAAAATGCATCTTGCCCTTCTTCAAACATTGTTGGTTCACCATGCAATAATCCGGCTAATAGGTCATGGAATGAAAAATTAGACTGCGGTGATTGAAAGAAAGACGTATAGCCACTTTGTTCTGCACATTGCTCGCAAAGATGAACTTCCGCCTTTTTTTCGTTGATTACTTTTGTATAATGTAAAGTTGCTGGTCTTATATTACAGTTTTGACAAGTCATCGCTATCCCCCACCTTTACAACAGGAACGATCTATCTCATGATACTTTTCATACATTACTAGATTGTTCTCTTTCCTTAATCCATTTAGTAAAAGCACATGTCATCTTTCAAAATCCCTACAATATTAAACTGCATTATCTTAGTTATTATTCTTAACAAAAGTTATATTTATTTATATTTCAGTGTTCTTAACATTGCGCATAATATTCGAGCCCTAAGTTCATCTCGAGAAGGAACATCCATTAATAATACAGAACGATCTAGTACGCTTAACATAAGTTTAGCTTCACGATTTGTTATAATACCCTCTTCTATTAAACGTATAATCATGCTTTCTGCATTTCCTTGTGCAACGCTATGATCAATCATATGAAGCATTTGATCAATAATGTCTATATCATCATGCAGTTTGACTTTTATAATGCGAATGTAACCTCCTCCACCTCGTTTACTTTCTACTACGAATCCTCTTTCTAACGTAAAACGGGTATTGATTACATAATTGATTTGAGACGGCACACAATCGAATCGATCAGCGACCTCATTCCTCTTGATTTCAATCGCATTATTATTGCTTAAGTCAATAACTTGCTTTAGATATTTCTCAATGATATCAGATATATTTCTCATTTATCCGCCACCTTTATTGACTTTGACTATCTTTGACTATAATTATATACGTATTAAAAAAATTTGCAACTCTTTTGCTTATTCACTATCCTAGCCACATTTCCCTGTCTTTAATCAAAAGGACGATTCTTTAAGTAAAGATTTTTTAAATTACTATGAATTATAAAAAGAAACACGAAAAAACACGAGTCAAATGACTCGTGTTTTAGTTGCTTGGCGACGTCCTACTCTCACAGGGACAAGGTCCCAACTACCATCGGCGCTAGAGAGCTTAACTTCCGTGTTCGGTATGGGAACGGGTGTGACCTCTCTGC
>NZ_JBHVNG010000016.1:13283-59309 GCF_042796455.1 Bacillus sp. NPDC057893 | reverse complement strand
GTATTTCTTGGCACCTTTTACATAAAATAAATAAATGTATTAAAAATGTACAAACCTAATTAAAAACCTACACATATAATGTATTCTACCTTTCTTATTAACTTATTAAAGGGATTTATCTTATATAAATCCCTTCTTTTTAAGTATTTAAATATTTCATTTAATCTACATAACATAATAATTCCTAAAAAAATAAGATAAGAGCTTTCCCCCTATCTTTTACTTATATTTATTTAAAATGCTATTAAATTACTCGTTGAACACTAATAGCATCTAGGCTTGTCATATTAATATTCGCAGTAGCATCCACCCAAATAAGAAATCCAGCCTCTATACGAATAAAGACTCCTATTCCATCAATCGGATCTCCACCTGAAAAAACTCTAATTTTGTCGCCTTCCCGTAAACCATTTAATCTTCTTCGTCCTTCAAAATCCCTCAATTCTCTTGCTTCCTCACGGTCTCTTTTTCTTCGGTTTCTTTTACATTCATCACATTCACATCTACGTTCAAAAGACATTTAACATAACCCCTTTTTTCCTAAAAAACTTATTTGTACTATATATTATGAAAGAAATAAATTAATGGAGTAGATGTTCTTCCTCTATCAAGTGCCCAATTAACTAATTTATCAAAAAAAAAATACTAATTTCAACAATTGTACAAGCCATTTTGTATTACTTACATACATTAACAATGAGATGATAATCATCTTATACCCCAAAACCCTAAATTACCTGTTCGGTAACTATCTTTAAAAGATAGAAAAAAGGACAGTTGAAAACTGTCCTTTTTTATTATTTACAAAGATATATATTTGGGAAATTAAACACCTCTTACTAATAAATACATATATTAGGTTCTGGTCCAAAATCAGAATGTTTTTATCAACCAGCTGTTTGGATTAACTGCTTAACAGGTGATTTCGTTAGGAATCCTTGATTCTTTTTTATTTATCATCTTTTTGCACCAGAACCAAATATCCTGCTTCACGCGCGATATGATCTACTAATAATGGAAAATTAAAACCCTTCACCTTACAATTAACAATTAAAAGTAAAAGGTTTCTTTTATAATTACGAAAGACATAAACTAGCTGAATACTTTCCTCATTTAATTACCTAACCGCTTGAACAGTTTGAGGAACAGAAAATGCTTTTTGTAAATGATGGTCAAACAGATGAAAAAATTTCTCTACTTGTTGAATTGAATTTTTATCATTCCGATTAAATCCCTCACTGAGGAAAAGAGCATGTTCCTTCATAATCCTTAACCAAAATCGATTTTCAGTTAAGGACCTTTCAATAAATAGTTGTTCTGTTAATGATTCTGAAGGTGCTGCGTTCAGTTCTGGTGGAAGCAGCATAGTCCGTTGTGTATCCATGATAAAGTGTTCAGGAATAGGCTGATCTTTAGACATAAAAACCCTTCCTTCCCCCTTAAGACCAACTACTATGCTATGTATAAAAATAAGTCCAATATGGTGTATTTAGAAGGTATAGTAATTTCTTTTAAGGTTTTTAATTATTAAAATAACAAACAAAAAACTACACCTTAACAACACAAGGTTTTTTCGCATTAACTTTATTTATCACCTGGGGCGGGCTGATCTACCCCCTTAACACGGTGTTTATGCCCATTATCTTCCGTTGTATAGAAATCGTAATAATGAACATGCATCCCATTCCCAACTGGGATTGCTGGTCCAGAGTATGCCTTGTAATAATGCGTATGTCCATCCTCGAAGACAACATATCCTTCCGTATAATGTATATGTCCCCCATCTTGTGCTGGAATTGGTGGAGATGTTACATCTAAACATTGATGTACGTGCCCCACTTCAACAGATGTATAATCTACTGAACCATGGTTATGCTTTGGTACAAATCCAGAAACAAAATCATCTTTTCCTACTCTGTCCATTGTATCCATTCCCCTTATACACAAAAATGAATTCTATAAACTAATATGCTACCAATATCAAGATTATCACCAACATTATTCTTCATTGATAGGCCCCTTCTTAATTACTTACATTTACAATTCAAAACTTTAATGAACTAATCTTTCTTCATACCACGGATTTAAGTGAATTAATACCTCGTATACTTCCGAATCCTGTTTCATAATAGTTGTTTTTATCTCTCTACAAATATCGTGTCCTTGCTGGATACTTAAATGTGCAGGAACACTAATCCTAACATCAATCAAAATTTAGTGACCATGATCACGCGCACGCATTCTATCAATTCTTTTTACAGATTTCGTGATGTGGGAAAGCCCATATCGGACTTTAGTCCGCCTTTAGGCATGGGATGAAAGCATCGCTTTTTCATAGAAAAACAGTTGTGTTTTGGTTATACTTGAACGATAGACAAGCACAAGTCTTTAAAACGCCTATGTGTTCCTTGAAAACAAGATATCATATGGAGTTCGATAGCCGAATTCACGCTATCGGTAAAATGATATGTGTCGTCAAGAACAAGACGCTAAAACATATGAACACGCAACGGATCTGTACGGTATGGTTATAGTACCGTAGCTCACGAACCTATACGGTCTGTCGTGAGAGTGGTGATGGCACACCGCAATCTTGCACGTCAGCGATACCAGAAATGGACTTCGCCTTTGGTAGCAAGAATCCCACTGACGTTAGTCAGCTTGCCCCTTTAGGGGTGGGAGTGTCAAATAAGGATGTTCTTGAATTATTTTCGGTTCTGGTGCAAGGATTGCATTTATTTGAAAGAGGTATATAGATTCCTAATGGAATCTATTCTTATCCAGCCATTCCGAATAGTTGATAAATAAACTTCATTTCATTTTGGACAGAATTGTCTCGTAAAATAAGTTGGCCTTTTTTAATGATATGCATCGCTTCTATTCCTGAAAGAATAGATTTAGCTGTACGAAAAGATTTCAATCCTAACATTGAACGAACTCTTTTTTTAATAAAACGATGATCTTGCTCTACAATGTTATTAAGGTATTTTACCTGCCTTATTTGGATGCCTACAGGCATCTTTTTATCTTTCTTCAACTCTTCAATCGCTATAGGATAGGCCGGGGTTTTGCCTACTGTAATCACACGGGGTTTTGAAACATGAAAAGACTGCAAATCTTTCTTGAAAAAACGCTTTGTAGCCCTATGATTTCTTGATTTTCATAAATGAAAATCAATTGTATTTCCTTTTGAATCAACAGTACGACATAGGTACATCCATTGACCTTTGACTTTCACATACGTCTCATCGGCTCACCAAGAATCATTGGTTGATTTAAGATGACGTCGTACTCGCTTATCTAATTCGGGACCATATTGATGAACCCATTGCATGATAGTTGTATGAGCGAGGGATAGCCCACGTTCTTCCATCATTTCGACTAAATCACGAAAACTGAGGTTGTACCGTAGGTACCATCTCACGGTTAATAAGTTAATATCCGGTTGATGATGTTTCCACTTGAATAGATTTCGCTTTTCCATACCAATCACATCCTTTTTTAGAGTACTAGTATCAGTATGTCCAAGTTTGATAGACCTTTTTCATATACTTCAAAGTTTTTGCACCAGAACCGAGTCAAGATATTTGTAAAAAAGACGTGGAGTTTTGAATAAAGCCGCGATGTTTATAAAAACAAAAAGTTAAGGTGAATTAGGAGAATCTCTATTTTGGAATGAAATTGATCAGGTTGTTTTAGTTGTTTATTTAAAGCGTTTAATACGTATTTATCTGAACAACCAATAAATAATTAAAAAGGAATTGTGGTGATGCTACATGTGAAGTTGCTGAATCTTAGCTTTCATGCTGCAAAAGTTCTTTGAGAGTGAGAAGAACTCTCATGGGCAAGGAACGTAGGATAAAAAGCGTAGAATCGATTATACGGAAAGAGGAAAATCCTGTCATTAATATAAACGAATGTAAAATAACTAAAAAAGAACTTAAATTCTTGACAGATAGAAAATAAGTTCTTTCTTTGTTAGTGGAGTTTTATTTAGCAGTGTGTTGGAGCACTATATAATATATGTATTTATTAGTAAGAGGTGTTTAATTTCCCTAATATATATCTTTGTAAATAAGAAAAAAGGACAGTTTTCAACTGTCCTTTTTTCTATCTTTTAAAGATAGTTAACGAACTGGTAATTTGGGGTTTGGAGTATAGTAAGATGATTATCATCTCATTGTTAATGTATGTAAGTAATACAAAATGGCTTGTACAATTGTTACAATTAGTGATTTTTTTTTTGATAAATTGCTTAATTGGATGTTTGATAGAGGAAGAAAGTCTAATCAATTAATTCATTTCTTTCATAATATATAATGCAAATAACAATTTTTAGGAAAAAGGGGGTATATTAAATGTCTTTTGAACGTAGATGTGAATGTGATGAATGTAATAGAAACCGAAGAAGAAGAAGAGAACGTTGTGAATGTGATGAATGTAATAGAAACCGAAGAAGAAAAGAACGTGAGGAAGTAAGAGAACTGGGGAATTTTGAAGGACGAAGAAGATTAAACGGTTTACGAGAAGGCGACAAAATTAACGTTTTTTCAGGCGGAGATCAGATCGATGGAAGAGGAGTCTTTGTTCGTATAGAGGATGGATTTCTTATTTGGGTGGATGCTGCTGCTAATATTAATGTGACAAGCCTAGATGTTATTAGTGTTCGACGCGTAGCTTAATAGCATTTTAAATAATGTAAATGTGTTGAACATAATAGAAACCGAAAAAAAGAGATTATGAGGAGGTGAGAGAATTGGGTAATTTTGGAGAAAGAAGAAGATTAGATGGTTTACGAGAAGGCGACAGAATTAACGTTTTTTCAGGCGGAGATCAGATCGATGGAACAGGAGTCTTTATTCGTATAGAGGATGGATTTCTTATTTGGGTGGATGCTGCTGCTAATATTAATGTGACAAGCCTAGATGTTATTAGTGTTCGACGCGTAGTTTAATAGTAATTTAAATAACGTGAATGTGTTGAACGTAATAGAAGCCGATGAAGAAAGACTGTGAGGAGGTAAGACAATTGGGGAATTTTGAAGGACGAAGAAGATTAGATGGTTTACGAGAAGGCGACAGAATTAATGTTTTTTCCGGTGGAGATCAGATCGGTGGAAATCAGATCGGTGGAACAGGGGTCTTTATTCGTGTAGAGGATGGATTTCTTATTTGGGTGGATGGTGCTGCAAACATTAACGTGACGAGCCTAGATGTTATTAGTGTTCGACGCGTAGTTTAATAACGCCTTAAGTAAATATAGGTAAAAGATAAGAGCGGAGGGCTCTTATCTTATTTTTTTAGGAATTATTATGTTATGTAGATTAAATGAAATATTTAAACACTTAAAGAAGGGATTTATATAAAATAAATCCCTTGAATAAGTTAATAGAAAGGTAGAATACATTATATGTGTAGGTTTTTAATTAGGTTTGTACATTTTTAATACATTTATTTATTTTATGTAAAAGGTGCCAAGAAATACTTTGTAGTTTTATTTCTTGGCATGGGTATTTATTTGGGTCATTTGGATGCCGACCTTACAATAGTATATGTCCGCTATATGAAATGGTTTGTTATTTATGTTCAGTTAAGTATAATTTAGAAAAGAAAAACACCTATTTTTTAATAGGTGTTTTTCTTGCAAATTGGCTTATAAATTAAGGGAAAGATTTTTCTTTTAATTAAAATTTATTAATCTTCTCTATGATCATGTTTATGTTCGTCATGTTCTTTACAATGTCTACGACGTTTACAACAGAAACGATCACAATCAGGTGAATTTATAGAGATTACGTTAATTTTGTTAATTGCAATACGTGCTAATCCCGGGAAACAATCAAAGTCAGATAAAATGATTACGTTGTTTCCTTGAAAACCTTGGAATGTTGCACTTGTAGGTGGTTGACAATCATATTGAATAACAATACAAGTACCAGGAGTTAATGTTCTTAAGAATTGTAATAACTCTGGATTGTTATTCATTTCTCTTTTATTGTCTTCTCTTTCTTCTTTTCTGTGATGTTCTTTTCTGTGATGTTCTCGTCTATGATGATCACATCTGTTAAAATCACAACCTCCACCAAAACCAAAACCCATAAAATTACCCCCTTTCGTTCGTCAGTACATCTTATGCTCGTCTAGAAAGGATGGTGTGAGTATAGGAGTCTAGTTAAGTGTGGATTTTTTATTTAATTATGGAATTTGTTTAATAAGGATCTTTTTATGTATTATCCCTTAAACATTATGTCCTAATAATGTATTACTAAAAAATTTGCCAACTTGTCTATTTCAATTCTTATGCTAGAACATATTCTATTTTGATAACTAATAATAAGTTAATTTAATAGAGTTACATTGTTAGGTGTCAAAATTAGAAATAAAGGAAGGTGATAGAGAATGGATAATAATGAAATTCTAACTCTGTTGCAAGCATTTCAATTGGTTGGGGCGAGAGTTGTATTATTTTTGCCATCATTTCACGTAGAAGGAATTATTACACAAATTGGAGAAAATTTTGTTACTCTTCGTCGTGGTAATGGGGAAGCTATTGAAGTAGAAAGTAATGCGAACGGTGGAACTCTTGAAAATCCAAACCAAATTAGTGTTATGATTGCTAGCATTTTAGCGGTAAGTGATGATCGAGGAGCATAATAAATTAAAAATGTACTGGGTATTATAAATACCCAGTACATTTTTGTATAATGTGTTTACTATATAATACATACTTATTATAGGAGGGGTATAGGTGTGTCAGTTTTGTTTTAATTCTGATAATGGCAAACGTAAATTTAGATTGATTGATATAAATCCGATTCCTCTTATCGCTCCATTTAAATCAAGAAGAAATTTTGATCCTTTATTAGAATCAGAAAAATCTTCTGATGTTTTATTACAATCAAAAAAGTCCTCTAACACCTCTTTAGAATTAAAGGGATCTTCTTCTTATCATTCAGTAGTGAATAGTTCTAGTAATAATTTTGCAGAATTAACAAATGAGATTAGAGAACTTTTATATGCTTATCAGTTGCTTCATTTACGTACTGTATTGTTTTTGAAAGGAATTCATATTAAAGGTTTTATAATGAATGTGAGTCAAAATTTAGTTACTGTAATTGGACCCAATGTAGAAGTAGCAAGTAATTCAACTGGTAATATTATAGGTTTTCCGAACAAAATTAATGTTAGACTTGAGTCTATTCAAGCAATTGGTGATGTAAAATAGTTTTCTCGTTAAAATGTAAAAAACAATAGGGTAAAGAGTGATTTTTAATGTTGATTTATATTATATGGCAAAATTAAATCGAAAATGTATCAAGAATATTATCTTTTTCTTCTTTGTTAATTCCAATATATTTTAGATTGACACTCCTTGCCTCTTTAGGGATCGGAGTGTCAAATTCATGCATATTAAGTAATATCAAGCACATAATAGCAGCGACATCGTGAAATGTTAATCTGTACGTTAGAGTTACCCCTTATATTTTGAGAAGGCCCCGAATAAGGTTTCTTTTTGCTACACCTTTTGAGAATGACAAGCATATACTAGAGTGTGGGGGAAACCACTTTATATATAGGAGCATCTAACAATTGTGGATGCTCTTTTTATTTGCACACAAAGAATTGTTAAAAATACTATATTGAAGGGGCTATTCTACAAACTCCTTTTTAGAGGGACATGTATTCCCCAATAGAGCTGTTGTGGATTTAAAATAAAGTTCGATAATTTATAATAAAGATTGATAAAAAGATCTATTTTGTAGAGTATTTCTTTGTTCAACAATCGGGCCATATTGTTGAGTAAGGCTTATTGAAAAATGACGGTTTATTTTAAGAAAGTAGATCGATAATATAGTAAATAATACTTCCCTTGACCCTGTACTATGGTACAGGGTTTATACTTTATATGAGGTGAGATAGATGCAATATCGTATTGGAGGACTGGCTGAAAAGTGTGGCGTTAACAAGGAGACCATTCGATACTATGAACGTTTAGGCTTAATTCCAGAGCCTAATCGTACCGAAAAAGGATACCGAATGTATTCCCTACAAATGGTCGATCGTTTGAGTTTCATAAAACGGACGCAGGAATTGGGGTTTACCTTAAATGAAATTGACAAATTGCTAGGGGTTGTCGATCGCAATGAAGCAAAGTGCCGTGACATATATGATTTCACTGTTCTTAAATTAGAGGACATCCAACGTAAAATTCAAGACCTTAAAAAAATTGAACAAATGTTGATAGACCTTAAAGAAAGATGTCCCGAAAACAAAGATATTTACGAATGTCCTATTATCGAAACCTTAATGGATTCAGAAAAGAAAGCAGAAGAATATTTATAAAAATAATAAATTGTAAAGGTGGAAGAACAATGGAAGATTGTTGTAGTAACCTTAAAGGAATAAAAATTGAAAATAATGGTCATTGTCCATCATGTAAAAATAAAGCTAAGATTGTAAAGTTGATTACACTAAAATCATTGCTTAAACCATCAGCATTAGAAACATTAAATGCTAAAGAAAATCACTATTTTTGTTCAAACGAAGATTGTGATGTAGTCTATTTTGATACGAATAATAAAAAGCATTTTGTATCTGACATAAAGGTAGCTGTACATCAAAAAGATGACTCAGCAACTACACCAATTTGTTATTGTTTTGATTGGACAAAAGAAAAAATTAAACAATATGTGGAAAATGGACTTACTCCTAATCCAGTAGAGCATATTCGCGAAAACATAAAAGAAAACCGATGTGGTTGTGAAGTAAACAATCCACAAGGTAGTTGTTGTTTAGGCAATGTTACAACTTATATTAGAAAAATGTCATAAGGAACCTAAATGTTGTTTTTTTTCACCAAAATAAATCAATATTCTTCCGCAAAAGGGCACGATCGTGGAAGAATATGGGTAGAAATAATCAAATTTTTTTATAAAAACTAATCTTAAATCTGCTGGAGAAGAATCCATTTTGATCAAACTTTATTTCAAAGCTACAACGAAGCGATCTCTCTCTTAACCGTAGGAACTACAGGGATAGCTTAATTGATTAGAACCGTTAGGTTTCCGTACTTAGGAATATCCCACTTCACACAGTCCGTGAGGAGGTTAAGTGGCGATTAGTTCAATATAAATAAGGAGCAAAGTTCTGTTGCGAAGATCATTTAATAGAGACATAGAACTTACACAGACTGTTCAATTCCAAATTATGATACACTTCCAAACAAAATATGTACAAGCCGACTTTATTTTTGGTAGAGTAGCTATTCCTGATTATGAAAGGAATATTCAAAAAAACTTAAGTGCCCTTGAAAGATTATGAGAATGAAATAAATAGCAATGTTTTTCCCTTTCACATGACACAGCTGTAGCCTTAGAATAAAGTTTGATTAAATTAACTTAATAGACCTTGATAAAAGAGCAAATAGAAAAAGCGTGTTTTGAAAAAAAGATTGATCAAAACACGCCTTTTCTATATTCAATTGAATCATCTTTTATAAAAAAGTTTGATGATTTTTGTGATCCTTGCTCAATTAAAGCGCCCTTTTATGGAATAATCATTGTAAAAATCCACTTAAATTTTAGCTGGGACACTTTATTGACAAAAGTCATAGATTTATTTATTTTTGTTTTCTAATTCCTCAACTCTCCTTTCCATGTTCTTTATTTTTTTGATTGAGTGAAGGGCGAGCCCTAAAGCTATTCCACCTAAAGTGAATGCTGGAAAAACAAGAAAAGTAAACCATTCCATCTTTTGATCCCCCCTAAAACTACTAAACAATTTGGCCCTTTAGTAGAGTAACTTTATTGCTACTCAACAGTTCCTTAATCTACCTTTCAGTTTAAATCTTCTTTTCACTATAAAAACACCCCTTTAGATAAACAGATCCAAAGGGGAAAAACGTCGCGACTTTATTCAAAAGATCGTGTCTTTTTTATAAACACCGTGACTTTATTTAAAAGCGACATTCGTTTCTAAGATTTAGTCCTGCATTAACATCTCTATCGTGATATGTACTACAAGAAGGGCAATCACACTCACGAAGATTAAGATTTTTAACGTCTTTATTTTGGTAAATGCAATTCGAACATAGTTGACTAGAAATAAATGTTTTTGATATAACTACATCTTGCTTCACGTACCATTTTCTTTTTTAATTGAATACGCTCGTCAGAGAAAAAATGATACGTTAATCCTCTCTCCGCTTCTTTATAAGTATGATTCCACATAGTAAGAAAACGATTAAATACCAAACGACTGCAACCAATGGTTCTCAAGGATTTTTATTCTTGATTCTAGTAAAAACGTAGGCTTACGCCTACCGACATTCATCTCCCACCTAAAATTGGTGTTCCACACCTTCACATTTTTGAGGAGGGAGTCTTCTGTCGGAAAAAAATAACAGTAATCTTTGCCCAGAATTGTTTGTATCGCGTATTAAAATTCCTCTATTAACATATTTAAAGCTTTTGACTTAATCCTTTCATATTCCATAGCTTCAGCAAGTTCATTAGCAAGTAATGGTGATTTTCTAACGTATTTTTCACGAATCACATCATACAATTCGTACGGAAATAACATATCAATGAACATAATTTTCTTCTGCTCTGCTGTTAAAGGAGAAACTGACTCATATGCGTTAATCATAATTTGAAATTGGTCTGCATTCCAAACACCAGTTGTATCTAGTAGGGGAATAATCATTTTACGCAAGTCTCGAATAGGGAGATCGTAAGAAACTGTATCTAAATCAATTACCCAAATTTGATTACTTGGATCTAATAAGGAATTTCCTGTTCCATAATCTTGATGACATAAATTGGGGAATGTTTGTAATTCATCAGTCCATTTTGTATATTCAGATTCCAATAGTCTTTGGTGTGTATGTTTTGCTTCTAAAATGAAAGCATCAATTTCAGCCAAATACAATTGTGAAAATGGGTCATCCGGCATAGTTGCGGATAAATTTTTCCAAATCTCCATCTGCTGAAATCTTTTAATGTAATGATTGGGCCAACGTCCCAGTTTTGTGAAGATAGGTATGCCTGGTGGCGGTTTGTAGCCAATAGAAGCTACATGAAAATCTGCTAACCCTTTCATAATCATTTCAAGGTCTTCTTGCATTGTTAGCTCAAACGGTCTTCCCTCAATCCATTCATAAGCAACAAATAAAAATGGACCGTGTTTTGTATATAACTGATTCACTTTGCTTGGAATTATGCTCGGAACACGCATGCCTTTTTTGGCAAGATAATCTTGAGCGTGAATGGAAAATAAAGCCTTTTTTTCAGGGCGATGAATTCTCTTTAAGCAAAATGGTCCATCTGTAGTATGAATTTTCCATACTAAGGCTAGTTGTCCACCTTGTATTAATTCGATTGTAGTCGCTTGAATGTCCCAATGTTGAATCATTGTCTCTGCCAATGCTACTAATTTTTGCTCCTCTTCGGGCGATAATGTATACACCGCTTCTTCATTATGATTCTCCACATATACCACCATCCTTTTATACTCTCTTATTACTGTATGGTGCATGACCATTTTTGCTCTAGCCATTTGCCTTTAAGAAGAAAAAGTACTATTTACCAAATTTAATTATAAAAGATGAAAAAATGCTTGATAACTCACAAACATAAGGGTTTCTTCGTAACATATGAAGAAAGTTGTATTTTATGAAACAGGGAGGCGATTTAATGAAAATTGCGATAATATCCACTGAAAAGCTACCCGTACCAGCTGTACGAGGTGGAGCTATTCAAATTTATATAGATTCTGTTGCTTCCATTATTGCTTCAAATGGAAAAAATGTGACAGTTATTTCTATAACAGATCCTAATTTAAAATCAGAAGAAAAAAATCAAGGTGTAAGGTATATACGTTTTCCAGAAGAGGAGTATCTGCCTTATATTATTAAACATTTGAAACAGGAAAAATATGATGTGGTTCATCTATGTAATCGTCCCAATTGGATTACAATTTTACGTGAGGCGGCACCACAGACCAAATTCGTGTTAAGTGTGCATAATGAAATGTTTGCATACGAAAAAATAAGTGATAAAGAGGGCGAAGCATGTATTGCGGCTGTTTCCAAAATTGTAACAGTTAGTGATTATATAGGAAAAACAATTACCTCGCGCTTTCAAACTGCAAAAGCAAAGACAAGAACAGTATATTCTGGTGTAGATGTAAATGAATATTATCCTTCGTGGACCGTGAATGGTACAAAAGTTAAAAGTCATGTGCTAAAACAGTTGAATTTACAAAATAAAAAAATAGTTTTGTTTGTTGGACGCTTGAGCAAAGTAAAAGGTCCTCATATTTTGCTACAAGCTCTTCCTAAAATAATTGAGAAAAATCCAGACATTGTAATGGTTTTTATTGGTTCAAAATGGTTTGGAGATAACAATGTAAATAATTATGTAAAACATTTATATACCTTAGGTGCAATGTTTCCAGAACATGTAGTCTTTATTAAATTTGTTAAGCCAAAGGATATTTCAACACTTTATGCTATGTCAGATATTTTTGTTTGCTCTTCACAGTGGCAAGAGCCTCTTGCTAGGGTGCATTACGAAGCAATGGCAGCAGGGTTACCAATTATTACAAGTAATCGAGGCGGTAATCCTGAAGTTATTGAAGAAGGAAAAAATGGATATATTGTCAATGACTTTGAGAATCCTGATGCATATGCAGAAAAGATAATTAATCTTTTAAATAACGAAAATAAAAGAAAACAGATAGGGAAATATGGACGTGCGAAGGTCGAAAAAGAATTTAATTGGAACCGAGTTGCCACGGATTTAATGAAAGTGTATGAGGAAGTTTTATAAAATTTAAGAGGAGGATGATGAAAGTTGGAAGAAACAACTGGATTAGAGAGTGAACATTTAAAAAAGGTCCTTAGCTTTTATCCATTTGAGGTAAGTAATATCATTTTACAGTCAAGCAGAAGTGGGAGAACAATTTGGGAAGTTGAAACAGAAGAAGGATTAAAAATATTAAAACAAGCACATATGCACCCCAAAAGGATGCTTTTTATTGCTGGAGCACATTTACATCTCCTTCAAAATGGATTACCAATTACAAAAATTCATAACACAAAAAGAGGGGGCTTTTGTATTGGATCTGGTGAGTATGCGTATGTACTATATGATAAGCATCAAGGGAAAGAAGTTATTTATTATAATAAAGAACAATTAGAGAAGGTACTAATATATGCAGGTAAATTTCATCAAGCATCCGAAGGATATATTCCGATACAAGAAAGTAAAATTCGGGGTCGATTAGGAAAATGGCATAAATTATACAGATGGAAATTACAAGAATTAGAAGGAAACAAAAGGATTGCACTCTCCTTTCCAGATGATGTATTTTCAACTATGTTTTTAGAGTACGTCGATAAAATGTTAGCACGTGGTCAGAGAGCATTACAAGAAATAAATGATCCATATTTTGACCAATGGACAAAAGAAGTTATTGCATCTAACAGTTTTTGTCAGCAAGATTTTACTTTAGCAAGATTTGCAGAAATAGATGATGCTATGTTTATGAAAGAACTACATTCTATTACAAGTGATTTACCCGTGAGGGACCTACGTATCTTTTTAAATAAAGTGATGAAAAAAATGTCAGTTTGGGATACTAATTTAGCAATTCATATGTTGAGTGCATATGATTCAGAAAATTCCTTATCAGAAAAACAATTTCGTGTTCTTTGGACTGATTTATCGTTTCCTCACTTATTCTGTGCAATTGCACATAAATACTATTTAGGACAAAAGCGTTCTTGGTCTGATGAAAAGTATATTTGGGCATTGCAAAATATCATTGCACTTGAAGACTCTAAAGAAGAATTTTTACAAAATTTCTCTGATATTTACCACGAAATCAAGAGCAATAGCGGAGGGAAATAAGATGAATTCAGAACAAGAAGAGATAGTAATCCCTATTTTAGATTTAGAGAAATTTGTATTTTCTCCACCAGGGCCAATGGGATGGGAATTGTCAGAGTATGAGCAGCAAAAAAATATTGTACTAAATGAATCTTCTGTGCTAGAGAATTTAGCGATTATTAAGGAAATAGAATTAGAGGAGTTACCCAAAATCGGATTGCTAGATTTAGAAGAACAATCCCCACAAAAAACTACAATAATTGATGAAGTAAAAGATAAAGAGGTTCAAAATGCAATAGAACTAGAAGAGCAATCCCCACAAAAAACTACAATAATTGATGAAGTAAAAGATGAAGAGATTCAGAAGACGAGGAAAAAGAAAACGAAGAAGAAGAAGAAGAAGAAAACGAAGAAGAAGAAAAATACAATAGAACTAGAAGAGCAATCCCCACAAAAAACTACAATAATTGATGAAGTAAAAGATGAAGAGATTCAAAATGCAATAGAACTAAAAGAACAAAACCCGGAACAAAATGAGGTCGTTCCAACTCAAATAGAAAAGCCAAAAGTAAAAGTCAAAATTATTACTCCCGATCATCCATTAAAAACCCCGTGGATAGCAAAATTAGTAAAGAACGCTAAGGAAAATGAATAATGAAATTTCCGCAAATATATTAATCTTTTCATATTCTTTCGACATAGTATATATAAATCTATATTGAAGGAGTTAGGTAAATGGCTGATGTGAAAAGAGCAAAAATAAAACTAGATGTTGAGAATGGCTTTAGTGTTAATTCAGATGATGATTTACAGGAAGTTCTAAAATCTCTAGCTGAAATAATTCAATCTGGTACACATAATGGTGTAGAGGTTGAAATTCAATATGATGATGAAACAGAAGTTATCTTTACAGACGAGGACGAAGACGAAGACGAAGACGAAGAAGACGAAGAAGAAGAAGAAGAAGAAGAAGAAGAAGAAGACGAAGAAGACGAAGAAGAAGACGAAGAAGACGAAGAAGACGAAGACGAAGACGAAGAAGACGAAGAAGACGAAGAAGAAGACGAAGACGAAGACGAAGACGAAGACGAAGACGAAGACGAAGACGAAGACGAAGACGAAGAAGAAGACGAAGACGAAGACGAAGACGAAGAAGACGAAGACGAAGAAGAAGACGAAGACGAAGACGAAGACGAAGACGAAGAAGAAGACGAAGACGAAGAAGACGAAGACGAAGACGAAGACGAAGACGAAGAAGAAGACGAAGACGAAGAAGAAGAAGAAGACGAAGACGAAGACGAAGACGAAGACGAAGACGAAGACGAAGAAGAAGACGAAGAAGAAGAAGAAGAAGAAGAAGAAGAAGAAGAAGAAGAAGAAGACGAAGAAGACGAAGACGAAGACGAAGACGATGAAGAAGACGAAGAAGACGAAGACGATGATGATGATGATGATGATGATGACGAAGACGATGAAGAAGACGAAGACGATGACGATGATGATGATGATGATGACGAAGACGATGAAGAAGACGAAGAAGACGAAGAAGACGAAGATGATGACGATGACGAAGATGATGACGACGACGACGATGACGATGATGACGATGATGACGATGATGACGATGATGACGATGGTGAAGAAGAAGACGCGTAAAATAATTAGCACTAAAATACGCTTGGTTCTCCAAGCGTTTTTTGTTCTTCAAAATATACATAATAGGCAGCCGTTATCATTTTCCGACAGAAGACTCCTTCCTCAATTTGCGTGAAGGTGCGATAGCACCAGCAAATAGGTAGGAGATGAATGTCGGTTGGCGTAAGACAAAATGTTTGTTACCATATACTTGTACAGATTGCTCTTTGAAAACTGAAGATATGAGATTGGTTGCAGAAAAATCGTTGCAACCGTAAAATCTTCAACGTTCAATCACCCCACGCTTGCCGAAGTTGCGAAAACCAAGCTAAAGTAGGAAGCGTGGTGAGTCAACGTGTAAGATACTTATGTTCTCACCGTAGGAACTGCAGACAGAGCCTGCTAAGATAACTGGTGAATACATCGGTGTTCGCAGGAATCCCCCACTTCAAACAGACTGCAGGGTCGTTAAGTGGGGATAGTTCAAACAATTAGAATTTTGAGAGGGCGTATTAGATTTCTAGCAGGTTGATTAGTAGATTCTGCTACTTGTTTATATACCTGATCTAGTTTTTTTGCTGTATGCTTAAATGTAAAGTTTTCCTCCACAATTTTTCTTCCGTTTTCAGCAATCCATTGTGCAAATTCTCGTTGAGATAACAAAGCCTGGACAAGTCTGGAAAACTCCATTGGATTATCATATTGTTCTACTAGGCAGCCGTTATATTCATCTGTTATAACTTCTGCATTTCCCCCACGGTTTGTTGTAATAATTGGGATTCCAGCAGCCATTGCTTCATAATGAACACGTGCCAATGGTTCGTTCCATTGTGAGCTACATATAAATATATCCCCCATTAGAAATATATTATGAATTTGATCTGCAGGAATAAATTTGGTGAAAATTACGTGTTCTTTAATTGGCCTAGCTATTCTATATAGCTTTTTAACATATTTATTTACTCGGTTATCACTAAACCATTTACCACCAACAATTACAAGTACCGTATCTTTATGCGTTTGAATAATCTTCTTCATAGCTTGAATGAGCAAGTCTGGACCTTTATTTTTGCATAATCGGCCAACAAATAGAATCACTTTTTTATCTTGGATACCGTATTTTGTACGAAATGCATTTCTTATCTTTTGTCCTGTTGGTGTCCAGATGGAGGGAGATCGTTTTAAATTAACACCTGAGTAGACAATGGAAATCTTTTCTTCAGCTTGTGGAAACCTCTCAATCACAGTTTGTTTAATATAGTTACTAACAGTCACAATGGCGGTAACCATTTCAATAATAAGATTGCCTTCACAAATAGATAGTTTATGTTCAGCAAACATATCGTTATGAAGACCTAATACAAATTTACTGTGTGGAGAAGCTTGTTTATATAGAGGTATATTTTTAGGACGATTAAAGACATGTATAATATCAAAGGTATTGGTTTGGAGTGTTCTTATAACATGCTGTTCATATTCTTTTTGAGGAAGATACACGTAATTGACATTATCTTGTGTTTTTTGATTTGGAAGACTTGGATCTGAAATAGAGAAAATAGTAAGTTCATAATCTTGACTTATATAGGGGGACACCCCATCAATCATCATTTGAATTGCTCCACCTTTAATCGCGGGAGATGGTAATTTTTCTGTACATATATATGCAATTTTCATAAACTAATCCCCTTTGTATAGTTGTTTTATATATTGATATTCTGCTTCCAGTCCGTCGAATAGGGAAACTGTTGGAGAATATTGCAGTAATGTACTAGCCTTAGATATATCTGCCCATGTTTGCTTCGGTTCCCCAGGAACTGATTTTAGAAAGTTTTTGGTTGCTGATTTACCTAATATTTTTTCTAACATAGAAATGATGTCCAAAATGGATGCTTGTTCTTTTCCACCGATATTGATAACTTCACCTATTATATTTTTTTTTGTTTCTAAAGCGGCCACCGTTCCTCTTATACAGTCATCAATATAGGTAAAATCACGTGTTTGTGTTCCGTCACCAAATATTGTGAGAGGTTTATCTTCTAGCATTTGTTTAATTAATCTATGAAATGCCATGTCAGGACGTTGCCTTGGCCCATACACTGTGAAATATCTTAAAATAACAATTGGTATGTGAAAATTTTTGTGATAAACATGACATAAGTGTTCACCACCTAATTTTGTAACACCATATGGGGATAGAGGGGTAGGTAATAAATCTTCAGAAACTGCGCCAGATTTTTCACCATAAACAGAAGAGGTTGATATATGAATAAATTTATCTAATTTTATGTGCTTACAGGCTTCAAGTAACTGCTGTGTAACCATTATATTATTTGTAACATAAGGCTGAAAATCTTTTCCCCAACTTGTTCTCACACCAGGGATAGCAGCTAGATGATAAACGACATCTATATCTTGTAATATTTTTGATAAATCTGTATTTAGAATGTCTTCTCGTATAAATTGAAAACGTGAATTTAATTCGAGAGATTGTATATTACCTGTCTTTAAAGCGGCTGGAGTAGGACCGATGAAATGATCAATTCCAACTACATGATATGCACTATTTTTAAGTAACGCTTGACACAAATGTGAGCCAATGAAACCAGCGGCCCCTGTTACAAGTATTTTCATGACCGACCCACTCCAATATATTGTAATCCGTATTTTTCTACTTCATCTTTTTCAATGCAATTGCGGCCATCCACG
Source organism: Bacillus sp. NPDC057893 (assembly GCF_042796455.1). NCBI lineage: Bacteria > Bacillati > Bacillota > Bacilli > Caryophanales > Bacillaceae > Bacillus > Bacillus sp. NPDC057893. The sequence continues at coordinate 41,077 of NZ_JBHVNG010000016.1, read as the reverse complement.
ATTGTGCATCCCTTCATAACTTGTTTGACTTGTTTCCAATTAAGTGTTTTAAATTCATTCCATTCCGTGGCGATAATAATGCAATCAGAATTTGTAATTGAAGATTCTAGGTTATCATGCTGTGTAACTTGTCTTTTTAAATGTGAAGGAAGAAAAGCTTTGGGGTCATAAGCATGTAGATCATAGCCATGAGAAATTAATTTTTCAAGAAGTATTACGGCAAGGGAGCTACGAATATCATCAGTATTTGGCTTAAAGGCAATTCCTAAAACCGTTATTTTTTTTGAAGAGGGTTCTTTGATAGCTTTTTTAATTTTTTCAACATAGAGATCTATTTGTGTGGAGTTAATGGATTGTACAGCTTGTAAAATAGGAACTGCTACGTGCCTATCATTTGCTGTATAAATGAGTGAATGTAAATCTTTTGGAAAGCATGATCCTCCATACCCCATTCCCGCCTGAAGAAAATGAGGGTTAATTCGAAAGTCATAGCCAATTCCTTTTGCCACTTCAACAATATCAATGTTATATGCATCACAAATTCGAGAAATTTCATTTATAAAAGATATTTTGGTAGCCAAAAATACATTAGATGTATATTTAATCATCTCTGCTTCATTTAAACCTGTACAAAGGAAAGGAGCCCTAATCTCTTTATATATATCCTGCATAATTTTTAACGACTTTGTGTCACCTTTTTGGATACCTATAATAGTTCTATCTGGAATGAGCATATCGTGAACAGCAGAGCCTTCGCGAAGAAATTCAGGATTGGAGACAATATTGAATAAGGCCGATGAAACCCCACGTTTAATAAGTGTTTCATATAATTGTTGATTTGTACCTGGTGGAACTGTACTTTTCGTAATAATAGTTTTATACGATGTTATAGCTGGAACCAGTAGATCAATGACGGAGTAGATATATTTTAAATCCGTCTTTCCACTTAATGTAGAAGGGGTTCCTACAGCGATAAAAATAACGGGTGATTGTCGAATAGCATTATCGATATCACAACTGAATTGTAATCGGTTTCTATTTTTGTGAATAAGCTCCTTTAAATCTGGTTCATAAATGGGGCACTCCCCCTTTTGGAGAGCTTGAATTTTTCCTTGATCCTTATCTACACATATAACATCATGACCTAAATCTGCTAATACTGCTGCTGATGTGATTCCCACATAACCAGAGCCTATAATACATATATCCATATGATAATCACCTCTCTGAACTTAGTACTATAGTACTAGTTGTTACAGTATATTGGTGGACAAGATGGATTGGTGACAAATGAAAGGGCCTATTCATATAAGCAATGAAAGCAATCAGAAGGTAAGAGCCTCTTTTGGAATCGTCATGCGCGGGTAAGGAGGTTACTGAATATTAATATTGTAAACACTCGAGGGAGCGAGAGATTAGTGATTAAAAAAGCAATCATTCCAGCCGCTGGTTACGGCACAAGAAGCCTTCCAATTACAAAGGTAATTCCAAAAGAAATGTTTCCAATAGGTAATAAACCTGCGATTCATTATATTGTGGAAGAGGCTGTAAAGTCAGGTATTGAGCAAATATTAATTGTACTTTCTAGCAGAAAGGATTTAATAGTTGATTACTTTGATTATTCATTAGAATTGGAGGCTTTTTTAGAAAAAGAAAAAAAAGCCCATCTGTTAAAAGGGCTTGCTATTCCTAATGTTCAAATCCATTATATAAGACAGCCATATGCGAGAGGACTTGGTGAGGCGATAAAATTAGGTGAAACATTTATTGGTAATGAACCTTTTGCTGTACTCTTGCCAGATGATATTGTAGTTTCGGATAAAGAAACTGCTTTAAATCAATTAATTAGTATTTATAAAGAGACGAAAAATAGTGTAATAGGCATTCATACGGTACCAGATGAGTGCATAGAGAAGTATGGTATTATTGAAGGGAATATCGTAAAGGGTAATTACATGAATATTACAAATATTATAGAAAAGCCAAAAGTAAATCCTCCATCTAATCTTGCAGTAATTGGCAGATATGTTTTCACGCCTGATATTTTTCCTTTATTAAAAAACATTCAACCTGGTGTTGGAGGGGAATATCAATTAACAGATGCGATTCATTCTTTAATTAGGACTAAAAAAGTATATGGAAAAATGATTGATGGGAAACGATTTGATATCGGACAAGAAGATGAATATATGCAGCTTCTTAATCTAATATATGGACAAAACAAAACAGGTAAAAATTAATTTATGGAAAAGGATTCAACCAACATACACTTGAAGTCAACAAGCGATTCCTGAAGATTTGATGAAACATATATATAAGTTAAGGGTAATTAAATATATTTATATCGTACCTTTGAATCAGAAGAGAATACAATCGATTTTCATTTAAATAAGAAAAGAAATCATATGACTGCAAAGTGCTTTTTCAAAAAGCCTTGCGGTCTTTTCATGTTTCAAATCCTCATGTTATCGCAGGAGAACAAAATTCAACCTAACCGATTGTAATTGCAAAAAGAAAAAAGATACCCTTAGGTATCTCAATCAGACAAGTAAAATATCTAAATAACATTACGGAACAGATCATTGTTTTATTAAGAAACGGGATCTTACCGCCAACCAAATATACATTCATACCTATAATCGATAGAAAACATCATTATATGTATTTCCTTACGACAAAAAATGGATTGCGAACCCTCAGTCATTCAAGGGTCCGGTTCGTTGATCCGTTAGAATTAGAGCTCGCAACTTTAGTCATGGGAGTATTAATTCAGATTATTCTTGATATTTTTTAGCTTTTGAGTACTTTCCTGAAAAAGTTCGTAATGCTGAGTCTTTATCTTCATAAAACAGCATCTTTACACAACGGATACCTTCAACTATCCCCCCATCCCGATTAAGCTACTTCAATTCTCTATCAAATGAAACTTTTATGTGTTTTTTCACATTCTATTGCAACAAGCATATATTATATAGAAAACATTCCTTTCTAATGAAACTCATTAGGCCCTTTTTTAGGGCTTTTTTTAGGGTATGATTTTTTAATCGGGTATATGCCTTAATTTATACTTAAATATTTCCAAAGGCTTTTGTAATTAATTGATGTTTACATGTCTATTTAAACTAAAGATAACAAATTTGGTTTTATGACGTGAGAATTTCATTTGAAAAATGATAATAAATATATGCATCCAACACTTTATGTTTTGCTTGTTTTATATGTTAATTGTTTTATATGTTTTATATGTTTATATGTTTTAAGAGCATGAAATGTCTTGATATATAAGGGATTATAACTCTTAATTATAACAAAAGTGGTTCTAAAGATAACAAATTTGGTTTTAACTACAACAAAAATGGTTTTAAAGATAACAAGTTTGGTTGCTTAACTCTAACAAAGATGGTTTTAAAGGTAACAAACATGGTTTTAATCATAACAAACATGGTTTTAAAGGTAACAAATTTGGTTGCTTAACTCTAGCAAAAATAGTTCTAAAGGTAACAAATTTGGTTACTGAACTCTAGCAAAAATAATTCTAAAGATAACAAATTTAGTTTTAACCATAACAACAATGGTTCTAAAGGTAACAAATTTAGTTTTAACCATAACAACAGTGGTTCTAAAGATAACAAATTTAGTTTTAACCATAACAACAATGGCTCTAAAGATAACAAATTTGTTTATATACTTTACCACTCTAAATATTCCCGAAAATTTTTCACTATTTAAATGATTTTCAGAATAATTTTATATAAAATAAAGGGCTTCTCAACAATAATAGTGAGGATAAAATTTTCTGAATTGATGGAAAATTAACTATAACAAAGGGAATATATTTGTTATAGTTAACAGAACAGTAGAGGTAAGAAAGAAGGGACGTATGTAGGTATGTCTGAAAATCAAGATTTGCAGATTAAAGAAAATAATATTGTTTCAAAATCAAATACTTTAATTGAAGCAAATTCACGTTTAAATTTAGTAGAACAAAAAATATTACTTTGTTTGGCTAGTAATATTGAACCCAATGATCGGGATTTTAAAACTTACACATTCCCCATCAAACATTTTCATGATCTACTTGGTCTAAATGGATCTACTAAATATTCGGAGTTAAGTAAAATTACAAAGGATTTATTATCAAAAGTAATTGAAATTCGGACAGGGGAAGAGCTGATACAGGTATCTTGGCTTTCTTCAGCAATTTACAACAGAAATAAAGGAACAATTGATATGCGTTTTGATCCGTTATTAAAGCCATTTCTATTAGAATTAAGTAGCAAGTTTACAAGCTATAGATTAGCTAATGTTATTAAATTGAAAAGTACATACGCTATACGTATTTATGAACTACTTAAACAATATGAAGATTTAAAGGAACGTACAATTAGTCTAGAAAATTTAAGGTATTACTTAGATGCAATGGATATATACCCTAACTATGCAAATTTTAAGCAACGTGTATTAAAACCTTCTCAAAAAGAATTGGACCAAAAAACAGATATTTCTTTTGAATTTGAAGAAATTAAATTAGGCAGGAAAGTACAAAAAATTAAATTTATTATCCGTGGCCAAAAAAAGAAAGATAACAATTTAGTTCATTTTGAAAAAAATTTAGATAAATTTCAACAGCCCAATACATTTGAACAAAAAATTAAAAATTTTGAAGAACGCTGTAAAGAAAAAGTGTTTCCTAAAGTGTTAAAAAAATGGGAAGCTCATAAAGAAATTGTATTAGAAATAATTGAGGATATACGATTTCGTTCAAATATTGATTCTCCAATAGGTTATGTAGAATTCACTCTAAATTCCCGATTAAAAGAACTGGCTAATAAAGAAATATCAACCCAAAGTAGTCAAATTGAGAATAAGTCTCCTAATAATAGAGTATTAGAGATTGATAACATTATAGATTTAGTTATCAGTAAATATTCAACATCTACAGGTGCTGTAGCTACATTTTTAGTTAAAGATACAGCAATTGAGAAACTAGTGAGAGTAGTTACATTAGAAGAAGCTGAAGCCATTTGGATAGAACACGAAACGTTTGTCATGGATAAAATTTATGAATACATTAAAAAGAATAGAAGAAAGAAAAGATACTAGATTTAAAATAAATTTGGATCATGTTGTTTACAGATTTCGCGATGTGGGAAAGCCCATATCGGACTTTAGTCCGCCTTTAGGCATGGGATGAAAGTATCGCTTTTTCATAGAAAAACAGTTGTGTTTTGGTTATACTTGAACGATAGACAAGCACAAGTCTTTAAAACGCCTATGTGTTCCTTGAAAACAAGATATCATATGGAGTTCGATAGCTAAATTCACGCTATCGGTAAAATGATATGTGTCGTCAAGAACAAGACGCTAAAACATATGAACACGCAACGCGATCTGTACGGTATGGTTATAGTACCGTAGCTCACGAACCTATACGGTCTGTCGTGAGAGTGGTGATGGCACACCGCAATCTTGCACGTCAGCGATACCAGAAATGGACTTCGCCTTTGGTAGCAAGAATCCCACTGACGTTAGTCAGCTTGCCCCTTTAGGGGTGGGAGTGTCAACTGAATCCCTATAAATATGTAGGAACTGTCCACTTAATAGAATCATACCCAAACTGAATTTTCTCCGCTGTATAGCTACATCCACCTACACCTGGATAAACAGGTGAAAATACATCGGGGAATTGAAATGCAGTTGAATCTAGTGTACAAAACCAACAACTCTAGCGAAATCTCGTAAGAAATTTGAAAACAAGCAGTTTTGAATTTCTTGAACAAGTAATTGTAATTCATCACATACAGAAATAGAGATACAAAACGCCATCCTTTCCTCTGGTTCTACAGGAAGAATAGCGTATTTTTTATTTTAGAGAGGCATTTTTTAATTAACTTGATAACGATGGGATTATTATATGATTCTGGGGAAATTGTACGCTAAAGACTAAAAGTTTTACTAGGACACCTTTCAAAAAATAAAAATCAAGGATTAATTGAACATTGATTTTGTACACAATTTATTGACAGAATTCTCGTTTGATGAAGTACTTTTTATAAATATAGCCCACAGACACAAAAAAATATTTTAATTACTGAAAAATCATATCAATATATGACATGAGCTCATTTTGAAAAATTCCTCGTCAAAAAGAAGCATATATGTTGAAGAAGACATACTTTACACTATATTCCATTGGAAAGGTGAGGAAACGTATATGACTTTACATTACAAGAAAAATTTCATTATAATAAGCACGCCTTATTTCCCACATATTAATTTATCAGGTCTTCCTGAAGTAACAAGAATATCTTCATACTTTCCTGAAACTCTAAAAACGAAAAAACCACCAAAATCCCCCAAATTAAAAACATTGTACTTTAGACAATTTGTAGAGCATAAAATCCAGTTAGTTCCTCCTGCAAAAAAAGGAACCATCAAAGTTGATAGACAGATATTTACTACGATTGAAAAGGTGTGTTCAGAAGTAGTCACTATTTCAGGATTTATCCGTAAGACTATTACTTATACAGCATTAGCTTATAACAAGGTAATTCCAAACTATAGGATCCAAGGTGACGTTCCCTTTCAAGGTCTTATAGAATCAAAAGACATTAAAGAGGAACATCAATTTAGCATCATCGAAGAAAAAATACTCGGCAATGTTTTTACACGTGAAGCTAAATTTGAAAATCCAAAGAAATTTCAAGTATACAAATCTCCCTTTGCTTTCAATTTTATAGAGAAAGATGCTATAAAAGTTTCTATAAAAATGAGTACGTAGTAATTCATATTCTCTTATCTTGAATATGAATTTAGCTCATTACAAATGACTAAATCTGCAATTACTGTTTTTTCTAACATAACTTATTATCTACTGAAAAAGCATTTTTCATGGATTCAATACCATGCCCATCAACTTAAGAATTTTCACTACCGCTAAGTACAGAAAACGTTCTTTTTTCTTATTTCCTCTTTTCGGGAGATGGGCAAAAATACTTATATATAAAACTTAGTTAATTGGTATATACTTCTTGAACCCCTTACTTATAGTTACATTGTAGAACAAGATCATCGTTTTATTAAGAAACGTGTGCGTTCTATGTTGGAATTCAAATCATTTAAAACAGCACCCTCTATATTAAGTGGTATTGAAGCTATGCATATGATGCTACTTAATTTTTAGCACAATAAATGTTGGCTAAACATATAATATAAATGGGTATCACTCACCATTTATATTTATAGTTTCCTTTTAAGAACACCAACGGGCATTGGTGTTCTTTTAAATAGGTTGGGTTTGAAAAATAAGAAGCTTTCTTAATTACAAATTTATAAAACAAAGAAGCACTCAAAATGAGTGCTTCTTTGTTTTATATTTGTACTTGTTGTACTTGTAAAACTTTTAAAGTAAGATCTAGTACAATTTTTTCACGAAGTGTATCAAATGTTTCGTTTAATTCTGTTGGACAAGGGGAAAAATCTAATTCAAAGAAGTTAGCGCTGACTAATTCGCAATATGGTTGTTCGTTATAAACAACTGCATTTTCGAAGAAGTATTTGTCTAAACGTGGTAAATCACCGTTTTGTGGATTAATAAAGTGAGATGTTGTGTCTGAGGAAGCTGCTATTAGAGGTAGTGTTAAAAAATCACCCTCTGTTAAATCTGCAAAACCAGAGAATGGAACATTTGCAATGCGATCAAATAGCACTGAATTACATCCATCACCTGCATATTCAATATTTTTACGAATAAACCCTTGTACAAATAATTTTGCTCTTGTAACTCGGCGGTAAACTGTACCTGCTACTGGAGTAAACGCTACAGGAACTAACTTACATTGTGTTAAAAATACGTTTTTTAGGACACGTTTAATTTCAGTTGCTGCAGGTGCTAATGTAATATCGGTTTCTACAACAATTTGAATTGTTCTTTCAGCTAATACAACTGGGATTTTTACAATCGGTGCTCCTGGAGTAAGAATTGGTGTTGCAGTCTCATCACTTAGTGGTATTTGAGTTTGTCCCGCTGTTTGACAAGGTACATTAATTGGACATTGTTCGCTCATATTATCTAATCTCCTTTTTGAAATTACTTTATATTTTTAAAACTTTTCTATGTAAATATATTCATTTTTTGTATTGATGTATAAGCTTGTATAATAGGTTTTAAATTTTTTGTAGATTTTTTTGACTTTCTCATTAAGAATTTTCACGAGTTGGTACTTTATCAGTCATTCCTACATAAGCGTCGGATATTTCACATTGAATTATTAGAGAGAATCCCTAGGAAATTAAAAAGTCATGATATTGCTAAAACATTTGGAAGTGCTGAAAGTACAGTTAGGAAGTACGCCAATCCCTTGAAAAAGCAGGGTATGTTTTTCGGAAAAATGAAAACAATACAAGGATTTTTACTGATATAGATGCGTTAACATTTAGAGATTTGATCCAAGTTAGAAAAGAAGCTGGAGTAAACCTTGATATGGTAGCTTCCGTAGCAGTGATACGAAGACAGAAACAAGAATCACCGATACAAAGCGTGCACTCTTTGATAAATAAGGAATCAGAGGACGATTTAATTCCGCACAAAATAAAACAAGTTCCCAATCTCTTAATAGACACAATGATATCTATCACTAAATAAAGGATCCTAACATATTCTTGATATCACGAATGATTTTATGAGCATTTCATATTAGTATTATCTACCTGATTAAGTCTGTTTTTTAAAGCGACATATCAGCGATAATTTATGTCTATTCTGTCCATGTGTTAGCAAGTTCGTTTGCAAACTTGTTAGCACTTTTTTATTTGCCCTCACTATTTGTTAGCACTGTAAGTACATCCAAAATGTACTTATCTATATCACATTGTAAGTTCGTATATTTTTCTGACGATACTCCCCTAATCTATAGTGGTTTCTTGCCCTTAAATTTGTAAAAAACATTCTACACCAATAAGGGCTTCAACAATTCCGTTAATAATATTAACTCTTTACTCATATATAAATAATAGAGGCTGTAGCAATGAAATTTTTTAAGTAATAAGGGCATAAATTACTAATCTTTACATCTCTGATGTCCGCTAGTATTACTTAGAGAATATTCTAAAACTGAAAATTACTCCTGAGATATGATTGAAAAATCCGTACGATTTGAGTTATTTCCATTATGTTTGATATCTGGTTTAATTACGTAATTTGGTACCGTTGCTAAATAAGATCCATAATTTACTTTTTATAGGGAGTGGAATATATGGGGTCAACACAGTTAACAGGACGAGTAATCTTCAAAGGAGATCCAGGTTATTTAGAAGCAGTTAAAAATTGGAATCCTTATGTTGATGTCTTTCCTCTCGTCTTTGTTTTTGCACAAGATTCAGGCGATGTAAGTATTGCTATTAAATGGGCTCGTGAGAATAAAGTTCCCTTACGTGTCAGAAGTGGTCGACATGCTCTAGATAAGAACCTTTCAGTAGTAAATGGGGGACTTGTTATTGATGTGAGTGACATGAATAACGTTTCTTTAGATAAAAAAAATGCGATTGCAACCGTTCAAACAGGAATTCACGTTGGCCCATTAGTAAAAGGATTAGCTCGTGAAGGTTTTATGGCTCCTTTTGGAGATAGCCCAACGGTTGGAATCGGAGGAATTACGATGGGTGGCGGATTTGGAGTACTTTCACGATCGATTGGTCTTATAAGTGATAACCTTCTTGCATTGGAAATGGTAGATGCGAAAGGCGAAATTCTTCAAGCGGATCATTGTAACAACGAAGATTTACTATGGGCTTCTAGAGGTGGTGGAGGTGGTAATTTTGGATATAATACTGAATACACTTTTAAAGTTCGTCGTGCCCCTAAAACAGCAACCGTCTTCAATATCATTTGGCCGTGGGAACAATTTGAATCGGTGTTTAGAGCTTGGCAAGAATGGGCGCCGTTTGTAGATTCACGATTAGGATGCTTACTCGAGATTTATAGCAAAGTAAATGGATTATGTCATGCTGAAGGTATTTTCTTAGGTTCAAAAGATGAAGCAATCGAATTATTAGAACCTTTAACTAGTATTGGAACCCCAACACAAATAGTTATAGAAACTTTACCTTATCCGGATGCTATAGACTTTTTAGATCCAGATGAACCAATACCTGGTAGATCTGATCAGAGTGTTAAGTTTTCTTCGGCTTGGGCACTTGATCTTTGGTCAGAAGAACCTATTTCGATAATGAGAAAATTTTTAGAAGAAGCTACTGGGACAGAAGCCAATTTCTTTTTTATAAATTGGGGTGGTGCTATAAGTAAAGTACCTAGCAGTAAAACAGCTTTCTTTTGGCGAAGTCCATTGTTTTATACGGAATGGACTGCTAGTTGGAAAAACAAATCAGAAGAGGCTTCAAATCTGGCATCAGTTGAAAGGGTACGCCAACTGATACGACCATATGTAACAGGTTCTTATGTGAATGTTCCGGATCAAAATATTGAAGATTTCGGAAAAGCATATTATGGATCAAACTTTGAAAAACTTCGAAAAGTAAAAGCGAAGTATGACCCTGAAAACTTATTTCGTTTCCCTCAAAGCATACCACCATCTTCATCTTGTTAAATAGTTTATTTGTTTTACAAAACAAACTAAACTCCCTAGATTTTGAAATGCACCTCAATCGTTGATACCCTCTAATAATTGAGGTGCATTTTTCACATAAGAAAGTTTACATTCTTATTGGCGTAAAAGCAAACGTATATGAAATTCCCGAGATTTATATTAAAAATTTTTGCATAATTCATTTTCACTTTAACTGGTGATACACCAAATACCTTTTCATAAAACTCAATAGACTTCTCTAAATCAGTAACATTTATACCTACATGAACATACTTCATTGCTAATTCCACCCTTTTAAATTCAATTAATCAATTTTTTTGATTAATATAGATCTTACTTCTTCGTCATAACAGAATTTAAAAGCTATCAAATCACTAAAATACAGCAACGTAAGGAACGAAAATGATTTGTGTGAAGAATTCCTTTACCATTCCTTTTTATAATCTTGAGGGGATTTCAATTCTACTAGATGACCATAAGCCCAAGTAATATTTCCTCCACTTGGTAATAAAGAACATGGTGGAACATAAAAATGACCATCTTTCTTTTCAACTTTCGGGAATGCTTCAGCATACGATTTCGCTTGATTTGGCTTCTCTGCTAGGATTAATACGGACATGTTTTTAACTTCCTCTCACTTTAAAATTTTGTATACAAAAAGGAGCAGCATGGATTATGCTACTCCCGAAAACATTATGAACTTGTGTAAATGTGTACATTTACACATTTACACATTTACACATTTACACATTTACACATCAAATCTCTAAAGCAACATATCGCTATGTCGCCCTTTTAAAGCACACTATTTCATTTATTCCATTAGCTTCCTTTCCATAATACCGATTCCTTTCCCTTCTCTTATAAAACAAAGAGAATGACATAGCGCTATATCATTCTTTTTTATCGCTCACGCCCCATTTGACGCATATACGCTAGTCTTCTAGCTTGTTCCCTCTGTTTATCTCGAACTTCGTCTTGTTCTTGCTGACCTGGTTTCCCTTGTACTTCTTTTTGATCGTTGGTTTCTTTTTTCTCCTGGACTGCTTCCTTATCTTGCATCTCAAGTCCCCCCTGAATTTCTTCTTTATTTTGTATCGTCGGTTTTTCTTGGTTTTTTTCTTTATCATTTTCTTTTGAGTTTTCCTGTTCTTTCACTAGCCCTAATTCTTCATTGAAATTCAAAAGTAATGAAAAAATACGCAATTCTTTCTGTAGAATCATAGAAAAGGATGGCGTTTTTTATGTCTGTTTCTGTGTATGACGAATTACAACTATTTGCTCAAGAGATTCAAAGTTTTTTATCTCCAAATACCTTACGGAATCTTGCTAGAGATGTTGGTTTTGTACAACGAACCAGTAAGTACCAAACAAAAGATTTAGTCGCTTTATTTGTATGGGTGAGCCAAAATGTAGCTATGACTTCTTTAACTCAGTTATCTAGCTGTTTAGAAGCATCAACAGCGGTACTCATCAGTCCTGAGGGACTGAATCAACGATTTAATAAGGCGGCCGTCCAACTTTTACAACACCTACTAGCCGAACTACTAAGCAAAAAATTGGCCGCATCTATGCCGATTTCTTCTCCATACACTTCTGTTTTCAAGCGTATTCGTATTTTAGATTCAACTGCATTTCAAATCCCGGATGTATTTTCATCGGTTTATTCAGGTGCAGGAGGATGCAGCCATACAGCTGGGATGAAAATTCAACTTGGGTATGACTTGTTAAGTGGGCAGTTCCTACATATTCATACAGGTCCAGGTAAACAACATGATCGCACTTACGGCTCTCTGCGTGTCCCAACTGTGACAGCGAATGATTTATGTATCCGAGATTTAGGTTATTTTCATTTAAAAGACCTTCAATATATACAAGATAAAGAGGCCTACTATATCTCTCGTATCAAGCCGAATACACGTATGTATCAAAAAAATCCTAACCCTGATTATTTTCAAGACGGAAGAATTAAGGAAGGTACAGAGTATATCCAGATAGATATGGAGGTTTTAATGAACTCTCTTCAGCCAGGACACACATGTGAAATAGCTGATGCTTATGTAGGAATGATTGATAAAGTGCCAGCTCGTGTAATTGTTCATCGGCTAACACAAGAACAACAACAAAAACGATTACACGATCAAGCTATAAGAGAAAAAAAGAAAGGAATGAAGTATTCTCCTCGTAGTAAACGACTCAGTGGTATCAATGTATATATGACAAACACCCCTACAGATATTGTCCCGATGGGACAGGTACATGACTGGTATTCTTTGCGTTGGCAAATCGAAATTTTATTTAAAACGTGGAAGTCATTCTTTCAAATCCATCATTGTAAAAAGATAAAACCAGAACGATTGGAGTGCCATTTATATGGTCAATTGATTGCCATTCTACTCGGTTCTTCTATCATGTTTCAAATGCGCCAATTGCTCCTCATGAAGAAAAAACGAGAGCTTAGTGAGTATAAAGCCATATATATGATTAAAGACTATTTTCTTCTATTCCAAACTATACAAAAAAACACCCAAGAGCTATCAAAGGTGTTACTTCGCCTGTTCAATCTCCTACAGCAAAACGGGCGGAAATCTCATCGATATGAGAAAAAAACGGTCTTTGATATATTAGGTGTTGTTTACAATTGTACCATGTCTGATAATCAAGCCGCTTAATTCAAAAAAAATGAAAACCCGTTAGGGTTTATTTCGTATGCAAATCTTTAAAGCATCTACGTATAGACTTTCGAAAAAAAGAAACAATCTTACTTATCATTGACGTTACACGGGCTTAGCTTGATAGCGATGTGGCGATACCCCATCGAGAAAAAGAAGGATACAATGAGCGAAAAGAAAAAGCAAAAACCATTATGAGTGAAGAACTTTTACAACAATTTTATCACACTGATAAATACGAAATAGGAGATACCTATAAAACGAAACCAATCGAAATGAAGTTTTATTTACAAGAAAATGAACCCGATTAAGAGGAAGTAAATGTGTTAGCTGAATTTATAAATGTCACGACTGATTCAACGCAAAATCGAGAAGAAAAAGTCAAAAATGTGTTGCGAATCATCATAAAAAAGAAAAGGAAACATGGCGAGTTACAAGTGTAGAAGAACTCAATATGAAAGTTTTATAACAAAAAAGGTGAGGTGAGAATGTGATAGGTGCAATCAGTAAGAAGAGTGAAAGAATTAACTTGAGAAGAAATAAATCGTGAATCTACCTAGCAATTATCAGCTTTCTATTTTTCGGTTTTTTCGCTTTCTTGACATCTAAAATTCACATGCCAAACGATGCAAAACTATTCCATACGGAAACAAATAAAGTAATCAAGCTGTCTGGGATGGGGAAATTGATTGTAGAACAAAGGGAATATAATCCACATAAAAACTTCATAGAAATTCGATTTCGGATAGAAGGATATGAGGAAGCTGGATTTACGTTTAAGGTACAAGAAAAAGGAAAGCCAGGTGTTCAATTACCTGTCAAAGTGTTGTATGAAGAGAATGGGAATTACGTGATAGAAGTCAAAGAATTATCTCCAAATTGGGGAGCTTTAGCTTTAGATATTTATAATAAAAACAGTGAAAAAGAACAAATGGATATTCGGAAGTTTACACAAGATGTTAACGAGTACGAAGAAGAAAATACAAGTACAAAGAGTCCCAATAAACTTGTTCAGACGATTTTTACCGATCAAAGAAAAACAAAAGCAAATGATGAATTGTTAGCTGAAAATAAAAAAACATATGAGTTAGATTTTATAGAAAGAGACAAAAAAGATATTGAAACAAAGATCGAAAATTATGGGAAAGCAATCAAGCTTGAAGAGGAAAATGGGAAGACAGTTTATGAGAAAGTAAAAGAACTAAAAGATGAAATGAAGTACCAAACCGAAACGGAAAAAACGGAAACCCAATCGAAAATATCATCTTTAGAATCCAAAATAAAATCATCAGAAAAGAACGTTGAATTATTTAAAGGAGAACAAAAGATTGCACGAGATAAGATCAAAAAATTAGAGCTAAAGGCACAAGAAATTAATAAATAATGAAAAAAGATATAGGGACATGAAGGGGACATTGAGGGAAAACAAGGGGACACGGAAGGGACATTGAGGGAAAATATAGGAACGTGATGGAGACATTAACGAAAAATATGGGGACGTAATGGGGACATTCAACTTCTTTCCTTGCCCCCATCGTTTTGCTAGGCTCCGCCTAGCCCCACACCTTCAGTGGGGGCAAAAACCCCTTATGCTCTTCTCACTATTTTTTGATCTCTACCCAGATTTGCAGAAAGGAGAGGGAAAAGTGGAAATCAGAATTAGAGAAGTAGATCCAATTGCAGTAAAGAAAATAGATGAAATTGCAAAGAGGAAAGGATTATCCAGACAGAAATTTTTGAAAGACCAAATTGAAATGCTGGCATTTTTTCAGCAACAAAATAAAAGAGAAATGGAATTAGAAAATCTAATTCAAAAGAACATCCATACGATGAGTGATTGTTATAGCGAAATGAAAAAAATGAATGATTTTATTCAAATGATGATGCAGGATGTTGAAAATGAGTAATACCGTTCCTATTCAATCTTCAGTCACACCAGGTGTTGTTTTAAAAACAAAATTTGTGTTACCGGGTTCCGATGCATTTCAGAACTATATTGAGTATGTAGATCGGGAAGAAGCAAAAAGTGAAGTGAAGCTGAATCCGAAAATGTTTGAAACGTATCAAGACTATATGGGGAATCCAGAAAAGACATCGGCATTGTTTACGGAACACGCAAATCGTTTATCAGAAAGTGAGAAAAAATCCTTAAAGGAAATGTTTAAAACCGCCCATGAAAATGGAAGTATCATGTGGCAAGATGTCATTTCTTTTCATAATCCTTGGCAAGAGGAACAAGGCATTTATGATTCAAAGACAAAGACTCTAGATGAAAAAAAGTTAATGGATGTAACCAGGCTTGCGATGAAAGAAATGCAGAAAAGAGAGGGAATAGAAAAAAGTTCTACCTGAGGTACCGCCAGCATTTCGGAAAAAAACCACGCTAAGAGCCTGCAAAATTTTATACAGTTTTTCGGCTAATCCAGTAACAAACGAAAACCTTAAAACACGCACCAGGATAGGAATGTATAAAAAAATGAATAGAGTCATAGAAAAAGAAAAAGGCGGATCTCCACTCTCACAAGGAAGCTGTCTTGTCCTTGCTACCGATAATGTTGCGTTATGTTAAATTCAATATAGGTTAGCAAACAAGCATACTTCCTATTAAAACATAGAATAATATAACTCTTGTTTGAAAGGAGGTATAAAAGATGAGTTGGAATAATGATTGTTGTAAGCATAGACACCATAACGATTGTTGTGAACATAAACATCATAACCATTGTTGTGAACATAAACATCATAATCGTTGTTGTGAACATAAACATCATAATCGTTGTTGTGAACATAAACACCATAATCGTTGTTGTGAACATAAACACCATAACCATTTTTGTAAATGTGTTATTTGTTGTCGTCGCAACCATTGGTGAAAAGTTCAGGATTTTTAGTTTTTAATAAGAAATTTTATAAAAAACTCATTCTTTGTGAAAAAGAATGAGTTTTTTGTTTATTACCAATAATAGGACGTTATGTTAACCTATCCTGAATATTCTATACAGCCTACTCGTCACGTTTGCTGTGCTGTTTCATAATTAAAATCCTGTAAAGGCAAACTAACCTAAAAAGCCTTTGGAGGAACTTATGAGACAATTTATCGTGACATTAGTAATGTGTATGACCATTGTTGTAAGTCCATATCAAGCACAGGCAAGTGCATCAGCATCCCTACCATGTAGCGTTATACTAAATCCACTCAACAAATCAGACAAGAATACCAAAGGGGTTGCTTTGGTCTATAAGGTGAAGTTAACACTGAGTTTTCCACGAACAAACATAAGCATTCTGGGTGTACATCTACCTGACCCAAGTACTTTAGGTAATTACGATACATACGAAGGTTTTGCCTTCATTCCAGACGAAATTAGTTGGCGATTCAAACTGTATCCTTCTGAAGAGGAGGATGATCCTACTTGGGCGGGGAAAATTGACATTATTACGGCAGAAATGAAAGGGGTACAGATTCAAGTACGCCCATCCAATTCCAAAACTGAAAAATTAAGATTACCTGTTTTAACAAACAGTATCAAAGCCTGTAAATGAAGAACAGTCCATACAACTTCCAATAACGAGAATTATGTAAATGAGCTGTCCATATGGGCAGCTTATTGTATCTTTCCAAAATGCTAGCGGTACCCATATATATGTTAATCGATAGAAAAGAGACCCCCTAAATAAAGAGCTAAGTCTCTTTTCCACCCCTCCATTGTAATTTACATCTCTAAAAAAGAATTATGTTGACCAATCTAATCATCAAATAAAATCCTACTTCTTCAATTGCTTTTTTAATCTCTTATTAGGGGGCACCATACATTCCCATCAACTTAAGAACAGAAACAACATGAACTTTCGTTCAAATATACTAAAAAACTCTTGAAATATTTTATATCCTTAAAAATGAGTATGCTAAATAAATCTAGATTAACAGAACTTTAAAAAATCATAAGATTTTCTTTTGTTTTTCCAATCCACTATACTCATAAATAACACCCAGGATATCAAAGACTGTTTTCTTCTCATATCGATGAGATTTTCGCCCATGTAACTTTCCCTTTTAACAAACCTTCATGACCAAGTAACTTAATCTCTACATCAGCCCCCCTCATGAATACATAAGAATGTCTATAACGTCCCTGTTTATCACGATCTACAGAATAATTTTTATCCATATAGCACACCACCAATAGAATAAATTTCTAAAACAGTCTATACAATTTCACATACCATAAAGAGTATAGAACTCTAAATAACGTAAAATAACCCCCTAGCAATAAATAAATCTTTAAATATTAATCGTATAACGCTATAGCTAGCTGTCCAAAATATGTATCATAGATATATTTATGTATTGGCACAGTGAACAATTAAAAATTAACCGGCTGGTAGCCCTTCGATTAGGCTATATGACACCGTTTCTTCTGCCATAGCGCTATTGTTTTTTGCTTGTAGTAAGATGTTACCCATTTGGGGGAATAGCTCGTTCAAATAGCTTAAATAACTATCTCTTTTTTGTCCTTTTTCACGTAATGCAAATGAAATTAACATGCCAATCGTAGAAAATCCCGTTTTTGCTGTTTTCCCTTTACCTTCAACAGTCTTATATATTTTATTACTCTTCTTCAAGACATTGTTTAGGGTACTTCTAGGGATATTAATCGCTTCACATAGCTCTTTTTGTGTAAAGTATAACACAGGTTTATTTTTAGAATTCATTGACAGGAAAGTAATAATATCCGCTTCCCACTCATGCCAATGAGAACGTACTCGATCCTCACGTTGCATTTTGTGTTTTCTCCAAAATGCAGCTGGCGATCTAAACGAATTTACTTGCCTAGGTGTCGCATATGTTTGAAGTAGACGGTCAATATAATCTTTATGTGCAGCCTGGTATTTCCCTGAATATGCAGACATGACAATTCCTCTAACCTCAGCATGATCTAAAGGTTGTTCCAGGTTACTATTAAACTGATCCATCATATCTAGTGTCTCTTTAATTGACACTTCACTTTGAAAACATGCTAATGACAGAGTGAAAATTGCATTATTACGTCCTGCTTTTGTTTGTCGTGGCGCTATATTCGTGCATTTTATAACTTGCTTAAACCAAGCTTCTTCTACCTGTTTCGGTTGCTCTACAGGTTTGTTTTTAGAAAATGGCGTTTCAATTACGTTATTTTCACTTAGAATTGCGAAAAATTCTTTACCTTTGTTATCATCTTGTCTCTTACTCCAATCCTGCAGTTCCTTGAATGAATATACATTTTCCTCAAAGAACATAATGATATTCTCTTCTGAAGGCATTCTGAAGAATCCAAAGTGATTACATGTTAAATCTACCTGTGGTAGGCTTTCAGCAAACATTTCTCTCAAGTTTTGAGAGATTCTTTTTGCTGATTTAATAGCGATATAGTTCTTTTTATTTGTTACATATACAGCTTTATCTAGCACATAATATACTTGATAACCCTTTGTAGTTTGAAGAATCATAGTCGGCACACCAAAACCAGCATTTAACGCAACATCGTTAATCGCTGTCATTGGGAATGTCTTTGAATCAATATCGATTACGAAGCAATTAATTTGCTGTAAGTTCTTTTCTGTATGCCCAACGATTGTACGAAGACCATTCTCGCCATATGTACCAAAATTATATACATTAGGAGTCCAGTGAGAAGCTTGTCCAACATGATCCAGTGTAGCTTCCTCAGATGATAATACTACCCCTCTTGTACCAAAAGGTGCGCTTAAATCAGCTTTTTTACGAGTAATAAAAATAGATCCTTTTTTATTCTTCTTACCATTCAGCATTTTGTCTTCAAATTTCTCTTGTTTTGTAATAGATACTAATGCAGCTTTTGAGTTTTTAGATTTATATTTTCGTAAACCTTTATGAAGTATAAGATTAATAGCTTTCTGTACTGTATTCATGTTGATTCTCCTTTCTACTAGATTTAAAACAAAAAAAAGGTGAGCAGTTATATCACTGCTCACCTAAATAAATAGACTTCCCGAATTGTATACAAAGGTAGAAAAATCCATAATTAAATACGCTTATAGATGCACTTAAATAGGGGTTTCTATCTTTACAAATCTACACTAATTAACTATACTAATAAGAGATATTTCATATCTCAATAGCATAGTTAACTAGAACGGTTTGGGAAGTTTACTCACTGATACAGCAGTGACGTAAATGGAATACAAGATGTTTCCAGCAAATTGTATTCACCAAGAAGTAGAAATGTTTCCAGCAGATCTACTTCCTCTGTCCATGAGATTTCCAAGTCTCTTAGACAGCCGTTCTTTTTTTATTTGTTTTTTTATGTTTATGTGTCTTATATATGTCCTACAAATTCTTACGAATTTCTTATGTATATTATCAAACTAAATCGAATTGCGTTGAGAAAACTTGTTGTCTATAACGTTACAACAAGTTTTTTTGTTTGTAAACAAAGAATTTCAACAAAACTTCTTGCATGTACACATGTACACAAGTGTAAAAATGTACATGTGTACATGCTACTTTTCCCCTTTCATTCTATTAATTAGAAAAAAATATTTGAAATTAAATTTACACTTGTGTATATGTACACAAGTGTAAATGTGTAAAAAAATATTAATACTAACCTGTTAAAACACTATCATATCAACAGTTCTCCATCTTTTGTGAACTTGTGTAAATGTGTACATGTGAACATGTGTAAAATTGTATTGATATTTTTTTAGGTGGATAGTATAATTACATTAAGAAGTTTTTACACATGTGAACTCGTGTAAATGTGGACATGTGTAAATAGACGAAAAGTTTTTTTGGAGGGATACATATGAAATTAAAAAGACCGTTAACTATAACTGTAGCAAACAGTAAAGGTGGCGTTGGTAAATCTACTATTGTAAGACACTTATCTTATCATTTAGCTTTAAAGGGATATAAAGTTCTAACAGTAGATATGGATCCGCAGGCCAATACAACAAAAACAATGATCTTAACAAGAAAAAGAATTAATGATGAATACTTCGCTTTCGACAAAACATTAATGAGAGCTGTACAAGATGGTAGTTTAGAAGACATGCAGTTGAATATAATGGAGAATTTAGATTTACTACCTTCTCATAGTGACTTCGAAAACTTCGAAATGTTACTAACATCAAGGTTTGGTCATACTGAACCTTCTGATCCTAACTATCATCAAGTAGAAGCTAATAAGATTAATTACTTTAGACACCTATTAGAACCTTTGAAACAAAATTATGACTTTGTTATCATTGACAGTCCACCTACAGCATCTTATTATACAAAAAGCTCTGCAATGGCAAGTGACTATGTACTTGTTGCATTCCAAACACAAAGTGATAGTTTAGATGGCGCTAATGATTATATCTCACGATTCTTAAGCAAATTAGTAACAGAATTTAATGCTCCACTTGATGTAATCGGCATATTACCAAATCAATTACACAGTACTGGTAAAATCGATGCAACAGTATTACAAGATGCTAAAAACATTTTTGGAGAAAATAATTTATTTAAAAATTTAATACCTTACGCTAAAAGAATCCAAAGCATTCCACGTATCGGTTTAAATAAAGATCAATATTGGGACAAAAAGTTATTTAATGAAGTTTTTGAACCATTTGCAGATGAATTTTTAGAACGAATTGAGAAAATGGAGGAATTGAGAAATGAGTAATAACATGGGGTTTTTCGGGAAAAAGGAGGGCGGGGAGAAACCTGACGCTAAAAATAACGGAGGTAAAATTGATTTTGGCTATAAAGCTGATGTCATTCCCTCTACTCCTTATGATCCAAGTTTACCAGCAAAGGCAACACTAGTTAACGGTGATAAGCGTGGTACCATTCGAATGCCTTTAGAAACTAAACATGAATTTGATGCATTACTTGAAATTTCAGAATATCAATATGCTTATGAACTGCTTGGTGAAATGCATAACTTGTATATGGAAAAATTGTCTCCTGAACAACTTAGACTATTCCACGCACAACTTGAAAACATCAAACGTAAAGCTGCTCTTAAAGAAGCTAAAAAACAGAAAAAGATATAATAATAACATGTGTAAATGTGTACATGTGGCCTTTTACACATTTACACATGTTATACCTACATAAAACACATAGAGTGATATCCCCCCTCTATATCAATAGTAGCGATAGAACGATTTATTTTTTTAAATGATTTTTGTGTAAATGTGTACATGTGGCCTTTTACACATTTACACATGCTATACCTAAACAAAACATATAGAGTGATATCCCCCCTCTATATCAATAGTAGCGATAGAACGATTTATTTTTTTAAATAAATTTTTGTGTACATGTGTACAATTACACATGTACACAAAAAAAAGGAGCGATAACCATGCGAACCCTCGGTATTATAGTTTTAGTCGTCATAGCTTTAGTATTTTTGAATGTGATTACGCTACATACACTTGGAACGTTGGTTCTTATAATCGGATTTATAATAGCAATCGGAATTGGTGCTTATTTCTTATACCATATTGTTCTTAGCTTCCTTGTACTATTCACCACTATTGTGGGAATCATCATGATTGTTTGTTTAATTACTTATGGCACAATAAATCTAACTTAATAGAACCTGAAGGATCCATATAAACCTTACTAATGAATTAAAACCATTATAAGGTATTAAAAATTATTATCTGAATCTTAATCAGCTGAAAGCGGTGAGGAAATTGAGTTTATTCATAACGGTGATACATACGGAAACTATTAAATCTATAGGATGTTTACATCATCCGAAAAAAATTTATTTTACAGATGAATAAACATCCTATGATTGTTAATCAGTCATCATTAACTCTTCAATTACTTTAATATTATTAAGGGTCTCCTCCTCAGTTGGTAAGAAACGAAGAACCATTTTATTATGATAATTAGTCTGTTTATAGTCTTTTAACTGAAAGTAGCAAAACGCTAATTGTTTATGCGGTAACCAAGTTTTAAAGGGTTGTTGTTCAATGAAATGAGTAGAATTAGCTGAAGGTGCTTCTATAGCTTGATTATACCAATAGGCAGCTTGAGAAAACTGATTATTCTTAAGAAAGAATTCACCTAGGCGACAGCTAAATTCCGGTTGAGGAACATCGTATTCTAAAGACTGAAATGTGATTTCTATTTCTTTTTTAAAATTTCCGATTAGATGATAACAACTAGCTAATTTATGCATAACAAAAAGCCTGTGTTCTAATTGGATATCTTCGTAGTCTAAGAACTTGTTATAAAATTCAATGGCTTGTTTATATCTTTTATGTTTATGTAATTCTCTGGCATAATGAAATATATCGTGAACTGTCATTTTACCTTTATTTTTTTTCAAAAATTGTTCATATAGTTTGAGATTTCGATCTGATTCAATATCAGCATAATTTTTTTTATGGGTGACTATGATGTCACTTTCGAGAGAATTATACTGTTCATGAATACTTAGATCTTCATGAACAACGCCGTGCCATTGAAAATTTTTACTTCTTTTGACTAATCTATTGCGGCGAATGCTGGTTAAAACATTATTAAATTTATCAATTTCCGCATGATAAATCATGGAAACCGCATCAATTTTTTGATTGAGTGATTGTTTTAAATCAAGTAGCTTTTTACGTTCTTCTGGTAAAAGTATATCATCAGCGTCTAACCATAAAATGTAGTCCATTGAAGCTTGATGGAAAGAATAATTTCGAGCTGCTGAGAAATCATCTATCCATTTAAAATCTAAAATTTGTTTCGTCCATTTACTAGCTATTTGTTTCGTTTGATCTGTTGAGCCTGTATCTACAATAATAATCTCATCAGGGATGTCTTTAACCGATTCTAAACATCTATTAAGTGTTTCTACTTCATTTTTTACAATCATACATAAACTAATTGTAATCATCTGAGCACCTCTGTTATAGATATCTTTATTTTATTTGAATTTAGATTTTTCACCTAAAACGTAGTACCTAAACGAATCTCAATAGGTGGGGCTGTAAGTAGTTCACGTTGTAGTTCTCGAATTGGTTTTATAGCTCGTAGTTCAACTATCATTTCAAGAACAATATTCCGGTACTTATTCACATCGTCTAATATCTCTGCCCCAGTTTTCGAGAATGGTCCGGCCACAACCTAAAGGTAGCTTTTTCTCTTCCATAAAATCACCCCATTTTAGTTTATTTTTATTTATGTTGTTCTTAAAAAATGCTAAATGTAATTTTTCATATGAGATATTAGCTTGATTTTTGGTACAATCCATGATCATCAAGCTAATTTTTTGAATTATCCCCAAAACGAAAAATTATACTATTAAAAGTAAATATGGAATCAGAATGCAATCAATTATTGCAAGCATGCTATCTAGCTGTATAGCTAATGTTGTGAGTCATACCTGATTAAACGATTTCTATAACAACGAAAAAAACTCTCCTAAGGGGGTAGAGTCTTTTCTCATAATATTTACATAGTTTTCGGATGCGAAAGTAACCTTAATTATCACTCTTAGTGTTTTATATTCGCTTTAAGGATTGACTCCTACTCCAACTGGACCATTCCCCACCGGAATAGTCGCAATCACGCTATTTGTTAGCCCATCAATCACGGAAACGTTGTCACTAATAAGATTTGTTACGTAGATAAGGTTAGTAGATGGATTAACTCCTACTCCGACTGGTTTAATCCCCACTGAAATAGTCGCAATCACAGCATTAGTCGCCCCACTAATCACGGAAACGTTATTATTATAACCGTTTGCTATATAAATTTGATTAGTAGATGGATCGACTCCTACTTTCTGTGGAGCATTCCCCACCGGAATAGTCGCAATCACGCTATTTGTTAGCCCATCAATCACAGAAACGTTGTCGCTCGCAGTATTTGTTATATATATTCGATTGATTAATGGATTAACTCCTACCCCTTGTGAAGAAATCCCAGCCGGAATAGTCTTAATCACGCTATTTGTTAGCCCATCAATCACGGAAACGTTGTCACTAATAAGATTTGTTACGTAGATAAGATTAGTAGATGGATTGACTCCTACTCCAACTGGAGCACCCCCCACCGAAATAGTCTTAATCACGCTATTTGTTAGTCCATCAATCACGGAAGCGTTGTCATTATTAGCATTGGTTACGTAGATAAGATTAGTAGATGGATTGGCCCCTACTCCAACTGGAGAACTCCCCACCGAAATAGTCGCAATCACAGCATTAGTCGCCCCACTAATCACGGAAATGTTGTTATTATTGGCATTTGATATATAAATTCGATTAGTAGATGGATTGACTCCTACTCCCTGTGTAGTACTCCCCACTGGAATAGTACTAATCACGGCATTAGTCGCCCCGCTAATCACGGAAACGTTGTCATTATTAATATTTGTTACGTAAATTCGATTGGTAGATGTTGACCCAGTTGGTCCGGTTAATCCGGTTGGTCCCGTTGACCGAGTCAATCCTGTCGGAAATGTAAAAGGAGGAATTGGTGGAAGTGTCGGACCAATTAAATTCAGATTGAATACCGATCCGTACAGAATCTCATGTGATTCAAACTCATTTTTCTCTGACATATGTCACCTCCGAAAATATTTATCATACCTAATAAATGCAGTGAAGTGACAAAACGACATTAATAAGGACTTCATCTTTTATAGTTATTCGCTTAATCGACGCCCTAAAAAAGTATTTTATACTATGAAAACATGATAACAACAAAAACATACTTTAATTTGATTTCATCATAAAAGAGAGCTTTTCCAAAATAAAGTACCAAAAAAAGAGCCATTTAGCTCTCTTTTTGATACTTTATTTTTTATGGAAGCGGAAATCCAGCTGCATTAAATCCCATAAAAATAGATGTTCTATTCTTATTTTTTTAATAATACAGGTTGTTTTTTACCATTTAAGTATCTTTATTCGTAAAAATAATAATTTACTTCTATTCTAATGAATTCAATTTTTTCTATTAATCATAAATTGAATTCATTAGAATATCCTTGTTATCACTAAGGTAGCATCACGGTAATAACTACTGACCGATCCACCTATTGTCAAAACAATTAGGAATGAACCATACAGCATCAATTGCAAAGGACAAGTGCCTTAAACATAATCATCAATGCCATCAGTATTTGGAATACTTTACATTTAACAAAAGCAGTTGAATATCAAAAACGGACGGGTAATTTTAATGAAGACTTATTGCACCATATATCACCTTTAGGCTGGGAACATATTAATTTACTAGGTCAATACCATTTTAATGCGGAGAAAATGATTTCATTACATTGTTTAAGACCACTAAAACTTTCTTAACGTTGTTAAAAACGGGGCATCGTCAGGAAAATTTGCTTAGCGTTGTAAATCCTCATTTTTCTGACGCTCCCCCATAAAACACATAGAGTGATATCCCCTCCTCTATATCAGTAGTAGCGATAGAACAATTTATTTTTAAAAAATGAATTGTTGTGTACAAGTGTAATTGTACACATGTACACAACAAGGTGCGATAACCATGCGAACCCTCGGTATTATAGGTTTAGTAGTCTGAACTTTAGTACTTTTAAATGTAATTTCTCTACATACAATTGGAACATTATCTCTCATAACCGGACTTTTAATAGCAATCATGATTGGCGCTTACTTCTTATAGAGGTACCGCCAACATTTTAGAAAAAAACCACGCTAAGAGTATGCAAGATTTTATACAGTTTTTTGGCTAATCCAGTAACAAACGAGAATCCTAAAATCGTGCCAGGTTAGGAATGTATAAAAAAATGAAATTCCCTTGTGAGAGTAAGGGGCCGCCTTTTTCCTTGCTACCGATAATAGGACGTTATGTTAACCTCACATGTATAGGATATACATCGTAAGTTTTATTGGACAAATATACAAGCTAAATTACTTGATTTGAATATAAATAATTATATTTAGTTTCAAAAAAAGGGGGTGAATTATTTTGAACTCACATTTTTCAAAAATGAAGGGATGCTGTGGTAGATTTTTACCTGCAATTCCACCTGCTGTTCCCCCGTTCCCAGTATTTTCACCAGCTTATCGTAACTTCTGGCAAAATACATTTGTTACAGTAGCTAATGGACAGAACATTCCATTTAACAACCAAAGTATAGCTACCGCAGGAGGAATTATTTTACTTGGCCCTACTACGATATTCATTCCAATAGCTGGAGATTATGAAATTAACTATGTAATTACAACTGCTGATATAACAGGCGTAAGTTCAGAGCAACAAGTAACTGCTATCCTAAACGGAACGCCAGTTCCTAATTTCCAAACATCTTTTGGAACAGTAACTACTACTGGAGAATCATGTGACCAATTTTCAGGAACAGCTATTTTAAGAATACCAGCTAACTCAACTTTTTCATTAAGAAATACAAGTCTTGGTGGACGTTCTCTAGCTCTTTGTGATCTTGTTGAAAGTGGCGCAGCACTAAATATTAAAAAATTAAGTTAAAATCTTTTAAAAAGGCTAGAAAAAACAGATTTTCTATTGGTTATTGAAGTCTGTGTAGTAATGGAACATGAACTAAAAGCCCCTTCAAATCCTCTGAAGAGGCTTTTCTAGATTTTTAGATTGACTGCCGATAACGAAATTTATGTAAATATGTAATGTTGTCAAACGACTAATTGAGGTACTGTCACATTACTATAAAACTAAGGTTTCACACTATTCATTAAGCAAAAAAGACGTTATTCTTACTGTAGAATCATAGGAAAGGATAACGTCTTTTTTTATTTTAGGAGGCATTTTTTATTAGCTTGATAGCGATGTGGCGAGATCCCTAATAGATGCAGAAGAATCAACAATAGCAGCTATTCCTAATAGCCCTTTTCGTTTTAAATACTATTATATAAAACTTTTTATTAACCTACAAAATACTTCTGTTAACAATGCTACTATATTAGTTCTACAATTTGAATACTAATATTAGGTTGAGCAGTGGTACCTGCTGGAAAATTACTCGTCTCTCCTTGTGCCCCTGTTGTTACAATTGATAAAGTACTAAAACCTCCAATTGGAGTAGTAATAATCGCTCCGCCTGATGATTCATTTGCACCTGTAAAACCTATAGCTGCCGGTTGGAAATATCCAGAACCCGGAACGTCCGTTCCGTTCAATTGCAAATTACCAGCCATCCCAACAGACGCATCATAAATAAGAAAATATACCACTTGATATGTATGCCCACCTGCAAGAATTATTGGGAAAGTTCCAGGGGCATGCATAATATCCGTACCTATAATAACTCCATTATCACTAAGATCAAGCGGTATCCCTACAATCGTTGAGAATCCTGGAACATTATATATATGAGCAACATTAGGAAGAACAGGTCCGGTAACTCCAGTAGGTCCGGTAACTCCAGTAGGTCCAGTAACTCCAATAGGTCCGGTAACTCCAGTAGGTCCAGTAACTCCAGTAGGTCCGGTAACTCCAGTAGGTCCGGTAACTCCAGTAGGTCCGGTAACTCCAGTAGGTCCA
>NZ_JBHVNG010000016.1:0-13189 GCF_042796455.1 Bacillus sp. NPDC057893 | reverse complement strand
TAGGTCCGGTAACTCCAGTAGGTCCGGTAACTCCAGTAGGTCCGGTAACTCCAGTAGGTCCGGTAACTCCAGTAGGTCCGGTAACTCCAGTAGGTCCGGTAACTCCAGTAGGTCCGGTTGGTAATGTAAATGGTGGGATTGATGGCAGTGTAGGTCCTACAAGGTTAGGATCAAGTGCCCCAGCAGATATGAAATCATCTGGATTTAATCTTTTTGAATCATTTTCACTTCCATTTGACATTTATACACCTCCCTTCTCTCTAAAAAACTTATTCATTGTATGGCTTGTACATACTATAAAATAATAAATTAAAAGGTTTCAAATTTTAATGAAAGTATAAGCTAGGTTTTGTCAAAAGCTTATTTACTACTAACTAGGGTTAATCTCATTTATATTTTATAAACAAATTCATTAAAAATAATTGTTTAAGTGACCAGAGAGGGTTAGGAAACCGAAGGATACGAAATGGAATGTAATTACAATTCTAAGAATATGCATCGCTAAAATTTCTACTTCTTATTTTTTCGTTCGAAAATATCAAATAAAATAAACAGAACTATATGATATAGAAGTATAAATAATATATTGGATAATATCATGACCAGTAATGTGCCAAATTTCCATGACAAAAAAGTTTAAAAAGAAGCCCATACATGAAATCATAATATGATTTCATGTATGGGCTTCTTCTTTGTTACAAAAAAGACAATCTACAGTTAATTATTTTGAAAGCTCAGCTCATTTTTTCTTTTTGGGGAACAATGAATTTCTTAGCTTGATGGGTATGGGGGCTCGCCAACTAATTGACATAAAACCCTCTTATCAGTAGTTAGTCTGCCTAATTTCAAATGAGAATAGGCTCTTTTATATTCTTTAAACATAGCATGTAAAAAAATATGAAATATTTATAAAAAATAGATGAAAACACGACATTAGATTCTAACCGTATTATAGGTTTCCCTGGAATGGGTATACCAGTTATCCATAATTTTTATCTTTAATACCTTATATTAAAATATATAATAAATTAGATAATATTAATCCTTGAATTACCCGTTAAATTCATCTATTAACTTGTACCAACTTTCTTACTTAACATCACTTATTCATAGCAAACTAATAGGAACTAGAGCTATATCTTTTATTAATGTACATTTTAGTTAATTTAAAATAATAGAATTCCTCATATTCTATACTTAAAAACAGCACAGCCTGTTTACTAATCTACATTCTGTTCATTGATTAGAATGATAAAGTACTTTGAGTTTTGCTTCAAATTTATAATTACTTAGATCAATATTTAACAATTTGCTTGATACAAACTGCATCTAATTATATAAGAAATCTTATAGAATACCATAAAAAAAAGGGCTGTAAGCCCCTCCCACAATCCCTCATTAATCACCATTAAAGGATAAAGCGTTCATCTAATACCATATACCCCTATAAAATTATACTCTAACTCCACATTATTTATAACTAAAAGGATTCGGATATCGACTCATTTTTTGCCTATCCCTTTTCTTCATCACACTTCAAATTTACCCATCTAACTTATAACTTTAACCCATTTATAGTTAAATTCTCCACCAAAATTCCCATTCACTTTCCCGAAGTCTTTTTCATCCGTTCCCGTCGCAAAATTGAACGGTACAATCCCTTCCATTGGAAGTGAACCATTGTTTAAGACCGTTTCCACAAAAGCTTTCTTATCAAACGCCTTACTGATCTTATATATAGTAAGGTATGTGAAATTATAGTTTAGTATAAATAAAAAGGGCAAGCATATTTTCCCTTTTATCGCAGAAATGAGTAACACTTAGCAATGAATGTACTCATTTCCAAAACTTCCACCAAGATTTCCTTTTTGCTGCCGCTATTTCTTCCTGTGCTGATACAATAGTACGTTTAGCATCTTGAATCTCTCTGACCATCTTCATAAGATTATCGTCTCTTAGCTCTAACCTCTTTTCTATCCTTTCTTCACGTTCTTTCCGATCTTTCATATCTTCCTTTATTAATTTATTTCTTTCTTTAATATCCTCTTCGATTAATTTGTTCTTTTGATCTATACGATCACCGAGTCTCTTTTCCATTTCTAATAGGTTTGCTTGCTGCACCTTATTAATTTCTTCTATCATAGCGCTATATTGTTGCTGGAATTGATACTGCATCTGATAAGGAACTGGATCTGTCCCCTGGGATTCCTCTTTCTTATTATCAATTCCAAACTGCTTCGCAATCATTTTCGCAGCTTTTTCTAAAGTCATACCATCTTGCTTACTCAACTCTACTAACTGTTCAATAAGTACAACATCAAACTCTGTATATTCCCTTCTCCCTCGACTATTCTTTCTTACATCATATCCTTCACGTTCAAGAACATCCGAATACTTTCTAAGTGTGCTACCACTTACTCCCAAACGACTATAGACTTCATTGCTGGTATATACTATCTCCGCTTCTGACATAGCGCTACGCCACCTCCTATAAGGATAATTCCATATAGCAAACGAAATCCCTCTGAAAATCCATCGACGAAACTCGTTCGGTCTTTGCTATGTTTTGTCGGAATAGAGAAATTTAAAATGAACAAAATGAAATAGAAGAATCCAAGATTGATTCTTGATAAAACACACTAATAATTTCTCAATATAGATAAGGTGTACCTTACAAGATATAAAGCAAAAGAAGAGCCAAAAATGGACTCTTCTTTTGCTTTATATGAATTTCATATCTACGAGCCATTGTTACATAAATTGCATCGCCTTATCTAAAATCAGTTAATATATTCTGAAGTTCAGGTCTATCTTGTTTAGCACCTAACATTTTTTCTTCAGCTAGTTTAATAAAAGTCGACTAGTTAGACTCGTGTAGCAATATCTTTATATCGTTTAATAAATTCATAAGAATATGATTGACCATTCTTATCTTGACCAGCATCCCAATTTATTGACCATGTCGCCAGACCACGAATAGCGTTTCCATTTTGCTTTAACCTTTCCATAGCATTCAAGACAGCGGATGGATCAACAACATATCCTGAACCAGCAGCGTCACGGTTAGCAGGAAGACCCATTATTAACTTATCATGAGGAAGTTTAGTAAACCCTCTTGTACCGCTTGCTATAGCATTCATCACATAATATAGAAAATCTTCTTTTCGTTCATTATCATCACTTGTGATCCAAGAATTAACCTCATCAACCCATAGACCATGGCCACCCTGATTATAAAATTGGGGACAAACCAAATCATAATAACCTTCTAGTCCTACAAGATAAGGAGGATATTCACCATGTGCAAGCAAGGAAGGAAACTCAGGAGCTAAAGCAATTAAAAAGTCTTTACCTTCATTTTTGTAGGAATCTTTTACAATTTTCAAAGCCGCTGGAATAACGGTATGATTATTAGCCATCGTAATAGCACCTTGCTCTAAGCTTAAACAAATACCGCTAAATCCGTAGACTTTTTCTAATCTAATAATCTCATTAGCTAAGAGCTTTTCCATTCCTGTAAATAATTCAATATGGGCATCTACACCTCCAAGATTAAAAAGTACCTGACGTCCCTCTAAAGCTAACTGGGCTACTTGCTCACAAAATTCTTTATCTGATTTATTAAAAGGTTTAAAGGTAGGTATTCCTGAACCTCTCATACCGGACACTACAATCACATTATATTCCATCGGTACATCTGTTAAATCTACCTGTGCAGATGACCCTTCTTGATATCCATCATTGAATCTATTAGACCCATTATGCCAGTAACCCATTATCAAAGGTTTATGTTCCATTTGTAAGCACTCCCTTTTGTAATTGTGGTACCGCTTATTAAGTATAGTTTAGTAGTTTTATCTTGAGAACATTTTAGATTGAACTAATTCAAAGGTTCATATTGAGAAATTTATTGCAAGATTAGCTGTAAATGTTTTTAAAAATGAGTGTAAACATTATGTTTATACTATTTCTTCGTATTTCAGATAAACAGCCAAAAAAGTCTACTTTCAAAACACTGTTTTTGTGGATGTTGTAAACTATCTCTATTTATACATAAAAACACTCGAACAACTTAAAAATTATATTTCAAATCCCCTTCATAAAAGAACGCATGTTCGTGTATAATAAGAACAGACGTTCTTTTATAGAGGAGGAAACGCAGTGTATGACTATTCAGTCCTACCGAATAGAATCATCTTATGTGTAGATCTAAGAAGTTTTTATGCTTCAGTTAGTTGCATCAAAATGGGATTAGACCCGATGCATACAAAATTAGCTGTAGTAGGTGATGTAAATAGAAATGGTTCAATCGTTCTAGCTGCAACCCCACCATTAAAAGCATTGGGTGTAAAGAAGATAACAAGATTATACGAGATTCCTCGCAGAAAAGACATTCTTGTTGTAAATCCAATAATGAGTACTTACATAAAATGCTCCAATTACATAACAAAATTAGCTTTGCAATACGTTCCTATTGAGGATTTTCACCAATACAGCATAGACGAATTTTTTATGGACATTACAGATAGCATTCATTTATTCGCCCAAGATCCATACGAATTCGCTATGAAATTCAAACGTGAAATATACGATCATACACGAGTTGAATGTACCATCGGAATTGCTCCTAACCCATTAATGAGTAAGGTTGCTTTAGACATTGAAGCTAAGAAGAACAAAGACGGGATTGCTTTTTGGAAGTACGAGGATATACCTACAAAACTATGGAGCATACGACCGCTTAATAAATTTTGGGGCATATCATATAAAACAGAAGAAAAGTTAAATCGAAAGGGAATACACTCTATTGGAGATTTAGCCAATTATCCCCTTAAATACTTAAAACAGAGCTTCGGCAAGATTGGAGAAGAATTACACTTACATAGCCACGGAATTGACTTTAGTCGCATTTCAGAAAAATATGTTCCTGCCACAACTTCTATTGGAAAAAGCCAAATTCTAATGCGTGACTACACAATAGAAGAATTTCCAATTATTCTACTGGAACATATTGAAGAAGTTTGTTATCGGCTTAGAAGACAAAACAAACTTGCTCAAACCGTTCATTTTTCTGTAGGTTATAGCAAGAGTTATAACGGTGGCATTAGAAAAACACATACTTTAAGCCGCCCAACAAATTTAACAATGGATATATATAATATCTGTACATACTTTTTACATCAACAATATACTGGAGAACCCATTCGCAGCATAAACATATCCTTAACAAACCTACTTCAAGAAGGAGAAGAACAAATTTCTCTATTTGATAATGTCACGAAACGAGAACAAGAAGTGAAGTTAACAAAAGTAATGGATGAAATACGCACAAAGTTTGGGAAGAACAGTATTTTACGAGGGATTTCCTACACGCATAGCGCTACAGCTAGACACCGAAACACACTAATAGGGGGCCATAAATCATGAACAACGCTAATATGCCAAAAGGAAGAGGAATGGTGAAATTCACGCCGTTCGCAGCATTAACAGCACAATTTGACGGCATAAGTGAAATCATTAAGGAGAAAAACAAAGTAACTCGGCCGATCTTAACAGATGAAGAAAAAGAATTGATCGAGAACATGTTGTTATGTTCCTTATTATCTGAAAAAGAAATACTAATTACATATTATGAAGATGGTTATTTACTCTCTAGCTATATGACTGTTATTGATGTTGACCCTTCTAATAGTGCTGTTATATGTACCGATGCTTTTTATAACAAGATGAAACTGCAATTTTCTAATATAATAGATGTCAAATAATTCATTTAAAAAAGCCAATTCTCTAAAGGAAATGGCTTTTTCGTTTTCTTCTATAATACCAATATTATTAACAATTATTACTCGGTAAAAATCTAAAATGCGAGAAGCATATTTATAGACCTGTCTTTTAATGTTCATATAAAATAAGGATGTACGAAATACCCTATTTTGTATGTGATCCTGCAAGGTAACTTGTGGGATTTTTTATTATCATTAAATCGGAGGGATTATATGGGATACTTTAATATTGAATTAATGAAAGCTGAAATTACTCAAGAAGAAGCCATATATATAGTTACAAATTATATACAAAGGATAGCTGACAATAAGGTAGATAAATTATATGCTGCCGAAGTAATTGAAAGGGTTCATAATGAGGATAGCTCAACGAAAGATATTGATTTTATTATACGTTGTCGTAAAATGCTATAAAACAAACAAGGAGAACACTTTATTATATAACAAGTGTTCTCCTTATTTTCTCTATATAAATATCGTAAATTGTTATTTAGATTTCTTTTCATTATATATGGTAATCATTGTATCTATTATGACAAACGTAAGTAACGCTTCAGCAGAAACTTTAAGAATATCTGGATTTTCCAACTTGCAAAAATCCCTAAAATTTCTAGCAACATATAAGAGAAGTAATATTAAGTAAGTCACTATTCTATAATTACTTTTTCCTAAGTATGTTTTATATTTATTCACTATATTTCTCGTATACTCAGAATTATTAATTTTTGAAGTCCATTTAATAGCGTAATGAGTAATTATTGGCATAGCATACGCAAAAAGTATCGAACTACCAACTAAAAATAAATACTGTCGTTCTGGAGGTTTCGGAATTAACAGGAGTCCCATAAGAAATAAGAATAACCCTACCCAGATAACTATTGATACAAAAAAAGCATGATTTAGAAGCCTTAATATGCATTCAAGTATCCTAACTAAAAACATCAGTAATTTTGAGTCTTTTTTAATATTATTATTATCTACTTCTAAATTATAAAATAACCATAAGATAATAACGGATAATAAAACTATAGTTAATAGTGGAACAAAAAACCAAATCATAATACACATCCTTAACATTAATATTTTTAAATTGTTACTTATATATGCAAATAACAATTTACATTTTAAACCAGATACTTTTTGATGGATATACTAAATTTTAAAATATGCAAAAACTACATAAACAATATGTTTTGATTTGAAATAAAGTTTAATCAAAATGGAGTCTTTTCTATTCAAATAAACATTCTTCTTTATAAAAATGTTTGATTAAAATTCACTTAGAATTCTTTAATTAAAAGGGGAAAACAGCGTAACTCAAAATTTTAGTAAAAGTTTGGTAAGCGCAATACATTAACAAAAATATTTTTGATAAAAAATTAAATATGATAGATTATAAATATATGTTATAACAATAATTTAATAGAAGGATTTGATTATTAGTGAAAATTAATAGAGAAGCATTTGATGAATTTAATCAAGTGTGTAATGATTACTTTGAAAAAGACACAAATGAACATTTTGAAAGAAACACTAAAATTATGTCAGCTAGAGCAGTTATAAATTATGCTTTGCAAGATATAAACAATAAAAATGATGATATTAATGTGTATGAATTAATATCAGTTTCAGACAAAATATTAACATCAATAGAATATTTGTTAAAATCATTAACAGTCTATGACAAAAAGAACGACAAAGACGAGTTTTATGGTGTTGAAAGTATAAATAGGGATAAATATGATTATTTCAAAGCGATTAGATCATATATAATTGCTCATCCTCTAGAAACAACAAATAAAGAATTTTCAAGATTTGGATTTGGTAAAAATGTAGTATTTGAGGATATTCAAAAGACAAAGGAACATCATAAAACTTTAATGAAAGAAATGATAGAAAATATTGAAACAGCTGATTATGTTATGACGTTTACAAGAATTAATTTTGATTTTGAAAATAGTGATTTTGAGAATATTGATAACTTGGGCGAAACGTTTAAAAAAGGACTTAATATAGAAGAAGACATATTGAGTCTAATTAGATATGCTATTGATAACATGAAGGTCATAACAGAGCATTTAAAAGTTATGATTTCTCAAAATAAGACTACAATAAATGGTGTTGAATAAATCGAGAATGGAGGTTTACAATATGAAAAATATACAGCAATTCCCAAAAAAATCCATTTATTAAATATCCATTAGCCCTAATTTCAGCTATAGCTATAATAAAAACAGGCTATGATTTAGGCTCTTTTATAATAAAGTTAAAATACATTTAAATCATAAAAAAGAAATTAATCTTTTTAAACAAAAGATTAATTTCTTTTTTTATCGCAACGACCGCTAATTTTATCAGAGAACTCTTTATATGTGTATATTTTACTTAATCGTATTCTTGTTTAGGTTCTTTACTTTCCATTTGTTTCACCTACATATCAATCTGAATTTCTTTACCTAGAAGATTTTGAAAGCATAGAACACTTTAAACAAGAATTTTAAAAATATATCGATTATTATAATCACAAACGAATTAAGGCAAAATTAAAAGGCATGAGTCCGGTACAATATCGAACTCATGCCCTAAAGGCTGCCTAATGAAACGACCTGTCTAACCTTATGGGGTCAGTCAGTTCATACTTGTATCTGCTTTTTTCTTAATATAATGTTATAAATTATATATTATTTATCTCAAAAAGAAAAAATAAATTTCTTGAGTCTTGAAAAATCGCTATGCTGCTCTTTTTCAAGACTCATTTTCCTTTATTCATATTGTTTTCTTAGATGCAATAACGCTCTAAAATTTTTAGATATAAACTAATTTCTACAAATTAAGAGCACTATGTTTAGTATCTCTATTCTGTTCTATTCAAAAATAAATATAGGTGTTTTCTTACTTCCGGTAAACTATCAGAATTACATATATCCTGCCACTTAATTAATGTATCAGGTATATCTTTTTCATTTTCTTCGAACGACTTGTAAGATACACCAGCCAGTCTCACACATAATTGTTTATAATTTGCATATTCCGCCCTTGAAAATAGTTGAAACTTACTTCCTTGCATAATAACGTTTATATCAGTTTCTTCAATTAAATATTCTAATCCCTCTAGTATATAATCCCACTGCATCTCATTTAATGCATTAGGGAAATAAAGTAAACATGTTCCTATATCTTGCAATATGTGATCTAGCCCGGGTTGTCTACGGCTATAAACTTTATTCACCCAATTATTAAGGAGAATAACTGGGATTTCAGATACAATTTTTCTTTTGTTATATATAATCCAGAATAAGCAACCTTGACTAGAGTACTTTACTTCCTCTTCATCATTCGAATCCAATTCTTTTTTTAACTTTTGATATATATAATTAGTTTCATATATCTCTAAGTGCAAAGTTGAAGGAAGAATATGAGAAATTATAATGCCCCTCTCTTCAAGTTCTTCAAATAAAGTTCTTATTTTTTCTTTTGTTCTATTATCAATAACCTCTAATTTTGGAAAAATAACATGAATCATTAGATAAGTAAGAGTATATATATCAGTTATAGGATGTCCTTGAAACATATCTTCATCTAGGATTCTATTTTTTCTCTCACTATCCCACCAAACCAATATTTTCTTTAATAGTTCCATACAATCTTCTTCACTGTACTTTATATCTTCTGGATCCACTTTATCTGAAAATATTGAATTAGCACTATTAATCCAGTCTCTTACGAACTTTTTATATTCTCCTGCCCCATTATATACACCATCATTTACAAAAATAGATGGTACATCTTGTTCTATTATCCAATTATAATAATTTCGCTGAACCTGCTCTTCATCTTTCTTAGGCAAACGTAAAAAGCTACTATTATATAAAATTGAAGTTTTAGGTAAACCAGTCTCATTATCAACATAAGTATATAAAGCTTCAGCAAATTCCCCACATTGCTCTTCGGTTAGTCCACGAATTTGGAATAATTTAAACAATCTTAATACTGCCCAATCCCTGGTAGGGACAGATGAATGTCTAACCAATTTTATTAACCTTGTAATAGCCTGTCCCCAAGTTTCATCCGGTCTATAAACCCTATAATTTTCACTCCATTCTATATAATTAAAAGGTTCAAACCATGTTGAAGCCATCCGCTTATCCAAACCATTTTCTCCAATTATCGAAAGTTCTAATAGGGTGTTTAATTGCTGACATATTTCCTCATCGTGCATGCCATACAATACTCTTTTAAACATAGACCTTAAATGAAAATGTAAAGAGTAACAGTTCTGAATTTCTTTCGAATTATACATTTTTATCATTAAACTAAAAATTTGTTCCTTTTTCTCTTCTGAAAAGCGAAAATATATTCTAGAAATAATTTCTAACAAATTAGGCAAATGTCTATGAGAAAATCCGTAAATATCCTCTCCCTGAGATACTCCCTTTAACGCTTGCTTGAGGGCAGGAACAACTAACTCATAGAAATATTCAACTGTCTCATCAGTTAAAGAAACAATATACGCCCTAGTAAATATATTCTTTATTTCTTTAGAATCGCCTGTTCTAATTAAAGCACTCATAGATAATAGTGGTGCAACAAAATCTATCCACTTGGTAGCATTTATAACAGATTTATTAAACACTGCTATACTCTGACACCTCTTAGGCATAGCAACTTCTTCAAACAAACGTAAAAATTCAAAAGATAGACGTATTTTTTCATTATTAGCGCCATAAGAAAAGTGATAAGTTTTTATCCCTGGATCAAAATCCTCGTTCACTTTTTTCTTCAAATCAGGAGCAGAATCTTTTAATAATGAATCCATAATCTCAATTTCTTGGAAAGGACTACATTTGTATTGTGAAAGTTTTGTCCATCTGTCACGATACTCACCAAAGTCCTTGAAACGCATCCCATCATATTTAGTCATTCTTAGTAAATACATTGTCCAGCCTTCTTGAGAAAGTAAAGAGATGTCTATTCTATTAGCCTGTAATCGTATACGAATTTCTTCTAACGCTTCTTCGCACTCCCTTTCAGCTTCAATGATTTCACCTAATTCGGCAATTATAGATGCCCTTTTAACCTGCCAAAAAGGAGTGTTTTTATTTTTAGGCCACTCTTTTAAAATACGCTTAACGCCTTCCTGATCTAGCTTAAACAAATGAAAGAGTGCCTGTTCATAATACCATCTTGAAATCCATTCAGAATTTATTTGCACACTATCTTTAGTTGTATTTAACCACCAATTAAACTCTTCCACATTATGATTACATCTGGCTTCTCTTATGATTGAAAATATTAATTCAACCCAACATTTTTGGAGAAATTGCCAATCGATTTTTGAATCCAGATTTGACTTAAAATTCTTAAGTTGTTCTGGATTTCTATGCAGATAATTAGTTTGAAAAATTTCATTAAATTTCTCAATAATTACAACGATTTTATCCTTCCATCTGGGCTCTATCGGTAATAATGATGTCTCAATCCTCCAATTCAATTCATATATAAGCATTAATGCATCCACATCCGTTAACTTATGAATATTATTAAGTATTTCATCAATTACTCTTTCTGTTTCTAACCAAAGATCTTCTCTATTACTTCTAGGAGTAATTACCCATCCCGGGTGTAACAAACGAATATGCTTCCAATCCCTTGCGATCTTCAATAATTCTTCTTCTTTAATTTCCTCTCCATAACCAAAATCGCTTCTTATCGATTCGTTCTTATAATTCTTCTTTACTGGAATATCTGGTATATCCTCATGACCATCATATTCTATTATTTCTAAACTAGGCCACCTCAACACATCTGCCTTTCTACCACATTTTAGGTTTAAGAGGAACCATTCTAATGCCTTTTTATGCTTTAATACTCCTGGGTACTTATGATCAGGAAATAAAGGAGAGAAATCAATCGGAATAATTCCTCTAGCTTCTAGCATTCTCCGTTGTGTAGAGGAAACAAATCCACAAAAATAAATAGGTGGCGTATTTTCACCTAAATTATCTCTTACCCAACCTATCCAATTTAAAAAATTCGGATCATCCCCTGAAAAACCAACTAAACATAATACATTCTCCATAATAGTTTGTTGTACCATATTAACAAATGGAGCATATTTTTTAGGATAAGTTCGATAGTCTTCTTCAGTAAAAATAAATGGCCTATGTGATGGGAAACTTCCATGTAATTTTACGATTCTAGGTTTCATACGATTCGGTATATCTGAGGTATTTAGTACTAAACTATAACTTCTATCATATATATATTTTGTTGTTCTTTCTAAAAGCGTATCATAATTTGTAGTATAAACATCAGCCCAAGGCAAAGATAACAACATTTTATGTAAGTTACCAGGTACATAATTTTCATCTGGTAGCGAATTTATAATTAGTTGATCAAGAGCCTGTCTCCCGAAAACTTCTTCATATTCACTTGCAAGCTTTAAAACATCATGGTTATAACTACTATCATAAGGGTGTAATTCGCCCTTCATTTTTTCTCCTAGCTGGTTCCATAGTAAAAAGGAATCTGAATTATACGACATTTTTTCGGCATTTAAACTAAAACCAGCCCCTACCATTATAGAAACATTCCCATATTCCCTTCCACACCAAAGACTTTCTCTTATTTTTTCAATATGATGTTGATCAGGTAAATAAGTCATATCCCCCATAGCGCTCCCTCCTCTTTTATTAATAATTTTATTATTACCACGCACATAAAGATAGTAAAATATCCCTTTATGTTAATATTTCTCCTCGAGCTGTAACTTTTAAAAAAAGTTTGATTAAAAAAGTGCTACGAACTTTGATTTTATAATAGAAGAAGCCCTGTTATTTTGAAAAAAGATTGATCAAAATAACAGGGCTTCAACTTTATTTAATATATCTATTTCACATTCAAGTTCCTTTGTATCTATATTTAAAAAATCCATTGTCATTTCCAGAACTTTTCCATCTCTATTTCTCTTAGATCCCCATAAA
Organism: Bacillus sp. NPDC057893; assembly: GCF_042796455.1. Lineage (NCBI taxonomy): Bacteria > Bacillati > Bacillota > Bacilli > Caryophanales > Bacillaceae > Bacillus > Bacillus sp. NPDC057893. The sequence continues at coordinate 423 of NZ_JBHVNG010000016.1, read as the reverse complement.
CGAACAGCCCTATTGATTTTACTATCTTTATATATGATTTGAAATTTTCTTGATTCTTCTCTATTTGCCTATATTTAAATTTCACATAATTTTTTCCTTTGTAAATGTTATATAGGATTGGAAGCAATTGCTCCTTAACATGATTTTGTCCAATAATTCTATTATCAAAATTACTGTTGAATTCTAAAAGAGCATCTTTACTTACCGTTGCATAATTATGACGTCTAATTTCAATAATTTCTTTTGGAAAAACTCTTTCTATTTCCTTTCTGATTCCTTCAGTAGGATTTTGTAAATAAATCTCATCAATAATTTTCTTATAACCATATCAAAAGGTACACCTTTTGAAGTATATTAAAACCTACTTGATTCAGTACTTCTAAAGGTCAAAAAAGATACTTTTGAAGCACTAAATAATTAACG
>NZ_JBHVNG010000015.1:0-59564 GCF_042796455.1 Bacillus sp. NPDC057893 | reverse complement strand
TGACTGCATTCATTTTGTCTTCTGAAGTAAATTTAGTCATAAAAAAACTACACCTCCGATTGTTAGACTGTGTCTAACAATCGGGGTGCAGTTCAGAAGAGGTTGCCTGTTTTTTTATGCATAATTGCATATGTACTATAGGTATATAAAAATGTAAAATTTACATGTAATGATATAAAAGGGAGGGAATAAGAGTGTACTGGATGTCATGTATTATGTTTGTTTTTACATTATGTGTTTTGTTCTTTGTTCTATGGAAGATATATAAAATAAATGAAATGAAAAAAAGCGCGGGAAAACTTATTGCAACATATCCTCGGGTGAAACGACGTTGGATTGCATTACTTGGACCGGCGTATTTCATCGGGCAATGTATGTATATATATGCTCAGTACGTAAGTGGCGATATTGATACAGTTGAACAGTTTCTCGTTCAGTCAGGTAGTTATGCTGTAGCAAGTTGTTTTATGACTTTAATAGCTATCCATCTTATTAAAAGTGTACAAATATATGAAAAAGGTGTAATAGACGGATTGAACTTTTATTCATACGAAGAATTAAAAGGCTATAAAACATCAACATGGGAAAATCCAAAAGAAAATATATTTTTATATCGCGGGCGAGAAAAAATGAATGACAATGTAAATTTACTTATTAGACAGGAAGATATGAATGAATTAGAAAGCATTCTTCAAAGATATATTCCGAAATTGATGATGAAATAAAAAACTCCGGTTGTTATAACCGGAGTTTTTTATTAAAATACGCGATTCACAACTTCTTTTACTTCTTCAAGATAGTGTTTACGTACATCGTTGTCCACAGAAGGAAGGCTTGTATAGAATGTACGCTCAAGTATTTCGTTTTTCTTCCTCCTATTTGTGGATATGTTAGTAGTTATTCGCATACCTGTAACTGTTGTGGTTACTTTCGGGGCGACGGTCAAATAATACATATGTATAAAAAGACGTCCCAAACCGTCTTTCTATATCCCGCTCATACAAAGTACAAAGAAGACGAATAAAATGATGACAATACCAATTCCAAAGTTAAATACAAGAGTACTATCCATATATGTAACCTCCTTGTTTGAAAGTAAAAAGCACTCTGGCTGGAGTGCTTTTTATTATCCGAATATGTCGCAACGAACGCCGCAACATATAGAAAGGGAATAATGCGTTTAAAGAGTTATATTAATTTATGCATTAATTTTGTAAATGAGCAGGTCCTGCTCAGGTATAGAAAAAAAGACACTCTTTCGAGTGTCTTTCATGATGACAAAATGTGTCAATTGCTTGAGTCTGATAAGACGTTAATTTCCGTTTTAACGTCTTTTCTTTAATCAAGAAGTGTAGCAACAGCGATTCGAATAAATTGTAGCATTTTTTAAATGGGTGCGCGCATGCAATTATGCATATTTGTATTATAAAGTAGGTAATGAACGATGGATAATTTGAAGGGCTTTACTTACAATTTCTTCTGCTGCGTATATACCAATTTCATTTGTTTTTAAAATATGAGGTTGTAAGTTATCATGTGTTGCTCCCAGTTCGCCGTGAAGTGGTGCGAAAGCATAGTTAGCTTTTTCAAGCATACATAAATCGAGTAAAGAATCCCCGGCTGTAATAACGGTATCTATTTGTAGTATTTCTTTTATATATTGGACAGCATCCCATTTGTTAACTGGTTTCGGTACAAAGTATAATTTTCTACCTTGAAGTGAGTGAGTCCAACCTTGTTCATCCAACCAAGCAGTGAAGGCCTTTAATTCATCATAGGGAATGTTTTCGCGCTTTACGATGCAGTAATGAAATAATCGATCGGCAGTTTTTTTTGATGTGACCCAATCTTTATGGGCAAGTTGTTCAAATTCTTTTAGTATATCATTACTTTTTAGGCATTCTGTTGAGATTCTCTTTTGTATTTTTTCTTTCCAAATAGTATCTTGCTTGCCGTTATGAAGAATATTGCCACCGTTACTTGTAACAACATACTCAGGAACAATTTCATTTTTGAACAATAAAAGGCGCTGAAACTGTTCAATAGTTCTTGTGGTGACTGGGATGAAATGTGAGTGCAATTGTAGTTTTTTTAATAGCGAAATGGTTTTATACGATATGAAAGAAATCTCTTTCCCATCCAAAGTTTCAATGAGTTGAATGGATGCATCTTCTATATGAGCGCGAAATGATTTGCGAGAATAAATAAGGGTTTGGTCAAGATCGCTGGCAAAAATCATGTTGTTTTCCTCATAAGGGGTTTAATTAGACCGCAACATGAATAGGTCATATTTTCGTATATTTCCACAGGGACATTCTTTTCTTTTGCAAGAAGTAAAATATGTTCTAACTCAGGATTATTTTCTGTTCGTATTAAAATTTTCCAAGGCATTCTCCGTAGTAACACGCGAGTTGTTTCACCAACTCCTGGTTTGATTAAGTTAATATCCTCTATTCTAAAATGTGTTTGAATAGATTGGATGTCTTTTAGCCCCTGCCAAGATGGCTTTGTGTATGTTGAAGCAATATGATGTAATTGTTCGTTTATATGAAAATGAGCAGAAGGGAATGATGTTGCTACTTCGTCGATAAAAAAGTTGGATAAGTCTTCTTGTTCTAGTTCTTTATAATATTTAACACCATGAAAATCATTTGAACCAATAAAGGCATCATTTAATACAGTACGACTAATTAATCCTGATACGGTTGCATTTAAGCAAGCGCTTGGAATGAGAAAATCTTCTCGGGTGCCATAAATTGAAGTGCAGTAACCAGGATCAGCAAGTACCGCCATGCAATGAGAAATCTGTGTATTGTTTTTCTCGTTAAAATCAAGTATTGCATGTTTTAGTTCTTTTTTTATTGCTCCCTTTCCTGTCCAACCGTCAATAAATTGCATCGTCTCATTTGGATGGTGCTTTAAAATATAGCGAAGAGCATTTTCATCAATACCTCTTCCACGAATAATTGAAATACAATAATGTGGTACATCAAGATTATAACGATAACGTATATAGCGCTTTATGAGAACACCGATAGGCGTACCTGCACGTGCTAATGAAACGAGGACAAGATTTGTTCCTTTATTCTGTATGATTTGCTCTGCAACGACGCCAACAGCAACTGCTATTTTGTGTTTATATTTTTGCATTGAAGAGAAGAATAAATCCATATAGGCTTTAGACGGCTTATATTCGATTGGCAACATTTCAGAATAATGTGTGCCAGATTGAATCGCTCGTTCTCTCGTTTCTGTTGAACTTTCTTCCAGCATGTCACTAATATCTTTTAATAGAAAAATAGCATCTTCACGGCTATAACTACCAATATTTGAATCTACTTTTACTCTTTCCATAGTTATCGACCTTCCTTTTCTATTCTTTTTGAAAATGAGACGATATGAATAATTGGAATAACCGTTTGTAATTGCTTTAAAAGAGGAGATAATGATTCCTCATCTAAGTCACGTTCTATAAAAAGGAATACTTCATCGTAATCATGAGATGAAATATTATAAAAATAATTCGTAATAGTAGCATCCTCAGGACTTGGATACGAAAAACGATTATAAATAGCATACTGCACCCCATTTTGGTCAGGATGGATAGGGCTTCGTGTTGTAGATTGATATAAAATGTTTTCCCCCATTTGAGCAGCAATTTTCATAGGGATATACATAAACTCACCAGTTCCTAGACAAAGCGATCGTTTTCCTATTCGTTTTTTCTTTAATTCATTGCCAACCTTTTGAGCGAAATTATGGATTTGTATTTGTTCATGCGCTGAAATACCGAAGCGACCTGTATGCTTTATATAATTTGCTTTACGTTCAATAGATGTATAAGGTAATGTCGGACAAGCAATTGTATGCTTTTGAAAATGAGGCTCTGTTCCTTTGTTGTGAATATCTTTCTTGGAAGTAGTTAATGGATGTCCAGTCGCACGAATGGTTCCGCCCAATAAAGAAATAACGTGAATTTTTATTTGAAGTTCACCTTCTAGTTCTTTAAATTTGTTTCGATGTGTATCGGAACGCCAATCTAGTAAAGAGGCGATGGTGTATTCTTCTCGTGGGAATTTCTCTTGAATGGACCTGATAATATTTAATGCTGTTTTTCCTGTTGTCATCTCATCATCTACAAGAATAATTGGATTTTTGTTTTGGAAAAAATTTTTATCCACATAACAACGGTGCGATGTTGCATGGGAATGCTCTTCTTCAAATGTAATAACGGGTTCAAGCTCAGGTATCGATTCCCTAGTTGTATGCACATACTTTGCATTTTTGAAACATTGAAACATAGAGTGACCGAGTGCCGTTGCTGTTTCAGCAAAGCCGATAAATAAAACTTCTTCCTGTAACGGATATTGATAATGAAATACCTCTTCTGGAATTTCATCCATTTCTGAAGAAATGAGATTTAAAATTTCTTTCTGAAATGGATGAACATTGTTATGTAGTATTTCCATATACCTTGCAGCAAGAGCGTACCCGCTTGCTAAAGCAACTACTGGTTTAACAGGAAGGTGCTTTCCAAGAATGGTACTCACAAATAAAAAGCTACGCTTCTTATTTACCCTCGCAGCCATTTGAAAAAAAGAGTCTAGCGCTAAGTTATATGGATCATCACGTATTTCTATATGAACTTGTATATCATTTAAAATGTTATACGTGTTGCTTTGCGTTTGTAATAAGGAGATCGGTGAATTTTTTATTTTCATGTAGCACCCCGTAAATATTAGATTTTAAAATGACTTTGTGAGCCCAATTGTAGTGTGGCTTTACTTCATTCATTTTGTTAGCAAAGCTACTTTTTAGCACTCCGTTATACGTATCAGCATTTTGTAAAATAGATTTTGCATCTAAATAATCTTCCAGTGTGACAATGTGCATCGCTTGTACAATATTAATGTGAGAAGGATGAATAACTGTCTTTCCAATTAATCCATTCGCTTGATCAAGTGATACTTCATGTATGAGCCCATCTTCATAATCATTAGAAAAATACTCCCATACACATCCTGAAATTATATATTGGTTAGTTGCTCTAGAGAAAATATTAATAATGTCCGAAATACAATCACGAATAACAGTAATATCATAGATAGGAGTATATTTATTACGACGAATGCCAAATATACTTGAAAAATCTGTAGCACCAATGCGTATGTTTAAGATGAAATCGTAGTAGGAATCTAGCAAATCTTTTATTTGTAATAGTGATTCTAAGCGCGTTTCTTTATGCATGATTTCCGGTGATTCTAAAATCGGCATTCCGTAAAGTGAAAGTGAATATAGCTCGTTAATATATTTAAGCTGATTGATGTATAATCTTCCATTAATTGGTGTGAATTTTGGGAAGACGAAGCCACATAAACAATGAATGGCACTGCCTAGTTCAGTAACAATTACTTTCATTTGATTTGGATTTCGAACTCTAATGAAAAGAAGTGGTATGTCTGTTTGGTGCAGTATGTTAGCACTGACTAAGTTGGCGATTTGTTGTATTTGGACTACGATGTTTTGTTCTGCAAGTTTTACTTCCTCATCACTAATAGAATCCTCCAGGCAAAGAATAATCGATGTAGCACCTATATGTTTTTTTCTAATGATATCTTCAGCAATCGTCTCTTTCGTACCGGGTGTATAAAGGGTAGCACCTAGTGCGTAAGCCAATTGCCCTTTCTCTATATCTTTTGAAAAACTAAGAGGTTCTTTATAGAAAAATTTTCGTTTCTCTTCCAAAGATAGATAAGAAAAGTAATTCAAATTGTCACCACCTTAATTTGAATGATTCTGTTTAATCGTAACATAATAAGAAAAATCTTCCATGGAAATAAAGTAGAAAATATAAAAAATATATTGAGAAAGATGAATTATAAGATGAATATCGAATATTGTTAGTAGGCATATAATAGGGGGACAAGGGAAGATGGATATACATAAGTTAACAGAAGAAGAAGCAAACGAAATAAGTACGTGGACGTACGATGAACCGTATACGTTATATAGCTTTTCAGGAGATGCTGAAGTAATAGAAGAGCTATTAGATGGGACGTATTACGGTTGTTGTGATGAGAAGCGAGAATTCATCGGCTATTTTTGTTTTGGAGAAAATGCACAAGTTCCAGGCAGAAGAGATGCCAATTTATATGAAGGCGAAGATGTAGTAGATATAGGAATTGGAATGAAGCCCGAGTTAACAGGGAAAGGGATGGGAAAAGAATTTTTTCAAGCTGGGATAGCGTTTGCTGCTGAGGAATTCAATTCGAAAATGTTGCGACTGAGTGTAGCGACATTTAATGAGAGAGCGATTAGGCTATATGAAAATATTGGATTTCAAGTAGGACCTGTTTTTTGGAGCCGTGGAAGAGAGTTTATGCTTATGGAATATGAAAGGCCGTCAGTATGAAACTGACGGCCTAGATACGTTACTCTGAATGCTCAGCACGGTGCGCTAAACGGCTTGAAGCAGCGGCAGCGATTCCGCCAACGATATCATCAAGGAATGTGTGCACCTGTCCAGTTGATTTATCATTTAAGTATTCTAAAATACCTGGTTTTAATTTATCGATATATCCAAAGTTCGTGAAACCGATAGAACCGTACACGTTAACGATAGAAAGCGCGATGACTTCATCGATTCCATATAGTCCTTCATCGCGTTTTACGATATCTTGTAACGGTTGACTTAATAGTCCTTTTTCAGCAAGGACATCAAGTTCAATGCCTGTAATAAGTGCGTTTTGTACTTCTCGTTTTGATAGTACACGCTCAACGTTATAGCGACATTCTGACATCTCTAAATTTGCATGGTATTTCTTTTGAAGAAAATGAACAAGATCAGCAATATCGTCAATTGTTACACCGCGCTCTTGTAATAGTTGTAATGCTCTTTCTTGTAGTTGATTTGAGTCTTTCATGTTTATCACCTTTTTTTCTTTTTAGTATTTGTATACGTTTCGTTGCTTTATCATGTGCATAGGAATGAAAGGCGAGCACAAGCTCATATATATAAAGAAAAACCATAGGTGGCGACTGCGATGATTCAGCATATTTATGAGCATTATCACATGCATGTTAAAGAATTAATCCCCCTTGGCCCCTATAAAAGCTTTTGGATTCGCAACAAAATTTATGTACTTGTTCCAATTGGAGAAATGGAGGAAGAAGTACTTGTAGAGATGAAAAAGCTCAGTGATTATATGAACCAGCAAGGGGATATAACTGTTTCGACTTTCGTTCCGACTATACACGGCTACTATGTAAGTGAGATAGAAGAAAAAAATTATTGCTTATTAAAAGGTATGCGTATGTTAGAGCGACATGCTACATCATTAGGAAGTGAGCTTTCTATATTCCATAAACGTGGCGCATTCTTTCCAGAAGAAGTTGAGCAATTAAGCCGCATTGGTGAATGGAAAGCATTATGGGAAAAAAGGCTCGACCAATTAGAAAAGTTTTGGCAATCGCAAGTGATGAACCATCCTTCAGACGTATTCGATCAATTGTTTATTGAATCCTTCCCGTATTACTTAGGAGTTGCAGAAAATGCAATTCAATATGTTGTCGATACAGAAATGGACGATACACCACAAATAACTGACGCAGCAACAATTTGCCAAGAACGATTTACACCTTTATTATGGCATCAAACGAAGCGCTTAAAACTTCCTTTTGATTGGGTATATGATCACCCAAGTAGGGATATAGCAGAATGTATTCGCTATATGATGATAGAAAAAAAGAAAGATTGGGAGCAAACGGTAGTTCAATTCATTACAGATTATGAACGTAATTATTCGCTCTCTTCATTTGGTTGGCGCTTATTATTCGCAAGGCTTCTGTTCCCGCTTCACTACTTTGAAACGGTTGAACGATATTATCAAACAGGAAACGAAGAACAAAAAGGCATATATAGAGCTCGTTTAGAAATCATTTTACATGATGTGAAGCGCACTGAGCAATTTATGAATCATTTTTACGAGTCATTTCGTTTACCAGTTGATAAGTTAGGCATTAGGAAATTAGATTGGCTATCTTAAAAGTATAAAAAAGAGGCCAATTGAGGTCTCTTTTTTATACCATAAAAGATACCCGTTTCTATCTTTATATAATAAGAAGCTATGCTCCTACTTTTTGATCTGTACATATAGTTAAAATAATGTGGTGTCTTTCAATTTTTTCATTTACCTTTTTTAATAATTCTTGTTGTATTTCTTTAAATAAAAATTGATAGCTCGTATTCCATGTCGGTATAACGGGTGAAAGACTTAATAAATATTCTTTTTTCTGTTCTAATTCTTGAATTGTTACAAAAGTACTCCCTATTTTTGGCATACGTCGTCCCCCCTATGTTTTTCGCTTTATATGTGTGAACGATTCACTATATATTAATTATCGCATTTTTTGAGAAGGATTTCCAATTTTGTTTTATGATGTTAATAGTGTGGGGGAGTATGTTTTGTTTGCGTACAAAAAAAGAGACCAAATATGGTCTCTTTTTTTTGGAAGCGAGTCTGAACGAGCCGCTTCTGCTTTTAGATAATGTCTAGCTCCAGCGGCTCGTTCAGAACAGTCGGCCATTTCGCGCCTTCCTGTGAGGCAAAAAGCGCCTCTTCGTCAGGAGCTCCAATGACCTTCTGTTCTGAACGAGCCGCTTCCGCTTTTAGATTAAAATACTTGTTCTACTTCAATAACGCCTGGTACTTCTTCAAGTAGTGCGCGTTCGATACCAGCTTTTAGTGTGATTGTAGAACTTGGGCAGCTTCCGCATGCACCCATAAGGCGTAGTTTTACGATACCTTCTTCAATGTCTACTAATTCAACGTCTCCGCCATCGCGAAGTAAGAATGGACGTAATTTATCTAATACTTCTAGTACTTGTTCTTGCATATGTGGGTTTTCCATTTTTATCGACTCCTTTCATCAGTTTTATTATAATCAAGATAGAGGGGAAAATCTATTTTTTCTGTTCTTGTTTTATTGTCGAAATATTTTATCATGTGTACAACGTGTTTTTTCAGTATAGGGGTATGGAATAAGTTTGTAAAATGATGTGCTTATGTACTAAGGTATCTGAATATACTGTTAGAGCAAGAAGTGGGGGAGAAGAAATGGTTAATGTGCAAGTGTATGGGACGAAAGTGATTTGTGCGAGTTGCGTCGGAATGCCATCTTCAACAGAAACGTTTGAGTGGTTACAAGCGGCGATTGGTCGTAAATATGAAGGACAAGAAAATAAATTTAATTTCGAGTATATTGATTTTCAACAAGAACAAGAAGATGAAGAGAAAAAAGCATTCGCAGAGCGAGTAGTGGAGGAAGATTTATTTTATCCAGTCGTTCTTGTAAATGGAGAGATTGTTGGAGAAGGAAATCCTCGTTTGAAGGATGTTTACGAAGAAATCGAGAAATATTTATAAAGCAGGAAGTCTTTGCGAATTTGCAAAGGCTTTTTTTAATGGAGGGATAGATGTGGAGAATGGAATAAAACATGCTTTACCAGGAGAAGTGAAACAGTTAATGGAGCAGTACATAGTAGAATTAAAAGAAATTTTTTCGGATGAAAAAATAGTCGGGGTATACATTTACGGATCAATCGCGCTAGGAGCATTTCATATAGAAACGAGCGATGTGGACTTTGTTACGGTAATAAGTGATTCCGTGAATAAAGCTGAAAAACAGCAAATTATAGAGCTGCATAAAAAACTTAGGAAAAGTACGTTAGGTAAAAGAATGGATGGTATGTATATTCCGCTTGCTGATTTAGGGAAATACAATCATGAAATAAATGAGTACGTGTATTGTGCAGAGGGGAAAGCGGATAGTGGTTACTGGGACATTAATGCAGTAACATGGTGGACGTTGAAAAACCAAGGTATTACAGTTATCGGGAAAGAAGCGGAAGACCTTCCCTTTCAAATAAAGTGGGACGATGTAGTAAATACAATGAAATATAACGTAGAACATTACTGGAGTGAAAAAGCGAAGCGTCCCTATTTATTTTTCATAGAAGAATGGGTAGAATCAGCTGTCGTTACGATGGGACGCATTTTATATACGTTAGATCATAAAACAATCGTTTCAAAAGATAGAGGATTGCAATACATGTTGGAACTTTACTCTCATAAGTGGGAACCTTTATTAAGAGAAGTAGAGCGAATGCGGCATAATCCAAAAGAAAAGCGAAAGCTCTCTAGTTGGAGACAGGCTGATATGACGAAGAGGTATTTGCTTAGTGTGATTGAGGAGTGTAGGCGAAAGTGGTAGGTGAATAGTAAAAGCATCCTTTGTATGAAGGGTGCTTTTACTATTTTTAGATAATGAAAAAGTATTTTACAAGGAATGAGAAGTCGAAAGATAATATTAAAAAACATATATATACGGGGGAAGAGAATGAGTAAATATAACTTTCATATAAGTAAAGAACAACTATGGAAAGGATGCATTTTTAATTCGATTGCGAGTGCAATTAGTGTGGCGCATTATCCAGATTTCTCACCTGAAAGTTCGTGGGATGGTTTTAACTATAGTGTGCAAGATAGTCAAGGCGGACGAGGGACAATTACTTTTCATCCGAAGTACACGATCGTATGTCTTCAAGATGTGAATAGCGAGAGAATAGAAGAGTGGATTGATGCGGCAAATTATTTTGAAGGGGCACCTTCGAAAGTAGTAGACATTGCTAAAGAAGAAGCACTTCAATACGTATTAGAAGAAGTAGAAGGCGAAACAGTTCCTTTCATTACAACAGCATTTTGGATTGATGATAACGGTGCATATTCAATCGATTCATTTGAAGAGATGGAAGAACACGGTGGATTCTTATTAGAAATCCCACTACTTGATACGAAATCAGCAATTGAAAGATTGGAAGAAGAGTATGAACTGACAGAGGAACAAATAGAGCTTTTACAATTAGTGTATGAGAGAAAAATCCAAAATCCAAACGAGGAAATTATGTTGTCTAAAGAAGAGGTAGCGATGATTGGAACAAATGATAACGAAGGGTTGGAAGTGAGTAAAGAGTCGTTTGAAGAAATGAATATTACTTGGGAGTTGTAGGGGAGGATAAAATGTTTCCGATTGGTGAGCAGCCGAATATTACGAAAGATTTAGTAAGTATAGCTGGCGATTTAGAAGAGCTAGCGATTGAGGGGAAAACAAAAAATATAGAACGACTAGCATCTTTACAAGTTAAGAAGTTATGGGTGTTCGCAGTAAATCAAAAGCAGTTTGAGCATATTCTTACGTATGTTCGTCCCGATATATTATACGTTTACGAAATGAGGGTCGAGGATTTAAGTAGTCTTCAGAAATTATCTAATTTACAACAGTTATATATATGCTGGAATACAAAAGCGAAGACGTTATGGGATATCGAGTATAATAAACAACTCAAATCTTTACTAATTGATGATTTTTCTAAGCTAGAAGATTTAAGTGCTTTAGGTAAGTGTCCACAACTCAATACCTTCTATATGGGCGGCGGGATAAATACAGCGATGAAAGTACAAACTTTAAAGCCGCTTGCTGAATTACAGCATTTGAAAAAGCTTACTCTTATGAACTTAAAGGTTAAAGATGATTCGTTAGAACCTTTAATACAATTAAAAAATTTGAGGGAGTTAAGCTTATCTAATCAATTTAAGGTGGAAGAGTATGCAAAATTATCTGTAGTATTGCGATATACGGAATGTGAGTTTTTTAAACCTTATGTATATATGAACGATGCAATAGACGGGAAAAATATAATGGTGACCGGAAGAAGAAGGCCATTCCTGAATTCGAAAACGGATACCGTAAAGATGCAAAAGTATGAAGAACAATTTAAAAAGCTACAAGAAGAATATAAAGCACTAGTAGAAAGCACAATGTGAAATTACATTGTGCTGTTTTAATTTGTAGAAAGAAAAACAGGTAAGAAGCAAAAATGCTTTTTCTTGTAATATTGGAACGACAGCTATTATGGAAGTAATGGAATGTATAGTTGTCTTTATTAAATTTTCATAAGATGCCCACGTTTGAAACCAGTCGAAAATAGTAGAAAGGTAATTCGGAATGTCGATAGTTTCATGTGAAACATTATGTAATAACTGGTTCTGTTTCATATGTATAGGCTCTATCCTTGTTCGTAGAATGCAATCGAATAGTGAGATGTTTTCTTTTACTTGTAATTGGTCCGTAATAAGTTGCGGGAGACCAATTGGATGAACACCTATATTTATATAGAAATCATCTCCAAACTGGCTTTTTTGTATATGAATGATCTTATAAAATCCGTTGTCAGCTTTGGAAAATGTATGTCTTTTTTTCTTAAACCCAAGTGGTTTTAAAGCAGCGTGTAAATTTGTAATGAAATCTTGCACTATTGCGCACTTCTTTAGAGATAGGTTTACTCTTCATCATAATCGTAAGTAGTTAAGTTTTGTAAGAAGCTTTCAAAGTTAGGTGCTAATTCAATAATTTCCTCAAACTCATTATCGATAAATATAACTGGAGGGTTTTTAGCTACATTTCGATAGTCTAATGCAATCCATGTATGTCCATCACCAGATAAAAGTACGATATTCTCAGGCATTTCCCATTCTTGAATTAAATAATGGCTCTCTAAAATACTAGATTCATTCTCATTAAAAGAAATGCCATATAAACCAGAAACATTAACGTGATCATCTGCCCAAGAATTTGGCTCTGAAGTAGGGTGAGCATCAAGGCGAAGAGTTCCCCCATTTTGTTCTTTTAGAAGGTTTATGTATGATTCTGGGAGCTTTACGTTCAGTACTTCTTCTGCTTTTTTTATTAGTTCGTCGTTAATAGGGGCTAATTTTAAATAATCATCTTCTGCCCAAAGTGTAGTCTTCATATTGGATCACCTCAAATAATAGTTTTAAGAATCTTATTTCATATATTATAGTTAGTTTAAATGACGAGCAATAGAAGGATGAGAATAATATGGATGTGTATGAATCCCTTGAGCACGTAAATTCTAAAGAAGACTTATTGAGGTTTATATCTTCAAAAGGATTTTAAAGTGAATAGGAGAATATAGAGGTAGAGACTTATTTAGAGGCATTACATGGTTGGTTAGGTGATTATGAAGGTGTTTATATAAATCAAGGGGAGAAGCTTCCAGAAAATATTCCATGGAAGTTTATTGCCCAGATGTTACTTGCGGCAGCTTAGTATGAATAAAGTTAGATTTTTAAAAGATAGAATGGAGAAAATATTATGATTAACCATAATAAAATTAAACAACTTTTAGCATATGTAGATCGTGCTGAGGATAATGAAATTGAATTAGAGTATGAATTTGAACCACTGATGATAGGATTATTTAAAAGTGAAGAAATAGAAGAAGGGCAACTTGGTTATAGCTTTGATGATGAAGGTCAAAGTTTAATCGGGGATGAAGAAGGAGACTGGAAAGATGGATGGATTGTAATTGGGATAGATTCATATCTCGGAGATCCAATCTTTGTAGATAGTAATGATGAGAATTGTCCAGTTTATACAGCTATGCACGGTGAAGGAGATTGGGAGCCGGAATGTATAGCTAAGCGTATAGAAGATGTTATTGAGAAAGTGAAAGGAAATGTGGAATAGTTGTGTGGTGATGAAAAAGAGCTCTAATTAGAGCTCTTTTTTTCTTTATTATTTCAAGCTCTTATTTGCCTACTTACGTTTTTGTTATGTAAAATGAAACTATAAATAAAATAAGCAGGTGAAAAGACACATGTCCAAGAAATTAGTTAATTTACGTATTGATTTTGCGTTTAAACAATTATTTGGTACAAGTGGTAGCGAAGATATTCTTATTACATTTTTGAATGCGATGTTACAGGAATCTTTGGAATCACCAATTGCTTCATTACAACTAGAGGATCCTCATTTACATCGTCAATATGAGGACGATAAATTATCGATTTTAGATGTTTTAGCTACATTAAATACGGGTACAAAGGTTAATGTGGAGATTCAGTTGAATAATAATCATCATATGATAAAACGAAGTTTATACTATTGGGGAAAATTATATACATCTCAAATGCAAAAAGGGATGGCGTATAGTGAACTTTGTAAAACAATTACTGTGAACTTATTGAATTTTAACATGTTTCCTGAGTATGGTGAGTTTCATACAACGGGGGTTCTTTGGAATAGGAAACAGAAAAGAATATTAAGCGATGACATAGAAATTCATGTTGTCGAGATTCCAAAATTAATGCGGCAGTGGAAAGCGGAAAAAATAAATCCTTGGGAAGATGCATTTGTACGTTGGTTGTTATTGTTACCGGCGAATGAAGATGAACAATTGACAGAACTATTGGAGGATATTGCGATGAGCCAAGACCCAATGTTACAAAAAGCGATGAATAAATGGGAAGATATGAGCCGAGATTCTTCTTTCAGGCAAGCATATGACGCCAGAGAAAAAGTACTAATGGATGAGGCTGCGAAATTTGCGCATGCAGAAAAGGAAGGACTTAAAAGAGGAATCGAACAAGGAATCGAAAAGGGAATTGAAAAGGGAATTGAAAAGGGAATTGAAAAGGGAATTGAAAAGGGAATTGAAAGAGGAATCGAAAAAGGGAAAATACAGTTAATTCGTGGGATGTATGAGAAAGGGATGCCGATTGAAGATATCGCGAAGTTTACTGATTTAAATATAGAGGAAATTAGGGAGTTATTAAGATAAGATTTAGCCGTTCTTTAAGGAGAAAATATGTTATAAAAGAGGAATCCATTGAAGGATTCCTCTTTTATATAAATTAAGAAATAATTAACATGGTGTATTAAATGGTTTATATATAAGTATTTTAATATATTTAATAGTAAAATGGAATATAGAATGGGTAATTGTCGGAATGTATTCGATTTTCGCTCATTTTTATAAAATATAACTATTTTTTGTTAGATTCCTTCGTTTTGTACATATACAATAAAAGTATATAGAAATAAGAGAAGGATGATGTACGTGAAGGAACCTGTTTTACAAGAAACAATCTCTCAGCAAGAATTACATAAAGTTGTGAGAAAGAATACGGCCTATTACGACTTTAAATGGGGGCAAGTGAAGAATCCGGAGAAAGAAAATACGTGGAATTGGGTAGCATGTATCTTCCCGCACTTCTGGTTAGCTTATCGTAAAATGTATAAGTTATTTATTATACTTACGCTATTAGCGGTTCCTACTTTAATTATAGCTACTTTTATTGATATACCAATGTGGATAGATTTTATAATATATGCTGGAACGATGCTGTTTACTGGATGGCAAGGAAATCGCTTGTATTATAAGCATGTTACGTGCATTTTACGTAAAGTAGAAGATGTGCCGGATTATAAGAAAGAGTATTATTTACAATCAAAGGGCGGCGCTCATATCGGAGTTATGATTGGTTTACAAGCGATAGTAATTGCGGTAGTTGGTGCAATTAGTTTTGGCTTATCTTATTTACCAACTGAACCGAATATTAAAAACGTTGTTCGTTTAAGTCTTGAAGGCGATGTTTTAGAGACTATAACTGATAATCCAAATTGGAAGTACGTTAAAAAAGAAAAAGAGTATGACATAGTGGAATTTACTGGTTATGATTATGAAGAAAAAAAGAATGTGAAAATTAAATTCGCTGTATATTTAAATGATGATTACTTTGAATGGCAAGAAGCATATTTAAATAATAAGAAATTAAGTGAAGAAGAATTAGATGAGTATCGAACTTACGTTGAAGAAAATATGTGGTTTTTCTAGAGCGTAATTAGATTATTTTAAAAGAAGGGCCTTATGAAGGTTCTTCTTTTTGTTTGTAAGAATTTGTAACAGAATGTGAGGGGATCGGAATACTAATTGAAATTTTGTAAAATACAATAAAAAATGAGAATTTGAGGTAGGCTTGTCAATAACGTGAGACTATGGCAGTATAAAGAAATGCTATACAAATTTTATTTATCGACATGTAAAAATTCGATTTGATTTTTACGTATAAATAATGAACGGAGGAAATAGATTTATGGCTACTTTACCAAATTGTCCAAAATGTAATTCAGAATATACGTATGAGGATGGCGCTCTTTTCGTATGTCCAGAATGTGCCCATGAGTGGGGTCAAGAAGCGGAAGCTGAAAATAATGATGGTGCAAAAGTTGTAAAAGATGCGAACGGAAACGTTCTTCAAGATGGCGATGCTGTTACTGTAATTAAAGATTTAAAAGTAAAAGGAACTTCTTCAGTTGTGAAGATTGGTACGAAAGTAAAGAGTATCCGTCTAGTTGAGGGAGATCACGATATCGATTGCAAAATCGACGGTTTCGGAGCTATGAAGTTAAAATCACAGTTCGTTAAGAAGGCGTAAGATTAGCAAAGAAAAAAGACGCTCTGTAAGTAACTTGCAGAGCGTCTTTTTTATGATTGTGCTTCAACCTCTTTCAACTGGCACCGCTTATTAAAGAACGTTTTATATCCAAGCTGTAAGAAGATAATAACAGAGAAAGCTGTACTTCCAGAAATACCAAGTATAATCGCAATTTGATATTGAATAGCTGTAAATGGTGATACACCGGATAAAATTTGTCCTGTCATCATGCCTGGTAAGCTTATAATTCCCATTCCGACCATAGAATTAATTGTTGGTAAAATGGCAGAGTCAAAAGCGTCTCGGATGAGCGGAGCAGCTGCTTCTTTCGGTGTTGCGCCGAGCATAAGTGCACCTTCGATATGATCTCTTTGTGATTTCATACTGTTTAAAAAGGTATTTGCCCCGAGGCAAATACCTGTCATGGCATTACCGATTAGCATACCGGCAATAGGAACGATATACTGCGGAGCATACCAGGGATCATGACCGATAATAACGAAGATAAATAGTAGCAATGGTCCGATTGAGCCAGCAACCATAGAAAGAGCAGCTACTCGTTTTAACTCTTTAGACATCGGGATGTTAACTCGTTTATAAATGTTGAAAATTGCAAAGGTAGTAATAGAAGTAATGAGAGCAATTGTATAAAATGGGTTACTATTTTCAAATACGTATGTTAGGACGTAAGCAACGAGTACGAGCTGAATCGTCATACGGAATGTTGCGAGCGCGATTTGTTTCTCGCGTGGTATTCCTTTTAGTTTTACAAGCCCGATTAAAATAAGAATAAAAATATATGCAGCGGCAAGTTGCCAAATTTGGAGTTCAATAACGCCCTTCAACTGAGAGCACTTCCTTTCTAGTAGCACCATTTGTTTTACTAATTTCAATAATATCGTCTGCAATTTCTTCTGGAAGTTGTTGCGAATGCGTGATGAAGATAACTGTTTTTTTCTTTTCTCTTGCCAGTATAGTAAATTGTTTCATAACGCGGCGTTCTGTATCGCTATCTAATGCCGAAGTTGGTTCATCTAATAAATAGACGGGCGGATCCATTAGTATAATACGAGCGAAAGCAAGTCTTTGTTTTTCGCCACCTGATAAAGAAGAGGCGCTATCTTCTAATTTTTTATCTAGACTAACAGTCGTTAATGAGTCCCGCAGGGCATCGTCATTTGGAAATGGCTTTTCAGAAAATCGAAGTCCCATTAATAAATTATCTTTAATTGTTCCATCAAAAATAGGCGGAGTTTGTCCGAGCATGACAACTTCACGGCGTAATTGAATGGGAGGATAATCTAAAATAGATTTTCCGTCATATTCAATTGTGCCAGATGTTGGCGATTGTAAATCGTTTAACATACGAAGTAATGTGCTTTTTCCGCTACCACTTTCACCGATAATACAAGTTATTTTTTCTTGTTGAATTTGTAAGTAAGGAATGTGTAGAATATCTTTATATTTGATGTCTTTTAATATAAACATAAGTTGCTCCTTTCTGATTCTAGTTATATCGTATCAAAAAAGAGAGGGAAATAGAAAAATAAGGTTATAATGAGCAACGTTTTTTCTTAGTTTTGAGCTCTATTAACAAATTAAGTAAACGATCTAATTCTTGACTGAAAGAAATCACTTTATCATGAGTGAATCCATACTTTTCAACGAGATAGATCAATTCTTTCTTCTTTGCTTCTATTCGATCGTTTAGTTTCATTAAGTTCATAAGTGAAATGTAATGCCTCCTGTAAAAGTATTTACAACATAAAAAATAAGACCGAATGAATTCGGTCTTAAAGGAAATAATAAAACAACTTACAAATAGCATACACTTTTCATCGATAGTTTTTAATATTAAAATGTAAAAATTTTGTGAATCTATATTGAGAAAGTTATTTTTAAAAAAATGAATAGAAAAAGGCTGTCTACTATGTAGGCAGCCTTTAAAGTATTAACCATTATGATATTTGTACATCCAAAGAAGACCGGATTTTAATAATCTCGGTACACGCCCCATTAATGGTTGGTTTGCTAGTAAACCAAATCCGTGTTTTTTGCCGAGAGAACCGAGAACACCTTTTAATTTAATAACAGGCAGTTCATCAGGAAGTGGTTCATTATTCCAACGTTTTAATAATATTTGGACAATTTGTTCTCCTTGACCTTCAGCAAGTTGAGCAGATGGTGCGTGTGGAAGTGCTGCACAATCTCCTACTACATAAACGTGATCGTTATTTGGAATATTGTGATATTTTGTTAAAACAACCCGTCCGCTACCATCTTGTTCAACTGGAAGGTTTCGAACAACTTCATTTGCTTGAATACCAGCTGTCCATACGATTGCATCACATTCAAGTGGTTCATCATGGTTGTATACAATGTTTGGTTCCACTTTTGTAATGTTAGAGTTTCGTATAATGGTAACTTTATGTTTTACAAACCATTCTTCTACGTATCTACTTAATTTCTCTGGATACGGGAATAAAATTCTATCTTTTCGATCAAATAAATAGATTTTCAAATCTGAACGGCTCTCACGAAGTTCACTTGCCACTTCAACGCCGCTTAAACCAGCCCCAACGACAGCCACTGTTGCATTTGGTTCTAAGCTATTTAATTGTTCATATGTCTTACGTGTCTGTTCAATTGATTGTAGGCTATGTGTATATTCCTTCGCCCCAGGAACGTTATGATATTTATCTTCACAGCCAAGCCCGATAATTAAATCATCATATTGAATCGTTTCACCGCCATCGAGATGAACGGCTTTCGTTTCGAGGTCAATATTTGTTACTGTGCCGTATTGAATATTGAGACGTGGGTGCTCAGGAAACGGTATACGAATATGCGTTTCTGAAATTGTACCCGCAACTAATGCATAATATTCAGTTTTAAAGCAATGGTATGGTACTTTGTCGATTAATGTCACTTGTACATCATCTGGAAGTTGGTTGCTTGGAAGTAGCCGCTGCAGAATTCTCATTCCACCGTAGCCACCACCTAGTAGTACGAGGTGTTTCATGATGGATTACCCCTTTTCTGTTGAAATATCCCCTAATCATACAATTTTATATTAATAAAATATTTTGACTTTACACAATCAAATTATATCGAATTTGTGAACAAATAACAATGCATGAATGAATACTCTGTTGTACAATAAGAAGAAAAGTAAAGTAAACTGTTTTCATTTTCTAGTTACTATTTACTATTTCATTATGAGTAGTATGTTATATAAAGAAGACTATCTATTTTGAAGTGAAATAGTGAAGTAACTAAATAGTTTAGAATATATAACGAAAACAACAAGAAACAGCTTAGTTTTCTTCTTATAAATAAAGTGAAATGGTAACAAGTAGAGAGGGTTACTTATCCGTTTCGCAAATTAGGTATGCACATACCTGCTAAAGTAAATGGTAATTTGTTTAGAGATACAGGGGGGAGAGTTTTGATTAAACCATTAATCGAATTTTGTGTAGGTAATCTTGCAAGCGGTTCGCAAGCGGCTTTAGAAAAATTAGAAAAAGATCCTAATTTAGACGTAATGGAATATGGTTGTTTAGGATATTGTGGCATCTGTTTTGAAGGTCCATTTGCACTTGTAAATGGTGAAGTTGTACAAGGGGCAACAGTAGAAGAACTTGTAAATAATGTATATGATTATATGGATGAAAATCCAATGTTTTAAAGCGTTGCAAACAGGCAACGTTTTTTTTTTTTTTTTCATTTATCCCGCTATTTGCGGGAGTCGTGCTGCCCGTAGAAGCCCGATTGGTGAAGGCTAATAATCAGTGGGGGATGAACAAAACCCCCACTGATTAAAGTTTCACTTTATTAGGAGTGTTTATTTCGAAAAAAAAGGCCCTTTTAGAAGGGCTTTTTTCTTACGCGATTTGTGTAAGAACGGCTTATTGCCAAAATACTGTCAAATATGAGAAAGGGGGGACATTCATATTGTGTTCTAAAAGCATGCATTTTATACTTGAAATAATAAATTATTTTTGGAGTGAATAAAAATGAGCCAATTTTCTTTTACAAAAATGCATGGTCTTGGAAATAGTTATATATATGTAAATATGTTTGAGGAACAAATTAGAGAAGAAGATTTAGCTCTTGTAGCCGAAAAGGTTTCAAATATTAATACTGGTATTGGTGCAGATGGAATGATTTTAATTTGTCCTTCTGACGTGGCACCAGTAAAAATGCGCATGTTTAATAACGATGGTTCAGAAGGAAAGAGCTGTGGAAATGGTTTACGCTGCGTAGCGAAATATGCGTATGAGCATAAACTAGTAGAAGGTAAAGTTTTCACAATTGAAACGTTAGCTGGTATTGTTACGGCAGAAGTAACGGTAGAAGATGACAAAGTTACATTAGCGAAAATCGACATGGGAGCACCTCGTTTAACACGTGAAGAGATACCGATGCTTGGTGAAGGAGAAACGCCATTTATTCGTGAAAACTTCTTATACAATAATCACCGTTATGCATTTACAGCTGTTTCAATGGGGAATCCGCATGCGGTTATTTTTGTTGATGATGTAGAAAAAGCGCCTCTTACAACGTTAGGACCGGTTCTTGAGACACATGAAATGTTCCCAGAGCGAGTGAATGTTGAATTCATCGAGATTTTGAATGATGAAGAGATGAATTTCCGTGTTTGGGAACGTGGATCTGGTGTAACACAAGCTTGCGGGACAGGAGCATGCGCAGCTGTCGTTGCGGCAATTTTAAATGGAAAAATGGAACACGATAAAGAAATTACAGTTCACTTAGCAGGCGGCGACCTAATGATCGCATGGACAGAAGAAGGAAATGTATTAATGAAAGGACCTGCGGAAATAATTTGCCGCGGAGTGTATGAGTACAAGATAGAAGCGTAAAGATGTATAATAGAATGAGAACAGAAAGGATGGTGTATTTCATGATTGAAGTAACAGAACAAGCAGCTTTTCAAATTAAAGATATGTTAAAAGATGCTGAAGATGGAGAGAAGTACGTGCGCCTTGCTGTACATGGCGGCGGATGTAGTGGTCTTTCTTACGGCTTAGGATTTGAAGTAGAACCAAAGGAAGACGACACAGTTCTTGAGTTTTTCGGTGTTGAATTTGTTATCGATAAAGAAAGTGCTCCGATTGTTAAAGGAGTGAAAGTTGACTATAAGCAATCTATGCTTGGCGGCGGATTCACAATTGATAATCCAAACGCAATTGCATCATGTGGATGCGGATCATCTTTCCGTACATCGTCGAATGCTGGTAAGCCGGAAGAGTGCTAAGTTTTTTCATTCCGTTATGCTAAATGGAAATTGAATGGGTAGGTTGCATATAAAGACCTTCTTAGCGATGAGATCAAATCGTTAGAAGGTCTTTTCTTTTGCCTTTAAAAAGAAAAAGAGCAGGACAAAGATAGTGAATATATGCAAGAAGAAGGCTAAAGAGGATGCATGAAGAGGAAGTCTATATTAAATTACATAGAACTGACTAATTCCATATTAATTAAAATACGCAGATTACTAGACATTAAAAAATACCGGGGGAATTACAATGAAGTCATTTAAGAAAGTACTGTTATTAGGGATGACGTTGGCTACAGCATCAATATTTGGAGCTTGTTCTAACGATACAGACGTGTTAACAAAAGCGGGAGCAAAGCAACAAGTGAAATCGGAAGCGGAAGTACTAAAAGAACAGAAGGAAACGCCTATGACTACGAGCAAACGTGACAGCATTAAATATGAGGATGCTAAATCGTCACAGAAGCGTTATATTTCTAGTGATGAAGCTAAAAAAATTGAGGAAGGCATGACATATACGGATATTCTTAACGAGATTGACTACGGTGGTGAGAACCTAAAACATTATAATAACAAGGAAAAACGCGTATTTTATACTGAAAAGGATACGGATGGTACATATGAAATTATGGTTGAATTAAATACGTATGGCTACGTTGTAAATATTGAACGTACTGCTATAAGGGATGCGGATAAAGAGAATCAGGTATCTACGAAACGCAGTGAAGAGCCTGTAAAGGAATATGAAGAAAAAAACGACCGCGTACCGTGGTATAAAGATGTAAATAACGATTCGGCGGAAGTAGACTATAATCACTATTTGAAAATCAAAAAAGGTATGACCGCAAATCAGGTAAAAGCAGCGATTGGACAGCCACGTATGATTGAGAAATATAAATCGTATTCAGTATACGGCTATACCGGGTATGGCGGCGAAGGAACATTACGCGTAATCTTCGAACCGAATGGGACTGTTACGCAGGTAGTAGAAGATGGGTTACCACGATAGTAAATTAATTACGGGAGGGGACGCAAGATTGACGATATTTTTGAGTTCGTAGGGAGATATGTGATTAAACCTATAATTAGATTTGTAAGTTACATTGTAATAGATATCATAATAGAGTGCGTAATAGAGGGTGTAATAAGCGGTATAAGGAAATTCCGTGATAAGATTCGTGACAAGTGGAAAAATTGGCGTGGAAGACGTTATTAGCTCTAATAAAGATTTACATGATAAAACCCTTATGAGAAAGGAGTTAAATGCTCCCTTTTTCATAAAGGGTTTTTCTTTTATTTTGACATGTTGTATACAAATGTATACGATTAAGGGTATAAAACATGTATACATTTGTATACAAAGGGGGATTTGAAATGGGAAAAGATAAGTTCATGAAAGAAGGACACCACCGTGGTGAACGTCATAAAGGAAGAGATGGATCACATCATCGCGGGCCGAAAACGTTTCGCCGCGGGAGAGCGATTGCCTTTTTAGAAATGATGAATTTGAAGCGTGCTACGATTAAGCAGCAGTTAAGTGAGCCGGAATTCCAGTCCATTCAGCAAATTTTAGTGGGGGAACTGAAGGCAATTGATATGGTCATTAATGAATTTACACAACTATTTGAAATACATGAGAGTGAAACAGAAGAAGCGCCTATGTTAGATGAGAAGGCAAATCTAGAGCAAGGGACTGCATCTGATGAAACAAATTAATCGTTATATCGATTCAGTATTTTGTGGTCAAGATGCTCTTTTGGATGAAGTGATTGCTTCCATAAAAGAAAACGAAATGCCTCCGATATCGGTATCGCCTTCTTCGGGCAAACTTTTAACGATGATAGTTTCTATTTCTGGAGCGAAAGATATTTTAGAAATAGGTGCATTAGGTGGTTATAGCGGAATTTGTCTTGCGAAAGGTTTTGGGGAAGAGGGTACGTTAACTTCTCTTGAACTAGAAGAGAAATATGCAGAGGTAGCACATAGCAATCTACATAAAGCGGGATTTGGAAAACAAGTGTCGTATATGACTGGTGCTGCTTTACAAAGTCTTGAAATATTAGCTAGTGATAATAAGCGATTTGATTTCTTCTTTATCGACGCTGATAAAGAGAATTATGAAAACTATTTAACATACTGTATTAAACTTGCTAAGCCAGGAGCTGTAATTGTTACAGATAATGTTCTAGCTGGTGGTAGTGTAGCAGATGAAAGTGTGAAATCAAAACGTTATACAGAAGTTATGAAGAAGTTTAATGAAATAGTAGCAACTCATCCGAATTTAGAATCTGTACTCATTCCAATTGGTGACGGGATGACGATTTCTAAAGTGAAGAAATAATTGTTATCTTACAAAAGTGTAATGTTCATGTCATGTTTTTGAATTTCTTCTTTAAAGCTTAGGCTTTAAGATAACAATATAAGAAAAACACATGAGGTGAAGGAAATGAAAAGATATATTGCACTTTTTAGTATTTTAGTTGTATTTGCAAGTCTATTAGTTGGCTGTGATTTAAACCGTATGGGTAAAGATGAGTACTACGTTCAAATTACTACTGATGGAATCGAAAAGAATGAAAAAGTTGATAATGATCAGCCGC
This sequence comes from Bacillus sp. NPDC057893, assembly GCF_042796455.1. Lineage (NCBI taxonomy): Bacteria > Bacillati > Bacillota > Bacilli > Caryophanales > Bacillaceae > Bacillus > Bacillus sp. NPDC057893. The sequence continues at coordinate 35,310 of NZ_JBHVNG010000015.1, read as the reverse complement.
ACAAATCATTCGAGTATAAGTTACCTGGATTTGATAAGGATGGTAAAGAAAAAGAAATGGAATTTACCGCTGTGAAAAATCTTCGTAAAGAAGCATTCCTACGTGTATTCCACTCAGATAAAAAAGGTGTAACAGCTTGGGAAGAAGTGAAGAAAGACGAGCTTCCTGCGAAAGTGAAAGAAAAACTAGGTGTGAAATAAGACAGTTAGAAAAGGAATTGACGAACAGGGTCAATTCCTTTTTTCGTTCTCAAAATCCTCTTCTGAAATGACTTTAAATCCATGTCTTTTAAATAAAGCTGTTGTTACCCCGTAACCGATTTGTTTATTGCCATTAAATTCTCCTGTGTAAATAGTAGAACTACCACAAGATGGACTGCGTTCTTTTAAAATAATATATTCTGGGTTTAAACCTTTTATTTGTTCTAATGCTTTATAAGCACCAAACACGAAAGCCTCCGTGACATCTTCACCATCTTTTGTCATCACTTGCGCTTTTCCGTCTAAAACGTCATCGCCATTTCCTCCAATAATTTCAGCTGAAGGGCGAGGCGTTGGTAATCCTCCTAATACTTCAGGACAAACGAGGATGGTGTCTTCCCTTTGTAATAACTCTTCTATTTTTGAAACGAGATTATCGTTACCGTCATAACGGCAAGCGATACCACCTAAACAAGCGCTAATTACGATCATATTGTCATCTCCAATAAAAAATATTAACTATCACGCCAATTTCGCTTACTGCCTCTTACTTATAAAATGAGGTGATAGAAATGGGAAGCTTATATAATTTAATGAAACCATACAGTGAATTTCGAAGTAAAGAAGAGTTTAATACATATCAAAAACAAGTTTTTAAATGCTATCGATTTCAATTGAATAAAACTGATTCTATCATTATTCATTTTTTAGGAAAGTATGCGGTGAATGAGAAACAAAAAACAGTGGGGGTTGCTTGTCCGTTAATGGAGACGATTGCTACAAATGTCGGAAAGAGTATGCGTACAGTACGCCGCTCAATTGCAAAGCTAGAGGAACTAGGAATTATAAAGCGTGTTGCGACAAAGGAGAGATATAAGCGCGGTGGGTACAGTGCAAACTTATATGTTTTTCTTACATCTGCGATTGACCGCATGGATGACCGTATGAAAATGTCCGCATGTGAAAGTGGTGATTGTGCAGATGGCTGTAGTGGAAATGAGCAAAAATGCGCGGGAGAAACAATTCTTTCTAAAAACATTCCACAAATAAAAGAGAAAAGAAAAGTAACGTACGAGCTTGATGAAACGTATTGTCGTCACGATATACCAAAGCCTTTTATATACGCACTGGTGCCGATGACGAGTAATCCGAAGAAGCTTAATACACTTTGGAGTAAAGTGGAGCTTGCTTACAAAAAAAGCGGATTACTAGAGCAAGGTGTTTTATTAGGCCAGATTTTAGCTGATGAAGAAGCGTATGGAAATTTAATTTGGCGGGCTAAAAGTGTTGTGAGGGCGTATAAGTACGGAGAAATTCGTAAAGATGTTGGAGCACTGTTGTATAGTACGATGCGAGATTTATTTTTAGAAATTGGATTAGAGTGGGGAGCGGCATTAAGGAGAAGTAAGGGAATACCGTTATTCGATCCATTTAAAAAAGAGTCATGCGTATAATACATGACTCTTAGTAGCTAATCGAATTTCCTTACAACTGGAACACGAATCGCTACAAATAGTACGAAGACGATAACAGCGATTGCACCGCTTTTCATAACCGTTACAATTGGAATACCGATCCCAAGTGCAAGCGATGTAAATGCGTAAGAGAGCGGAATGAATCCCATCGATGAAAGCATGAGTAAACTCATAACGCGTCCCATCATCTCTTCTTTTACTGTTGATTGGATCATTGCCATAAGTGGAACGATAGCCATCGCAATTGTAATACCGTAAAACATTCCAGCTAATAGAGCTTGCCAAAGTACAGTGCTAAAGTTGATGGATAAGAAGAATACACCAGACAGTAGCATCATGATAATACAAAATAGACCACGTCTGCGGTTAATGTTTTTTAACCCGACAATGATAGCTCCTATCGCCATTCCACCGCCGACAGATGCTTCTAAGTAACTAAACTGAAGTGAATCACCGTGCAGAACGTTTTTAACAAAAAGCGGGAAACCGACTTGCATCGGACCGATTAAAAATAAGTTTAGAAAGGCGCTACAAATCAGGAAAGTTGAAAGGAATGGTGATTCCTTTACGTATAAGATTCCTTCTTTAATAGAAGTGAACATGCCTTTGTCTGTTTCATTTTTTTCGGGTACGGTAAATTGTATTTTTTGAACGAGTATTGCAGCGATAATGAGTAGCAGGATTGTAATTGAAAAAATTGTCTCATAGTTCGTAAATTTAATGAGAATACCGCCAAGTACAGGTCCTAAAATGACAGATGCTTGGTTTGTCATTTGAGTAAGTGAATTTGCTTGTGTTAAACGGCTTTTTTCTACAAGTTCAGGCAGAATAGATCCATCGGCTGACCAGAAGAAAGCGTCAGCAAGTCCGAAGAACAAAGCGAACAAGGCAAATGTATATAGTGTTACATCACCGACGATGAACCAGGTGAGAATGGTTGCGACAAGAATAGCGCGAATAATATTAGAATAAAACATAATGTTTTTTTTCGGGAATTTATCAGCTAATGCTCCGCCGATAATCATAAAGATGAGCCTTGGAACACTAAGAGCCACGAAAACAATACCGAGTGAAGCCTCAAGGTTTAATGTTTTTGCTATGTACCATGTTTGTGAAAAAGTAAAAAAGGCTAAAGCAAAACTTGAAAAGAGAGTAGCTGCCCAAAGAAAAAGGAAGTTCGTATTTTTTAATAACGGTTTTCCGCTTCCTTCTAAAGCAGATTTATTTTGTTGTAGTTCCTCCATATTGCTTCCTTTCTATGTACCGATTTTAGACTGAAAAACCTATTAACAATCGTTTTATACAGTTTCTAATAGTTCTATACTGCACTTTCTCATTGTAGACAATAATAATGAATTTGCACAGTGGCTATTTCACGACAAAAAAGAAGATACCAAGGGCATCTTCTTTTTAATGTTTTAGGCTAATGCAATATAAATATTCAATTGTACGTTATTTGGATCTGTTGCTTTTTCATCATACAGTTCGAAATCTGTTGTAAAGGCACGTTTGTTTTCTTTCGACCATTGCCAAATATATTCCCAAGCCTCGCAAACGACTTCAGAAACTGGTCCCTTTCTCGTTGTAAATACCGCATACGTAGTAGCAGGTATTGTTAAAGTTGTCATATTTTCAGGAACGTCTTCTAATGAAGAAACAGGCATACCAATCGTAAATTGATACGTACCAGTTTCATCTGATTCGTAGTTTGAATAGAAGGCGAATGTTTCTTTTGTTTGTTGATTTGGAATTTGATGCATGATTTGTTCTTGAAAGTAGCGATTCCAAAGCATTGGAATCCTTCCTTCAGTCGATGCTTCTTTTTCGTTAGTCGTCGTAATAGAGACACCGATTGCTTGGAAAGCTTCTTTTTTTACGATAATAGGTTCTTTCATTAATAAAACCTCCCTTTATTAAACGAAACGTACGTTCTTGTTTTATTGTAACATATTTTGGAAGGAAGTAGTGTTTTTTATAAAATTGGAATGTATTTTAGTTAGGAGAAGGAGAGAGTATGAAAAGAACTCCTTTCATGTAAAAAGAGTTCTTTTCATTTCTATATTAAAACATACTTGAGCTGTGCATTGGTTGAAGTTTTGCGTTTGGATCGAAGTAAGCTTTTGCATTGTTTACTGCTGTCGGTGCTTCACCAAAGCCGCAAGCAATGAGTTTTACTTTTCCTTCATATGTACAAATGTCACCAGCAGCGTAAATGCCAGGAATATTTGTTTCCATTTTTGAGTTCACGAGGATGCTGTTCTTTTGAATATCTAAGCCCCAATTTTTAATTGGACCAAGCGAAGAAACGAAGCCGTAGTTTACGATTACGTCATCAACATCGATGATAACTTTTTCTTCTGTTTTTACGTGCTGAAGAACAACTTGTTCAATAGTATCATCACCGATGAGTTCAACTGGAACGTAAGGTGTGCTTACTTCTGCACGGGAATTCATTAAGCTTTCTACGCTATGTTCATGTGCACGGAATTTATCACGGCGATGAACAATTGTAACTTTGTCCGCAATCGGTTCTAACATCATTGTCCAATCTACTGCTGAGTCACCGCCGCCGAATACAACGACGCGTTTTCCAGCAAATTTATTCATATCATCAACGAAATAATGTAAGTTTTTCTTTTCGTATTTTGCCCCGCCTTCTAATTCTAAGCGGCGTGGTTGGAAAGCACCATTACCAGCAGTAATAATGACAGATTTAGAGTAGTGAGTTTGTTTATTTGTAACAAGTTTAAATATACCGTCAGCTTGTTTTTCAAGCGTATCAACAGCTTCCTCTAAGCAAACAGTTGGATCAAATTTCTTCATTTGCTCTTTTAAGTTATCAACTAACTCTTGTGCACGCACTTTTGGGAATCCAGCTACATCATAAATATATTTTTCGGGATATAGTGCGGATAATTGCCCTCCAAGTTGAGGTAAGCTTTCAATAATTTTTACACTTGCTTGTCTCATTCCGCCATAAAATGCAGTGAATAGTCCTGTTGGGCCACCACCAATAATCGTTATGTCGTAAACTTTTTGATTTTCTGTCACTTTCATTCCCCCTATAGATGGAATTTTAATATTGATTTCATATATTGTTCATATGTACACGAAAATCCTGCAAATGATGACACTTTCAAATAAATGATAGCATATTTCAGTTAATAATACTTCTGAAAACGACTGAATAATAAGTAAGTTTGCGCATAGATGTTTTAGAATCGTATAAAATATAACGAAAGGAAAATACATGAAAAAAAGGCTAAAAAACCCTTGAAAACGCTATGTTATTTTAAAATATTGATAATTCTCTAGGTGCTTGAATTATGGAATGAAACCGACTAATATAGGGAAGTATTATGTTAAATTTCTATGACAAATTTCGTACGATTTTTTGACTACGTTTTGTTATGATATAGAATGTGATAAATTCCACATTCTTGACAAATAGAGTTTTTAGTACTTGGTATTATTTTTAATTACTATTATATAAAGAAAAGGGTTGTGATTTGGTGAAGACTCCAAAAATCGTAGTTTTAGGTGCAGGTTATGGCGGGATGATTACGACTGTTCGTCTGCAAAAAACATTATCTGTAAGTGAAGCTGAAATTACGTTAGTAAACAACAACAGCTATCACTACCAAGCAACTTGGTTACATGAGAGTGCAGCTGGTACATTACAAGATGATAAAATCTGTCTAGATATTCAAGACGTTATCGATACAAATAAAGTGAACTTTGTACAAGATACAGTAGTAGAGATTAAAGCTGCTGAAAAACGTATTATCTTAAAAGATGGTGAATTAGAGTATGATTACTTAGTAATCGGTCTTGGTTTCGAATCAGAAACGTTCGGAATTAAAGGATTAAAAGAGCATGCATTCTCAATCACTAACATTAATGCAACTCGTCAAATTCGTGAGCATATGGAAGAAAAATTCGCTCAATATGCGACTGAAAAACGCGATGAGTTAGTAACAATCGTTGTTGGTGGCGCTGGATTTACTGGCATCGAGTACGTAGGTGAGCTTGCAAATCGTATTCCTGAACTTTGCAAAGAGTACGACGTTCCACGTGAAAAAGCACGTATCATCTGTGTAGAAGCTGCTCCAACAGCACTTCCTGGTTTCGATCCAGCATTAGTAGAGTACGCTGTAAAACAACTTGAGAAAAAAGGTGTAGAATTCCGCATCGGTACAGCAATTAAGGAAGCAACTGAAGAAGGTATTATCGTTGCAAACGGTGATGATGCTGAACTTCTTAAATCTGAAACTGTAGTTTGGGCTGCAGGTGTTCGTGGTAACGGTATTGTGGAAGAGTCTGGATTTGAAGCAATGCGCGGACGTATTAAAGTGGATGAGTACATGCACGCTCCGGGTCATGAGGATGTATTCATGGTTGGTGACGCAGCGTTAATCATCAATGAGGAGATTAACCGTCCATACCCACCAACAGCACAGATTGCAATTCAAGAAGGTTATAATATTGCACACAATTTAACTGTGTTAGTTCGCGGCAAAGGCGAAATGAAAAAGTTTGCATTTGATAATAAAGGATCTGTATGTTCATTAGGTCATGACGATGCAATGGGCGTTGTTATGGGTAAAAAGTTAACAGGTTGGAAAGCTTCATTCATGAAGAAAGTAATCGACAACCGTTACTTATTCTTACTAGGCGGACCTTTATTAGTTCTTAAAAAAGGTAAATTGAAGTTCTTTTAATATATAGTAGAAAAAGCAGAAACGGCTATGAGCTGTTTCTGCTTTTTTTGTATAATACACGTTTTCGATATAGTAATAAAAAGAGGGTGAAAAGTGAAAGGAATTCCATATAGAATAATTGCGTTTCCGAAGAAAGAAAATGCAGATTCGCCAGGCCACTGTTTCGTTTTCTTCATACTTACTTTCCCTTCCATATAGTTTTTTAGCAAATAGTTGTAATTCATCAGATACAGAAATAGACATACAAAAACGCCATCCTTTCTTATGATTCTACAGAAAGAATAGCGTATTTTTTCATTTTAGGGGGGATTTTGTTCAACTAGAAAAGATACCCGAAATATTAAAGCATCTTTCGCTAGATAACCACCTTTACACTGATTTCGCCATCGCTCTACTGAATATCAAGTTCACTGCAATCACGATGACTGCGCCGATAAGGGTTGCAAATACACGGTCGAACAGAATGATAAACTGGAACGGTTTTCCGGCTTCCATGATCAAAATAATGAGCGGGATCATGGTTGCAGAGTATACAAGATAATTTCGAACCTTTAGAAGAGGTCGAACACCTGCAAATAGCCCGATACTTATAACCAACCCCCAAATTGGTAGGCTAGTTGCGAGAAGCAAACTCGCAACAATCACGCCGATTACTGTACCAAGCACTCGTTGTGTTGTTTTGATTGGAAAGAGTTCTATTTTCCGCTGAGTAAGGATCGCTACGGTAATTGCAATCCAATAGAAGTGGTGCTCGGGCCAAAGTATTCGCAATCCCTCAGCTATACCTAAACATAATGCGAGCCTGATTGGGAATTGCCAACCGGATAGGTGTGCAAGAGAATTCCGCCATAGAATGATTTTTTTCGATGTTGGCCCTTTCACAGCTCCATCCAGCGATGATTTAAAACAACGGTGTACCCAGATGCCTAGCACCAAGCTGATACTGACGGTCCAAATCGCCCCTGCTAAGATTGAAAAAATTAGTTCCATCCGGTACTCCGTCTGATCGACCATATTGAGGATGATGATCAGGAATACGAAAAAGCGTGTTGTTTCCACCGCCAAGGCACGACTATATCCGCCAATTAACGCAGCAAGGCTTACCAGCAGGATCAAGACTCCAAATGTTAGATAGCCATGTCCGAAAGAGAGAACAGCAGCAATCGCAGCAAGCACTATTGATATCAGTGCTGATGCCAAATTTTTCCCGTGATTTATAAAACTCGAACCGACTTTCACGCTACTGACTGCCAAACTGCCGACTGATGCAGCAAAACCAAGAGCGGGATAGCCTAGAACTGTGGCGAACAGAACAGGTCCGGCCATACCTATGCCGGCGGAAATGAGTTCTACTATTTCTACCTTGGTCTCCTTAGACCAAGAAAACACTTGAGCCCTATATGTCTTTACATTCATCTATAGCACCTCTTCAGACCCAAAGAGTAGGGTACAGTTTAATAATAGGCTCTTTCTTTAATCCGTGGACATGTGGTGATACCTATGTCCATCAGGCTAATATTTTGAAGTATCCCCAAAATGAAAACTTTATCTTTCCAGAGTTATTTATAATAATTCAGCTCATTTTTTTCAATATGGGGAAATGCCAATTTTTTAAGTTGATGGTAATGGGGCATTACCCTAAGAAAGGAAAAATCACAGTGTACTTAAAAATATAGTATAATATATAAAAAAGAAAGAATATTCTGTCCGTTCGGTGGAGGAGGTTATATCATGGGGAAGCGAGGGAAAGTGTGGTTAGCTGTCAGTGGTTTAGTAGCTACAAAAGATGGGAGATGGCTATTCGTTAAGAAAAAATACGGTGGATTGAAAGGGCAATGGTCTTTACCTGCTGGTTTTGTTAATGAAGGCGAGACTGTTGATGAAGCTGTAAAACGTGAAATTTTGGAAGAGACAGGCATTGTTGCTCATGTAAAGGGGATTATTGGTATTCGCTCAGGTGTTATTCATAATGAAATTAGTGATAATATGATTATTTTTCTTTTAGAGCCAGAGGGAGAAGACGTTATCGTACAGGAGAAAGAATTGTCGGAAGTAGCTTTTTTACATCCAGAAAACATTGCAGATGATCAAAATACTTCTGTACTCATCAAATATTTATTAGAAGGAAGAGCAGAGTCGCATTTTGAAATGGACACAACATTAAATCCAGGAGAGCAGTTTGGTTATACGGCTTATCATGTGTTTACGGCGTATGCGAAGGAGAGGGAGAAGAAGTGAGTATACCGGTACTACTTATTTCAATGATGTTGTTCTTTATTTTATTTTTTGGAATTGGATTTTTACTCAACATGATTTTGCGAGCTACGTGGGTAATGGTTATTGTGTATCCGATTATTTGTATGCTTATTATTAATAAAGCGAGTGTATGGGACTATTTTTCAAAGCCAAAAGAAACATTTTCTTCATTTGGGACAAGTGTATCGCATTTAGGACACGCAGATGTGTTTATTCTATCTACTGGATTAGTAGGTGCTGCTTTAGCAGGAATTATAATTAAGAAGCTTCGGAAAAGTGGATATCAAATGTTTTAATCTCCAATCAATTTGGAGATTATTTTTTTGCATATTCCTTCATCGTATAGGGAATGATTAACGATGAAGGAGTGTGGAATATAAAAATGTTAAAACGATATTGTATTCGCATTATGATGACTTGTTTACTTGCATTCGCATTATGCGTAACATGGCAGGCTTTCACAGGAGTTTCTTTATTAGAGATTATAAAATCATATGAAGGAACAAGTGTAAAAGAAGTACATGCAGCAGAAATTGAGAAAAAAGTTGCTCCGAGTAAAGAAGTGATAAATGCTTTAGAACAGGCAAATGACTGGTCTAAATATCGTGTTATAGAAATGACTGCAACTGGTTATACATCAGGTATAGAGTCAACTGGAAAGAGACCGGGGCATCCAGAGTATGGCATTACATATTCAGGTGTTAAAGCAAAAAGGGATTTATATTCCACAATCGCTGCTGACTTGCGCGTATTCCCGCTCGGGACAATTCTATTCGTGCCAGGTTACGGATATGGTGTTGTAGCTGATAAGGGCGGTGCTATAAAAGGAAATCGTCTCGATTTATATTATGATACGGTGAAAGATGTTTATAGCCAATGGGGTAAGAAAAAAGTAAATGTGTATATAGTGAAAATAGGAAATGGTAAGTTTTCGGAAGAAGAGTTAACGATGTTAAATCAAGACGAAACGATGCAAGTGTTTCGTGGACAATATTTAAAACAAAGATAGTCTAGTGGTAATAACGCTAGACTTTTTTCTTGTCTTATTTCACCATAGAAGATATTGGAAATAGTATCTTCATATGAAACGATAGAATTTAGAATTGTCGCATTTTATCGAAAATAAAGTTATAATGGACGTAGAGAAATTTAGGGGGTCTGAACATGTTTCAAGTACAAAAAGAATTAGCAAGTCATGAAGCGGTAATTGTTGCCTTATTTGAAGAAGATAAAACGAGTAGCTTTGTACAAGAACTGGATAAAGCGTTTGAAGGACAATTACAAGTTTTATTAGAAGAAGAACTTTCAACTAAGAAGAAAGCCATTTCAAAAGTACATAGCTTAGGAAAAACAAATGTTAAACGTTATTATTTTGTTGGTTTAGGTAAGAAAGAGTCATATACAACAGAAACGTTACGTGCGGCTCTTAGTAAAGCTTTTAAATCGTTACAATCAGCAAAAGTAAAAGACGCAGCAATCTTACTTGACTCTTTCGTAACAGATAAATTAGACGCGATTGATGTAGCTCATATTGCATCGGAAGTATATTGCCTTGGTACATACGGATTACAAACATATAAAACGGATGAAAAAGAAAGAGTAGAGTTAGAAAAACTGATTGCTATTACAGCAGAAGATGCACAAGAAATTGAAGCAGCATTAACGGTAGGATACGTACATGGACGTGCAACGAATTCAGCTCGTACGCTTGTAAATATGCCGCCAAACGTATTAACAGCGACAAAGCTTGCTGAGTATGCAGTTGAATTAGCGGAAAAATACGATATGGATTATAAGGTTCTTGAGAAAGAAGAGATGGAAGAGCTTGGTATGGGTGCATTACTTGCAGTAAACCAAGGATCTACTGAACCGCCAAAAATGATTGCTCTTATTTATAAAGGAAAAGAAGAGTGGAAAGATGTAATTGGATTTGTTGGAAAAGGGATTACATATGATACTGGCGGCTATTCTTTAAAACCACGTGAAGGCATGGTTGGTATGAAAGGTGATATGGGCGGCGCTGCAGCTGTTCTTGGCGCGATGGAGATCATCGGTGAACTTCGCCCTGAGCAAAATGTAATTGCTGTTATTCCATCAACTGACAACGTTGTAAGTGGTACAGCATTTAAGCCAGATGATGTTATTACATCTATGAGCGGAAAAACAATTGAAGTATTAAATACAGATGCAGAAGGTCGCTTAGCGTTAGCTGACGGTATTACGTATGCGAAGAAACTTGGTGCAAATTACTTAGTTGATGTTGCAACATTAACAGGCGGTATAATTGTTGCACTTGGAAATCATACAACAGGTGCAATGACAAATAATGAAGAATTGTTTGAACAAGTGTTAGAGGCTTCTATGGAAACGGATGAGCCAATTTGGCAATTGCCGATTTTTGAACGTGATAAAGAACGTGTCAAAAACAGTAAATTTGCTGATTTAAATAACTCACCAGGCCGTGAAGGACATGCGGTTATGGCTGGGACATTCCTTGGTGAATTTGCAGAAGAAACACCATGGGTACACTTAGACATCGCTGGAACATCTGAAACAACAGGAACACATGATTTAGGACCGGCCGGGGCAACAGGTGCAATGGTGCGTACACTTGCAACACTTGTTGAGCGTTTCGGAGAAGAATAAAGAATGCAAAAAAAACTGTCTGGAAAGGTCATTACATAATGAACCTTTCCGGAACAGCTTTTTTTATTTTATAGGTATTCTATAAAGAAATCGTATATAACGTTCCATTTAAAGCGAATGAAGTACGACCAGTTTCTTCAGAGACAACTAATATAAGTGAATCACTTTTCTCTGATAAGCCAATTGCAGCCCTGTGACGTGTTCCTAGCTCAGGATTGATTTCTGTGCTTTTTGTTAATGGAAGAATATTAGCTGCTGAGAGAATATGATTATTTTTAATGAGAACGGCTCCGTCATGAAGAGGGTTCCCTGGATAAAAGATCGATTCAAGTAGTGGCGCGGTTAAGTGTGCGTTTAATGTCGTTCCAGTTTGAATGAAAGAATCAAGAGCGTCACTTCGTTCCACGATAATAAGAGCACCGTGTTTTCGAGCGCTTAAATGTTGGACAGCTGTAGTGATGAAATGTGAACTTTCCGTATAAGGTGATAAATATGCTTGAATATAATATGTAGCTGCTAACGTCTGTACATTTGTTAACATATGATGAATATCTTCCATTTTACATAAAATACATTCATCTTCTTTATCGATTGCATGCTTCATGTTTGATAATTCTTTTTCAGCAATTTCAATCATCTGCTTTGTTTTTATTTTGAGCTCTTCTGACAAGCCCCATTCTTGCATAATCCTCATTCCCTTTGGTGGAGTATTTAACCATAGTGTATACAAATATTTATAGTAAAATCCTGTTAGATTTTAAAAAATATTGAGATGCAGGTTGTTTTTTTCATATAATGAAGGTACGACAGGCGAGAGGAGATGGAAGTATGAATTGGAAACAAGAATTTAGTCGCTGGCTTTCATATGCAGAATTAGACGCAGAATTAAAAGAACAGCTAGAAAACATGAAGCAAGATGAGAAGAAAATCGAGGATAGCTTTTATAAAAATCTAGAGTTCGGCACAGGTGGTATGCGTGGTGAACTTGGTGCTGGTACGAACCGTTTAAATGTATATACAGTTCGTAAAGCAACAAAAGGATTAGCTAGGTTTATTGAAAAATTAGGTGAAGACGCGAAAAAACGTGGTGTTGTTGTCGCGTATGATTCTCGTCATAAATCACCTGAATTCGCAATGGAAGTAGCTGCTACTCTTGGTGCACAGGGTATTACAACATACGTATTTGAAAGCTTACGTCCAACGCCAGTGCTTTCTTTCGCAGTTCGTCATTTACATACAGTAAGTGGAATCGTTCTTACGGCAAGCCATAATCCGCCCGAATATAACGGTTATAAAGTATATGGTGAAGATGGTGGGCAGTTGCCTCCAAAAGAAGCTGATGAGTTAATTAGCTACGTAAATGCAGTAGAAAATGAATTAACAGTTGAAGTTGCTGATGTTGAGCAATTAAAAGCTGACGGTTTATTACATATAATTGGACAAGAAGTAGATGATGCATATGCGGCAGAATTGAACAATGTCATTATTAATAAAGAGATGGTGAAAGAAGTAGGAAAAGATTTAAAAATCGTCTTTACACCATTACATGGAACATCAAATATTTCGGTACGCCGTGGTTTAGAAGAAGTTGGATTTGCAGATGTAACAGTTGTAAAAGAGCAAGAGTTACCAGATTCAAACTTCTCTACAGTAAAATCACCAAATCCAGAAGAGCATGCAGCGTTTGAGTATGCAATTCGCGACGGTGAAAAAGTAGGCGCTGATGTGTTAATCGCAACAGATCCTGATGCAGACCGTCTTGGTGTAGCAGTTCGTAATCATGATGGTGAGTTTCAAGTATTAACTGGTAACCAAACAGGTGCATTAATGCTTGATTATTTATTATCTCAAAAGAAAAAAAACGGAACGCTTCCAGAGAACGGTGTTGTTTTAAAAACAATCGTAACGTCTGAAATTGGCCGTACAATCGCAAAAGCATACGGTTTAGATACAGTTGATACGTTAACTGGATTTAAATTTATCGGTGAAAAAATTAAACAGTATGAAGAAAGCGGACAATATGAATTCCAATTCGGTTATGAGGAAAGCTATGGTTATTTAATCCGTCCATTCTGCCGTGATAAAGATGCAGTACAATCCGTTCTATTTGCATGTGAAGTAGCTGCGTACTACAAATCACAAGGTAAAACGTTATATGATGGCCTGTTAGAAGTATTTAAGAAGTATGGGTTCTTCCGCGAGGACCTTGTATCGTTAACGTTAAAAGGAAAAGACGGTGCCGAACAGATTCAAAAGATGATGGCAACATTCCGCGGGAATCCTCCGAAAGAAGTAGCTGGTTTAACAGTCGTTGCAGTTGAGGATTATAAGGAAAGCATCATTACAACGTTACAAGATGGAAATAAGGAAGAGATTCACTTACCGAAATCAAATGTGTTAAAATATCAATTAGAAGATGGTTCTTGGTTCTGCTTACGTCCATCTGGAACAGAGCCGAAAATTAAATTCTACTTTGGTGTACAAGATGATTCCTTACAAAATAGTGAACAAAAGTTACTTACTATTAAAGAAGATATTATGAATCGTTTATAATAGAATAGAGTGCTACTGATAGGAAAAGAGGAGAACGGAGAACGGCCTCCTCTTTTCTTATAGTTTTGTTTGATGTAGAGGATTATTACGAGCGAGTGTTATAAATTTGCACTTTACTAAGAGAATTAGAATGAAAAGCGAGGGTATTTGTCATGAAAAAAGTGAGAAAAGCAATTATCCCGGCAGCGGGATTAGGAACACGCTTTTTACCAGCAACGAAAGCAATGCCAAAAGAAATGCTTCCAATTGTAGATAAACCAACAATTCAATACATCGTAGAAGAAGCAGTAAAATCAGGCATCGAAGATATTATTATCGTTACTGGTAAAGGAAAGCGCTCTATCGAAGATCATTTTGATAACGCATTTGAATTAGAGCAAAACTTATTAGAGAAGAAAAAGTATGAGTTACTTGAAAAAGTACAAGCTTCTTCTAAAATGGTAGATATCCATTACATTCGTCAAAAAGAACCAAAAGGATTAGGACATGCTGTTTGGTGTGCGCGTAAATTCATTGGTGATGAGCCGTTTGCAGTATTATTAGGCGATGATATCGTTCAAGCTGAAAAACCATGTTTACGTCAATTAATGGACGAGTATGATAAAACACTTTCTTCTGTTATTGGTGTACAAACTGTTCCTGAAGCAGAAACACATCGCTACGGAATTATTGATCCGTTAGAGCAAGAGGGACGTCGTTATCAAGTTCGTAATTTCGTTGAAAAACCAACGCAAGGTACTGCACCTTCAAACTTAGCGATTATGGGACGTTACATTTTAACTCCTGAAATCTTTATGTTCTTGGAACAGCAACAAGTGGGAGCGGGCGGCGAAATTCAGTTAACGGATGCAATTCAAAGCTTAAATGAAATTCAACGTGTATTTGCATATGATTTCGAAGGAAAGCGTTATGACGTTGGTGAAAAATTAGGATTTGTTCAAACAACAATTGAAATGGCATTGCAACACCCAGAATTACGTGATGATATGCTAGTAATGATGAAGAAAATTTTAGAAGAGCAAATGAAGCAAGAGTCTTAATATAATAAACAAGGAGCTGTTCCTATAGGAACAGCTCCTTGTTTATTATGAAATCGTCGAATGAGAACGCTGATAAGCCGAACGACGTACAGCATAGTATATGCGAGGTGCGATAATAGCGCCGATAATTGTAAACGCAATATCCTTTACTGCAAACCACATCATAATCATCCAGGCAGCTTTATAACTCATATTACCACCCATGAAAATATTCACTGCCCCGTACATATAAGTAGTACCGATAATATACGTTAAAATGATTCCGACGAAAGAAGCAATTGCAAAGGTGCTGAATGTTGGTCGTTCTTTTTGTTCTACTATTTTTCCTGATACGTAAGCAACGATAATAAATGCGATAATAAAACCACCAGTAGGATCTAAAAGTGCTCCGAATCCAGCTTTGAAGTTAGCGAATATTGGTGCACCTGCTACTCCAACAAGCATGTAAACAGTCATTGATAATGCCCCGAGTCTACTTCCAAGAAGAAGACCTGCTAAAATTGCGAAAAATGGTTGCATAGATAATGGAACGCCCGCTACCTGTAAGAATGGCGCCCAAGATACAATATTTGCACCAATAGCCATAAGAGCGACGAACATGGCAGCTAATGCTAAATCTAAAACATGAAGCTTCCTCATAATGTTAACCTCCAGTTGTGTTTAGGTTAACATTATCGTAGCGAAAATATTTACTTGTTGTCAATCAAAATATTTTGATAAGAAGGCTTTAAATAGTCTCTAAGCAATGTGTATGGAATACGAAATTGCGGAATTCCGCTTGAATAAGGAGCAATTTCATATAAAGGGAAATAAATTACAAGATTATCCGGTTCTAAAAAGTAGTGAAACTTTTTAGTGCTCGTTACCTTTTCGGCTGCATCAGGAAAATAAATGCTTTCATTTTGTTTAATTTGTCTTACAATCTCTGTGCGAATTATTTCTTTATATTTATCCTCTTGCTGAAATAAATCGTCTAAGTGTAATAATTTTTTTTCGTTTAAATCAAATGTATTTGCCTTCCACGTATAAAGTCCGTGCGCTCCGCCTGTATATTGATAGTAATTCACATATAGACTTAGGAAAGGTGGTTTGTTTAAAGCTACTTTATAGTCAACATTTGCAACGTAGGGATGAAAAGGTGTGCTAGATCCTTCTGTTTCTTTATAATATTTCTTCGCTTCTTTTTCTAATTTACTTTTAAATTTAGTAGTAGAGTTTTTGTAATAGGAATTCAGCTTATTTTGGAATTGTGAATCAGAAAAATTGTGAAAAGAAGGCCTATTAATTTGATATTCTATATAAGGTTTCTTACCTTTTTGCGTTACAGTCTTCACATCGATTGTCAGGTTGGATGCTTTGGCTGCATGCGTACAATTTGGTACAATAGTGAGTAAGGAGAACATAAGCAGTAGTATACAAAATTTCTGTTTCATTTAGGTGAAACCTCCTTATATAAGTGTTATAGGTAGTTTGAAAGTAAATAGGTAAAAATATACATTTAATTAAAAGTGAGGAAAAGGGGGAAACGATATGTCAAAAACTTTAATGGATTCGCTTGGAATTGAGTTGTTAGAAATGACAGAGGATAAAGTAGTTGCTACAATGCCTGTTGATGAACGTACGCATCAGCCGTTTGGATTTTTACATGGCGGTGCATCTGTTGCATTAGCAGAAACTGTGGCAAGTGTTGGTTCATACAATTTAATTGATCAAGAGAAATGTATTTGTTTCGGATTAGAAATTAATGCAAATCATATTCGCTCAAAGCAAGATGGAATTGTAACAGCAATCGGAACACCGATACATAGAGGACAATCGACAATGGTTTGGGATATTCGCATCATTGATGAAAATGATGATTTACTATGCATATCAAGATGTACAGTAGCAATTAAAGAAAAACGTGAAAAATAGAAAAGAGGCGGCTCTTATGAGCTGCCTCTTTTTTATAATTAGAACTGGATTTTTTTCTCTAAGAAACCTTTTAGTTCGCTAATTGGCATACGAACTTGTTCCATAGTGTCACGGTCACGTACTGTAACAGCTTTGTCTTCAACAGAGTCGAAGTCGTATGTGATACAGAATGGTGTACCGATTTCGTCTTGACGACGGTAACGTTTACCGATAGAACCAGTTTCATCAAAGTCTACCATGAAGTCTTTAGCTAGTTCTGCGAATACTTCAGTAGCACCTTCAGATAGCTTTTTAGATAATGGTAAGATAGCTGCTTTATATGGTGCTAAAGCAGGGTGGAAACGAAGAACTGTACGAGAATCGTTTTCTAATTGCTCTTCTTCATATGCATCACATAAGAATGCTAATGTTACACGGTCTGCACCTAGAGATGGCTCGATGCAGTATGGTACGTAACGCTCATTCGTTTGTGGATCGATATAGTTAAAGTCTTCGTTAGAGTGTTCCATGTGACGTTTTAAATCGAAGTCTGTACGAGATGCAACGCCCCATAGTTCGCCCCAACCGAATGGGAATCTGAATTCAATATCAGTTGTTGCGTTACTGTAGTGAGATAATTCGTCTTCACCGTGGTCACGAAGACGCATACTTTCTTCAGTCATACCAAGTGAAAGTAACCAGTTTTTACAAGTTTCACGCCAGAATGCGAACCACTCTAAATCTTCACCAGGTTTACAGAAGAATTCAAGTTCCATTTGTTCGAATTCACGTGTACGGAATGTGAAGTTACCAGGTGTGATTTCGTTACGGAAACTTTTACCGATTTGACCGATACCAAATGGAAGTTTCTTACGCATAGAGCGTTGTACGTTTTTAAAGTTTACGAAAATACCTTGTGCTGTTTCAGGACGAAGGAAGATTTCGTTTGTGCTAGACTCTGTAACACCTTGGAATGTTTTGAACATTAAGTTGAACTGACGGATTTCCGTGAATTCTTGGCTACCGCAATCAGGGCATTTTACTTCATGTTCTTTCATTAAGTCAGCCATTTGGTCGAAAGTAAGACCGTCAACGACCATTTCGATGCCTTTTGCGTCTAATGCATCTTCAATTAATTTGTCAGCACGGTGACGAGCTTTACATTTTTTACAGTCGATCATTGGATCATTAAAGTTACCAACGTGACCAGAAGCGATCCAAGTTTTTGGGTTCATTAAAATAGCAGCATCTAAACCAACGTTGTGTGGAGATTCTTGAATGAATTTTTTCCACCAAGCTTTTTTAACGTTATTTTTTAATTCGATACCAAGTGGACCGTAATCCCATGTGTTTGCAAGACCACCGTAAATTTCAGAACCAGGGAAAACGAAACCGCGATGTTTTGCTAAGTTTACAACTTGTTCCATTGAATACATAATAAAATCCTCCTTTTGAAAGTTAACGTATTTGCGATGACGTGATGGGTACTTTGGAAACGGGGCATCTCCGCTAGCTCCAGCGGCTAAAATGTTCGGTGGCTTCGCTTCTTCCGCCGAGGCAAAAAGCGCCTCTATGTCAGAAGATCCATCCTCCTCACATTTTGAGCGAGCCGCTTCCGCTTTTAAATTATCCAGCTCCGGTGACTAGAACAGTCGGTCATTTCGCGCCTTCCTGTGAGGCGAAAAGCGCCTCTTCGTCAGGAGCTCCAATGCCCTCCTGTTCTGAGCGAGTCACCTCCGCTTTTAAATTAAATACAAAAAAGCTCGTCTCTAGGCAATCATGCCTAGGGACGAGCTTGTATATACCCGCGGTTCCACCCTAGTTGATGCGCATTTGACGCATCCACTTTCATCACGTATTGCTCGAGACTGCCGTTTCCTTGCGGCTTCAGGCTTTCACTATCCCTGAATCGCTTTTTGTGCAAGTACTTATAAGTCCGTCATCGCTACTTATATTAATAATAATGAACATATTCTAACACGTTCTTTTTTAAATCACAATAGAGGGACGTGCCTATCTATGATAGAGTCTCGCCTATTTTGACGTTATTTATTCCGTAATTTTCTTTAATGTGCTTAATTGCTTCGCGTTTACTTAATGGAGCGAGCTCGTTAGTTTGGACGTATTCCCAAACGACATCTGGCTTTGTTTTTGCGTATTCACGAAGGACCCAGCCGATTGCTTTTTGAATGAAAAATTCTTTTGAGGAATGTAGTTGTCGGATAATCCAGAAAAGGAGTTCTTCATCCATTTTTTGTTTATATTTTAGCTGGAATAAAATAGCGGCACGTTGTAACCATATGTTTTCTGATGCAATCCACTTTGGAATATATGCAGAAATTAATTCTGGATGTTTTAAAAAGATATCACCTAAAAATGTAGGGACGATGCTATCAACAGAATCCCACCAAGACTTTGTTACAATCAGTTCTTCTAAGAAGGGGATATGAGTTTCGTTAATATGCTTTTTATATTTTTGCATAATATCAAGTGCAGCTGCCTGAAATTCACGTTCTGGTAAATCCCAAAGCTCACGTACGATAATTTGGAAGTCTTTTTGATCTGGGAGAGTATGTATTTGAATGACGTCTTTCAATAATTGTCGTCTTTCAGGTGTTTGAATACCGAGAAATGGGAAGTGATTTTTCATATAACGTGCCATTGGTTCTGCTTTTGCTGGGTTTTGATGAGCTGTAAAATGCTCTTGTAATGCTTTTACAAATGGATGCATAGGTATGGGCTCCTCTCTTATTATCATTCTCCTCTTATTATACAGAGAGTTTGGTTGAATTTTAAAACATAACTTGCACTGTAATGAAATATGTTGAGAAGAGAGAGGAGAGGATAAGATGGAAGATCAAGGCGTACTAGCAGGTTTCTTTGCTCTTAGTTTTGCGTTTATTCTTGTTATAATAATTTGGGCAATTATTTCGTATTTGTTAACGGCTTTTGCACTTTATACGATGGCGAAAAATGATGGTGCAACTGATGGTGTTCTTGCTTTTATTCCGTTTATCAATAGTAAGATATGGGGTGATTTAGCGAAAGATAAATTACCAGATTTCTTGAAAGAAGAAGCAGGGTGGAAAGTATTTGGCATATATGTCGGATGCTTCATCTTTAATTTCGTACCAATTCTATATATATTAGCAACAGCTGTATCACTTGTACTGTCTATTTATCTTATCTACGCTATTTTGGATAGATACGGAACGAATTCCATACTATTTACGATCATTCATACAATCACATTTTCGGTTTTCTTGCCGATTCATTTGTTCATTATTCGGAATGAGCCGGTGAGGTATAACGAGTAGGCGTATCAAAGTTGTCGAGCGGTCGATATATTTGGTTTCATAATAATTCGGATATGCTGAAAAAAGAACGAAAGCGCCCTGCTGAGCAGGGCGCTTTTTTCTACTACATAAGATAGCGTAAGTAAATGTAAATGTGAGAAATGATTAATGAAACGATCATAATTGGGAAGCCGACTTTAAGGAATTCCATGTAGCTGAATTTATGTCCTTCACGACTTGCGATTCCGGCTACGATTACGTTAGCAGAAGCCCCGATTAATGTTCCGTTTCCACCTAAGCAAGCACCTAATGCTAATGCCCACCATAGTACGTCGATTTGTGCGTCGGAAGGTGATAAACCTAGCCCAACTGCCATATCGTTAATAAGTGGAATCATTGTTGCAACGAATGGAATGTTATCAATTGTTGCAGAGGCGATACCAGATACCCATAGAACAAGGATAGATGCCTGAGAAATATCTCCGCCTGTTATTCCAATTACTTTTTGAGCTAACATTTTGATAAGCCCGATATCAATAAGTCCTCCAACGAGTACGAATAGTCCCGCGAAGAAGAAGATTGTTACCCACTCTACACTTGCGAATACCTCTTCAATTTCATGCTCTTTCACACCGATTAGCATAAGTACAGTAGCGCCAGTTAAGGCGATGATAGCTGCATCAATATGGAAAATGGAATGAGTCATGAAACCTAAAATAGTAAGGCCAAGTACTGTTAAAGATTTCTTCATTAATACTGGGTCTTTAATGTATTGTTTTTCATCTAAGCTCATTAATTTTTTAATTTGTACAGGATCAGCAATTAATTGCTTACGGTACATGAAGTAAAGAATTGTTGCTGTAACAGCAATAATGATGATTACGATAGGTGCTAAGTTGAATAAGAAAGCATTGAAATCTAAATGTTTATTAGCAGAACCAATCATAATATTTGGCGGATCACCAATTAATGTTGCTGTTCCTCCGATGTTTGAAAAAATAATTTCAGAAAGTAAATATGGAACAGGATTTACTTGCAAGATGCGCGTAATAGATAAAGTAACTGGAACAACAAGAAGTACGGTTGTAACGTTATCTAAAAATGCGGAGCCAAGCGCGGTAAGTAAGGAAAGTGAAATTAAAATTTTAATTGGATTTCCTTGTGCTCCTTTTGCGGCTTTAATGGCAACGTATTGGAAGACACCTGACTTACTTGTAATGTTTACCAGTATCATCATACCGATGAGTAATGTAATTGTTCCCCATTCAATATGTTTCGTAAAGGCATTGTGTAAGTCAACGACCCCGGCAATTACCATAAATGCTGCACCAAGAAGTGCGATGACAGCGCGGTTAATTTTTTCAGAAATAATAATGGCATATGTAATTAAAAAGACTGCGATAGCGAAATAATACTGCCAGTTTGCGAGTTCTTGCGTTGTTTCGTGCAAAACTCTCATCTCCTTTCATTCACTTTTCTTAGTGTGTCAAAAAATTAACTAGATGAAACACACATAACGTCATTATAAAGTAGAAAAATGGCGGATGTAAATGAAAGGGTTTATTTTGTCATATTTTCTGCATAGGTCATTTTTTCTTATTTTTAAAAATATTTGTGGGCATCTGACATATATATAAGATACATCCAATCTGAATATTTAAAATCGAATCAGCATTCGAGCTTGTTCGTGTAGGAGTGTCAAATAGAAAGGAATGACAAAGATGATAAGGAAGGGATCGTATGGATGAACAACGATTTTTGTTTTTAGACTTTGAGTTTACGATGCCCCAGCATAGAAAAAAGCCAAAAGGTTTTTTCCCAGAAATTATTGAGGTCGGACTCGTTTCAGTTGTTGGTTGTAAGGTGGAAGATACGTATTCATCGCATGTTAGACCGAAAACATTTCCGTCTTTAACGGATCGATGTAAAAAATTTTTAGGAATTAAACAGGAAGTAGTGGACAAAGGAATTTCTTTTCATGAACTTGTTGAGAAACTTGCAGAATATGAAAAGAGGTGTAAACCGACAATTGTAACGTGGGGAAATATGGATATGAAAGTCTTAAAGCAAAATTGCGAAATGGCGGGAGTAGAATTTCCATTCTTTGGACAGTGTCGTGATTTATCGCTTGAGTATAAGAAGTTTTTTGGAGAAAGAAATCAAACAGGGCTGTGGAAAGCAATTGAGGCTTATGGAAAAGCAGGAACAGGAAAGCATCATTGTGCGCTTGATGATGCGATGACGACATATAATATTTTTAAGTTAGTAGAAAAAGATAAAGAGTATTTAGTCAAACCAGCACCTCCGACATTAGGAGAACTTGTTGATTTTTCGAAAGTGTTAAAGAATGTGAGTACACAGTAACGACCAAATTGCAAAACATGTAATTTGGTCGTTTTGTTTTTTTAAAGTTTGTAATCTTGCTTCAATTGTTGAAGTGTTTCTAGACTACGCCCCGCAAAAGGTGAATCATCTTCAGAAAATGAATTCATTTGAGTTTCTAATGCTAATTTTAGTGACTCTGTATAATCCGGAATTTCTCCTTCATATTTCTTCACCATTTGCTCTGGAATGTTCGTCTGTTCACGAAAAGCTAAAGCGCGTCTTTCGTGGAAGAATGGTACGTCAGCTTGTTTTACATTATGTAAATCACCTTGCACCGGATGTTTTAAAACAGCTAATACT
This sequence comes from Bacillus sp. NPDC057893, assembly GCF_042796455.1. Classification (NCBI taxonomy): domain Bacteria; kingdom Bacillati; phylum Bacillota; class Bacilli; order Caryophanales; family Bacillaceae; genus Bacillus; species Bacillus sp. NPDC057893. Next base: position 12,545 of record NZ_JBHVNG010000015.1, on the reverse strand, counting down.
TTTACGACGTAACTGCCAGGACGGCTATTTGTAATTTCGCCGATGTATTTTCCAGTTTTATAAATACCAGTAACGATTTCACCAATTTCAAATGTTTCTCTCATATTTTTCACCTCAAGTTTATAGTAAGGAAAGTGCGCGAAGGAGTCAAAGAAATCATTCGCTTTCGGAACGCCCCCCTTGAGAATATGACAGGCTTCAATTATAATTTAAGATGATAAAACAGAAAATTCTGATGTTTATTTTCGCCATAAATTCCTCGATAAGGAGTGTTCTGTATGATGCCTTTATATTTTCCTGAAGATAAAACGGAGTATATTATTCCAGGTATTGTTTGCGTTCTATTTATCATCGGTGCGGTTGCTACGTGGCGTATGTTTATTCGTGTATCAAAACGAGAAGCAGAGCGATTACAGAAAGTAGAAGAAAAGCTTTTAGCTGAAAAGAAACAGTAATTCATTTTTGCATGTTTCCCTCTATGCTCGGACAATCTAAGGGCAGAAAGTATTTTGGAGGGAATTGAATGAAAAGACGGCTTTTTTTCAGTTGTTGTTTGTTATTTCTGATGGCGGGTTGTGACCAAGGAAAGCCGAAAGAAATTGACGTGAAATTACATAATGCTTCAGGTGATGAAGTTGGGACTGCAAAAGTAGTTCAGCAAACAAGTGGAGTGAAGATTAAGATTAAAGCGGAAGGTTTTACACCAGGCCCGCATGGAATACATGTACACGAAATTGGAGAGTGTAAAGCACCTCGTTTTGAATCATCTGGGAATCATTTTAATCCAGACAATAAAAAGCACGGACGCCTCAATCCGAAGGGTGCAGAAAATGGTGATTTACCGAACGTAATTGCAGACGGTTCTGGAAAGATTAAAGCGGAAATCGATGCGCCGCATATAACGCTTGAAGAAGGAAAAACGACGATTCATAGAAAAGATGGAGCGTCTATTATAATTACAGAAAACCCTGATGATGGTATGACACAACCAACAGGAAAATCTGGTGATCGAATTGTTTGCGGTGTTATCGTAAAAAAAGCGTCGGACATGAAGAAAAAATAGAATGTACCGTGAATGGTAGATTTTGTTGAGAAACCACATGATAGTAAGTGGAATTATATCGATTTACCGAAAAAAGGAGGCTGTCCCAAAATGATTTTGGAACAGCCTCTTTTTTTGTTAGGAGAATGTATGACGCAGTCTGTTTAAAATTTCTTCTAAAACAGATCTAGGACAGCCAATGTTAATTCTTATATGGGCTTCTCCACCTGTTCCGTATTTCTCACCAGGATCAACGATGATTTTACCTTTCTCTTCAAGCAAGGCTGTTCGTTTATTTTGAGAAAGGTCCAAGTGGGAACAATCAATCCACAGTAAAAAACTGCCTTCTGGTTTAATTATAGAAAGAGCTGGTATGTGATTTTGAATATACTCACAAGCAAATTGAGCGTTATCTTCAACGTACAATCGAATTTCATTTAGCCAATCATTACATTCTGTATAGGCACTTTGCATTGCTGTATAAGCAAATGTATTTAATCCGTGGAATCCTTGTCTATGTTGGATAGACATAAAGGCATTACGGAGATTTTCATTCGGAATAATAATGGTTGATGATTGTAATCCAGCGATATTAAATGTTTTGCTCGGAGCCATACAAGTAATAGTGCGTGCTGCTAATTCTTCAGATAAAGAAGCAAACGGTGTATGAGTATGGCCTCTATAAATAATATCGGCGTGAATTTCATCCGCGACAACGGTTACATTATATTGCGTACATAACGCACCGAGTTTTATTAGCTCCTCTTTCGTCCAAACGCGTCCGATAGGATTGTGAGGGCTGCAAAGAAGCATTAGTTTTACACCTTGTTTAAACTGAGTTTCTAGATGCTCGAAGTCTATCTTATATATGCCATTCTGTTTAAACAAGGGACTCTCACATAATTGTCTATTATTTGTTTTGACCATTTCAAAAAATGGTGGATAAATAGGAGGTTGTACGAGTACGGCATCTTCTTCTTTCGTTATAGCTTGTATGCTCGTACTAAGAGCTGGAACGATACCTGCGCTAAATACAATCCATTCTTTTTGTATTTCCCAATTGTATTGGCTTTTCGTCCAATTACAAATGATATCCCCAATATTTTCAGGAGGAAGTGTATAGCCGAAAATAGGGTGTTCTATGCGTTTTTGTAATGCAGTTTGAATTGGTTTTGGTACTTCAAAATCCATATCGGCAATCCAAGCGTGGATGAGCTCTTCATTTTTATATGTATCCCATTTTGTACTATGTGTTCCGCGACGATTTACCGTTTTATGAAATAGTTGCATATGTTTGCTCCTTTCTTCTGTCAAACTGTTAAGTTATGAAAATTCTCACTCTTCTTATAGAATAGCTGATATGATACGATAAAGAAAAGCATTAAAAAGTGAAAAGGCGGGAATCAGATGGGTGCATATGACAAAATGATTGAGGTTGTGAAAAATTGGGATCCGTTTCAAATGGGACCGGAGTTTTATGAAACAGAAGCGAGCGATGTCGTAAACGTCGTAAGTGTGTTTGATGATCCGAAATACATCGCAAAGAAGATTCAACATATATACTTTATGTCTTTTGAAGAAGTACCTGCACTTGAAAAATGCGAAAAATTAGCAGTAGAGTTACTCGTACTAAAAGAAGGCGGAAGTTGTTCATTATAGGCTGTCGGAATTTACGACAGCCTTTTTGTTTGTTTTCGTTCGGATTGATTAAAGCTTCCCTTTATCCCGTTTTAACGGGCAGTAAAACTCCCGCCTCAAAATTCGGTTGAAGCAAAGAGGTTAGGCGAGAAATCAAACTGCCCGTAAAAACCCGATTGGTGAAGGCTAATAATCCGTGGGGGTAGAGCCTCCCACGGATTAAAGCTTCACTTTATTGCGCCGCAAACGCAATAATTTCTTCATAAACATGATCGGGCTTTTCTTCAGGTAGTAAGTGTCCTGTATTTTCGTAAGAAATGAAAGTTGAATTAGGTAGGTCTTTATGGAGACGGTGTCCTACATGTACAGGGACGACGCGATCTTTTTCACCCCAAATGAGTAATACTGGGGTTTCGATTTTTTGCAATTCAGTTGAAGATAAGTCACCTTCACGGTCTCTTATCATTCGAGTTAAAGCAGGGAATATACGATCATCATAAAAAGGAGCAGCATAGCCTTCCATCATTTCATTGTCAATTAATGAATGGTCATGAACGACATTCATTAAGTTATGAACGATGCCCCTTCGAATAATCCAGTTCTTCACGTATAAGTGGAAGAACGGTAAATAAGAGGAGTACAGTAAAGGGAAGTTTGCACGTGCTAAATAACTAGAGCTACATAGTAAAATCGTCTTTGAAATTAATTCAGGGCGCAGGCGGTTTACAAAGAGTGAAATTTGTCCGCCCATAGAATGACCAACTAATACAATATTCGAAAGAGATAAATGTTCGATTAAATCGATAATAATAGCTGCTAAATTGTGATAAGAATATTTAAAGAGATGAGATTTATCACTCTTTCCGAATGGTGGTAAATCAAGGGCAATTACTGTACCTTCCTTTGTTAGTAAAGGAATGAGTCGTCGATAGCTAAATGAGGAAGAGAGGAAGCCGTGAACGAGTACGAAAGTAGGTCGTTCTTTTTTAGTATTATGTTCATACAATTCGTAATGAATAGTAGTCCCGCGAGTGGAAAAAGTGAAGTAAGGGCATTTGCATTCATGGTTCATTTTTTTTCACTCCATTGATTTTTGTTCATATCATCTCCAGACAAGAAACAAAATATGTTAACAAAAAAAGGCAAGATGACATCGTCATCTTGCCTTTTGCGTATTTATAATTACCCACGCACAATATTAGGTGGTGTTTTCCCTTGTAATCCTGCTACTAAATTTTCAGCAGCTGTCATTGCCATTTGCTGCCGAGTTTTTAATGTTGCAGATCCGATGTGCGGTAAAGTTACAACATTTTGTAATGATAAGAGCGGATTCTCTTTTTGAATCGGCTCTTGTGTAAATGTGTCGATGCCGGCTGCAAATATTTTCTTTTCTGTTAACGCATGAATTAATGCAGTTTCATCTACTGTTTTCCCGCGAGAAGCATTAATGAAAATTGCTGTTTCTTTCATTAGTGAAAATTCCTTTTCACCGATAAGATGATACGTTTCATCTGTTAATGGAGTAAGAAGAATAATAAAATCAGATTGTTTGATTAGAGTTTGTAAATCACAATATGTAGCATCAAATTTTTGCTCAGCTTCTTCTTTACGGCGACGGTTATAGTAAAGGACATTCATATCAAAGCCGAATTTCGCTCGTTTTGCGACAGCTTCTCCAATTCGTCCCATTCCGATAATACCAATCGTACTATGATGTACATCTAGTCCGAAGTGTTCTTTTCCAATTTCAGCGTTCCATTCACCATTTTTTACATAGGAATTGAGTTCGCAAACACGGCGACCAGCAGATAGCATAAGAGCGAAAACGAGATCGGCTACTGTATCATCTAACACATATGGCGTATTCGTTCCGATAACATTTTGTTTTTCCATCGCTTTTAAATCAAAGTTATCATGGCCAACAGAAATATTACTTACTACTTTTAAATTAGGAGCAACCTGCAATAACTCTTCATTTATAGTAGATCCGAAATTTAATAACCCATCTTTATCTTTTATTTTTTCTAATAGAACATCACGAGGTACTTTTTCGTTTTGATCCCATTTTTCAAAATCACAGTGTTCTGATAAATAGTTTTCTACAAATGTTGGAACAGGTTCGGCAATATATACTTTTGGTTTCACGGTTCCATCCCCTTTCCTCTTTACCTGGATTGGTGTGTGCTAATAATCAGCGGGTATGAAGCTCCCGCTGATTCAAGTTTCACTTTACCCCGCTATTTGCGGGCGGTAAGACTCCCGGCTCCCAAAACGGCTGACACAAAGAGGTTAGGTGGGAGTCCGGGCTGCCCGTAAAGGCCCGATTGGTGCGGGTTAATAATCAGCGGGTATGAACCCTCCCACTGATTCAAGTTTCACTTTACCCCGCTATTTGCGGGCAGTAAGCTTTCCGCCTTGAAGAACAGCTAAGGCAAAGAATATAAGTTAGAAAGCAACTGTCCGTAAAGGCCCGATTGGTGTGTGCTAATAATCAGCGGGATAAAGCATTCCACTGATTAAAGTTTCACTTTATTTTGACATAATTCTCAAAAAAAATCTTCTTTTCAAACTGGAAAGAGTATTTGTATAATTTAGACACAAACTAAAAGGAAGGATGATTTATATGGTGACAGAGAAAGAATTGGAATTATTAGCTTGTCTTGAAAAGAATAGTCGTTTATCTGTAGATACATTAGCGAAGTTGTTAAATATAGAAGTAGAAGAAGCGAAAAAAATGGTTGCGAAATTAGAAAGTGAAAAGATTATCGTGGACTATGTAACACATATCGATTGGACAAAAGTGAAAGAACATACTGGTTTAACGGCGATGATTGATGTGAAAGTTACACCGAAGCGTGGTGTGGGTTTTGATGCGGTAGCTGAACAAATTTATCGCTATTCAGAAGTGAAATCCGTTTATTTAATGTCTGGGACATATGACCTTTCTATTACATTAGAAGGGAAGACGATGGGAGAAGTAGCGATGTTTGTTTCTGAGAAATTAGCAACAATTGAATCTGTCGTTTCAACGACAACTCATTTTATTTTGAAGAAGTATAAACATGAGGGGATTATTTATGAAAAGACAGATGATGATAAGAGAATTGTGGTGACACCGTGAAGCAATTTGACCTATCTAGAGTAGCAGAATCTTTACAACCGTCCGGTATACGAAAGTTTTTTGATTTAGCGGCAAGTATGAAAGGTGTTATTTCACTTGGAGTGGGGGAGCCGGACTTTGTTACACCTTGGAATGTAAGGCAAGCATGTATTCGTTCTTTAGAACAAGGATATACGTCATATACAGCAAATGCAGGATTATTGGAGCTCCGTCAAGAAATAGCAAAGTATCTAAAAAAACAATTTGGAGTATCTTATGATCCGAATGATGAAATCATTGTTACAGTTGGGGCGAGTCAAGCGCTAGATGTAGCGATGCGCGCTATTGTAAACCCTGATGATGAAATACTTATTATTGAACCAAGTTTCGTTTCGTATGCACCACTTGTTACGTTAGCGGGCGGGGTCCCAGTTCCAGTAGCGACTTCATTAGAAGATGAATTTAAAGTACAGCCAGATCGAATTGAAGCAGCTATTACAACGAAAACAAAGGCAATATTACTTTGTTCTCCCAATAACCCAACAGGCGCAATGTTAAATAAATCCGAATTAGAAAAGCTAGCAGTTATTGTTGAGAAGTATAATTTAATCGTGTTATCTGATGAAATTTATGCAGAGCTCGTATACGACGAAGCATATGCGAGTTTCGCGAGTATTAAAAATATGCGTGACCATACAATTTTAATTTCAGGGTTTTCAAAAGGATTTGCGATGACAGGATGGCGTCTTGGGATGATTGCAGCCCCTGTGCAATTTTCAGAATTAATGCTCAAAATCCACCAGTATTCAATGATGTGTGCACCGACGATGTCTCAATTTGCAGCACTTGAAGCATTACGCGGGGGAAATGATGAAGTAATTCGAATGAGAGATAGCTATAAACAACGTCGTAACTTTATGACGACATCTTTCAATGAAATGGGCTTAACATGTCATGTACCAGGCGGGGCATTTTATGTCTTCCCTTCTATAGCTTCAACCGGACTATCTTCAGCAGAATTTGCAGAACAATTATTATTAGAAGAAAAAGTGGCTGTTGTTCCTGGAAATGTGTTTGGCGGGAGTGGTGAAGGATTTATTCGTTGTTCATATGCAACATCGCTTGAGCAACTTATGGAAGCAATGAAGAGAATGGAACGGTTCATAGAGAATAAAAAAAGGACAAAACACAATACGTTTTGTCCATAAAAGGGGGGGAATACTAGAAAGCCATGTGTTAGTATTCTATCCTAATATTGGAGAATTATACGTATTACAGGAAATTTTTTCGTGAATTTTGAATGAGCTCTATCAAAGTGGTATAATTTACTAATATAAGGTGGGAGTATCCCCGGTGTTTTACTTAGGATACTTACTCACTAATCGGATATTTAACAATAAATACATCTGCTTTGCTATTTACAATTGTAGAGAAAATGGTAAACGTATGGGAGTGTTTCACATGTCAGAACAATATACAACGGGAGTGGTTGTAACAGGGAAAGTAACTGGAATTCAAGATTACGGTGCATTTGTAGCTTTGGATGCAGAAACACAAGGACTTGTGCATATATCTGAAATCACAAATGGGTATGTAAAAGACATTCATGACTTTTTAAAGGTCGGGGATACAGTAGAAGTAAAAGTACTTTCAATTGATGAAGAACACAGAAAAATGAGTTTATCGTTAAAAGCGGCGAAAAGAAAGCAAGGACGAATTCTTATACCGAATCCATCTGAGAATGGATTTAATACGCTGCGTGAAAAGCTAGCAGAATGGATTGAAGAATCGGAGGTAATAAAGTAAAAGAGGAACGCATATGAGCGTTCCTCTTTTACTGTGACTTATGATATATATATTTGCAAATATGATTGCATGCAATCATATTCGTATGTCGGAGGCGAAAAAGACATACTGACTATTGAATTTCATGTGTTTCTGGGTGAGTACCAAGATTCTCGGATGGTTTAAATAGTAAGCCGAGATTGATAAGCCCAGAAATACCAACGATGCCGTAAATAATACGTGCAAGAGCGGAGTTTTGCCCACCGAAAATAGCTGCTACTAAGTCAAACTGGAAGAACCCGATCAGTCCCCAGTTAACAGCGCCGATTACAGTGAAGACTAATGCGATACGTTGCAATGTACTCATGAAAAAGCCCCCTTAATGTGAAGCATGAGCAAGTGAAGAGTTAATAAGAAAATTTAACTCCTTTATATAATGGGGTAGTTTTGGTGTTTTTATACATAAAAAATGTACGAAAAACGATGTATATACATCTATACCGAAAAATGCGAATTTTTATGCAAAAAATGAACTTTTTCTAAAAAATAAATAATGGTTACGTTTACAATTATTGAATCGCTTGATTTACAACTTTAGTTTCGCTAAAGTGAATACAGAAATACATATACATAATTGGAGGGAAAAAGATGAGTACACATGTAACGTTCGACTATTCTAAAGCGTTATCCTTCATCGGTGAAAATGAACTAACTTATTTACGTGATGCAGTAAAAGTAACACATCATGCAATCCACGAAAAAACTGGAGCTGGGAACGATTTCCTTGGGTGGGTAGAGCTTCCGCTTCAATATGATAAAGAAGAATTTGCTCGCATTCAAAAATGCGCAGAAAAAATTAAAAATGACTCTGACATTTTACTTGTTGTAGGTATTGGTGGTTCTTACCTAGGAGCACGCGCAGCAATCGAAATGTTAAACCATTCTTTCTATAACACGCTTTCTAAAGAACAACGTAAAACTCCACAAGTGCTATTTGTTGGACAAAACATTAGCTCCACTTACATGAAAGATTTAATGGACGTACTAGAAGGGAAAGACTTTTCTATTAACGTTATTTCCAAATCAGGTACAACAACAGAGCCTGCAATCGCATTCCGTATTTTCCGTAAATTATTAGAAGAAAAGTATGGAAAAGAAGAAGCACGCAAACGTATTTATGCGACTACAGATAAAGCGCGCGGTGCTTTAAAAACATTATCTGATAATGAAGGCTACGAAACGTTCGTTATTCCAGATGATGTTGGCGGTCGTTTCTCTGTATTAACACCAGTAGGTTTATTGCCAATCGCAGTAAGTGGCCTAAACATTGAAGAGATGATGAACGGTGCAGCTGCGGGTCATAATGATTTCGCGAAATCAGAACTTGAAGAAAACCCAGCTTACCAATACGCAGTAGTTCGTAATGCCCTATACAATAAAGGGAAAACAATTGAAATGCTTGTTAACTATGAGCCAGCACTTCACTACTTCTCTGAGTGGTGGAAACAGTTATTTGGTGAAAGTGAAGGGAAAGATCAAAAAGGTATTTTCCCATCTTCAGCAAACTTCTCAACTGACTTACACTCATTAGGTCAATATATTCAAGAAGGTCGTCGTGACCTATTCGAAACAGTTCTTAAAGTAGGTAAATCTACACACGAACTAAAAATCGAATTAGACGACAACGATTTAGATGGATTAAACTACCTTGCTGGTGAAACGATAGACTTCGTAAACACAAAAGCATACGAAGGTACATTACTTGCACATAGCGATGGCGGAGTACCGAACTTAATTGTAAACATTCCAGAACTAAACGAGTACACATTCGGTTACCTTGTATACTTCTTCGAAAAAGCATGTGCGATGAGCGGCTACCTATTAGGCGTAAATCCATTTGACCAACCAGGAGTAGAAGCGTACAAGAAAAATATGTTTGCTCTACTTGGAAAACCAGGATTTGAAGAGTTAAAAGCAGAATTAGAAGAGCGTTTAAAATAATAAAAAGCGATCGGGTCTCCGGTCGCTTTTTGTTGTTTTACGAAAAAGTACATCGGTATATTCAAACTAGAATGGGTATGCTAAAGGAAAAGTCTAGGAGGGATGGGCTTGATTCCGATTCAATCAAATTTAGAAGGACGTACATATGCGTTATATAAGTTAGAAGAGATTATGAAACCACTCGGATATAGTATTGGTGGTAATTGGGATTATGATAAAGGATGTTTTGATTATAAAATCGACGAAGAAGATGGCTATCAATTTTTACGAGTACCATTTACAGCGGTGGATGGAGAACTAGATGTGCCCGAGGTAATAGTCCGTCTTGAAACGCCGTATATTCTTTCGCACGTATATCAAGACGAACTAGATGATAATGTTAATTCTTTAACAGCTGGAACGAGTGGAGTTGATCAATTTGCTGAGCCGAAAGATCCCGATGGAGACGTGAAAAGAAAATATATCAGTATTGGTAAAGTACTGGTACAAGAACTAGAAAATCATTTTTTTAATGGTGAATAACGATGAGTATGTCGCTTTCGATGAGAATGAAAGAATGAACTGGATTGATCATATATTGTTCGTCGCGCTTTACACCTAGTAAGAGAATGTTTTGCTTTAAAAGAGTATAGCTACAATTTGCAAAGGATTGTCCGGTGCAGGACGGGGAAATCTCCATCAGTTGTAATTTGTTATCGGAGATTTCATCGTAAAGTGAGAATAGTACACCTGAAATGGAAGGGAATAAAAGAGAAGCGGTAAATACATAGCTCGTTAATTTATTTCCTTCTATAATTTCTGATACGCCAGCTCTCGTTGCATTTTGGATTTGTTCAGAAGTAAGAAGTTCAGCGATGCAGTGAATGTTTGGATTAAGTCCTTTTGCAGTTAAAATATTTAAAATGGACTGTGTATCTGCTAAGCTTTCGTTCTTCTCTTTATCTGATGTTATTAATATAGTGTGAGCTGTTGCGATGTTAGCTTTTAATAAAGTTTGATCGTGATGCGGACAACCTTTTATAAATTCTAAATGATGAAATGGCTTTGGAAGTAAAGAAAGTGTTTCATCAATTAAAACGATATCAAGGTTCGGTTGTAATATGTGCATTTGTTTTACAACATGTTTTGCACGCTCATTCCAGCCAACGATAATCATATGACCATTAGAGGTAGCAGCTTCTTCTCCTTTAATTCTCATATATTGTTTACTAATCATGTCGGTAGCGAATAGAACCATATAATAAGAACAAAATCCAGTTCCTAATAAAATAATACAGATACCAATAAGTTTTCCTATCGTTGTATGGGGGGCGAAATCGCCGTATCCAACGGTGAAAATGGTAACGATTGACCACCAAACCCCGTCGAACCATGTGGTGAAGTGATCTGGCTCGAGTGTATGTATAAGAAAGCCAGAAAAAGCAGTAAGTACAATAATAAAACAAATTAAACGAAAAATAATGGAATCACGAAATGTATCTACTAAATTCGAGCGGGATTTCAAGTTCCTTATTCCTCCTTACGTTTCAGGACTACATTCATTGTTACCATTATAGAAAAAAGAAAAACTCTCTAATTAAAAAGAGAGTTTTTCTGTAACTACTCAGTCACTCTATGAAAAAATGCCAGAAAAGCATTTTTTTAAATGGTCGAGAGGGACTGGCTATGTATAGGAGCGGTCAGTGCCTTTTCCTGCCACGTGCAAAGTTTTAAAACAAAGAAAGGTAGCAAGATGTAGGTCCATTCTTATCTCAATGGCAGCAATCCATATGCTGAAAAATATAGGCGATAAGGTACGTATTTTCGCTGGACTAACACTCCTTATCAAAATTCTGAATGAAATGTATGGCTGAGTAGTTACGTTTTTCTTTATGTTACATACTCTCCACTTCAGTTTGTTGAACACTTTCAAGATGCTGAAGAGCATAGTAAACATCGGCAGTATGTCTTTTTTGATCGATAGACAATTTCAAATGTAAATAGTGCGAACCATTTTCCAATGTTTTGAGCTTCATGTTTTTAACTTTTATATCCATTTCTTTTATTTCTTCAATTACAATGGGGATATTGTCCATATTTCGTACAACGAGTTTAACTGCGATATCACGTTGACGAAATGATCTAGGACCGACGAATTTCATCGTTAAGGGTATAAGTTCTACACTAATCATAAGGAAACACATTCCGAAAGTAGCCTCGATATAGAAACCAGCTCCAACGGCAATGCCAATGCCAGAAGCACCCCAAATCATAGCGGCGGTCGTTAATCCCGCAATACTATCGTTTCCTCTTCGTAAAATTACACCGGCACCTAAAAAACCGATTCCTGATACAATTTGAGCGGCAAGTCGAAGTGGATCCATATTCATATGATCGGTATGTGGTAAGTTGTAAGCTGCTTTAATAGAAACAATCGTCAGGAGGCAACTAATTATAGAAATAACTAAACACGTTTTTAAACCGAGTGGTTTACGTTTTAATTCGCGCTCTAAACCGATGGCGAATCCTAAAATGGCCGAGAGACCTAGTTTTATTAATAAGTCGGTGTAGTCCATGTATATTCCTCCTTGTATGATATGGTATATGAATAAAACGTTTCTATAGAAAGAAACACTTTTGGGCAGAGTGACTTTCTATAGAATATATGTAGGAATTACTTAGAAATGAAAGAGATGTTTCGTTTAAGTATATGATATTAAAAAAGAAATGTAGTTGGTTTCAAAAAAGTTTTCAAAAGGTGTTGCATTTCATTTTTTCACATGATATATTAATAAACGTCGCTGATGCAGAAACGCAGAAAACGACAAAAAAGAAATTGAAAAACATAGTTGACATCGAAAAATGAAGATGTTAATATGATGAAGTCGCTTCTGAAGCGGCAGATAAGTTCTTTGAAAACTGAACGAAACAAACAACGTGAACGTCAATTTTTATTTTTAGATGCTAGACAAACTAACTTTATTGGAGAGTTTGATCCTG
>NZ_JBHVNG010000014.1:0-63687 GCF_042796455.1 Bacillus sp. NPDC057893 | reverse complement strand
GTAACAGTTTATGTATGTCGAACAATTAAGATGGCTTCCTGCCATCCCTTGTCCGAAGCCAATTCATCTCCCACCTACTCACTAAGCGTTCCTTGCGGAAGGAGTCTTCTTGGCTAAAATGATAAAATTGTTTGAAACATAATAAAGTTGTTTAAAAAAGCCAGTCATTTTACTCAACAATTGGAACATTTTGTTGAAAAATAGTAAAAAATAAAGAAGATAATTCACTTGATAAAGACAGATTATCTTCTTCATAGAACAAATCTAAAAAATCATTTATGATACGAGTTTTAGACCTATTGCAGCACCTAAAACCATACCTATAAAAATAAGTCTTTTCCAGTCTTTTGATTCGCCATAAAAAACCATGCCTAAAATTGCACCACCAGACGCACCAATTCCAGTCCAAATTGCATAAGCTGTCCCCATAGGTAGTGTTTCCATTGCGTAAGCAAGAAATATAAAACTTAATCCAAATCCGAGAATTAACAAAACTAATGATTGCCAATTTCGGTCTTTATGCAATTTATTTATCATAGCAACACCAAACATTTCACACAGCCCTGCTATGATTAAAGAAATCCATGGCATTAGGATTCATCACCTTCCTGAACTTTGTCATCTGTAACTACTTTCAAGCCAATTACTCCAGCTAATAAAAATAAAATCAAGAGTACTTTTCCCATTTTAAATGGTTCACCAAAGAACAAGATTTCAGAAAAGACAGTTCCAGCTGTACCTAATCCAACAAAAACAGCATAAACAGTTCCCACGGGAAGCATTCTTCCTGCCATAACCATTAAATAAAAGCTGAAAAATATAGCAACGATAGTCCCCGTCCAAGTCCAAAAGCCATCAGCATGTTTTAAACCAATTACCCAAAAAATTTCAAAGAAAGCAGCAACAAATACTTTAATCCAGTCTTTACTCATCTAAAAGACACCTCCAATTTTATTCTTACCAAAAAAAACAAAAAAAGCCTAAGAGATAACTGTTAAACAGTTTCTCCCAGGCTTTTATCCTTCCGTGACACAGCAAACCTGTGTAGATACGATTCCGTTAGGAATATATGTGCTATATTCTCCTATATTTTATTTTTGCACCAGAATCCGTTTTTTTTACTTCAAAAATAGTCTAAATCCTAAGGTTAATAGATATGGGTTAACACTAAACATCCATTGATTAGTTACTGAAAACAAGTTGTTTTAATGAAAGTTTCACTTTATATGACAACATGAGATTTTCGGTATTTACCAGGTGTTTCGTTGGTGAATTTTTTAAAAATTTTAGTGAAGTAGCTTTGATCACTAAAATTGAGCGAAGCACAGATGTCTGATAAGGAATAGGTTGTGAAAGTTAATAATTTCTTTGCTTCTTCGATTCGTTCACATTGAATATACTCACTTAATGAAATACCAACTTCTTTTTTAAATAATATAGATAAATAATCCGAATTTGCGTTTGCAACTTTTGCAAGTTGTTTAACAGATATTTGATTATAAATATTTTTGAAAATGTAGTTTTGGCAAATTGCAATAGTCTTTGAGTGTTGCTGTGTTTTTTGTGCCTTTACACGGTCTGCGAAAGTACAGAAAACGTTTTTTAATAATTCCCAAACGGACTCTGGGTCTTTTGAATTTTCTGTTTTTTTAATGTATAGGTCATAAATCGTATAAGCAATCCCGGAAGGAAGACCTCCTTTTATCGCATATCTAGTAGCGAGTGTTATGGATGAAATACAAACATTTTTATGACGTCTCAATTGATGAAATGAAGATAAGGATGCAAGAGTCTCTTGTTGGAATACATAAAAATATTTGAGTACTGTTTCTTTATCTCCATTTTCTATAGCTTCAAGTAGTTGTTGTTCTAGATACAAATTATGACAGTTAGATTCGTTTTTTTTTTGCATTGAAATATATACATCTTCGTTCAAGAAACCGCTATGAATTTCATGAAGTGAGTCGCTGTTATTTAAAAAGGTACTTACATCTAAAATTTTTTTATAGAGAATGTTATAGAACAAAATCGATATATTTACAAAGGAAAATTGATCTTTGACCGGCAATGAAAAGTAATTCTAAAAGTGAAATCTTATCTTTACTACTGGGGTTTTTCTTTTTATTAACTTGATGAGCATCGGTCTGTGATCCTTTTAACACAAAACAATAATTTTATATGGTGTAGTTTGAGCTGGTATACTCATTGTTGTAAGACCATAAATAGCTATTAAATTTCGATTTACAAGATTCCCTGTAAAAAATTGACCGTTTGTTAATAAAATTTGAGTAGAAGGAGAAATATTTAATTTTAATTTTCCATCACCACTCTCCAACTGTTCATTAAAATAGTCTACTTTTACATTTTGATGGGGTTTATATTTAGCCATAACAATTGCTTGAAATTGTGGTGGGAAAATGAGAGGAACAGGAGCGTTAGCATCGTAAAATCCACTTACTTTATCTCCTATTACTACTGTTGCGTAGTCAATAAAATAAGTATTTGGTTTCACTACAAAATTTATTAGCGTTCCATAACCATTATTTACGGATATTAACTTATTACATCCCATTTCTTCATTTGATCCTGTTGCAAAATCACTAATCATAGTTATTGTACCCTCAACTGATTGAAAATTTTTCATTCTAATACCTCTTTTATTTATATAATTAAACTTTTAACATTACTCTATAATTTTTAAAAACATGTAAATGAACTAATCCTTCTTGTATCAATTCCAAAAATCATCCAAAACCTACCATTCCATCTAAAACCAGTAACAGATCTAGGTCCTACAAAAATCGGATAATACCAAAACTGTTCACCATTTGTAAGCCATATATATGTGTTTCGAAATAAACAGAATGAAATTGCTCCTGGATCAACAGCAAATGGTGAAGCTGTTGATTGTTGAGGAATAAATGATGGGGGAGGAGATGTTGGGGCTTGTGAACTTTGTTCTCCTGGAAAACCAGGTCCACCCGGAAAACCAGGTCCACCTGGAAAACCAGGTCCACTCGGAAAACCTGATCCACCTGGAAAAACAGGAATTTGAAGACCAGGGAATTGACGATCGAAGTATTGATCATAATTTATATAAGGATAATATAATGACTCATTATACATTTAAAAGTCACCTCTTTATTTTATAACTTCCTAAAGCATTAATATGTAAAATTGTCTGTACATGAAGCTTATCCGTTTCATGTATAGACAATTTTTTTATAAGGCAGATATATTTGTTTATGGGTGTGAGCTTATTGGCTGGGATGAAGCGAAGCTAGGGGGTAAGAGGAAGGTGAATTCTTTCGGATAATTCATTAAAAAAAAGATAGATATACGAAGAAGAAGTAATACAGTTTAACGTTAGTTTCAGTGAACCGTATCATAAGTAAATGAGGTTTATAGTCTTAGCCATTGATATGACTTGATTAGGAGTATTTTTGTATGTGAAAATACCGTTTCATACATAACAAAATATATTAAGTTTCGTAATAAAAATTTCTCAAAGATGTTAAAAGTGAAAAAGCTAGAATAAATGATAATCAACCTTTTAAGTATTAAGTACATAGTAATTTACAGAAGCATGCTAAAAAATATATATTAACAAAAAATAAGAATAAATTATCACAGGTTAAGGAAAATACACTAACATATCTGAAGTCGAAACAAGAAAGCTGGTTATTCGAGGAAGACAAGTGGGCTAATGGTGTGCCTTAAAATAATTACTACTTGATTTTGATCAGCAACATCTGCACCGAACATATTGGTTGCACTAATACTGTTAAAGGGATTAATAATAAAAGCAGCATTCGTTTCTCCTGATTCAATGTAATGATTTTACATTTTCTTTTGAAGATACAATATGAGCCTTCTCATGGTAAATAAAGGGGTTTTTAATTTACATATTTATCAGAATTTTGTAAAGTGTAATTAAAACTATATAATGGGGGATTCTTTATGTGTACTAGTTTGACATTACAGACAAAAAACTATCAGCACCTTTTTGCGAGAACGATGGATTTCACATTAGATTTTAATCAAGAAGTAATAATCATTCCTCGACGTTACCAATGGAACAATATAACTGGTGAAACCATCCGGGCGAAAAAAGCTGTTGTCGGAATGGGGATTAATCATCAAGGAAGAGTCATTATGGCGGACGGAGTGAACGAATCAGGTATGACTTGTGCAACACTCTATTTCCCCGGATTCGCTACGTATAGTGAAAGTATAGATAAAAATCAAATGAATTTAGCTCCATTTGATTTTGTGGCTTGGAGTCTCACACAATTCAATTCTGTTGAAGAGTTAAAAAACGCTGTTGATAGTATTTCTTTTTTGGATGTACCATTACCTGTTTTAGGAGTTACTCCACCGCTACATTGGATTTTAGCGGATAAATGGGGAGAATGTATTGTACTAGAGCCGACAACAGAAGGGCTAAAAATGTATAACAATCCGATAGGGGTAATGACCAATAGTCCTGAATTTAACTGGCATTTACAAAATTTAAGACAATATATCGGTCTTAAATCGCAGCCGTTTGCACCAACACAATGGGCTGATTTACCATTAAGTGCTTTTGGACAAGGGTCAGGTTCGATGGGGCTCCCTGGGGATTTCACCCCACCATCAAGGTTTGTGCGAGCAGCATATGGCAAACAAAACATTCAAGATATAGATAACGAAGAAGAGGGCGTATCGGCCATTTTTCATATCTTATCAAATTGTGAGGTTCCAAAAGGTGGAGTGATAACGGAAGAAGGTACATTAGACAATACCATCTATACTAGCGCAATGTGTATGGAGTCCGGTACATATTATTACCATACCTATAATTGTAGACAAATTACAGCCATTCATTTATTTCATGAAAATTTAGATACAGATGAGATTAAAACCTATCCGTTCCAGCGGAAACAAAAAATATATTATGAAAACTAATTAGATTTGGGCCAACAACATTTGAATAAAATAACTTAATTAAGTTTACTTTTCCATAATAGGCGATGGAGTTCGCCATAACTGCTAATTCGTTAGCTAATGACTCCTACTGACAAACGAGTTTTTTCCCGTTTATCAGTAGGAGTCATTTTTTTTGTATACCACACATAATTAGGTTCTGGTGCAAAAACTTTATTTCAAAGGCACAGTTAGATTTGAAATTTTCAAGAACTTCATGAAGATATTAGGTTTTTATTAGGGAAAGTCAAAATTCTTAGCTTGATAGAGATATGGTTCTACCCCGAAAAGAAGTTCCTTTTTTCTGAAATTGTATATAAATGCAAAATGTATTATTAATATCCGAAGAAGATATTATATTTCATTAATTTATTCCTTTCCATCTACATTAATCATTTATTGCAACAGCTTTCACGTCTAAAATAAGATGTTTCAACAAAGGAAAGTATAAGTATCTTTATAATGATTTTCCAATATAATCAATGTGTTAATGAAAGGAACTCTGTGTTATTTTTGCTTTTCTACTAACTAATACAGCTTCAAACAATGGACACAATTGCTACATGCCAAGTGTAATTTATTACCCATTCAAGATTCTGTTTATTCAATCTTTCTGAAAATAAAAAAATATTAGACTCATAAATATACAAGTTATAATGAGGGCGTCGAGAGATAATCTATTACCTCTAGAGAAAATATCAAACCTAGTTTTGGTGCAAAAATTCTAAAGACCTTGCAAGTAACCTTCTAAAATTGGACATACTGATATGATTACTCTAAGAAAGGTGTGTGATCAGAAGGGAAATTTATTAACACGAAATATGAAAGCGTTATCAACTTGATCTTATTTTGAATTGGTCATTCAAATATCTCAGATTCAACTGCAATAAAAAATAATAAATTATGGGGGTGCTTATATGAACATGAATGTAGCTTCTATTAAAGAAAAAAAGGTTGTTAAATACAAAAGTTGTTTTGATGTGATTGGGCCGGTAATGATAGGTCCTTCAAGTTCACATACTGCAGGTGCTTTGGCTATTGGAACAGTTGCCAACAAATTATTTCAAGGTCTTCCAAAAAAAGTCGTGGTAAGGTATTATGAATCATTTGCTGAAACCCATAAAGGACACGGAACTGATTTTGCAATTATTGCTGGGATATTAGGATTTGCTGCCGATGACAGCAAAGTGCCAGATGCTATTAAAATAGCAGAATCTAAAGGAATTGACATTACCTTTATTGAAAAAGCGGGTGATAGTCCTGCTGGTCATCCAAATACGGCAGATGTATATTTAGAGGATGAAAGCCGAAGTATTAGAACAATGGGTATTTCGATCGGCGGTGGATTAATTGAAGTCAAACATGTTGAAATTGACAGATTTAGCTTAGATCTGCAGGGGCCATTGCCAGTTATTATTGCGATTTCCGAAAGAGCTGACTTTGAATTTGTCTTACGCAGGATTTTTAAACAATATGATGTTGAAATTAACAACTTTCATAGTTTAGAAGAAAACGGAAAATATTTATATGCATTCGCTTTGGATTCGCTATTGCCTGGTAATATTCAGAAGGAATTAGGAAATTTAAGCAATATAGCTAATCTCATTATTCTTTAGTTACATTAAGGAGTGAAAAAATATGTATATGACCATAAAAGAAATTGTGGATGCAGCTAATAAAAGCCAAAAGCCAATCTATGAATTAGCAATAGAACAGGAAATCGAACAAACTAAAACGTCTTATGAAGAAGTTTGGAGTAAAATGGAAAGAAATTTAGCGACTATGGAAAATGCCATAAATAAAAGTATCGAGGGCGACGGGGTATTTTCTCCAACCGGTTTAACCGGAGGTGATGCTGTTAAAATTAAAAACTATCGAGAAAATAGGAAAACTCTTTCTGGAGATTTGATGGTGTTAGGGATTCAAAGTGCTATCGGTGTTAATGAAGTAAATGCTGCATTAGGGGCTATTTGTGCAACTCCAACAGCAGGTGCGAGTGGGACGATCCCGGGAGTCCTATTTAGTATTAAAGATACGTTGCAATTAAGTCATGAAGATATGATCCATTTTCTATTCACTTCAGCGTTATTTGGAACGATAGTCGCAAATAATGCTTGTATTTCAGGAGCGTACGGAGGATGTCAAGCTGAAGTAGGCAGTGCCTCAGCAATGGCGGCTGCAGCAGCGGTAGAAGCTGCCGGAGGAACGCCACAGCAATCTTCTGAAGCTTTTTCAACCGCATTACAAAATTTACTCGGTTTAGTTTGTGATCCGGTCGCTGGCTTGGTAGAAATTCCTTGTGTAAAGAGAAACGCCATTGGAACGGCAAATGCTTTAGCAGCAGCGGACATCGCATTAGCCGGCGTAAACAATATCATCAATGCTGACGAAGTTATTGAAGCGATGTATAGGGTGGGAAGACAGATGCCTCGCGAATTAAGGGAGACAGGTTTAGGCGGAATTGCGGCCACACCTACAGGGATTGCTATAAAAAATAAAATCTTTGGAGAGAAACAATCAAATCAATAAACAGTTATCGGAAATATTGTGAAATAGTTAACAATTCTATTTTCTATTGTTCTCCTAAGGATGTCTGTATATTGAGATTCATTATCACTAAAATGTACTACTATATAATTAAAATGTTTTGTAAGCGCTAATAAACCCATCAGGTTGATGACTAGCGAATTTTTCGATTTTGATCAACTTAGAAGAAGGACACACGATATGGCGCACTTTGTAAGCAATTCATTCTTCAAGAACGATCTATATTCCTAAACCTTAAAAAGAGACGTAAGAATAGGACACAAGGAGGAATTATTATATGAATGGGAATACTGCAAAAAAAATAGAATTTCAAGCTGAAAATACTGCAGTAAAAAATGAGAAATATCCAGACCCTAAAAAGTGGCATAAACAGGATACTACCTGGGCATTGAGCCTTTTTGGAACAGCAATTGGAGCAGGAGTACTCTTCTTACCTATTAATGCAGGTTCAGGTGGTTTATTATCATTACTGTTAATTACCATACTTGCATATCCTGTTATGTATTACTCACATAGGGCGCTTGCTAAAATGATATACGCTTCTAATTCTGCTGATGAGGGGATTACAGGTACAATAAGAGAGTATTTCGGAAATAAGGCAAGTATCATTTTTAACATAGTATATTTCGTCTCAATTTATACGATCGTGCTGATGTATTCGGTTGCACTTACAAATACTGCAAGTAGTTTTATCGTGCATCAATTGCACATGCCGGAGCCTCCAAGGGCCGTTTTATCGCTTGTATTAGTACTCGGTCTTATTGCTATACTAAATTTTGGTCAAGATATCACTGTAAAGATAATGAGCATGCTAGTATATCCTTTCATAGTTTCTCTACTTTTTATAGCAATATCTTTGATTCCACAATGGAATACGTCAATGCTTAGTTTTTCAAGTGTTTCTACTGCTTCAACAGGAACAGGATATTTAGGAACAATATGGATGATACTGCCAATCATCGTATTCTCGTTTAACCATTCGCCTATGATTTCGTCATTTGTTATGAAACAGAGAGCTACGTATGGAATAGAAGCTACTGATGCCAAATGTGCTCAAATACAAAAAGTTTGTTATATCATGACATTCGCTGTTGTTATGTTCTTTGTTTGGAGCAGTACCTTAAGTTTGACTCCAAATGATCTTATGATGGCAAAAGAACAGAACTTGTCAATCCTATCATATCTTGCAAATGAGCTTAATTCGCCTGTAATCACTATTGCAGCTCCTATTATTGCTTTTACGGCCATAACAAAGTCCTTCCTTGGCCATTATATAGGAGCATATGAGGTAATGCGTGACATGATTATCAAGTCCAGTAAAACACGCGGGAAAGATATAGGAGAAAAAACAGTTAAGACTATGATCCTTACTTTTGTCGTATTAACATGCTGGTATGTTGCTTATGCAAATCCAAGTATTCTTGGACTTATTGATGCTCTTAGCGGTCCGTTAGTTGCTGCTATCTTATGTATATTACCAATGTATGCGATCCATAAAGTACCAGTACTTGCTAAATACAAAGGGAAAGCGAGCAATGTATTTGTTATTATTATAGGTATCCTTACTGTCCTAGCAAGTATTAAGTCATTATTCTAATCCACTATTGTTAGTACTGATGCAAAAATTGTGGGATATGAAAAAAGAACGAAAGATTCCTAGCGGAACTGAATTTTATATTGTTGAACCAAAGAAATCATGGTTTTGGACAAACTTTTCATCTTGGAGAGTTTGTCCTTTTTTGATTATATGCATAATTTCTATTCTAGCAATCACCCTAATATGTTTGCAATGATTTTAATCCAAACATATTAGGGTGTCGTCCCATATCCATCAAGCTAATAATTTGAAGTATCCCTTAAGGTTCTGATGAGATGTGGATTCAGTGTTAAAGGTCAAGACAACGGTTTTTCCAATGCACGTAGATATGATTTAGAAGAATTTGTTCTCACCCTAAGCTATGCAATTTGTATGAGGAGAGCTTCTTCTGTTTTAGAGGGCCATTCTACAATGTAAGTGCCGCATGACTTCTGCAAAACGATCTTCCATTATCGGGTGCATTTCTTAAAAAAGAATTGCATCTTTATTAAGAATCGAAAACCATGAGTGATTTCAATAGCAGCTGTCTCCATGGGAGGTAAGACCTCGATAACAATGTGGGAAACGAAGACATCAATGTTGTAGTCAGTATATTTAGGAAAAACAAGTCTAAAGTTCCCTTTTTTCTAGGAATCTCGAGCATTCAACCCACTGATAAAGGGAAACCTAAAGGGCATACTAAGATTATATTTAAAATGGGAGGTTATAAATTTGAGTACAATAGAGAATGCATTATCTATCTTCGCCTTAGGCGGCTTGAATGAAATCGGAAAAAATATGTATGCAATTGAATATTCAAACGATATCGTGATTATCGACTGTGGCAATAAGTTTCCAGATGAAAGTTTATTAGGAATTGATTTGATTATCCCTGATATAGCTTATTTAGTAGAAAATAAAGATAAAGTCAGGGCTTTAATTGTCACACATGGACATGAAGATCATATCGGGGGGATCCCGTTCTTCTTAAAAAAATTGAATGTACCCGTTTATGCCACACGCTTCACACTAGGATTAATTGAAATCAAATTAAAAGAACATAAACTCCTAAGAGAAAGTGAACTTATTGAAATCAACTCAAACTCAAACTTGACAATTGGAGAAATAAGGGTAAGTTTTTTCAAAGTGACCCATAGTATTCCTGATTGCTTGGGAATAGTCTTTCACACACCAGAGGGTAATATTGTACATACAGGGGACTTCAAGTTTGATTTAACCCCTGCGAATAATGAGAATTCGGATATTCATAAAATGGCTGCAATCGGCAAAGAAGGGGTCTTGCTTCTATTATCTGAGAGTACCAATGCAGAGCGTCCTGGTTTGACCCCATCGGAACAAATAGTAGGTGAACATGTGGAAGCAGCTTTCATGAAAGCCGAACGCAAAGTTATTCTTTCTACCTTTGCTTCAAATATTAGTCGCGTTCAACAAGTCGTGAATGCAGCACAAAAAACAAATCGAAAACTTGCGTTGCTTGGACGAAGTATGGTTAATGTCATAGCGGTTGCTATGGAACATGGTTATTTAACAGTTCCAGATGGAATGTTAATTGACCCACATGAAATCAATGAAATGGCTCCTGGAAGGGTGGCCATTTTATGCACGGGGAGTCAAGGAGAACCATTGGCTGCTCTTGCTCGCCTGTCCACTGGAAACTTTCGCGGTGTCGACATTTTACCTGAAGATACGGTTATCTTTGCAGCAGGTCCAATACCCGGGAATGAACGAAATATCACGAGTATCGTAGACAACTTATTTGCCCTTGGAGCCAAAGTGATTTATGGATCAGGAAGTACATCCGGAATGCATGTTTCTGGCCATGGTTATCAAGAAGATTTAAAACTAATGCTTACATTAATGAAACCAAAATATTTTATTCCCATTCACGGTGAATTTAGAATGCTGCACCATCACCGTTTGTTAGGGGAATCCGTTGGAGTAGAGCAAGGAAACACGTTTATCATCAATAATGGGGATGTCGTCGATATTGAACATACCATTGCCCGTCAGACCCGGAAAATACCGGTGGGGAATACCTACATAGACGGGGAGGATGTCGATAATATTGGGGAAATTGTGTTACGAGACCGCAAACAACTTTCAGAGGATGGGATGCTCATGATTATTTTAACTATGAGCAAAGCGGAAGGAACGTTGATTTCTGACCCCGATACCATTTCTCGTGGATTTGTGGATAGAGATTTCTCGGAACTCCGAAGAGACGTTAATCGACTTACTATAAAAACTGTTAACGAGCTACAAGAAGCAAATAGAAACTCATGGAATGTAATGAAAAAACAAATAAAAAAATCAATACGACAATATGTATATACACATACTAAGAAAAAACCAATGATTGTACCTATACTTATTGAAATTTAATAGGGGGAAGTTTAAAAAAAAATGAATTAATTGATTTTCAACAATTGGGCATAATTCTCTAATAAGAATTGTGCTCTTTCTTTTGTATTGGACCATTTAATGGAATAAGAATCCCAAGCAAAATTTAATATTTGTGAAGGATTGCACTTAAACTAAAGGACAGGTGTAGAGTGACTATATAGGTATTTAATTTTAAAACTTCAAACACACATAACCCCATGCTGATTTTAGGAGGGGGTCAAAATAAAATAGAAGAAATTAATAAGGTGCAGCAAGCAAACCTTTTAGAAATGGAAAAGAGATTACTAAGCGAATTATAGAGAGAACAAAAAAAGCATCCAGTGGGGTGCTTTTTTTGGGGGGGGGAATAGAAAATCTCTTACTAACTATATTTTAAATATAATTAATAATTTCGGTACGTGAAGTTTTATGAAATGTCCAGTTAAGAGCTTACATTTAGTAATAGTAGGGAAGAATGGATAGTTAGAGTTGGAATCAAATGTATTTACCAAAATGAAAATGGAGGTGTGTTATGAAATTTCTTTTTAGGGAATGTAAAAGGCCTTTAAACGCGTTTAGTGCTGCTAATACATACTTAGATTGCTTGGTGCAAACTAAAACGTATCTGCAGCTTCTATTACTAATCTTATTTTGTATTGCTACAGTATATTTGCCTTTCCCTTTATTTTCGCTTAGGTATATAAATAATATAGACATACTGCTGCAATACATAATTAAAGCAGTATATTTTTCGTTTCCTATCTCATTTGTTTTTCTACTCATAATGTGGGATCAAAGATTTTTGATTTCTAAAAAAATTACTTGCCGGCAGCTAAAAAAATCTTTCTTCAGTGCTTTTATTATTTATATTATAATATTGTTGTTTTTGTCTGTACTAATATCTCTTACAACATTCAACGGAACATCTAACCCCATTGAAAATGAAGAGATGACCAATATGTTCCTTAAAACGCATGGTATTGCAATTCAATTAATTGGTGAGAACATTATGTTTGTATCTATATAATTCTTTTGGCACAAAATCATACGTTCCTTCATAATAAGTCCTATTACTTCAATTACAACCTCTTTAATTTTGTCTGGAAGCTCATTTGGACTACTCCATCTTTCTACATATAATTATAATTGGGTGCAATGTTTAACTATCATCGGTATACCAGCTATCGCTCAAATGATTTTCTTTCTAATATTTTAAAATATTCATATGGGATATATGCTTCACTTCAATTACAATTTAATCATCATACTTTTTAACTACATAGTTTCTAATTAAACTATTTTATAACTAAAAATAAAAGAAAAGGTACCCCTGCTGCAAGGTACCTTTTCCAAGAGGTATAACTCATTGCCTGAGCGATCGTTGATCAAATAACGCTTAGACTCTTAGATGAGTTATAATTTTATTATACATTGATCATACCAAAAATATTATCAATGGTGAAATTAGCTTCAATTATTTTTAAACGACTTTATTTAGTAATACAAATTTAAAGAAGAAGGATGTGAAAATTGAAACCAGATAGGGTTTATTTGGAATGCAAATCTATAACGAAATTACACTGGAACTTTTGAAAAAAAATTTCATGTAAGATTATACTTATATTAATTTAGCTTATTGAGCGTGGGGGATACTCCGATTACAATTGCGATAGTTGACTGACCACACTTTCCAAAAATTGCTCTACCTTTTCTTTTGTTGTATCTGGCGAATGATAGCCAATCGTAAATGTAAGTCTTCCATTATAAGAGCTTGCTCCCATTGTAAAGAATGGTGCATACATAATAGGTGATGTCATATACCCGTCCTGAGCCTGAACTTCACCAAACTTAATAGGTTCATTTGCTATCGATCCGATATTAGTAAGTAACGGTAAAGCCATTCTCATCTGTAAAGCCTGTTCGTATTGCTGTTTATACATTTCCTTCACTTCAGATAGCTTTATACTTGCCAGTAATTCCATTCCTGCCGCTGAAGAAAGACCTGGATTTTGAGATTTTATTTTATCCATTGATTTTTTGACTCGAACTAGGGTTTGATTAAATGAGTCATCATCTTCCATTTTAATCACTGGCATTTCCATACCGGATAAGTTGCAAATTGAACCAGTTGTATGATTAGGAAGATATCGGCGTAAATCAATTGTTATTCCGATCATTTTTTCTTCGGTGCGAGGTTCTGCATACACAGTGAAATGTGATAAAGCTCGGAAGTATGCAGTCATGATTACATCATTCAAGGTAGCCTGTTGTGCTTTTGTCCATTGGATTAGACGTAGAGTTTGCCCATGGCTTAACCGCCGCACGGACATTTGTGGATAAGTATTTTTGTTCGGTTGAGATGGAAAAGACCATAACGCTGCTTGTTGTTCTTGGCTGGGACGATACGCACTTTTTATGTCTGTTATTCCAGCATATTTGAAAACAAATGATTGATCGCGAAACCCCTCATTTCCTGCACCAAATCCCTTTATAATTTGATCCTTAGACTGCCCCAGAGAAAGTTGAGTATAAATTGCTCCCAGCAAATTAATATATTCCTTGACTCCTGCACCATCTGAACAAAGATGGGATAATTTAATAACTAATATATTTTTTGTAGTGCCTCGTAATAATTTTGTTTGAACCATAGGCCCCTGAATAGGATCTCCAGATTCCTTGATAAAATCTATTGTCATCATTTCAAGTTCTTGATCATTTCCTTCTGCAAAAAAACAAATTGTTGAGTTAATACTAGATGAATGTTCCTCCCAGTAAGGTATATCACTTTCTACAAAACGACTGTTCAAAACTGGCTGTAATTGTAACGTTATCCTTACTGATTGTTCGAGTATTTTCTTTGATATACCTATAGGGAAATAAAGAACGGCATTAATTTGTTGATTTGCCGAATAAAGACCTAATATATAATTCATTCGATCTTGAGGTGTTACTGGATACTTTCTTTTTCCCATAATTTTGTCTCCTTTTTAAGACTATTTTTGGTTGTAATCTCGTTCCTCATATGGTTGTAACTTTTCTTCAAGAACTAATCATGCGTCGTTTTCAATTTTGTTAGTATGTCAGTTTTGAAAGCCTCTTTTCTGTACTAGTTACATATTTTTTTGGTATTAACATTCTCTATCGGTTTCTTTTTTCGGATAAAAAAAGCAAACGAAGAAAAAAATTGTTTGGGTATTTATAAACATTTTATGATAACGTTTATTTATAATCAATAAAAATAATCCAATTAATTTTATCTTTTTCCGACATTTTTCTCCCATCTATTTACTCAAGAATTTCAAAGCTTTTTATCTCCAAATATCTTACGAAATCTTGCCAGAGAGTTTGGTTTCGTGCAACGAACCTGTAAATACCAAACAAAAGATTTACTCAATTCAGGAGTACGGATAGAAAAAAGAAAGAGATTCTATAATATCTTATTTAATATTAATTTATACAGAAATACATGTTGCAGCTAGTGGATCCCCTAAAGGAACGCTCGATTGTATTACCGCCTTTAGTATGACCGATTTTAGAAAAGACTTGGAAAAGTTCAATATACCTACTCTTATTATTCACGGTGACTCTGATGCAACTGTACCTTTTGAGTTAAGTGGAAAACGCACATATGATTCCATTCCTGGTAGTAAACTCGCTCTTATAAAAGGTGGTCCTCATGGATTAAACGCAACTCATGCAAAAGAATTTAATGAAGCATTATTAACATTTTTAAAAGACTAATCTTTGATGAACTACCGGAGGCGGCTCAACAGTAATATCAAGAATAATTACATGAACTTATCGATTAGAGGTTTTTTAGGTCTCTTAGGGGTATTGCTACATTGCTATCAAGATAATATTTTGAAGAATCCTCAAAACAAAGAAATGTACATTTCATCTGGAGATGTACATTTTCTCGTTTTGGGGAAGAATGTATTTCTCAACATCGAAAGATTCATAAAAAACGTCATCCTTTCTAGTTAGCTTTTTAGAAAGAATAACGTTTTTTTACTTTTGGGGGTAGTTAAGTTTCTTAAGTTGATTGGCATGGGGGGGCCCTTTACATCCTAATCAAAAAACGTAGGCTCAAGCCTACCAATATTCATCTCCCACCTAAAATGGACGTTTTACACCTTCACATTTTTGAGGAAGGAGTCTTTTGTCGGAAAACAATAAAATCTTATTAATTTTTATAATTAGTAGAATTTTTATAGAAATAATCCTCTTAATCTATTAAGATTATATCGTATGATGTCAGATTTGTAATAAGGGGAGAGAAAATTTTATGTTGAAAAAAATCATTCAAGTTGCTTTAGCATTAAGTACAGTTACTTTTTCAAGTGTATTTGCTGCGCCTTCAGTTCAAGCAAGTACAGAGCCAAACCGCTACATAGATGTACAAATGCTCGGTATTAACGATTTACATGGGCAACTAGACACTGTAAAGAAAATTAACAATAAAGATGCAGGGGGAATCGAGTACTTAGGGGCTTATTTACGTGATCGTGAAAAACAAAATCCGAATACAATAAAGGTTCAAGTTGGCGATGCTGTTGGAGCAAGTCCTCCTGTTTCAGCATTATTACAAGACGAACCCACGATTGAATTTCTAAATGATTTAAAATTTGATGTTGGAACCATAGGAAATCATGAATTTGATGAAGGCATTGAAGAAATGAAGCGCCTTATTTATGGTGGATACCATGAAAAAACAGGGAATTTTAAAGGAGCAAAATTCCCATATGTAGCCGCAAATTTCTATAATAAATCCACCGGTCGTCTATTTTTACCACCATTTACTATCAAAAAGGTACAAGGAGTTCCTGTTGGCTTTATCGGAGTCGTAACAACAGATGTTCCTAACCTTGTTATGCCTACTATGCTAAAGAATGTAGAAATTACAGATGAAGTTGAAGCCATTAACAAATCCGTAAAACAATTGAAAAAACTAGGCGTTAAATCTATCGTTGTTCTTGCGCATAACGGAGGTACAACAAATGAGAACGGTGTAACAAATGGTGATATCGTCCGATTAGCAAATGAGACTGATCCAGAAGTCGATATTATTTTTGGAGGGCATAGCCACACCTATGTAAATGGAACTGTTAATAATAAACTTGTCGTACAAGCAAATTCTTATGGTATGGCTTTTGCTGATGTTGATGTAAAGATTGATCGTAAGACACAAGATATTGTTGAGAAAAAAGCAGAAATTGTTACAACTTACCATGAAGGCATAGAGCCTGATAAAAAAATAAAGAAGAAAATTGAGAAATATCAAGAAAAAATCGCACCTCTTGTCAATGAAGTTGTTGGTAAGTCTACCGCTCCACTAGATCGCAAACTAAATACAGCTGGTGAATCTAATCTCGGTAATTTAGTTGCTGATGCCCAACGTGCAACAATGCAATCCCAAGTTGCTCTTATGAACCCTGGTGGTATTCGTAATGACTTAGATGCTGGTGATATTACATGGGGAGAGGTATATGGCATTCAACCATTCGGAAATCAATTAGTAAAAGTTAATTTAACAGGGCAAGACATTCGTGATATTTTAAATCAACAATGGCAAAAAGACATAACAAGAATGCTTCAAATTTCCGGGATCCAATACACTTGGGATGCGAACAAGCCAAATGGAGAAAAAGTCACAAGTATCCGCTTAACAAATGGAGAAGAAATTATTCCTTCTAAAACTTACAGCGTCGTTGCGAATGCATTTCTGGCTTCAGGCGGAGATGGATTTGTGTCATTTAAAAATGGGAAAGATGCTGAAACAGGACCAACTGATTTTGAAGCATTAGTAGAATATATAAAACAAGCAAAAGAACCAATTCAGCCTATTATTGATGGAAGAATTCAAAAAATAAATTAGTTTTTCATTAATATCAAAACACCTAGATTACCTGTTCGCTAGACTTTTTAGTGTGCAGGTAATCTGTTTTTTTGTGTGGATTTGAAATAAAGTCTTACCGTAGTCAATGGATTTAGCGTCTTGATGCAGAGTGCCGAAAAAAAGTGAAGTAAACAAAAAATAGCTCCAAAATCAACTATTATTATTTATTTTGCAGCTATTTTTTGTTTACGTTTAAATGACAACGTAAAAATTATTGATTGGTTGATTCTACCTCAAGAGTTATTCGTGCAGATCTATATCGAAAATATCTATTGTATTCACATATTCTATAGCAAAATCTAGAAAACAGTGCAAATAATATAACTAATGTTTTTCATATTACTCTCTTTATCTTTGTATATGGAAATTATAGTGAATTTTTTATAGTGAAGAAATTGATTTTAGTAACATTAATATTACAAAACTGCAATGTTTATTAGGGGTCACATCCACTCAAAAAATCCAGTCATAAAAAAAGAGGGAGAAGGCATCTTTTATTGAAGTTTGTTTATAATAGGGTTCTGGTGCAAAGATTGCATTTATTTGAAAGAGGTATATAGATTCCTAATGGAATCTATTCTTATGCAACCATTCCGAATAGTTGATGAATAAACTTCACTTCATTTTGGACAGACTTGTCTCCTAAAATAAGTTGGCCTTTTTTAATGCTATGCATCGCTTCTATTCCTGAAAGAATAGATTTAGCTGTACGATAAGATTTCAATCCTAACATTGAACGAACTCTCTTTTTAATAAAACGATGATCTTGCTCTACAATGTTATTAAGGTATTTTACCTGCCTTATTTGGATGCCTACAGGCATCTTTTTCTCTGTCTTCAACTCTTCAATCGCTATAGGATAGGCCGGGTTTTTGTCCACTGTAATCACACGGGGCTTTGAAACATGAAAAGACTGCAAAGCTTTCTTGAAAAAACGCTTTGCAGCCCTATGATCTCTTGTTTTGCTTAAATGAAAATCAATTGTATTTCCTTTTGAATCAACAGCAAGATATAGGTACATCCATTGACCTTTGACTTTCACATACGTCTCATCGACTCGCCAAGAATCATTGGTTGACTTAAGATGACGTCGTACTCGCTTATCTAATTCGGGACCATATTGATGAACCCATCGCATGATAGTTGTATGAGCAAGGGATAGCCCGCGTTCTTCCATCCTTTCGACTAAATCACGAAAACTGAGGTTATACCGTAGGTATCATCTCACGGTTAATAAAATAATATCCGGTTGATAATGTTTCCACTTGAATAGATTTTGCTTTTCCATACCAATCACATCCTTTTTTAGAGTACTAGTATCAGTATGTCCAAGTTTAGGAGGTTACTTACAAGCGTTTTGGAGTGTTTGCACCAGAACCGGATTTTGTAGGTAGAAAACATATCCCGGTAATTCAAATCAGTTCATATTTATCTAGTCATTATGGATAATTATAGGAAATAATGACGTCTTTTTATGAATCTTTCGATTCTTGACAAATTTTAACCGATTGCTGAAGAACTACAACGACATATGCCTCCTCATGCTTTAAAATACCTGGCCAAATAAAAAGGGAAGATTAACTTAAAACTGTTCGCTTACTTCATACGTTAAATATTTCCAGGTGAAAATCGGTATAAAATATATAATCGAAGATTGGTAAATAAGTTTAAAAATTTAATAACCCAGTATATTTTATGAAACAATATAAGTATATTAACTATATATCCTGAGGTGAAAATCTTATTTTATCGAAAATTGAGATATTAAGTAATATTCCTATTGCTATTAAATTAACCATTAAAGAACTTCCGCCAAAACTCACAAATGGAAATGGGGTACCCGTAAGAGGAAATAGTCCCGTAATACCACCTAAATTTACGATTGATTGCATACCAATCATACATCCTATACCAATTGCTATAAAACTGCCGAATGGATCTTCACATAATTGTGCAATTTTTAAGGAGCGAAGTACTATAGTCAAAACTCCAGCCAATATAATAAATACACCAATAAATCCTAGTTCTTCAGAAACTATTGCCATTATAAAATCAGTATGTGGTTCTGGGAGATACCCAGTTTTTTGAATGCTATTTCCGAATCCACGTCCCGTAATTCCTCCTGAACCAATGGCAATAAAAGAATTTACAAGCTGATATCCATTTCCTTGCGCATCAACAAAGGGATTGAATATTGTAGTAATACGTGTCTTTTGAACTTCTGACAAACTATATTGAATTAAAATATATAAAATAGGTAACCACAAAATAGAACCGATTATAATTCTTTTGATTAATAGATTTATATTTATTCCAGAGCAAAGAAATATGCTAAAACCTATACCTAATATTAAAAGTGCGGATCCTAAATTTGGCTGTTTAAAGATAAGAAAAAAAATTGTAGCTAAAAAAAATAAAAGTTTTCCGCTACCACTCCAAATATTTTTAGCTTGTTCTTGTCGTAATGCAAAAAAACGGGCTGTTACAAGTATTGTTCCTAATTTAAGAAATTCAGCTGGCTGTATTCCAAAAATCCATGATTGAGCATTATTTACCACTTTTCCTTTCCATAAAACCATAATTAATAAAAAAATCCCCCCAACCATAATACATATAGAGACTATTCGTTTTTTCCATATTTCATATGGGAGAATAGCACAAACTATTAACCCTATTGTTCCTAAAAATAGCTTTGTTAATTGAGAATCAACAAAATGTCTACTGTTATAACCGTAATGTTGGACAGCGACAATGGAGCTCGCACTATACATCATGATAATACCTAAAGTACATGTTATGAATAGAGGGAGGAGCAATAGATAATCGAGTTTTAATATTTTTTTCATTTTAATATCCTCCTGATTTACATTAACACTTAATATTTCATTTGCTAATGAATAGAATCTTGTTCTCATCAATTACTAAATAGTATTTTAATTTTGAGAGATTCTATCGCTTACACCCTGTTTTCTTACGCAAAAATCCCCCCTAGTTACATACTAGGGAGGATTTAAATTGGCATGACTAAATAAAGCTTTTCTCCCCCTAGTAGAGCTTTGGCACTATACAACGTAAAGTAATGGAAATTCATTACTTAGCTATCTTAAGAAGAGCCTTAATCCGACAATTCCTGTTCTACCCATTGGCGTCTTTCGACATTTTTGGGCAATAGCCTGTGTTTGTATAGGAGCCTCACCTAACAGGTTTAGCAATATAAATTTTATGTATTTGTTTCGTGTAGCCAGCATAAATACTTTTTTTTTGCTTGTCAAGTAAGCCTATTGCTAATTTTATATTCTTTATTTCTTTATAACTCTTTAAGAGGTGATGTGGGAAATTGTATTTAATCGTCTCATATAGATACTTATTTTCGACTTGTAGTGTATAGTTTGATTAAGTAACTTAACTATATAAATTTGATAAACAGTAAAAAAGATTTTAATCATAAAATAAGATTTTTTGAAGAATGTTCTTTTGAAGTACGGAATGACTAATGATTCAGCTTCTGCTATAAAGTTACAAATTAATCATAAACAATAAATTTCTTATACGAAATTTCATATGTTTTATAACGTTTTTTCGAACTAATTGTATTTAAATTTTATATCTTTTAAGCAGAATTTCAAATTTGTAATAGAATCTAATTACATTTCTCTAAAAAAGAATTTTTTATGAATCAAATCGAAAGTTAGTTGACAAATATTAAATTCTGGTTTAAATTTTGAAGTAATTCAATAATCTTTGTTAGGTGAGGCTCCTGTATAGAGAAACGCTGCTGCCCAAAAATGTCGAGAGACGCCAATGGGTCAACAGGAACGGTCGGATTAAGGCCCTTTTTAATGTAGCTGGTTATAAAAACCTATGCTATACAGTGCTAAAACTCAACGAGGGAGTGGTATACGATTTGATAGAAAGGCACCTCTGGGATTTTTGCAGAGCTGTCTTAATAATCATTTATTTGTATTGTAAAAAAACCTTTACTCCTTTTTGAGTAAGGTTTTTTTTGTTTAATGTTATTTATTTTTATCTTGTCTATATTCAAAAAGGAGGTAGTTCTAAATAATAAATTGATTGCAATGTAACTATTAATGCTCTAATCAAAATTTTAGACAGATAAAATAATACAAAACCACTCATGAAACTCTAGAGTCTCCCTTAGCAATATGAGGAGGAGTTAACATGAAGAAATTATTAAATGAATTACTTGTAACCCAAAATGATTTGGATGCAGATAAAGTTTTACGTCATCCGTCGTATGATGTTGCGCAAGAAATAAAACGGTTTTCAATTGAAGATCAAGTCATATTACTAGATAAGATTCCTGTATTAAAAAGCTCAAAAATTCTTCAACATTTGAGTTCAAAAGAAAAATATAATATCTTAATTCACTTATCTGAAAACAAAGCTAAAAAGTTACTAAATTTACAACCGATTGATGAAACAGTAGATCTACTTCTAGCGGTTCATCCGGAAAAACAAGCTAAATTAATGGCGTATCTAAATAAAATTACAAAACATAATGTAAAAAAATTAATGGCTTTCAAACCTGAAACTGCAGGAAGTCTTGTCACAAGTGATTATGTTGCAGTTAGAGGGAATTGGTCAGTAAAAATTACATTGAAGTACATTAGGGAACATTCTGAAAATGTAGAATCAATATCTTATATTTATGTTCTTGATAGTCATGGTTATCTTAAGGGAATCGTTTCCATACATGAGTTATTACTAGCAGCAGATGAAGAGATATTATCTACTATCATGATTCGAGAGGTGATTTCAGTACCCGCTGAGGTTGATCAGCAAGAAGTTGTAAAAAAGCTACTGAATTATAATTTAGCAGCAATACCCGTAACAACAGCAAATAATGAAATGATTGGTATTATAACATTTGATGACGTAATGAATGTTATGGAAGCAGAAGCTACAGAAGATATCCAAAAGTTAGGCGGAAGTGAACCATTAAATCAATCTTACTTTGAATCTAGTATTTGGAGCATTTTCTTTAAACGTCTACCATGGTTATTGCTTCTTTTTGTTGCTGAGGCATATACAGGTACAGTACTAAAGTATTTTGAAGACGAAATTGAAACAGTGGTTGCCCTTGCTTTCTTTGTTCCATTATTAGTAGGTACTGGAGGGAATACAGGAACACAGGTTGTAGCAACAATTACTCGTGCAATCGGTATTGGAGAGGTGAAATTTAAAGACATTTTCCGTGTAATGAAAAAGGAATTTGCAATTGGCATGCTTCTCGGACTTGCACTTGGGGTAGCTGGGCTCATTCGTGCTTATATGTTAGGAGTTGGAACAGAAGTTGCACAAGTTGTAGCAATCACTTTATTATTTATTGTTATTTGGGCTTCGCTTGTCGCAGCTGTTTTACCTTTGATTTTGAGAAAATTTAAATTAGATCCTGCAGTCGTTTCTGGTCCATTTATTACAACATTTGTTGACGGAACAGGATTAGTAATATATTTCTTGGTTGCAAAAACTTTATTAAATTTGTAAATATAAACTGAAATAAATAAGAAATATAGAATAAGTATTTTGCCTTGCTTGCTAAGACATAGTGGGGAACTCGGGAATAAGGGAAACAAACACTTTTGTCTTTAGGTAAATAATATTTTAAAGGATTCATTGAATGTAATTAATGCCGGAGGATAAAACTATGAAACATCTAAGAAAAATCTTCAAACGAATTTTGCTTCTTCTTTCTATTTTCATGCTTATTGGCATAGGAATATTATTTGGTACTAACTATGGCCGAGATCTTCGTGTAACAATGGCTGGGAGTATACTAACTTCTCAGCATCCACAATATGCGAAATATACATTTCTATCCCAAAAGGAACTAGATAAACTGCAAGATAGAATTAATCATCCGAAATGGTCAAACAGTGATGAGGCTATTTATAAAAAAATAGCAGGAAAAAGATTAGAAGAACTAAAAAATCAGCCATTAAAAATTGATGTAGAAACGATTAAAAGTAACAAAGATAGTCGTTTTCTTTTCGAAGGAAAATTAGTCACTATTAGTAACCCTTTCAATGTTAAACTTGTTAGCCATCAAGGGACACAGGGCGATAAAAGGGGAGAAAAAATTAGCGTAATGGCAAAACGTAATAATTCACTTGTTGCTGTGAATGCAAGTGGATTTGCTGATGAAACAGGAAGGGGTGGAGGAAATATTGCAACTGGAATAGTAATAGAAAATGGGAAAGCAATTGATACAAATATAGATAAAAATACCCCTACAATTATTACGGGCTTAACAAAGTTTGGACAAATGATAACAGGGAATTATTCTACCCAACAACTTTTGGATAAACAAGTCTTTTCCGCAGCAGGATTTATGCCACAGTTAATTGTAAATGGAGAAAAAATGATAACAGAAGGGGATGGTGGTTGGGGCTCTGCTCCACGAAGTATTATGGCCCAAAAAGAAGATGGTACAATAATGTTTCTAGTGATAGACGGTAGGCAAACACATAGCATAGGTGCCACGTTAAAAGAGTGTCAAGATATTCTATATGAAAAAGGAGCAATAAATGCAATGGCTATGGATGGAGGATCTTCTGCTACGCTATATTTAGGGGGAAAGGTTATAAATTCACCATCCACATTATCTCATGAAGATCGTTATTTACCGAATGCTTGGGTGGTAACAGCAAATTCGAAGCAAAAAATACAAATGACAATAGATGGGGAAAAGATAAATCCAAAAACATTAGATGAAATTGGTACAGATATATAAAATAATTTATGAATTACTTATTATATTAAATGGGATTATATTGACCAAAATTAAGGTTCAAAACCGTAGAACGTATTGATGTATAAAATTTGCGAAATGACGTCAGTACACAAAAAAGAGAAAGAGAAATGGAAATAACACTAATCTATTTGATAAAATTCACAAAAAGATTAGTGTTATTTTTAATACAGTTACATTTTCATGTTCTTTTAACCCGAAAGGCCACCTAATTTTAACCATTAAGATTTTCAAGACCTTTCATTAACTTCCTTCCATAAGGGCTGCCTAATCCTGTACATGCATCTCACCTGGAAGATGCTTTTTTCTTTATGAATAGAAATGATTTAAGTTACATGAAAAGCTATATATTCAAAATAGGAGGGGTAATACCGTTAAGGAGATCCCAAGTACTTAATCCAAAAGAATATTCGAAATGCGGATAATCAATTAGGGTAGTAAAACGCCCACCCCAATTTAAACCAAGTTGCTCTCCTATATACCCCATTTGCTTGAATTTTTTGATGTCACCCCAAGGTATAGAGTTATTTTCGTAAGGTGCAGCATCAAAGGCTAATCCCCAATTGTGATATGATTCCCCGCCTCGAGCGTTTGTAACCTTTTTACCCGATTTCCATCTTCCTAAAGAAAATAACCGGTCTTGTTCACTCCAGCTCCTAAACATTGAATATATTCGAACATCTAAGCCATTAGTTTTTGTTAATTGAAGAAACTCTTTAGCCAACATCTCCACATATGGGTGTAAGGATTGTAAATGATTAGAGCTAGTATAAAATTCAGATTGAGAATTGGGATTAAATAATTTGTGGCGTGTTCTTGGTGTAATATCTCCAGAAGGGTATAAATTTTGCTCTTTTTGGTATTCTTGTGTGGCTTGGGTAGTTGATGCATCGAATATCCCATTAAGTGCTCCAAAATAAATCCCTATAGATTGCAGCTTCTTTTGTATTAATAATACGTTCTCAAACAATGATTTCCAAGTGTTAACTTCTACTATTCCATTAGGATTTAATTTAGTTTTTTCTTGGAAAATTTTTGTGCATTTATTTGTTTTTTCATCAAAAAAGCCGGTAATAGCAAGTTTCTCGTAGTTTACTCCCAAACCGCTTAAATTTAATTGGAGAACTGTTACATAATAGCCTGCAGAGCCTAGTTTAAGAGTGGGCAAACTCTCCATATTTCACCCCTTGACTTTAGAATACTGTTATTTATTATAGTTGAATTGAACTTTAATATGACAGGTACTAATCGTAAAAGAATAAAATTAATTTTATTAAAATTACAATTAGGAATTGCTCTTTAAAAGAAATAGCGGTTAATATTTTCAGTTGTATTCACACAACTTGCTAAAATTAAAGTTACTTTATTTAAATATTTGTAAGTAGTTTTTTCTATTCCTTAAATATAGATTTTAAAGAAATAATTCAAAAAAAGTGCTTTATAAATCAACTGAAATCTTTAATTCATAACTTTCTTTGTTATAAGCATGTATAGATTTGAATTACATAAAATTATCTTTGTAAATAAGGTTATTTAACTTTTATAGTATGCAAAAAAAGTATAACTAGATTAATCTTTTGGATTGAAGAATTATTTTGGATAGATTAGCAGGAAGTGGTCAAGTAAAAATAGAGTAGTCCATACTTATTTTTAAAAAAATCTAGAGAATCTTTAAAGAAAATAGGCAATTATATGATTTCAAAAAATAGATTTGAGCATAATATCATGGATAAAGGGCCTTTTTATTTTGTTTATATACTAGAGTTTTAATATAAATAGGATTTAACGAGAGGAGAGGTGAATTTGTATAATTCTCATCCATATTCTTCAGGAGATTATAAACCACCATATTCTATAGCAGGAGTGAGTGATGAAGGGCAGGAAGCTTTTTATCGGAAACCAAGTGGAAAGATATTTGCAAAAATATATGAAAAAGACACAGAAAAACCTATTAAGGGTGTCAAAGTATCAATTTATAAAATGACAAATGAAGGGCGTATTTTAGCTTCCCGACAAAGTGAGGTTCTTACTTTATATACGAATGAATTCGGTGAAACGAATACAGTTGCATTGCCTACGCCCCCTAAAGAGAATGCGACCGATCCTTTAGGACCTAAACTTTAACTTGATGGGCATGTGCTGTAGAAAATAATGAGTAATGTAACCGTATATTTGCAACAATGTGGTTGTAAACAGAACAAGGTTCAGGCACAATACTAAACACATTTTCATAGATTGTAATAATTTTCGACTCTAAAAAGGAGGTTTTAAAAAATTGACTTGTCCACCATTTAATATTATTCAGAAACCCCTCTATGTATATCAGAATGTGCCATTTAAAGTGTCACCAAATCAAATCAATATGATTAAACGTTGTGATAGTACCCATCCTGGTAAAGACTGGAGATTTGATGGTGCCGTGTTCGGTACACCTGTGTTTGCTATGGAATCAGGAACAGTATTATGGGCGATTACAGGTAACCCTTTGTGTCTATGTCACACTGATGCCCCTAATTTCATCGCTTGTTTACAGCAGAATTGCCCGCCAAATTCAATAGCCATCAGAAGTGACATTGATGGTGTTGTCACCGAATATGTCCACGTTCAACCAGAAGTAAGTGCAAATACCCATGTAACTGCAGGGCAGCGGATTGCTACGTTGGCAGCATCAGGTACCTTTACTGTTACAGGCAACGGCAGCCCAACACCTCATCTTCATATCAACCGTCTTTTAAATACGCAAGGGCCAGTGTGTAATCACGAATTCACCTGCAATTTTACAATCAAGGATACTAAAGATTCTTCTGTTCCACCGCCACCGTCACAATGCCCAAATCCAAATGGCTGGGGCTTAGCTAATGGCGTTTGGGTTTATTGTCAAAATGGTGTGAGGCAGCAAGGGTGGTTCACAGGAAGTGGTGGTAGCTCATTCCTTGCAGATAACAATGGAGTCTGGACAGGGTTTATAAGGACCAGTTTAGGAAAAATACAATACCGATATCTACGGGATCGAAATCTGCCTGTCTCAGATCCTAATGCTAATAGAGTGGCTAGAGGATGGGTATGTTCACTAGGTCAGTGGTGGTTTTTTGATAACAATGGAAACATGGTAACTAACACTTGGGAGCTTGACTCACAGGGTAAGTCTTGGTTTTTTGGTTCTAATGGTGCATGCGTAGGTTGTCCAACTTGCAATATTCAATCGTAATTTAGCTTGATATACCCCTAAATAGGATTTTTCTTTTTCTACAGGTAATTTCTTTGAAATATCAGGTCCTTTTTTTAGTTAATGAGGTATGTGGTGGCATCTTGCTATTTTGATATGCAATTAGGCATATTAACGGATTCATGGAATCATATCAATCCATTCAGATTTTCGAAGATGGAAGAGTGCATATTACTCATTAAAAATGACTTATATTATTTGATGCAAACCTGGATACAAGGATGAAGTCTCAGCATATGATTTAGGAGCAATTACAGTTTGCTTCAATTCAAATTATGAGATAGTTTATTTTAACCTTTTTATATTATCTAAAAAGATCTTGTAGGGATTTCTACAAATTTTTTTGTTTTTCTAATTGAATATGAACTGATACTACTAAAAATCCCTTTTAAATAAAGCGATGTTTAATAGTATCTTACCTTATTAACAAAAGATATTCATGAAGGATCTACTTTCTTGTCTAAAAAGTATTCATTTTCGTATCTTTCTGCAGTACATAAAAAATAGAATAAAGAAAACTGTTCGTTAAAAAAGTATTTAATGTAACCAACAATTGTAGGAGTCTTAAATTTTCATTTATATTCCAATCAAGAGAGAGTCTTTATATACCAATTATAGTAGGATTCGAATTATGTATTTTTTACATAATAAAATCAAATTTAAAACGAATAATAAATAGCGTTTAAATCCATAAGTCTGTAAAAGGATAAAAGTTCAACAATGCAAAATTGCTGAACTTTTATTCTTTATTCTTTCCTATTCTGCCTAAACTATCTTTAATAGTTGTTTCCCCAAGTTGTGTATATAGCAAAGCTGTATCTTGACTCGTATGCCCAAGTTGCTGCATCACTTGTAATGAATCTTTTTCTTCCATATATAATTTATTTGCCAATGTATGTCTTAATTTATGAGGAGACATTCTTTTTCCATAGGCCTTAGTATATTTTTCTACTATATCTTGGATAGCTCTAACTGAAAGAGGTTGTGCAGTATGTTTATATTTCGATAAAAACACATTTTTTAATTCTTTCCCTGGAGCATATTTGTTATCTCTGATTTCCATATACTTTTCAAGATCATTCAATGCAATTGGGGTAATCCATACAGAATCTTCTTTGTTTCCTTTTCGGATTACATCAATTAGTCTTTCTTTTAAGTTTATATCTTCCATACGAAGATCGGCCAATTCGCTTACTCGAATACCACTACCAAGAAAGAGGGAGAGGATAGCTACATCACGATCTTTATCTCTTAGGAAATAGAACAACTGATGTTTTGTTAAAGATTTTTCATGTTCATATTTAACGTAATTCAAAAATTCTTGATCGTCATCATTATGGAATATTTTAGATCTCATACGTTTTGCACGAGCATTTAATGTTTCTTTATCTTTATGTATTTCTATTTTAGCCATTACATTTCTATAAAAATAACATTCTCCATCTTCATTCTCTGATAGGGAGGTAAGGTACTTAAATAAAGACTTTAAGGCCGAAATTTTTCTGTTAACAGAGGAATTCTGCATGTTTTGTTGTAATTTTAAAAATCTCATAAAGTTCTCAACATCTTTTTTCTTTAAACTCTCCAGATCAGAGAAAGATATGTCTTTAATAGGTTTTAATTCAATAATTTGTTCGGATAATAACCAATTAAAGAAGACTCTAAAATCATATACATAATTCAGTAGGGTGGAGGGAGAGGCATCATGCAATTCTTTGTACTCCACAAATTCTTCTATGTAAAAGGGCATTTCATTTAGATTCTCGTATAATTTTTTACGATGTACGGATTTTTGACGTTGCTTGCTGTAATCCATAAAAATCACCTCATATATACTATAACAGAAAAAAGATACGAACACAAGTTCGCGTAAAATTAAATTTTTACACAGACTTATTTACATAATTAAATTATGGAATACTAATATTTACTCGAGATTGAATGGGATATTGTAGTCATTCTAATAAAATTTATAGATAACCAGGTGATAAATTTGTATTAAGCTATAAAAGCTAGTACAAAAATTACATATAAATGTATGTAAAATAAAACAATTTTCATATATAAATTCATACAAAATGAATACATGAAAACAGTATAAAAGTCGCTATAAAATAAGAATTGGTTAATTTAATCATGATTAATCAGGAGTTAGTTAGATCAACACAAGAAAAACGCTTATATTTTAAAATGTAATTCACTATAAAAATTGTTTATGAATAATTCAGCATATGATTATTTTTATATAAAATATGTATTATATAGGCGTATACAAATATACTAAAACCGATGCATCTGACCTTGAAATCGATAGACACTGTATTAGATTTTCATATGACTATCATACTGTTCGTAAAATTGGTATTTCGTGCGAAGTTGTAAGTGTTTGTTTTTTCACCTTTTTATAAACGCAGCATTCACCTTATCTTCTGTCAGTATGAATATTTTTTATCTCATTTATATTTAACTATGCATATAAAATAATTTTGTGTTTATTTCTAGGACATAGCCAGTATATATCATTTTAATACGAAACAGTTAACTTTAACTCCTTAAGACTAAATAGATTGTGTTTTTCACAAAACTTAATTGTTATGATGTTGAATAGAGCGTTTCCTTTAATTCTTTTTTATTGTAATTGGTTTAGCTGAGCGTTCCTCTAAATGTGATTTTAATACAGATTTCAAAATATAGCTTCTAAATTCCTCATTCTGTCTCAATGATATAAGTATTCTTTTCATTTTGAGATTTATTCCCACTCGTTTTTTACATAACCTATAATATAGGTTATGTAAACTAACAAAAAGTAAGTTATTGTGGATAGCTTTATATCAGTAGATTTCCAGCAACATTCCTCTCCCTACCAGTAAATGATACTAATTCCAACGCGTACTATGCTATGTACACAATAACCATGGCAAAACGCATTACATAACAGCTAATGAAGCCTATGTATAGGTTAATGATTTGTATTTTCTGGAATTTAATAAGAGGCAGGACTCAAGTGCGAGTTCTCCCCCCTGATTTGCTGAATTTTTAACTCATCCTAATTTTCATCTAAAAAAGCATTAACTTTATTTATATAGCAAGAATAACAATTCATTCAAATTCTAAAGCTGTATCGGTTTATATGCTAATGCTATATCTACAATTTGTTCTGAACTAAGATCTTTATCATTCCAATATATTAGATCACTTACTTCTGGATGTGGGACATTTCTTTCTACAGCTTCTAACATTTCATCAATCTCCTCTTCAGTTCCTTCACATTCTACAATTTTACCAACTAGATTTATCAGTTCTTCCCTTGTTATTTCATCAAACATACATTTCACTCCTTATTTATTAAAATTGAAAACTTTGCTCAAAGTGCATTCTTCGAGACGATATTACTATATTATCTAAATCGCAACGCCACCTCAGTTTGGGATTGTACCAATTTAATCATCCAATATTCTTACTACATGTATTAGATTGTTGAGATCGTAGTTTTAATGTTTGTCAGTGACTTAAAGTAAAAATGGCCCGTTTATGAT
The DNA here is from genome assembly GCF_042796455.1 of Bacillus sp. NPDC057893. Taxonomy (NCBI): domain Bacteria; kingdom Bacillati; phylum Bacillota; class Bacilli; order Caryophanales; family Bacillaceae; genus Bacillus; species Bacillus sp. NPDC057893. The sequence continues at coordinate 32,766 of NZ_JBHVNG010000014.1, read as the reverse complement.
GATTAATCACAAACAGACCATTTTCCGCAATTGGGACAAAGTATAACAGAGAAGCCTACAAAATCATCGTAATTCTCTTCAATTTCAATTCTTAATAATGAAATATCCCCACCATAGATAATCTCAAAAAACGGTTTATGTACGGCATACAGTCTTTCATCTACTAAAACTGTAATCCATGTATCACTTACTATATCACTCGGTGTTACCTCGTTCCGTATGGTTTCTGTTTCATGTAAGTTGAATCCATACATCCGCATTCACACTCATCATCATGACACACACCAATATGCCGTAAATCACTGTACTCTAGTATATATCGTTTTATTTTATGATGATCCACCTGGATAGCAATTGCGTTTGCACCAGAAGCATATGCATGCGTAAATTTATTCCCTAATAGCTTCATAACAACCACCATGCCTTTTTAGAAAAATTGTATTAATTATCACCAATATTATTTTGTCGAACAAAATATATACATTCTTCAAGCGATTAAATATCTCCTCTTATTTCATATTCATATATTCTTCTAAAGTTAAGTGTTTCTTATATATATTTTCAGCAATATCTCCAACGTAGCGTATGTGCCAAGGCTCATACGCATATCCAGTAATACTCTCCTTACCTTTTGGGTAACGAATGATAAACCCTGCACGATGTGCGTTATCTTTTAGCCATTTGCCTTCCTTCGTATTCGCAAAGGATAGCTCTAGTTCATTGTTCGCGCTTTTAGAAGAAACATCCATTGTTAACCCTGTTTGATGTTCACTATGTCCAGGCTTTGCCGAGAAACGATCCGTATGCTCTTGCCCATTCTTTTTAACATTGCTGGCATACAGATTCTTTTGATACTCATAGGAACGAAATCCTGAAACTGCATTCAGCTGAATTCCTTCTTGTTTTGCTAAATCAAATAACTTTTCTAGTGCGTCAGCTGCCTCTTTACGAAGGTGACTCTTTTCTACCGTTCCACTAAATGAGAATGGTACATTTGGGACAACTAAATCATTTGGCTTATAGTTTTCAGGCAATCCATATTCCTTATTCACTACAGCCTCTATACTAGCAAAAGAACTTTCTTTCTCTTTATTTATGGAGTTTTCACGATTTTCATAGTTTGTCCTATTTGGTCCTTTACCAATAGATATGTTGGTGTAAAGAATAAAAATACCTAACACCACAATCATACAAGTGAAGATTCCTACTAATTTAAGTCTCATAATTCATATCCTTCCTGCCACTCTAAATGTTTCTCGTTCATCATACTGCAACCATATCAAATTCATATTAACTTGATGTGAACTTTTGTTCTTAACATATTTTATAACAGAAAGACAGCATATCCTTCTATACGTTGGAAAGGCTTTAGATACGAACACGTAGAAACCAATTCTACTCATACATATAGATAAATAATCTAAAAATTTGTATAATAAGATTAAAAGTGTAGCATTCTATTATAGAAAGGTATTGGTATAATGCTAGGTATTGATGTAAAAAAACAGAAGAAGAATTAATAATTAAATGGCAATTGGCGAAGGTTACAATCCCATTACGTGATTTGCTTGAAGTTACCGAAGATGCTACCTATGCGGGAGTTGAAGAACCAACTGCAATCCGTATTGGAACAGCATATGGGACAACTGACCGTATATTAATTAGAACTGTAAAACAAAATTATGTATTATTTACTACAAACAAAGTGTCGATTTTAAAAGCTATTCTTGCTTAAATATGGTCATATAAATAGAATCAAACAAAGTTCGTATAAAACAAAGGAGAGAAGTCATAGAATAGACTCCTCTCCTTTGTTTTATTGAAATGGATATTATAATCCATACTCACTTAAATATAGCTTATACAACATAAGAACGTCTTACTTTTTTGAATCTGATATTACTAATCAAATTAAGACCAAATCCACACATCATCATTATTTTGAGTGCTATTGTTTACCTCATGCACTTTTTCGATGTGATCAACTGTGTTGTAATTAATAGAAATGCCGCCCCAGCCTACATACTTCATATCAATTTTCACTTTCTCACCTGTTTTAAATACTTGTCCCTTTGTTAAGAACACGTCAATAACGTCTTTCTCCCCATTTTGTGATGGATACTCAACTACGACATATTTAGTAGCACTGTCTTCCATCGTACCTACTTCTGATATTTCACCAATCACATAATCAGGTGAGCCATTTTCTTTCAAATGCATACCTAATTTATTTGTCGTATTCTCAACCTCTGTTGCAATCATAAATTCTGTAAAATTACGCATCATAGAACCAGTCGCTTTTACTTTGTCTCCTACTTTCACATTCGAAAGATTTTCTATATACACACTTACAGGTTCTTCGTATTGTTTAGATTTCACAACTATTACACCATTATCTACTTCTACTACGCGTCCTTCTAACGTTGAGAAATTCGTTTCAACAGAAGCTGCACTCGCTTTTGTTGCTTCTAGTCCTGGTAGATTCGTTCCTGATAATGCTGCGATCCCTAAAGCACCTGCTAAGATTAATTTTTTCATACCCATTCTATAACATCTCCATTCATGTTGATTGTATTTGTTTGATTGGTACCACCAAACCGTAACCATTATAGTTACAGGCCGTGTGGGATTGCAACCATTTTAGACATGCAATCTTGCATATCATTATCCTAGAATATAAAAATATGAGCTCGCGGCCTTTAATTTGTGTAATTTTAATTAAGTTATTTTATTTAACAATAAATTGTGGAAGCTTTTCTATATTTGAAATTATCAAGAACGAAATTTACAAAAGTTAATGAATTAAAGGGCATAATATATTAGTCATATATAATATGCCCTTTGTTATTCAACTAACTCACCCGTTAGCATAACAAAATCACTACGTCTATTACTTCAAATCAGAGGATAACATTCCATATACAAGACTATCTGTCCATTCATTTTTACTCCAAAAATCTTGTATAAAATGGGCTTCTTTTCTCATGCCTATTCGTTCACACAATTTTCGGGAAGCTGTATTACGTGCATCAAGATTAGCTTGTATACGATGTACATTAAATTCATCAAATAATTTAAATACCAAACTACTTACTGCTTCTGTTGCCAAACCTCTCCCAGCTACTTCATTTGAAAAACTATAACCAATCTCAACAGTGTCTTTCATATCTGTGTACCATACGGATAGATCACCAACCACTTTAGTATTGTATATGACTGCCAAACTTAATATCGATTCTTTTGTGAGTACATTGTTTGCTAGCTTCTTATCAAATCTTTTCTGCATATCTTCATGAGTCCACTTATTATGTAATAGGTACTTACATGTATCATCATTATTATAAATAGCGAATACATCCTGTAAATCAGCACTCTTAAAAGGTCTAATTATTAATCTTTCTGTTCTGATTTCCAAGTTGGCTCTCCTCCCTTACATTCATTCTACAAAACAATTTTTACAGTATTGAAACCTCCTTCTAAGATTTCACCTAGATTACATATTTCATCATAGTAAATTAAAATCCTTCTTCCACTAACTGCACCGTTAGCTGCATAAGAAAAAGAGCTACAATCGCAGCTCTTAAATTACTATTGCATCAATTAGTTGAATAACATATTTCAATATCTGTATAACTAATCTAATATGTATAAGAAAAGAGGATATTTTCCTTATTAAAACCAAATCCACACATCATCATTATTTTGAGTAATATTGTTTACTTCATGCACTTTTTCGATGTGATCCACTGTGTTGTAATTAATAGAAATGCCGCCCCAGTCTACATACTTCATATCAATTTCAACTTTCTCACCTGTTTTAAATATTAGTCCCTTTGTTATGAACACGTCAATAACTTCTTTCTCCCCATTTGGTGATGGATACTCAACTACGATATAATTAGTAGCATTGTCTCCCACCGCACCTACTTCAGATCCTTCACCAATCATAGAGTCAGATTAACATAGACAATCGAAAAAATCGAAAAAGGCCTCTATATTACGGGACTTACAACGTAAGAGGGTTTCAAACTATCCAAATCAATCGATTAATTTTTACTCTTTTCATAATCTGAATTTCCAGTACCGTATTTTTTCATGAAGTCTTTGAATGACAAAATTTCTTTTACTGTGTCTTTGTTCATTGGTGCAACAACTTCTTTCTCATCAAAATAATTAACTATCCTAGAAGAAATATCTACGGCCTTTTCAGATGAAACGACTATAACAAATCCACGCAAGCCTTTCTCCCAAAAATACGTTGAGCCAATAACGTCTGCACTTTTTGTAAATGATGACCACCGATTATTAAAGTAAATCGCCTCAATATCATTGTCGACTAACCAGTTCTTATATTTTTCAGCATAGACTTCGTGATGATTTGCTTGGTCATCATAATCAGAAAGCTGGGGCTCTTCCTTACCGCCTGTATGAACCCTAAATAGTAACGTTTTAGGCTCAACTATTAAATCTTGCAGCTCATCATTACTGCTACTCTTTATCTTATTAATTATTTCTAGCCATTTCTCATCAAAATAAGTTAAACTATCTTCATCTTTAACTCCTATACTCCGATTATGCCAATCTATAATTATTTTCTCTATGTCCATATTTATTAAATCCTTACCTTTTATAATAATGTAATACCAAAATTCAAAATAAAATTACATGTAATTTTATTTAAATACGTACCCCAATCCACTTTAAAAGTCGATTCAAACCATTTATTTTTATGTATATGCATTATATTCACCATAAACATGAAACGAATAAAATAAAGCTTCCTAATTAATTGACTGCTATTCTGTATTAAATTTCAATAAAAAATAGCAGTCAATCTCCAAACAATTAAATAAGGTCTCAAACTAAACAGTAATTTGATTCTTCCACATTTTCCACAGATACATTATTTAACGTTAATTGATATTCTTCTTTATCAATGTTAATTTCAATAGAAAACACAATTGCCATTTCTAAATTATATGTACTTTCTCTCCCATGCTCTTCACTATAGTCTTCACGAATGGTTGCATGGGCTGTCATAAAGCAATTTCCAGATATACTAATATTAATCTTTTCATTATCAAAGTCTACATTATAATCTTCTACAACTATCTCTTCAGGAACCAAGTCATTAATTTCTGCAAATAAACCCATTTCCATATAATCTTGTATTTGACCATCATGTGTAAGTATAGATTCAATTGACCACGAAGAGTTATCTAGTAAGTATTCCTCGATAAATTCCTCTGCATTTAATTCTATTTTAGTGTGAAAATCAGAAATTTTGTTCACCCTTGAATAATGCGCAATAAACTCCTTCATAGGAATCATCAGCATTTTATTTTCACCTTTAACGTAATCCTCAAATTCTGCAATTAATTCAGGCCTCGGCGCTTCAATAAGCTTATTTTCAGCTTTTAATTGCCACCAATCTTCTTTACTATCAGAAGTCGTAAAAATTATTGACCTTTTCTCGTCTTTTGCTTTTTTCAAAATGGATTCCCATATAATTAAATCACCATAAGGTTTTTTAGGATCCTGTTTCTCACCCCTCTTTCCTTCTTTATCCTTATCCATGTATCCAGGTGGTATTAGATAATGGTATCTCTTTTGACCCTCATCACAAATCTCCAGTATCTTTTTACTCGATAATGATGTAGCCACTTGTTTTTCATCCATTAAACAATTAATAAACAAATCCATATTGTCACTTTTCATTAGGTTTTTATTCTTATCCATTTCACTCTTAATTTCTTCTTTGTAACTCCCTACTTCGCTCTGAATTGATTTAATATGTGGTACAACCTTTTCCATTAACTCATGAATTTTAGGAAATTCAAATTTCCCGTATTGACTTATTTGAGTGCTAACTTTTCTATTAAATTCATTTGTCATATTAATTATTTGTTTAGATACCTCATTATATTTATTTTGGTTAGTATTCTTCACTTCATTATGATTACTTTTAAATTCTGAATAAACCTGGTATGGAATCCAAATTCTTTCTTTGATTGATTGCAAAACAATTAGCATTTCATACGATGTTTGCGAACTGTATCTATAATAATCTAAAAAGAAGCAGCTATCTATTACAACTATTGGATTTTCATCTTCAATAAACGCTCTGAATTTTTCGAATTCAAATAAATGTGTCAATTAATACTCCCCCTAAAGCGCATGGATTGATCTATACAAATTTTGCAGTATAAATACTGTACTACCATATGAAATTTCGTTCCTTTACAATACTCCAAAAAATAGTAAATACTTAATTCGTATAATTTTTTAGAACTAATTTAACATTCACCCACCACATGTATACGAAAGCTAATTAGATCTTTTTAATAAATTTCTTATTAGTACTAATATGGACACTATTTTTTATACATTTAACAACTTCTTGTATTCTTCTTCGAATAAAGAAATTGTTTCAAATCTATCTTCTGGTTCATCTTCTGCCGCCTTTTTAATCAGAGGTTCAAAAGCTCCAGCAGCTTTGTAATTTGTATTTGGCGTCTTTCCTGTAAGAATAAAATAAAGTAGACGGCCTAACGAGTAAATATCACTCTTCTCAGTTGCATTTTTTAAATTTTCTTTTTGTTCAGGTGCTACATATTCTAATGTCCCATATCCCTCGACATATGAATAATCTTTTGAACGTATTTCATCATAATCTTTCCCTAAACCAAAATCACAAACATAAACATGTTGATCTTCGCCTAATAGAACATTTCTTGGCGATAGATCCCTATGCCATTTCCCTTTTTCATGAGCAAATTTCATTGCAGAAAGAATTTGTGTAAAGATCTCCAACCTCCTTTCAATCGTAAATTCATCTTTACCATTATTTTTTTCAATATACTTCTTAAGATCTGTATCTAATAATGGCATCAAATAATTGAATTTCTTTTGCTCCTCATTAATATCACTATCTATAATTGAAACTATATTAGAGTGACCCTTTAAATCCTGCAAGATTGAAACTTCTGTTTTAAACCTAGTTACATAAGCCTTATTTTTAGCATTCTTTCTTTTCAATCGTTTCAAGGCATATTTTATTCCTGTATCTTTATCCTTATACTTGTGTACCTCTGCAAAATAGCCAGCACCAACACTACTTATATACTCTAACCGATTCATCACATGTAATTCATATGTGTTGTCTGTCTCCTCCTCCTCATACCACTTTACCTCGCCGTGGTAATAGTCTGCTGTATATCCAATTCCAATTTCATCCAAAAACACATTTAGCTCCTCATACCCGCCCAAAATAATCAACATCTTAGCTAGTGCATCCATTAAAGAAGGAAATCCTTTTGCATAATACAACTTAAATAATTGGCTTATTTGAAAGATTATATCGTCTAATGGTAGTAGTTGAGGAATTGGAGACTTCTGTAGATCAGCTGCTAGGCTGTTGTATAGCTGACAACCCTTACCTAACATATCCTCGCCATATTTACTTAATTGATAATGTATAAATCCTTTAAAGTCTGTAAAAAAGATGAATTCATAAGGAAGTTCACTCATATAGCAATATTTTCCATTTTTATAAAATTTATATTGTGGGTGTTGGTCTAAAAAAGTATTCATAAATATTCCCCTTTCTACAATTAATAATTTTTATATATTACTTAATTGATTTTATTTGTTTAATTATACCAAATTATCTTTTGAAAATACTCTTATTTTACTTAATATACTTTTTATAGAAGTTTCCTTTGAACTTATTATCGAACATATTTTATTGCCCTATTTTTATTTGGTAAGTATTTCCCCTACTTTATCATTAAAGATCATTTTATTAATTATAAAAGAGAATAAAGATACATGAACATCTCCTATTTTAGAAATATTGATGTATCTTTTATCAATTACTCTTTCTCCAAACATTACTACTATAATATTGTTATTTAACTAGTTCTGATTCATACAAATCGCAATAGAGTTTGTAAATTGGATATACCTTATAGTTCTCTTGTTCTTCCTTGTTCAATCTTCCATAAGATAATTTAGCTTCCACTTTACTTTCTAATAGTACACTCGTACAGAAGTTCATATCTATATGACCTGCATGTTCTAGTTTTATAGCATATAATCTATCTATATCAGTTTCTGTCAATTTGCCTTCTCTTCGCTTCTTAATCTGTGTTTGATTGATATATAGGACCTTCGGAATCAAGGTATCCCCAGTATATTTTCCGTATATATAATCTGCTAAATCTAAAAAATCCAAATTCTTTGAAAGGTCATATGCATTTATACATTTTAAACAAAAGTCATTTGTTATATTTGCAACCTCATTATTTGCAAACGGATCAATGTGGCTAAATGACTCCTTAATTACATCTATATTCACGTTACAACCATACGCCAATGTCGAGCTGTTGAACATAGGATATGGTGTATACGGGGTTACAACATCATCACAGCCGACATAAATCTGATTATTAGGGAAGTTTTGAGAAAATGCATTCGAAAATTTCGGTTTCGCTTCTGGATTATAATAAAGGATAAATCGTATATCACCAATGTTAAACCCTATATATTCCGCATTTTCTGGAAGATCCAATATGACATCACTGCTATTATCATCAAACATCATTTTATTAAAATTACTAATTTGGTGAATAATTTTGTGTATGTCATTTGGTTCGTCTCCGAATTCAAGTTTTTCATCTACTTCTAATTGCGAAAAAATTTTTTTAAGTTGTAAAAATGTGTTGTATAAATTTTCGTAAGTTTTGATTAGCTCTAGTTCCTTTTTTGTTGTGGATAAATCCAGAGGCAATCGTAGGTTAACAAATTTCACTTTACTTGCTGATAATAATTTAATGATTAGTGGCAATACTTTTAATTGGGCATCTAAAGAATGCACTTTCTTTAGTTTAAAATCAAACTTTGTTGAATCCGATGTATAGGTAAGTTCTAATGAATTCTCAATTAACAATTCGATTCTCTTATCCATCTTTGTTGCTTCTATATTTAACACATATGATTGTTCATCTATAATGATTGTTTCTAAGATTTCACTTGATACAGCATCAATTCGAATGTGCTCCAGCGGAACAGTGAGTTTCTCTTTCACACCATAAAGCGTAAAATCATGTTCAAATATATTTCCCATAGATGGATCAAATGTTAAACTCGTTAATTCATAACTTGTAAAATCCTCACGCTTAAAAGGTGTACTTTCAATTAACATTAATGGTTGCTTATTGGTCTCATTCAAAAACTTAATACATACACTTGTTAAATCCGTTTCGGATAGTGGTCTCAGTTCAACCATTTTTCCTTTTGGTCTCTTTTTTAATGCGTATTGTTGCAAAACTCCATAGATTTCCAGAGGTAATAATTGTTTATAAAAAACCTTATATTCTCGATTTCTTTTTATTTCTACAACAAAATACAAGACACCTTGGCTATTCAAATAATTTTTGAGGTGCTCCATTTCGATTCGAAATTTTCTAGGCCCTGTTGTAAATTCTTCAACCAGCGTTCCTTTTACTTGTACGGGCACCTTACCCATTAATGATTCTACAGATTCCGATAAATCTTTAAAGACTTCTATATCACCATCAAACGAAATTCCCTTATCCCCCTCTGGAATATTTGGTTTAAGTGGTACATCTAGCGCGTTCGCAAAAGATTTAATTACCTCTACAGCCCGTCTTTCTATTTTATTATTACTTATCTTTCCCATCCCAGCACCTCTGTTTTTTCTATAATTAAGATAATTATATCAATTGAACTCAGCAGAATCTATTTGTTATACCAAAAAAACCATATTCCCATTTCCATTTCCATGTAAAAAGACGACATAGAGTCGCCTTTTTTACTTTCTATATGCATGAGAACCAATCAAATACCTTTAGTAAGAATGTCTTTGAACTCTTTTATCTTTTCATCTATCATATTGGGATTTGGAAATGCTTTTGCAATGACTAGCAATTCCTTTGCTAGTTCATATGTTAAAGTATCAAGTTTTTTCCTATCTTCTCTAGTCATATTAAGGTTTGACATATATATTTCTTTATATTGAAGTTTATAATTTTGAATTCGTTTAGCTGTTTCTATCAAATTTTCTTGCTTTGTTTGCATCATAAGTTCATAAATTTTATTACTGTGATCCTCTATTTCGCCATGGTAACGTGTAAAGTGTTTCTTTTTTTGATAGGGTTCTTCATAACTAATAGGATATCCTCGTAATTTGAAATTATATAAAGACGATACAAACCAATTCATCCTTTGATTTAACTCATTGTAAAACGTTTCACTCGCTTCTTCTTCCTTTGATTTAATATGTTCGAAGCGTTCATCATTTTTTTTCATGACTGTATCAGCTGAATGGAAAGAAAACGAATAAGTGTCGGCTTTGTCTTTAATAAGAACGGAACCAAAACTAAAATCACATTTAAAATCTCCACAATCAAAATAGAAAGTCGATGTCTTATTATCAAAATCGTTTTTCCAATCTGTTAGCACTTTCACTTTCTCGTTATGTGACAATTTATGAAAAGCTTCGTTCCCAGTAATAACAACATCAAGAAATTGCATATTTTCAAGTGTGCGCCTTTTTTCATAGGATAAACCACGATCTGAATATGGATGTAAATTTATTTTTTTCTCAAATCCACTTAATTCTTCATCAATTTTCGAAGCATCCATCTTTGCGCAACCCGTAATTAATAATAGAGTAATAGCTACAATGTATAATTGTATTTTCTTCATAGAACACCCCTGATTTCTTTATGGTAAATATTATTTATATACAATAATAAAACACTTATATGTATTCTGTTTCTACTGTTCATATTCCCTTATCCATAGTTTTTTCATCGTTCTTTTTTCCAATATTAAGATATACACCAAAACATCTGACTTATGTTATAGTAAACTGGCGTATTTTGCGCATACTAATGTAGTAACCTTATATGCAGGGAGATCAAACGATGACAGAAGAAAAATACGCAGCTACGTACCAATTTGGTAAATCAACTGTACACGTCGTTTCACCAAGTCCTAAATCAAAAGAAGAAAATTACCATTAATGATAATATAATGGTACCTTCAGTTGTTAACTGTTGTTCCTTTTTTGAAAGTCCTGTCAAATGACAGGGCTTTTTAAATTTACTTCCTACTAAATTGCCTTTTCGTTAATATCCTTTCACCTTTACATCGGACAAGTAAACGACATTGGTGGAGATAGTTCCTCTTTCCTTATTAAACTGCATGCTTATATATGTGTTTTTCAACTTACATTCAAATAACGAAATGTTCACATTTCCGATACATTTATGAAACATTCTTATGATATATTAACTTTGTTCTTTTTATAAATCGTATCGTTCAGTAGAAAAGTCCTAGTCCCCTCTAGGACTTTTTTGTCTGCAAATAGCATGTTTGTCAGTTCCTTCGCATATCCATGTATAGACAACTATATATTGAAATGTTATAATAAAACAACGATTTTATGTAGTATCATATGCGACTTTTTCTTTGTTTATAGGACTCTTACTCAATTGTAAGAGTCATTTTTTTGTTCCAAAAAAATCATAAATGCATATCAAAATTCAAGTATGTATTTATTAGAATTCTGAAGGCATATGCTGATTAAAATAGCAATTGTATATAATTCCCACTGGTTCTACTATCTGATAAACCTTACAAATTTGTAATGCTAATGTCACCTGAATTGATAGTAAATTGGTTAATGTTGGTTTATGATACGAACTATTGACTTTATAAATACAACAACATTGGAAGGTGTTACTTAATGGGAAGAAACTTATTACGCTACGGAATTTTGAGTATAGCTTTTATAACCATCCCCATGTTATTTATACTTTTAGTACCCGCTCATTCCATTCCAAAAGAATATAGCGAAGAATGGCCAGAAGTTAAAAAAACTGCCGAACTTGTAACAATTGGTTACTTCAAAAAAGAGAGAAATCTCGATATCGTAATCGAAACAATTAAACCCTCAGAAGAATATAGAACACGTGAAATTTATCTGCATGGACATGCCGCGAACAATAATGAACAAAAAATTTCTGTTATTGTTAATTTTAGTGATAACTATTCCATTAGAGAAACATCTGAAAATCGTCTTAAAACAAGGAGTATTTAACTTCTGTTACATGCTCTTTTTTAATAATACTTTTGTTCAATTAAATAATTACTTGGATGCTATAGTCGATCCTCCTGCCTTTCTTCAAAAAAATCGACACAATCATAAAAACACAACTACCTTAGAATGTTGATTTTTGTCGGATTTTATTTTTAGAAAATTCTAATTTAAAGGAGGTTTTACAAAATTTTACACAGAATTAGTCGTATATCTTATAAAATTGGTAATTTTTTACGATTCGTTTCATTTTATCTACCACGTTTAGACAAATTAGAAAAAACAAAGGAAAAAGGAGAGGTATAGTTTGAAAAGAAAACTTGGGTCAACGATTGTGGGATTATCCGTCTTTAGTTTTGGTCTTTTTGGCGTAAATATTGGAGATGGCGGTGTTGTAAAAGCTGCACATGGCGATACACTTGCTCCTAAATTAGAGTCGCATGGGGATTCATGGGCTCCTGCTTTAAACCGTGGGGATACTGGCGGCGCTCCTGCTTTAAATAGTGGTGATACTGGTGGCGCTCCCGCTTATGATCACGGAAGGCCTCCTATTTCATCATACAATAAAGGTGATACTTGGGCTCCTTCCTTTACAAATACTCATGGGGAAGGATGGACTCCTAAAAAAGGGACTCATGCAGATTTAATCGCTCCTTCGCTAGAATCACATGGTAATACTGGTGGGGCTCCTGCTTTAAATGGTGGTGATACTGGTGGCGCTCCTGCTTTAAACGGTGGCGAAACACCTACACCGAAACAAGATACCCATGGACATTATCCAGCTCCAAAAGTAGAAAATCATGGTGACTACGGTGGCGCTCCTGCTTACAATATTGGCGATACTCCTGCTCCGAAATTAGAATCTGAAGGCGATGGTGGCGGGGCTCCTTCCTTAAATGGCGGGGAAACACCAGCGCCAAAGCAAGAGGCACATACTCATTTCCCTTCACCTAAACTAGATTCACATGGAAATGGTGGTGGGGCTCCTGCCTATAATAAAGGCGATACTGGCGGCGCTCCGAAACTAGAAGATCACGGTGAACACATTTAACACAAAAAGTCTAGCAATGATGCTAGGCTTTTTGTATTTTTCATCCTATTCATACTTCATTCAAACTTTCTCAACTTTTATTTTTCCAAAAATTATGTAAAGGCGTTGATAAGCCATTTGCAACAGCCCACTTCGTATCACATGTTTGTAGTACATCTTCTTCTGCCATCTTATATTTTTCTTTCAATAATATATGTAATACCTGAAGCGCAGTTGATTTATTCCAATATCCTTTTCGCACTCTACAAAATTTCCATTCTTGAAATTTACCTGGATATGCTGCATTTAAATAATGAAAAGGATTATTCCCCCAATGCTTATTGAGCGGGGTTGATAGATTATTTTTTCTAATCTATTCCATATCGAACATTTCTATTATTTTTGAATCTGAAAGCTTTTCTTTTTCTTCAATCACCCATTTCAGTATTTCTATCCCTTTTTCTATACTCCATAAATTTCGCCGTGTATTCGCAAACTCCCATTCTTGAAATTTATCTGGATAGAGATCTTGTATCATTGCGTATGGGCTAGCGTTCCAATACATCATGAGTGGTGTAAATAATCGGTATTTCGCGAACCATGCACGATTATAGTAGCACTTGATTTCTTCATCTGTTAGTTTTAATTTTTCTTCTATTGTCCACCGAAGTGCCTCAAGTGCATTTTCTTTGCTCCAATATTGGGCAGGGACTTGCTTAACTCCTCCACTCTTTCAAACTGGCTTTTTATGATATGTATGCAGGATTCCCTCTTACATGTACCGAAACCCCAATAGGGAAACATTCCACTAATTACCATACCTATATCTATCATCACATTTTGGAGGTTAAAACATGTCGAAAAAAAAGAGCATACAAAAATCAGCACTTTCTTTTACTCTACTCTTTTCTTTAGGGATTTCTTCTTTTCCGATTACAACTATTCACGCGGATACACAAGGGACACAAACTGCAGAAAAGAAACAAGTCTCTTTAACGGAGCGTACGTCTTTATTTTTTAAATATCTCAAGCAAGGTAAATATGCAGAGGCACTTCAATTGACGTCTGCAGCTTTTCAATCTAGGTTTACGGCAAATATATTACAAAGCTGGTGGACACAAAGTGGCGGGAGCAGGATTACAAGCATGGGAACGCCTGTTATAAAAGAACGAAACTTGGTCCATCAAACGGTTGAAATTCAAGGAGCTATCGAAGGAACTACTATTCCACTACTCCTTAAATTCACGCCTGGCGGCAAAGTAGATGAAGTTGGAGTAAGAACGACGCCCGAGAAATCTTATACCATCCCGCATCCTAGCTACGACCAACCTGATTCCTATCAAGAACGCGAAATCGTCATTGGAAATGCTACATACCCGTTACCAGCCACATTAACGGTTCCAAAACATAAAGCTGGTGAAAAAGTGCCTGTTGTTGTTCTTGTTCACGGTTCTGGTCCGCATGATCGTGATAGTACATTTATGGGAGCTAAAATCTTTAGAGACCTTGCAGCTGGTCTTTCATCAAGCGGTATCGCAGTGTTACGTTACGAGAAACGTTCCTTAGAACACGGTTTTAAAATGAGTGCAGAACCTGCTACCTTAGACCGTGATACTACAGATGATGCCATATATGCAGCTAAATCGGCAGCACAACAGGAAGGCATTGACCCTGCTAACATTTTCATTCTCGGACATAGTCAAGGAGCTGGCACAATGCCACGTATATTAAGCAAAGCACCTGCATCACTTGTGAGAGGAAGTATTTTAATGGCACCACCTGCGCGTCCTTTTACTGACATACTCCTTGATCAGTATCAGTACCTCGGGGCGCAAAAAGAATATATTGATGAACTAAAAAAACAATTTGCCTATATTGAGGATCCAACTTTTGATCCAGATCATCCACCAGCTGGTTACAATTATCTTTCTCCGCATTTCATGTATGATGTAACTCGTTGGCGTCCAGTTGAGGAAGCGAAATCACGAAAAGAACCATTACTAATTCTGCAAGGCGCACGTGATTATCAAGTAACAGTAAAAGATGAGTTTACGAGATGGCAAGAAGGACTTTCAAGCCGCAGCAATGTTCAGTTCAAAGAATATCCGAAATTGAATCACTTCTTCACGGAGGGGGACGGGGAATTAAGTCATCCAAGTGAATACGAAGTCCCTTCCAATGTACCTGCGTATGTCATTCAGGACATTGTTACATGGGTTAATGAGACTAAGAAATAAGAAAATAACAAATGCCATCATGCTAGCATCATTGTGTGATGGTTTTTGTAATACCAATTATTCCAGGTAGAAGTAAAGGGTTACTTTCCTAAAAAATTTAAAAAGAGGAAAAAAAGGAGATGAATCTTAGTGAATCGGAAGGTACCATTGACGATACTAGTCGTTGTTATTATTGGAATTATCCCGTACTATAATCGTACAGTTGAATCAAAAATACAAGGATTTCCTGTACCTGCTCGTGCAGAATATGTGTATCAAGAAGATCATAAAGATTATGAATACAATGGAGCATGTTTTTCGAACGGATTACCTTTTGATTATCAGTTAGGACTATGGTTTGCTGGATGGAAAACACAGAAAGCAGACGGCGCGATGATTACATATAAAAAGGATGATAGATTTGTAGTTTTAGTACTAGGCGGGAATGCCATATACATGTACGAAGATGGAAAAACTCAATAAGTCCAGTTTACAAATTCACATAATTTCTGTTCAGTTGCTATCAGGTTATCCAATGTAATAGCCTATAAAATAAATAAAAAGCCGTTCTTTCTTAAAAATCATAGAAAGAATGGCTTTTTTGTATGTCTACATTTTGTATTTATTTGACCAAAACATTTTCTACAGAAAGATAAATAATATACATATTGAAATGAAATAATTAACTAAAATATCGGAAGCTGAATTGTAAATTATGAAAGTTCTTTGGTCAAAATCTTAGTTTGATAGCGATGTGACAATTCTCCCAATGAACAGTATAAATTAACATAGTAAAATAATATTTTGGTGGGATTCCAATACATATTATTAAAATTAAAGTGGTTATCAAGTCGGAGGAAGGCACCTTAAGGTGTCTTTTTTTGCGCTAAGGAATTTTTCAGTTAAAAAACTTGGCTCTACTGTAAGTTAAGAAGGTTCCATAAACGGTCGTTTGTTAGACTCCAAAATCCTTTTCGGGAAAATTGTACGTTTAGACACATTTTAGACACAAAAAAAACAAGGATGTAAATTTAGATGCTGATTATATTTTCAAAAGTGGATCTGATTTTTTATTATGACTAAAAAATCAGATCCACTTATTTGTGTACTTAAAAATAATCATCTTTGAAAAAATCAATAAATGATTTTTTCAAAGATGATTAATATGTTCTAAACTTTTATTCTATATAAAAGTAATTTTTACTTTTCTGTAATATTTACAAATTCAACGGCTCCCTTACCCTCAGTACCTAAAGCCGTATTCACTTTATCTATTTCCTTACTTAATTCTGGTGCTTTCCCTTGATTGAGTAAATTATGATTCCCAAAAGATTTATTAAAAGATAGAATCTGTCTAGTTTTTTCTTTCCCATTTATTTCTTTAAATAATGTATCATCTACAATTAATAGGATTTCGTTAGATCCACCACGATATGGCGCTAGCCATACATCACCTTCGTATTGAGTAATCATTTTTTTCCCATCATATGTTATTTCTTTTAAGTCCTTATATTCTTTATTTGCAAATAAGATAATTTCATCTTTTTTTCTTTTTGGTAAAGAGGCAATAGGGACTGAAGATGTGAGCCCACTATTATTATCCCTTTCACGTATAAGCCCCTTTTTATTCATTTTTTCAGCAGTTGTTCTGCTTATAAATAGTAAATTACTAGGAGTATCCGTCCTAGCATCCACAAATTGTGTCGGGAGCTTTATGTTGAGTTTGTTATTATCTATGCTACCCTCTTTTATTTTGAATTGCTCTTGTGATATGGTTATATCTTTGTATAGGTCTATTATAGAAGTTCTTGTTTGTTCATTTAACTGCTCTACCTCTATTGAAAGCCCATTTGCCGGGGAGTTTTTTGCACCAAAGAATGAACATGCTCCTAACATGGTAATCGAAATACCAGCTACTATTAATAACCCAAGTCTTTTTTTCATCCTATATTCTCCTTCTTTTTATTATTTTTGAATTAAAAAATCGTTTTATACATTTTTTTCAAGTATTGAGAACGAACAAAGTAAAAGTATATAATTTGCAAAACTAAGAAACAAACCAATACTATAACGGAGCTACCCAAGACTGAAAAATTAGCTAACTTTTGTAAGGCCATAAAAGCAACTGTACTATGTGTAATCGCTATTGCAATTGGTAAAAAGAATAACAATGCAAGTTGACGTGACACAATTTTCTTTAATTCAGGTTTACTTAAACCAACTTTTGCTATCATTTTATATTGCCGCTGATTTCGTTCTAAGTCTGTATATAATCGGAAATATAAAAAGCTTGCAGCAAACGTAAAGAAAACAATGCCTATTAATACACTCATGATGGATGCAAGTCCAAAACCTTGTTTCATCACTATCCATGTAGATATTAAAGAAGAAAATTTATATTGTTCGTTGTATAATACAGGCTCATGTATACCTTCATTATCTTTCTGAAGAGTAGTCACGATTTTTTCAGCAACTTTTTTCGTGTTCTCCCAATCCTTCACAATAAAACCATTAATGGTGGATTCACCACGGTAATTCTCTGGATCCACTATCATTTGATTATATACTGCGTCTGGTATAATAATTGTCGTTATGTTTGTATCTTGTAGTTCTTTTGGCGTTAGTGTTTTATTTACATGCATATCTATTTTTATATTTCTATGCGACAATCGAAAGTTATTTTGATTCGATTTTGTATTAGCGAATTTTCTTGCAGGTATGACAATACTATCATTTTCATTTTTTAAGCTTTCTTTTTCAAAACCAAATGCCTCAGCTAACTTATTATAATCACTTATTTTTATAACGCTTAATAATACATTACTGTTATAAAGGGTATCTGGAATTTGTTTTATTGAATAAGCTACTTGTTTGAATTTAAACCCACCATTATTGAGTTGGCTTTCTATTTTTTTTAGATGCTCTTTTTCTAAAGGATTATTATTATAGGACTGATAAGAAAATGCAAAGGGACTATTCGATTCAGCCATAGATGAGTTACCTAATCCCATACAAGTTCCAACTGCAGTGAAGGCAACGGCAGATATAATAGTGACCATAAAAAACATTTTTGCATTATCTTTTAATTGATACACTAAATCTGAGATGGTGAGTATGTTTGTTTTCTTAAAGAAAATATTTTCCCTTTTCTTTAATGCACGTAACACATATACACTGAGCTGTGTAAATAAGAAGTACGTTCCAAGTACAACAAAGCTCACCCCTGTCGCCATCATGAATAATACATATTTCATATCCTTATATTGAATTGCATTTACACTATGGAATACACCCGTATATCCTAATCCAATACAAATAAGTGCGAATAAAGACAGCCAAAAGGATGCTTTGGGTTCAGGCTTTGGCTTTTCTTCTGCTTTTATTAATTCTACTAATTGCTCTACATTTACTAGTCGAGAAGTGAAAAGTGAAATAAATAAAAATAATAAGAAGAAAGCTCCAAATGTTATTCCAATAGCTTTAAAGGGCATGTAAAATGGGAGTCCTTTATCAATCATTAGCAGATTGTTGCTCATAATTAAGATAAACTTAGAGAACGCCATTCCAATTGTAATTCCTGTTAAAATAGAAGCGATTCCAATTATTGTATTTTCAATAAATATTAATTTATTCAACTGTGAAGGTGACATCCCATGTAGCATTAGAATTCCAAAATCTTTTTTTCTTGTTTTTAAAAATGCACTTACAGAATATAGGATAAAGAAGAATGAGAAGAAAAATATTAACCCCTGCGATATCTGTAATCCTGACTTTGCAAATGTATTGATTGTTACACTGGCAGCAAGATCGCCTTGTAAATTAGGATGAAATGCAAGTAATGCATAAGTAAAGAAAATCATAATAGCAAACGTACTACTTAAAAAATGAGCCAAATATGTTCGTTTACTTCGAATGACGTTATTAAATGCGAACTGTCGAAAAGTCATTTGCATTTCCTCCTAATAATGCTAAAACCTCTAGAATCTTTTGATAGAATACTTTGCGATTATCTCCACAATAAATCTCATTGTATAACTGTCCATCTTTGATAAACACAATGCGATCACAATAACTTGCAGCCATTGCATCATGTGTCACTAACATCATCGTTGTGCTATTTTCTTTATTAAGCGTTGTCAATAATCCCATCACATCACGAGCAGATTTTGAATCCAGATTTCCTGTAGGCTCATCCGCAAGTAATAATTTCGGATTATGAATAGTAGCTCGTGCGATTGCTGTTCTTTGTGCTTGCCCACCAGAAATTTCATACGTACGTTTATCTAATATTTCAGTTATCCCTAGTTTTTCAGCAATAGCTTCCACTTTCCCTTCCATTTCTCTAGGGCTTACACCATCAAGCGTAAGTGGAAGAACAATATTTTCTTTCACTGTCAGTGTATTAAGGAGATTAAATGATTGAAAAACAAACCCTAATTCACGTCTTCGAAATAAAGACAACTGATCTGGAGATAACAGATATGGATTTTCTCCATGAATTAATACTTCTCCTGATGTTGGAGCATCTATAGTAGACACCATATTTAATAGCGTTGTTTTACCACTTCCAGATGGTCCCATAATTCCTACAAATTCACCTTTGTTTATTTTTAAATCAATATGGGATAATGCTGTATAAGAAATTTTCCCAGGATAAACTTTCCCTAAATCTGAAACATGTAGTATCTCCACAAGTATTTCACCTTCCATTTCTCTTTTCGATACATGAAGTGTAACCTATACTTAGTATGTCTCATATCGATTTCCCTAACATTTATCTAACAAGTTTGTAAGATTCAAAAGAAAAAACCGATGAAAAGTATACCTTTCATCGGTTAACGAGATGCATACGGGAATACGATTCTAACTTTGGTTCCCTTACCTACCTCAGATTCTAGCTCAATCTTATGATTTAATTTTTCACATACTTCTTTAACAGGTTTTGTTTTCTTTAAAATTAGAATCTTTCGCGAATGAACCTACAATTCTAACTTTCTTCCAATATATCCCCATACGCCATATCCATTCTAAAGGTCCCATTCTGAAGTACTTTAACCATATGTTACTATAAATAATTTGTATAACAATAATGGATAGACCGATACCTAAATAGGTTAAGAATGAGAACTTTTCATTTTCTAAATAGTCAAAAACAATCGATGTGTGCACAATAAAGTTTGACATAGACATTCGGCCAAATGCGATTAAACATGAGAACATACTTCTTACCATGGGAATCATACTTAAAATGGTAAAGCAAACAATATAAAATAGGGGCAGTACGAAAGAACTAAAATTATTCATCCAGCCATAAGAATAGTATGTTAAAAAGAAAAGAAGGACTAAACCTGTTACAAGTAATACCTTATATCTTTGTAGGTGATTGAAAAAAGATACTTGTCCTAAAAATATCCCTAAAATAACCATTGAAAACCCGCTTAACATGCTTACTAAAGATACAATTTGATTATTAGTTGATTCACCTTCAATTAAAACCATGTCACGTGTGAACCAAATTAATATTGCAATAGCGATAAAAACGACAATGTTAATCATCGGTGGTATATACTGAAATACAAATCCTATTAGCCCATAAATTGCATACATAATAAATAATCCACCGGCAGAGACCCCTACAAATGTACATGTAACACCAATTAATAACAGAATACTAAAACGCCGGATATATATTAAATTTGCCCTTTCACCCCTCTTCTTTAAATTTGACATTAATAATGCAGAAGATAAGCCTAGAAGGAACATAAATATATAAATAAATTTGGATACCATGAAAGTGTAAACGAAAGAGCTAAAATAAGGATGAGCATCAGTGCTCACCATACTCGTGTTTTGAAATATATTTGTAAAAGTAATACCTATAAGCGCAAATCCCCGTAAATAATCAACTATTTCAATACGTTGCTTTTGTATCATAATTCCTTTCTCCTTTCAGTTTTGATTCTACATACAATGTACATATTGCATAGGATTTTTCCTATCGATTTCCCTAACATTTATCTAACAAGTTTGTAAGATTCAAAAGAAAAAACCGATGAAAAGTCTACCTTTCATCGGTTAACGAGATGCATACGGGAATACGATTCTAACTTTTGTTCCCTTACCTACTTCAGATTCTAGATCAATCTTATGATTTAATTTTTCACATACTTCTTTAACAAGATATAATCCCATTCCCGTAGACTCTTTAAATTTCCTACCATTTTCTCCTGTATAAAATGGATTGAAAACACGTGGTAAATCAGCAATAGGAATGCCCACTCCATAATCTCTTACTTCCAAAATAATTGCTCGTCCTTTTGAATACGTTGATATTATTACTTTCTCTTTCTTACTTGATGAATATTTTATTGCGTTTGACAGCACTTGATTGAGTATAAATCGAAGCCATTTCTTATCTGTTTCTACAGTAAGGAGCGGACCCACTTTTACTTCTGGATACACATAACTACGTATAAACAGACGTTTATTTTCATGAATAACAGAATCAATCATTTCTAATAATGGCACTCTATCTACATGAAAATCCTGTTCAAATGTTTCTAAACGAGCAACATATAAGACCATTTCCAATCCTTTTTTGATTCTTTCCGTTTCTTCATTAATACTGTCAAATCGAGAGTCATCTGCATCCTGTGTAATTAACTCAATAACAGAAAGAGGTGTTTTCATTTGATGAACCCATTGATTCATAAAAGTCATTTGTTCTTGTTGTTTTCTTTCCCATTTTTTTAATTGGTTTTGATAATATTGATATTGAGTTTGTAGTAATTTATCTAAGGCCATTGATAATGGAGTCAAATCACTATCTTTTATTGACTCATTTAAAGTTTCCATTGGTGTTGATAGACGCTTGTAGAATGAACGATGACTATAATAACGATATATTAGATAACCTATTAATAAAAAAACACCCAAAAATACAGAATATAATGCTGTCAAAATATGTGGATAACCATCAAACCAATATATAAAAAGAATGATAAGCAATTGGGCAAATGTATAACAAATGAGTGGAATATGTTCTTCTAAAAATAATTTCATTATTCCTTTCCTTCCTTCTCCCAAGTAGCATGCAAACGATATCCAGCACCACGAACTGTCTCCAGTGCGTTTTCAATACCTAAATCTTGCAACTTCCTTCTAATTCTCCCTATATTTACACTCAATGTATTCTCGTCTATATATGAACTATCCCATAGTTGTTCTAAAATCACTTCACGTTTTACAAGGAGTGGAGACTTTGTTATCAATATTTCCAATAAAGTTGTTTCTTTTCTAGTAAGTATAATTGTCTTATCTTCTAGTTGAAGTTCCATTCTTTCTGGGAACAGGAATAATCCTGATTGCTCAACTATTCGTTCTTTTACTTTAGGAGCATATTCACCGTATGCTCTTCTGAGTTGACTACGGATTTTAGACATTACAACTTCATAATAAAAAGGTTTCGTAATGTAGTCATCACCACCATTTTCTAAAGCCATAACTTGATCCATTTCTCCACTCCTTGCAGATAGAAATATAATTGGACAAGTAGAAATAGCTCGTATTTGGCGGCACCAATAATAACCGTCAAAATTAGGCAGATTTACATCTAATAGCACTAAATCTGGTTTAATCTTTTGAAATGTAGCTAAGATATTTTCAAAATCCTCTATCATAACACTTTGATATCCGTATTTTTTAATATGAGTTCCCAGTAATTCAGCGATTTTTGTATCATCTTCTACAATCATGATTGTATTCATATTGTACTCTCCTCTAATTTAAGTGTGATTTTTAAAGTTTGTTTGGCTTTTTATATTTAATTTTTAAGTTAATTTATTTAAAAGAAATAATATCTTACATACGCCCTAAAATGCAATTAATATCAAATAAAGCTTACATCTGTTGTTTTTTATTAATAAAAATTTTAAGAGTAAATGGGTTGGGGTTTTTCAAAATATAGATAAGTTTTATTAATAAAATGAATTGATATTAGTAAGGGTATTTGAATAGGTAATAACTCAATATATCCATTAATATTTTTTATCCAATTTACTTTTCTGACTTTTAATTAACATATATTTCTGTACGCGATAATATCGAACCAAAAATCATAGGATTTCTCCTTTTTATGTGTTCAAAAACCTTGTAAACTTATGTATGTTCAGATAAATATACAAAATTAAGTTATTGAACAAAAGGAGTGGATATACCAGAGGAATATTTACAACATATATCTCCACTTGGATGGGAACATATCACATTGACAGGTGATTATGTGTGGAACTTAAACCAAAAAACAACTTTCAATAATCTAAGACCATTACGAGATAAAAACTCTATAAAAAAGAAATAAAATGAATAACCGATTCCCTGTACGTTAAGGAATCGGTTATTCATAGCTATTTGTAAAGTCAGATCTTGGTTCATCGCATTATCCTCCAATGTTTGTGTAAGATGTTCATCTTCATTCGCTGGAAATAAGGATATTCTCACATTCCTTAAAATAGTTAAAATCATATCTTAATTCATGTTTGAGACTCCTGGATTTCTATCTATACCTTTTTTCTATTTTCCTATCTCTTTAGGATCTAGGGGTCTTTCATTCCCATCATCATCAATCTTTGTATATGAGCCGTCTTCGTTTATACGAATAGACTTAGCATCTTTTTGTTCATTTGGTGATGAATTACCTGGCTTTTTATTAGGTGATTCAATCTGCTTTGGTTTATCAGCTTTCGAATCAGATTTTCCATCTTCTTGACTTACAGTACAGCCTCCTAATAATCCTATAATGAAAAGCAGACCTACTAATTTTTTATCATTTTCCCGATCTCCTTATCCTTCAAACTCTTCTAATCACAGAATTTGTTTTTTAGACGCTAGGGGCGTCTTTTACTACTAATTTTTTCTTACTTAAATAAACTGCTCGATCCGATTTTTTTGCAACTCCCTGTGAATGCGTCACAACAATTACACATTTATTCTCTTGATGCGCGAGCTCCTGAAACAACTCAATAATCTCTGTTGCTGTTTCTTCATCAAGGTTTCCTGTTGGTTCATCAGCAATAAGTAAATCCACATTACAAGATAGTGCTCGAGCAATTGCTACACGTTGTTGTTGTCCCCCACTTAGTTGCAAGACATTTCGTTTCGCCTCTACTTCTGTGAGTCCGACCTTCTCTAATAATTCTAATGCTCTTGCTTTTTTATTCTGTACCTTCACACCTGTAATTTCCATGGCCGTTAGTACATTCTGAAGAGCAGTCATATAGGTAATTAAGTTATATGCTTGGAAAATCACGGATACATATTGATTACGGTATCGATCCAAACCAATTTTTCGAATGTCCTTGCCTTTATACAGTACATGACCATTTTTAGGTATATCTAGCCCACAACCTAAGCTAAGCGTTGTGGTTTTACCAGATCCAGATGGCCCTAAAATCGTGTAAAAGTGCCCTTTTTGAAAAGAAAAATTAACATTATCTAGTATCGTTACTTTTTTTCCGTTACTTTCATAATAATAATTTAAGTTTTTAAATTGTAAAATCGTCTCCATATTGGGCCTCCTTATTCATCTTTTAAAAGAATTTGTTTTGGATTTAAGCGTAGAATAGATAGCGCTGGAAGAAGAGTTGCTAATATAGCAATAGCTAGTCCAATTCCCCCCATTTTTCCTAAATCCTCTCCTGTTACACTTACATCAATTTTATCAATTGGATCTTCTTTTTCATTTGGCATCTTACCATTAGCTTCAACTATCATTGATACCCCATTTTTTGACTCATCTTTTTCTTCGCTTGCTGTAGCAATTTCACTAGAGAGTAAATTATCTCCTATTAACTGAGACACTTTAGATCCTGTTGTGACAGATAATCCAAACGCTAATACAGCAACACATACTACTTCTACTACTAACTGGGCCATTAGTTTCCATTTTTTCTCCCCGATGGACAATAAGATACCCATTTCCTTACGACGCCCTTTAATTGATAACATAATGATTAATCCTAAGATAATAGCACCCGCAATAGATACAATATAGATAATCATTTGTGAAGTAGAGGCGATGTTTTCAATTGGGCCAACCATTTGTTTATATACTTCGTCATGTGCATCTAACTTGAATACTTCAAAATCAAGACCTGATTTCTTTGCTTCTTCTTTAAATGCATCAATAAATAATGGGTCTTTTAAAGAATATACCGCTTGAAGTGAAGTAGCGTCAGGACTACCTGCTTTTGCCTTCTCGTTCTTTCCCCCCGCGTTCTTTTGAGCGGCTTTATAGGTAGTATATATGTTGTTAGCTGGTTCTAACATAGCGTCACCCAAATTAGCTAAAATCCCTTCCAATTTTCGACTTGTTTCATAAATCCCAATAATCTCGTATTCCAGTGTAGTTTTGGAATCACTTCCTTTTACTTTAATTTTATCTCCGACTTTTAGGTTGTTTTCAGCGGCTAATCTTTTTTCAATAACAGCAACATCTTTATCGACTACATCCTTTGTAATTGGTTTGCCATCCACGATTTTACTTTCTCCACTTTTAAATGTGTCCAGTAAACTCATTTCTCTAACACCATATATACTTAGGGTCGGAATGTCTCCTTCTCCTGCCATCTTAGTAAATGAAGAATTGTTCTCTTTATTAGCTGGTTCAATATGTTTAAATCCATCGGGAGTACCATTACTTGTGAACAAGTAATTATAATTTTTAACATACTTTGATTTTGCTAATTTACCGGCTAATTGTTCAGTAAGAGGAGTAAATTTATCTTCCTGCCCACTCTCTAGTAGCTTTAGCTGATCAGGAGCTAGATCAACCTCTGCCCCCAATTTTTTTCTTGCAGCATCCGCTGCTTTTTGAGTTGCGTTTTGGACTGTGAAGCCTGCTAATACTAAATTGACAACAATTAAAAAGACTGCCATCAAAATGAATGTTGTTCCTTTTCGTTGTTTCATACTGAGAATTGCTCGTTTTATAAAATTCATTTTTTCTAACCTCCTTGATAACTTGAATTTTACAGACGCTATCTGGAGTCTATATGAAGATATTAGAGATTTATCTGGAGTTTATATGTGGATATTCATTGACCTGCTCAAAAAAACTGGAACACAAGTTAGAAATACGCAATCGATTTTGAATATTGGTAAGGAGTCAGTCCATTTAATTATTCAACAAATGAAATCCTATTAGAATATGCAATATTGTATATCTATTAATTGTAAAATAAACCTTATTTTACTCATATCTCTTGTTCAGGATACGTGATAGAATACGCTTTGTTAACTGTTAAGAAAGCTAATGCCATTGCTAACGTTAGCAGTTTATCAACCTATGCTGGGAAGTTATGTTCCTGGATTGCGGTATATGCCGCAGCTCTTAACTATTTGTTGAGGGCTTTTTTTATTTTCATTCGACAAATGTAGCTTTAGAATAAAAATTGATCAAATTAATACTAATAGCCTTGATAAATAAGCAAAAAGAAAGATCGTGTTTTGAAAAAAGATTAATCAAAACACGATCTTAATATATTTTATTGAATCATTTCTACGATATTTCCTCCATACAATTATTTATGTGAATTCAGCTCGTTATGACCCGTTTTTACAAGTATCTAGGCCGACCCAATAGTACTATAATTATTTAGGTAACCATCCTGGACGATTGGACCCACGTGGAATCAGAACTGTTTTATATTCACCAGGTGTCTCTGACATTTTCACTTGATCCGTTACTCCTTGATATAAACCGAATGGAGTTTCTGCTGTAAATAAATCTGGTGCAATATACTCATGTTCCTTTGAGGAACCAGCTGTTTCTTTAACAAATTGTTTATCAAAGATACCCATCGAAAGGATCCATAAAGATACACGATCTAAAGATACTCTTATACGATAACTACCGCCTTCTTTTGCCCTTCTCTCTAGTGCTACTAAAGCTCCTACTTCCAGTAACCAAGAAATTGCATAGTCATTTACAATGGAAATAGGAGGTAATTTTGGATTGTCAGGTGAACCTTCAAGAGCCATAACACCTGTTACACACCCGGCTGTTTGATCAAATCCATTACGGTTTGCCCAAGCGCCTTCTGTTCCATGTAAATTTACTGTACAATGGATGATACCTGGGCGAATTTGAGCACAATCTTCTGCTGATAGTCCATATTGCTCAATAAATCCAGAGCGACGATTAGCAAAAAAGATATCCGCACCTTGTAATAATTCTTCTACCTTTTGTTTACCCTCTCCAGTTCCTAAATCAAGTGTCGTAGAACGCATTCCCACATTTGATGTTGCATACACAATATCATGTTCCCAATCAGTTGGACGCCAGACGTTTAGAACATCTGCACCATGTAAAGCGAGTGCTCTTCCGAAACCTGCACCAGCAATAACATGCGCAAGTCCTAATGCACGAATACCTTCTAGTGGAGTCTTGGCATCTTTAGAAAGTTGCTCTGGATCACTCTCACCAATTTTTTCAATTTCAATAAGAGGAAGCTTCGCTACTTCTTCGTAAGTAGCTTCCATCATAAACTCTTCTATTGTACGAACTACTGGCATAACAATTCCGCGTTCAGCAGCAGCGTTCTCTAAATCATTTGAATTCCATTGTCTAATTGCATTGGCTACAGATCGACGATCTTCAGTACAATTTAAAAAATTCAATGCCTCGTGTTTAGATCGTGGATACGGATTAAGTGGCATAACCCATTTCCCGTCTTTTGTTTGATAGAAAGTAAAGTCAAAAGGATTATAAGGATCATTAGCAACACCTGGTGCTAGCCCATTGATTTTTTCCCACTGTCTATCGTAAAAAGGAGATAGTCTTCGAAGTGCCTTACGTAAATCCATGTGAATATCTTGACCTTTTCCTCCACGCATTCTCCAAATCTTTGAAACAGCAATGGATTTTGCTACTAAAGCGATTGCTGCAGTTGATGCTAGACGTAACGTACTTGGAACAATAGGGTCTTGACCATAAAAAGTAACTGTACCGCCACATTCTTCTACTGATAATCCGACTTCCTCTAAAACAGTGGTTAGTTCTTTATAAATATCGAAATCATCAAGTTTGGTTAATTTATTTTCATTTGCTTTAATGATAGCATCAGTAAGTTTTTTTGCGTCTGTATTTGTAGTCATTATAATCCCTTCCTTTTTAAAAATAGTATGACAAGATATATTTATTTTTTCTCATTAAGTACACGTAGCACAGATAGTTGGCGACAATCTCGCTCTTCTTCAAGCTGATTTTTAGCAATGGTGCCATAAGAAGCAATAGCTTGTTCAGACAATACCTGTACTGTATCTTTATCTAAATGTGGTTTACCAAGGTGATCCCAAAGGTCATTCATTCCCGGCCCTAAATGTTTGAGGAAAGCAGGGAAGCCCCCTTTGCCGCCTCCTAAATGGAATGTTAAAAATGGCCCACCTGCTGCCCAGCGAAGACCAATTGAGCTGGTGACAATTTCATCAAGCTCCTTCATTGAAACAACGCCTTCTAGTACCAAATGAATAGCCTCACGAAATAATGCTGACTGTAGACGATTTGCTACAAATCCATCCATTTCTTTTTTCAAAACAAGAGAGTTCTTACCTAATGCTTCATAAAAATTGACAGCTTTCTTAACGGCACTAGAAGCTGTCAATTGGCCGGGTACAACCTCCACCAATGGAACAAGATGTGGTGGATTAAATGGATGGCCAATTAACATACGTTCTGGATTTTTCATCTTCTCTGCTATTTCACTGGCTTTTAATCCAGAAGAAGATGACAGCAGTAACGTGTCTTTGCTGACAAATTGTTCAATTTTGGCGTATAATTCCTGTTTAAAGTCTATACGTTCAGGGCCGTTTTCTTGTACAACAGCGGCACCGTCAAGTGCATGTTCAAGGTTTCTTTCAATAATTAATCGATCTGTAAGACACTCAGTTGGAAGTCCAAGTTCATGTAAAGTGGGGATAATCTGTTCTATACCCGCATGCACAACTTCTTCTAAATCAGGGAGAACGTCATTTACTCGTACTTCTAAACCTTTTGCAAGAAAATAGGCTGCCCATGAAATCCCAATGACACCAGCTCCAATAACTGTAACAGGGCTAAATACATGCAAATTCTCAGCTAACTGAGGACTATTAGCATTTTTACTCATCTTAACCATATCTAATTTCTTTCCTTTCTAACTAGATTTACCTTCTTCACATGTGTTACTTACTTGTTAGATAGTCATGTATAACACTTGGAGAAGACAAAGTAAGATCTGTAATTATGTGAGAGGTAGAGACAACCTCAAGCACAGGCAAATCTGACATTGGTGCTAATGCATGTGCAAATAACTCTAAGCGTGCAGGACCTGACCAAGCACCGTGAATAGTGATATCCGTAATTTGACTTCGGACAAGTTCACAAATCCTTGGGTATCCGTCATATCCTGGCATCTTTTTAATCATAAAGTTAGGTTTACAGATTTCTTTACGCGCCTCACCTAAGTCAAGAGGGCGGTGTTTGTAACCCATCGTGGCAGTTGCTACTCTTAAAGATCCGTAGTCAAGAGTACCCACTAATGTATCAGAATCCACAAATAGATTTGGTTTGCCTAACTTTTTAGGATAAGCACTTATCTCTCTTCCAGAAGCGATAGCGGGAAAACTATCTACGTACATAGCATGTAAATATTCACCCTCTTCGCCATCAAAGCTTACAGGAATTACTTGTCCACATTCAGTATAGGAACCCAATCCAGTTACATCTGGCATTTTCATAACTTCAAAACGAACAAGTGAATCCGTAATCTCCAAAGGTTCAGGTACTATTTTTCTCAGTGCATCTAGGTCTGTACGATATAAAATATTTAAGTATTCTCGATTATGGAATCGATAAGGACCTACCGGGAATGCTGGAGCATCCAGTGGTGTGGAAAACTGTTTGATCACTTCATTTTGTTGCATGTATGCTCACCTTCCTATTTTGAGTTTGCTTTTTCTTCAATACACTGATTGACTCTGGCTTGAATAACCAGTAATTAAGAACTTTTTTTTCAACATTATGTTGTTTTTTAATAAATCTGCTGTGAATATTTTTGATACTTTTGTTGCAAAAACAACACTTGTTGTAAATAATTATAGTTATAGATTTTACGATAACAAGAATCAAAAAAAGCTGAAATGATGCTTAAGCAACATTTCAGCTGGATATTGTTGCAAAAGTATAAAAAATTTGCAAAGGGGTTTAACAATGGTGAAAAAAAAAGTAGACCCGCGTGTACGCCGTACACACAATCTTCTCAGAGATTCTTTAATTGAGTTAATGGATGAGAAGAGTTATGAAAGCATTACGATACAAGATATTACTGAACGCGCAACTGTCAATCGAGCGACTTTTTATCGTCATTATGAAGATAAAGAGGATTTATTGAATCAAAGTATAGATAAGATGCTTAGAGAACTTTTTGGAGATGCATCGAAGTTCTACAGCGTGACCAAAGATCCACATGAATTACAGCATTATGTGGCTTTACATATTTTTGAGCATATAGCTAGGTCAAATAAGTTTTTTCACGTCATGTTAATCAAAAAAGGTATTCCAAACTTCATTCAATATCTAAAAGATTTTATTTTTCAATTTTATGATCACATGATTTTAGAAACAAATGTAAAAGAAGAGGAACTCCCTGTTACAAAAGAAATGATAGTTAGT
Organism: Bacillus sp. NPDC057893; assembly: GCF_042796455.1. Lineage (NCBI taxonomy): Bacteria > Bacillati > Bacillota > Bacilli > Caryophanales > Bacillaceae > Bacillus > Bacillus sp. NPDC057893. Next base: position 1,684 of record NZ_JBHVNG010000014.1, on the reverse strand, counting down.
TATATTTCTGCTGCATATATTGGTGTAATCTCTTGGTGGCTAGAAAATGATATGCCATGCTCACCATCTTCTATGGCTAAACAAATGATTCAAATAAATTTGCAAGGGCCCATTCAATTATTGGAACAATATCTAGATCGTTAAAATAGACCTCCTTTTTGAAGGAGATCTATTTTTGAGTGAGTTTATTTGTAATACGTATTTTTGGTTCTGGTGAAAAAAATACTGTCATTGTGTACACTGAAAATATTCACAAATAAAGAGCGTGTACGACGATGAAGTGACCAGTGGATTTTAAATGGAAGCATTATGAGCCAGAGATTATTCTATTAGGGGGTACCGTACATGCCCATCAACTTAAGAACGGAAACAAAATGAATTTTTGTTCATTTGAACTAAAAAACTCTTAAAATATTTTGTGTCCTTAAAAATAAGCATACTAAATAAACCTAGATAGGTATCATTTTTAAAAATTATGCAGCTTTCTTTTGTTTTCCAAATCCACTATATTCATAGACAACGCCCATAATATCAAAGACTGTTTTCTTCTCATATCGATAAGATTTTCGTCCATTCTTTTGTAGAAACTGGAACAAGTGGAATAGAATCTTGGTTATTTCTTGATTGTTTTTTTGTATAGCTTGATACAACAGATACAAATGATCTTTTCCGAATGAATAAGTAAAGGTATTATCTTAGAATGGTCCTTCTTTTTCTAAATTGATTCCGTACCGCTAACGTACGAAAAAATCATTACCTAGTACTAATATCTTGTGTTAATACATTAGATAGAGGGGGAAATATTGACTGAAGCATAAGTGTAAATATAAAAAAGGAGAGAGAGTTATGATTGATATTCAACAAATTAAAGGGATTCTTCCGCACCGTTACCCTTTTTTACTGATAGATCGTATTATTGAAGTAGAAGAAGGCAAACGCGCAGTTGCCATCAAAAATGTTACAATTAATGAAGAGTTTTTTAACGGCCACTTTCCTGACTATCCAGTTATGCCAGGCGTCTTAATTGTAGAAGCTTTAGCACAAGTAAGTGCATTTATTATGCTCATGAAAGAAGAAAACCGTGGAAATATTGGTTTTTTGACTGGTATTGATAATTGCCGATTCAAAAAACAAGTTCGTCCCGGTGATCAGCTACGTTTAGAAGTAGAGATGACGCGTGTTCGTCGTTTATTTGCCAAAGCCCATGCTATTGCTACAATAGATAACGAAATTGTTTGTGAAGCAGATATGACATTTGCTCTTTACGACAACAAAAAAGGATAAATACTTGTTAAGCCTCTAGCCTCTTTTATCACATAATATAAACGTTTCTAGTTATCATAAAAGCGATTATTGGTAGTAAAACAAAAACACTGGTATTAAGCCAGTGTTTTTGTTTTACTATTCCTAGAAGATATTAGGTTAATTGCAATGTATGGTGACCCCATGCCCATCAACTTAAGAATGAAAACAAAGTGTACTTTCATTTTGTGGGGTAAAGCATTCCTAAAATAGAAGCATACTCTTAATAATACGCATACCAAATAAACCCTATCGTTTTATCATTTTAGCCAAGAAGACTCCTTCCTCAAGGAACGCTTAGTGAGTAGGTGGGAGATGAATTGGCTTCGGACAAGGGATGGCAGGAAGCCATCTTAATTGTTCGACATACATAAACTGTTAC
>NZ_JBHVNG010000013.1:0-65304 GCF_042796455.1 Bacillus sp. NPDC057893 | reverse complement strand
AAATCTTTAAAGCACCTACATATAGACTTTCGAAAAAAAGAAACAATCTCTCTTATCATTGACATTACATGAGCTTAGCTTGATAGCGATGGGGTCTCACCACATCCATCAAGCTAAAATTTTATAGTACCCCCAGAACGAAATTTTGTACTATCTTGTAACAAAATGCTCATTTTTTCGTTTTGAGGTATTTGCATTTCTTAGCCTGATGGTGATGGGGTGGTACCCCTACTAGAAAAATTGTCTCCGCGTGAACGTGAAGAACTTGAAAAATTTAAAAAAGAAGCAATGGAAGAACCACCGGATTTCTTTGAATATATTCAGTCTACCGAAAAAGATAATAAATGATACATAATGCCTCCAACAGAATATTTATCAAATTGATAACATATGTATTCCTTTCATTTTTTACAGAAATTGTAATAATATAAGTATATGCATATAGAAGGGGAGGCATAGATTCTATGAAAGATGTTAAGTTTTATGGGTTAATTCTAGCATTCATCTTGCTACTGGTAGCTTGTAGTAGTAATTCCTTTGAAGGTTATACATCAAAAGCTGATAAGAGCATTAAGGATAAAAAGTATAGCGAAGCTATAAAGAATTATCAAGAGGCTTTGAAGTTGAAGGATGATAAGAATATTAGAAGTAAGTTAGAACAAACCGAAAATTTAAAGAAAGCGCAAGATGCTTTTGATAAACATGAAATCGGGAAAGCTATGAATAATGTTCAAAAGGCAAAAAGTGATGAAAATAAAGAATTAACAAAGCAAGCCAATGCATTGCAAGGTGAGATTCAACAAGAATTTTTAGCTACATTTAATAAGTTGAACATGAATGATATTACTGGCGATGTAAAAGAAGCCCGTAAATCTTTAGATGATCTTAAGGCTTGGATACAACAATCTGACCTATTAAAATCTCAAAAGGATTTTGTTGATACGTTACCTGAAAAAGAAGCAAGTATCTCTAAACTAGAGGAAAGTAAAAAATAAAGAAAAGAGGTTGCCCAAAAGTAACTATTCAGCGACTTTTGGGACAATCTCTTCTTTTTGTTGTATACTTTCAAGAAAATTTAGAATAGAATAAAAAATAGTCATCTACCTATTATTCACTAATGAAAAGAAAAGGGGGTAGCGAAATGCACTTGAAGTATGGGAAGCACATTAATATATTATCTATTATTCTAACTTTGTTCTCTTTGTTCGCAATTGTAAGTTTCTCTACCTGGTTGAGTGAATATTCAATTCCCAACATTTCTAAAATGCTTAAGGTAACAATGTTGAGTGCATTTATTCTTGGAATTATAGGGTTTAGACAAGAGAAAAGCGCACTAGCGATTATAATTATGGGAATATGTGCCTTTGCTCTAGTCGTTCTATATATTTATGCGGTTATAAGTTTTCTTGAGCATTGAACACCATGAAAAAGAAACGAACATTTTTGTTCGTTTCTTTTTTGGGGATGATTATTATAAAATAGCCTCTTCTAATGATTGAGTGCTGAATCCAAGAATTGATTTTTTGGGTGTTATTTTCATGATCTTTTACAATGATATATGGAACTCCTTGTACGTTAAAGGAATTATACTCTTTGGGGTATGGGGTAGTACCAACAAAACACAAATTTCGTACGCTATGACAACTTAAAGATTTTATTCTACCCGTAAAAAACTGATTAGTGAGAGCTCATAATCCGTGGGGGAGGGACACCCCCGCGAATTTAAGTTTCACTTTATAAAAAAAGTAAGGATCGACCGGTACCGCTCGTTATTTGACTATTACTTTCCCATCCATTCCTTTCAAGTAGTGGAACCTACATATTAGTTCATATGTACCGGGAGTTTCAGGTTTTACGGTAATTGTTATTTCTTTTCCTGACGGGACTTCGGCGTCAATTCCGAGTTTTTTCACCGTAAAGGTATGTTCTCTATTCCCTTTGTTTTTCAATAGCAACGTTGTCGTTTTCCCAACCGGAACTGTGATGATACTCGGATTAAAGTAATCATCATTCAGTTCAACCTCAATAGGCTGTCTCACAGCGTCGGATTCGGCAAATACACGGAGTGAACCTAAAGTAGTCATCACTACAATCATCGCAAGTGAAATGATTAATCCAGTTAATAGCTTTTTCACAGACATTCGTAATCCCTCCTTTCCTAAGCACTAGTGTTTTCAAATTACTAAAATATTATCAATATAAATGGGGTTTAGGCGTGGTTCAAATAGTAATTCTTTCGGCAACTCCTACTAACTAAGTACTAACTGGAATAGGATTTGGGTAAATAAAAAAAGCCTCCACTACTGTGGAAGCTTCTCCAAATGATGTGCAATATCAATATACATATCGGAATAAACCGAATGGATTTCATTACTAGGCGCAGCGTTAGAAGAGAAGTGGACGATTACCATATTTGCTGTCGGATCGATGTAAAGCGTTTGTCCGTAACTGCCTAACACTTCGAAAGCGCCTTGTTCATTATGCGGAATCCACCATTGATTATGATAAGAAATTGAAGCGCCGCTGCCAATTGCGAGCTCGTCTTCTTGTACATTTTTTACACTTTCTGTAATAGAAGAAGGGACGATTTGTTCTCCATTATATTGACCATTATTTAAAAGTAATTGCCCGAATCTCGCCATATCCCTAGCAGTTGCATTTAAACCAGCACTTGCTTGTTCTACTTTTGTTTCATCTGTAACGTAATAAGCGTCTTCTTCCATACCAATTTGAGACCAAATTCTCTCGCTTACATTTTCAGCTAATGATTTGTCAGTGATTGTTCGGATAATCCAAGCGAGTGTTTCACTTGAGCCATTATTGTAAGAAAAAGCGGAACCAGGCGGTGCAGTTTCTTCGGCTTCTAGTAACATATCATAAATTTTCATAGGCCCCTCGTAATTTTTACCTCGGGGCAAGATATTACTAGCTAAATATAGTTGTGCATCTTGATTTTCTAGTCCTAGCTGCATATATCCGTGAGTAGGGTATTCAGCGGAAACTTGCATGTCCAGTAATTGCTGAAGTGTTGCTTTACCAAACGGTGTATTTTTTAATTCTTTTATGTAAGTGTCAGCTGTTTTCTCTACATCAATAAGATTTTCTTCAGCGAGAGATTGTATGATTGCACCAGTAAACACCTTTGCTAATGATGCCATTCCATGAGGATCACTCTCGTTATATCCATTGAAATATCGCTCATAAACAAGTTGGCCATTATGTACAACGACAAAAGCGTCTGTTTTGTTTTCGTCTAAAAGTTTTTTTAGAGGAGTTGTATTTCCAAATCCACGTTGGACAGCAAAATCGTCTAAGTTTTGTAACGCGGTAGGGAAGGGATCAACTTGGTCAGGATTGTTTTTTACTTCATTAATTAAAGTGAATTCTTTCATATGTGTATACGACCAGCGTAAGTAAGGATCGTCTAACCAGTTTTCTTTTGTGACATTATCTTTAGTGGGGGTCGTTTTATTATTTTTAAAAAAAGTAAACCCAAGTCCTGTAACTACGAATAGTAATACTAGTAACAGTAATAGCAGGGGAGATTTCTTTACATTCATGTATGTACCTCCTTTAGTTTCTATTATAAGTATACGCTCGTCTTGAAAGAAATACAAAATAAGGAAAGTAAACGGGTAAGTTTACTTTCCTTATGAACGTTAAGCAGATATTTGTCTGTCTGTACTTTGTTTCTTGAATTTTTGTTTTCGTCCGTGTAATACATAATAAAGTAATAAAGTGAACGCAACGATAATAGCTGCGATAAAATACATATTATGATAACTTGATTTGGCAGCGACTATACCTAAAATGAAAGAACCAAAGCCAATGCCGCTATCAAAGAACGAGAAGTAAGTAGCTGTCGCAGAACCACGTCGATGGTTTGGAGCGGCAGAAATTGCAATCGTTTGGAAACTTGGAATTAATGTCCCGTATCCTAAACCGATTAACATACCTGAGCCAAGGAACCAAAATGAAGTTTGCGCTTGGCTTAAAATGAACATCCCAATTGTGAAAATAATGATAGCTGGATAAATAAGTACATTTTCACCGAAACGATCAAATATTTTTCCTGTAAATGGACGAGAAATTACAACAACAAGTGCGTATAAAATAAAGAAGTAACTTGCAATTTCGCTTAAACCGAGTTCTTTCGCATAAATAGGAATAAAGGATAAAATGCCACTATAAGAAAAGGCTAAAACAAATCCTGTAAGAGCGATTGGAATAGAAGATGGTTCAATTAAGTCTTTCCATTTCATTTTTTCTCGTTTTTGTTTACTTACTGGTTTTTCATGTGGAATATCGACTAGTAATCCTAATAAAAATGCGAGTAATGAAAATACTGAACAAACGATAAATAGTACAGTAAATGAAAAATGGGAAATAATTGTTAAACCTAAAAAAGGACCAATTACCATCGGTAGACTCATAAATACGCCGTAATAAGCAAGTGCTTCACCGCGTCTATGAGCTGGTGCTACATCAGTTACAATTGTTCCAGTTGCTGTTGTTGCCATTCCGAATCCAATACCATGTAAGAAGCGAAGGGCAAGTAATAAAAATAAACTTTGCGTACCGAAATACATAACAGTAGCGGCTAAAAATAGTGAAAGTGAAATAAATAATATTTTCTTTCTTCCTAAATCATCGAGCCATTTTCCTGTGAATGGTCTACATAAAACAGATGAAATAAGAAAAACAGTTGCAACTAAACCAATTTCCTCAGGTTTTCCTTTTAGGCTGTCTATAACATAGACAGGCAGAGTAGTCATAAGCATGTAAAATGTTAAAAAGAGAAACAGACTACTAAAACAAGTTCCGAGGAAATCCTTCGTCCAAAGTTTTTCACTTTGCATCGTCATCCCTCCATATTAATGATCTAAATTTTTGATAATTTGTTGTAACAATTGAAAAGCCGCATGTAAGTCTTCTTCTTTAATACCTTCTAGCGTCTTTTCTTCAAAAGAATCAACTTCTTCTTGCCATACTGGAATCATTTCTATTGCTGTTTCCGATAAGGAAATGAGCTTCTCACGGCGATCTTTTCCTTCCGTACGAATAATCCAGCCCATCGTTTCCATACGTGTTAACGTACGAGTCATCGTTGGTGATTCAACATTTAAATACTGACATAATTCTGTTTGGGTACAAGATCCACTTTGATTAATGCGGAAAATAACAGCCCATTGCGCACTAAATAATCCTGTTGGAGATACACGTTCATTAAATCTCTTCGTAAACTTACGAGAAGTTTGACTGACAATGTGGAAAAAATGTTGTTTTTCGTCCATGTATTTGGATCCTTTCAAATTAGTTACCTAGCTAACTATATACCTTTTTATTTTAATTGTCTAGTAATAGACATGTTGTTTTATGTGGAAATTTCGTATAGATTTTGTATTGAGAACGTATATTCTACATGATATTCTTTAATTAAGTAAAGAATTTTCTTTCTATTAAAAGAATGGGGGAACTTGTAATGATTAAGCCTGCAACAATGGAGTTTGTTTCACTAGCGAACGGAGAAACGATTGCATATCAAGAAGTTGGAAGGCAAAATGAAGAAATGCTCGTACTCATTCATGGGAATATGACATCGTCACAACACTTTGATTTAGTTATTGAGAAACTACAAAAGCAATATCATATTTACGCAATTGATTTAAGAGGATTTGGACAATCAACGTATAATAAGCCGATTGATTCTTTACAAGACTTTGCAGAAGATGTGAAACTTTTTATAGATAAATTAAATTTGAAGAAATTTTCATTAATGGGATGGTCAATGGGCGGCGGTGTTGCGATGGAGTTTACAGCGAGCCATCCAACTTTTGTAGAAAAGCTAATATTAGTAGAATCGGTAGGGATGAAAGGATACCCGATATTTAAAAAAGATATTAACGGGCAACCAATCGTATCGAGTTTATTAAAAACGAAAGAAGAAATTGCACAAGACCCAGTGCAAATTGCACCCGTACTAGATGCAATAAAAAATATGAATAAATTATATTACCGTACAGTATGGAATCTATTAATATATACACATAATCAACCTGAACCGGATCGTTATGAAAAGTATTTAGATGATATGTTAACGCAGCGCAATTTCGTTGATGTGAACTATTCATTAGTTACATTTAATATTTCAGATGAACATAATGGTGTTGTACGAGGAAATGGACATATTCACCGTATTCAAGCTCCGACACTCGTCATACAAGGTGACCGCGATTATGTCGTACCACAAGTAGTTGGCGAGGAATTAGCGAAACATTTGCCAAATGCGGAGTTGAAGGTGTTAGAAGATTGCGGGCATTCGCCGTTTATTGATTGTTTAGATGTGTTTATACAGCATGTAGAGGATTGGTTAGACAATAAATAATTCTCGAAATATAAAACTTGCATATACTATAGCATTTGTATGTATAAGGTGAGAGAGTCAATGCATAATCCATTTTTAATATATCATTCTCCATATAATCATCACCAATATATAAAATTTATTATTGATCCGATGTATATGCAAGTTTCGCCAGTTGCAGTTCCTTTGCAAGTGCAGCAGTCAACAATAGCTCATTCACATCAATGCTTATATGGGCCTTCATTTTATCCCGCATTAACGGGCAGTAAGACTCCCACCTGAAAAATTTTGGTGTAAAGCAAAGGAGTTAGGCGGGAGATCAACTGCCCGTAAAAGCCCGATTGGTGTGGGCTAATAATCAGTGGGGGATGGAGAAACTCCCCACTGATTAAAGTTTCACTTTATGAAAATCCATATTTTAAGCACTTTCATTACCATGTGAAAGCACAAGTTTGGGAAGGATAAGAAGCTAAAAAGTATATTCTTTTTAGCTTCTTTTTTTATTGGTAATATTCGTACACGCATGTAAAGAAACAGTTTATAATGAAAGTTGGAAAGCGTGAGAAGGAGAGGGAAAAGGATGTCGATGCGTTTTACTTTTTGGATTATGGTTGGGATTGTGGCAATTTCAGGTTTGTCACAAGGCATGCTCTTACCGACCATTGCAATGATTTTTGAACAAGAAGGGGTTAGTTCAAGTATTAACGGTATTCATGCGACGGCATTATACATCGGGATATTATTTATTTCACCGTTTCTTGAAAAACCGATGCAAAAGTTTGGAATGAAACCAATTATCGTAATTGGTGGGTTTCTCGTTATTATTTCATTATTCTTTTTTACACAAACATTTTCATTCTGGGTATGGTTTATTCTTAGATTTCTAGTTGGAGTCGGAGATCATATGCTCCATGTAGGAACGCAAACGTGGATTACGACAACGTCAGATCCTAGTAAAATAGGTAGACAAGTATCTATATACGGTGTATTCTTCGGAATTGGTTTCGCAGTTGGCCCGTATTTAGCAAGCACTGTTCAGTACGGTCTTGCAACACCATTTATCGTATCTACTATACTTTGCTTAATAGGTTGGCTTTTACTACTACCAACGAAAAATGCATTTCCAGCACAAGATGAGGCGAAAACTGAAAGTGAATCATCCTTTTCTCGTTATAAACAAGTCGTTGGATTAGCGTGGATTGCGTTAATTGGTCCGCTTGCATACGGTGTACTTGAAGCGATGTTAAATAGTAATTTGCCAGTATACGCACTTCGCAAAGGATGGTCTATAGCGGAAGTTTCCTTCTTATTACCAGCATTCGCAGTTGGAGGTATTATTACACAAATCCCGCTCGGTATGTTAAGTGATAAATACGGAAGAGATCGTATTTTAACGTGGATGTTCAGCGTAAGTACTGGCATTTTCCTACTTGCAGCAGTATTTGATCAATATTACTGGATCGTCTTTGCCTGTATGCTTTTAGCTGGTATGGTCATTGGCTCGTGCTTCTCATTAGGTCTTGGATTTATGACAGATTTATTACCGAGGCACTTACTACCAGCAGGTAATATATTATCCGGAATCGCCTTTAGTATAGGAAGTATTATGGGCCCTGTATTAGGAGGCGTATTTATAGAAAAAATACAGTATACAAGCTTTTTTATTGCGGTTATGATTATAATGGGTATTCTCGCAATGGTATATATTATTCACATGAAAAATCAATTCGCATCAAGAAAAATAGAAAGTAGGTTAGGGCATGACAAAACAACCTAATAAAAAGAAATTTGAAGTACTAGAAAACGAAACAATTACAGACTGTTTAGCACGTATGGAACAAGAAGGATATGCACCGTCTCGTCGCATGGAAGAGCCAATCTTTCATGAAGTGAAGAAAGACGGGAAAACAGAAGTTGAACCGTGTGGTAGAAAAATTGTTTTTGAGGGGAAATTGAAATAATCAAATAACAGATTTTCTTTTTGATACAGAACAAGCCATCCAATTCATCCTCTATGAATTGGATGGCTTGTTTTTTTACAATTGATCAGTGAAGGAAAATATATTTTCTGGGAAGAACGAAAAGACATGCCCAATTCTCCTAGATCCTGTTTTCTAGAGTATAGCTTCATGTAGAAAACTTTGCAACAGAGCCTTTATTTATTGTTTTTGCTAAAACTTATGTACAATTCACAGTGCGAAACAACACATATAAAATGCCACTTCCTTTTTCATTTCTCCTAATTGGCTTCTTTATATGGATCGCAGAAAATATTGCTACTTTTTTCGTATATTGGTAAAATAAGTTCTTGGGTCTTACTTGTTGTTATCAGTATAATGATTGTCGCTCAATTTAAAGAAATTAGTTACAAAGATCTCGGAATATCTAAAGGGGGTACGGCAACGATTCCCTCTTTTTGGAGCCACTCACAAACGTAAAACAAGAGAGGAGGCTATATGAACTATTCTCCTCTCTTGTTTAGATTAACCAGCTACTACAATTGGAACAGGTATATCAAATTCAGTATCTGGAGGATGTTGATTAGAATCTAGTCGACATCCTGGTGGATAATGTTTTTCTAGCAATCTATCAATTCTGATGGAATCGATAGATTGTTAGAAGGTGGAAAACGATTATCAGCATATTCCGAAGCAAATGTAATCCTTCCATAATTAAGTGTAAAAACCACAATACACTGTTTTAAAAAGTTATTTGTTAGAACTGGTTATAAGTAATAAAACAGAAAAGAGGATCACATGTTAGATAATTTACAGAGAAGTAAAAAGTTTTTTTTATTATGTCTTATTTTTTTAGTGCTTTTAACCGCTTGCGATAATACAGATGTTAAGACATCTAAAGCTTCAGTAGCACCTGCTCAATCAAATACAGATAAATTATTAAAAGCACCAAATTGGGTAGATAAAAGTCCTATTCAACAGTCTCCTAATTTTAGTGAAGATAAAAAAGTAAAATCGGTTGTGAATTTAATGGCAACGGGTGATAATTTATATCATGACGCAGTAATTAAAGATGGCAAACAAAAAGACGGTTCATATGATTATCACTATATTTATGAAAATATAAAAAAAGCTGTTCAATCAAGTGATCTTGCTATAGTGAATCAGGAGACTCCAATTGCAGGAAATAATCTAAAAGTACAGGGATATCCAACTTTCAATACACCTGAAGAAGTAGGTCAATCTTTAGTGGACACTGGATTCAACATAGTAACTCAAGCAACAAATCATGCTATGGATATGGGTATCAAAGGTGTATTGAATACAAGAGAATACTGGAAGAAATATCCGGATGTTATTCCGTTAGGTATTAATGAGAGCCAAAACGAGCGTAATGAAATAAAAACGATTACAAAAAATGGTATTCGCTTTGCGCTACTTAATTATACATATGGTACGAATGGAAATAAAATTAAAGATGATAAGTCTTGGGCAATAAATTTAATTGATAAAAAAGCGATACAAAATGATGTGGAAAAGGCAAAGAAAAACTCTGATATGGTGATTGTTATGGTGCATTGGGGAGTAGAATATACCTTTACACCTTCAAATCAACAAAAAGAAATTGCTCAATATTTAACAGATTTAGGGGTAGATGTAGTAATTGGAACTCATCCACATGTAATTCAACCAGTTGAGTGGAAACAAAATAAAGATGGACATCAAACGCTAATCTATTATTCTCTTGGAAATCTAATTTCTGCTCAAGAAAAATTAGAAACATTAGTTGGAGGTCTATCTTATATACAATTTGTCAAGTATGAAGATGAAACTTTTGGTATACGACAAGCTGCAGTCGTACCGACAGTAACCGACTATGCTGATGGTAAGAAACAGTTTAAAATTCAATTTTTAAAAGATTATTCGGATGAAAATTCTAAAAATCATGGGATTAAAAAATTTGTCGGCCCCGTTTCTTTGAAGGATTTCAAAGATATTCCTAGAGATGTGTTTGGGAATTGGTATAAAGACTAATAAATAAGAAGGGAATGAGAGATAATTAAAAAATTTATAATGTTAGCATTGGTATTGGCATTGGGATGGAGTCTTGCTGCTTGTAGTGGAAAACAAATATCTCAGGAAAATACTAAAAGTAACAATAAAAATGAGACAGATGCAAATAAAAAAGATGTTTTACCTATCTCTGATCTTAATGATTGGAGAATCATTCTTGTAAATAGAGAACATATGTTATCAAAGGAACTAGGGATTGAATTAACAAGTATCACCCAAAATGCTAAGCCAAATATGAAAATAGATAGCAGAATTTCAACTTCCTATCAGGATATGGTAACAGCTGCAAAAAAAGAGGGGATTAATCTTTATTTAAGGTCAGGTTATCGAGCTATAAAATTACAACAAACTTATTATGATGCTTCAGTTAAAAGTTATAAATCTCAGGGTTTGTCGGATAAAGAGGCTAGTGATAAGGCATTGGAATATCTTCAGTATCCTGGTGCAAGCGAACATCACACTGGATTAGCGTTAGACATTATTTCAGTTGAATGGCAGAATACGGTGGAAGATTTAAATGCAAAATTTGATACTACCGATGCATTCAAATGGTTAGATAAGAATGCTGCAGAGTATGGGTTTACTCTCCGCTATCCAAAAGATAAAGAGAATATTACTGGCATAAAGTATGAGCCATGGCACTATCGTTATGTAGGAAAAGAAGTTGCTATTTATCTAAAAGAAAAGGGGTTAACTTTAGAAGAGTATTGCAAAAAAATTAATCCTGACAAGTAAAAATACAATTTGATTCTATTAAAAAGCCAGTGGACATTTTTCCCTTCCTCAAAGGAAATAAATTATGCACTGCTACCGGAAAAGGCGGATCTGGAGGATGTGTTAACCTTCCTCCTAGTATTGTAAAAACTGTGTATGATAATTTAAGCACGTATGAACCGGCTATCGTGTTCTAGTAAATAGCAACCTCGTGTGAAGCGATGTATGTATCAAGAACTTAAATTTATAAAAGAAGCAGTGGAAAAGGATCTGATATTCATATCAGATCCTTTTTCATTCGTAACATAGAATACTTGCTTACTGTATCTGCTTAACTAGGCTTTAGAGACTGCCTGCTTTCCAGATGCTACAATATTAACCTCGCCATCTTTTTTGTTTTGGATGTTCGCTTTTCTTAGCTTGATAGACATGTGGAGGTAGCCCGAACACTGCGATTGGTATTGTTGTTTATTTGTTAGTATCTTACAAATTTTGTTAATAATCGAAATAAGAAAGTACACATCACAGAATGGGGTAATAAGAAAAATGCGGTTATCTTTTGTTTACATGGGTTAGGTGGCTCTAGTCTTACTTTTATAGAAGTGGCTGATAAACTAAAAGATGAGTATAGATTTGTTACATGTTTTGTGCAACTAACAAATCAGATGATGTTCACTATTGCTTTCAGTCCTGCTATAACGAATTCTACAATAGATAATAGAACGTATATTTGGTATAATCGAAACATACTACTTGAAACGCTGTACATAATGTATGAAATTCATGTAATAAGGTAAGGACTACATGACAATAACTAAATTTAAAAGTTCTAGTACATATAGGATTCAGTTCATGTTATACAAATCCATTGTCAGAAAGGAAAAGATGTAATGAATCAAATTTCATTTGAAGATTTATTTGAAGAAGAAAAAGAAAAGGTGGAGGTAGCTGAGGTATCTAAGATACCAGCTCCTTTATCGCCATTACAAAAAGATATTTTGGAATTAATTGATTCTGAAGAAATAAGTGCACTTGAGCTATGCGAACGATTAATACGATCTGGTAAAATACCCGATGAAAGATTCACAACGAATAAGCCTAAAGCATATGGACAAGTATGCTTAATATTAGAAGGTTTTGTTACGGAAGGGAAGCTTACTTTTATCAAAAATGATGAGAAAAGAGATAGGGTATATAAATTGAAAGAAGAAGTTTCTAACGGATAAGATGTACAGTGGGAAATGAATGATTGGTTCCCCGTAACTTTTAATATCTACAAAAAGGGTGTCAATCTAAGCAAGATTGACACCTTTATACTTTTAACATCTTACATATTTACGTTTGAAACCAAGTCTTCCTCTATCAAGTTCTTTCTGAATACTTTCGTGAGCATTTAGCAAACTACTTTTTTGTTGTCACGTTTTACTTCAACTATACCAACTTCTTTTGCAGTCTCGACTGCCTTTTCGTGTAGTGGCACATATGAAATTGCCACAGTGTTTAGAAAATTATTCATAGAGGATTTTGCTTGTTATGGCGAATCATGAATTGTATTTTTCAACATTTCAAGCATATCGGAAATTTTGCTTTCGGAAAATTCATTGTCTTTGCGATTCCCTAAAAGCCAGCGGTAGCAACTCCAGCCTGCAGACATTCTAAGCTCGTCCCCATTTGCAATCCATTTATCAGCAACGTCTTGTGCAATATTTGATTCTGATAAAGTTATTGCTACTACATAATCAGACAGCATATAAAAATACGCCCCATCCATCCAACGATTAAAATCCGATTCACTCATAGCTTTTGGATTTGCAATAATGCCTGCAAAGTACATTGCATCGTAGTTACCTGTGGAATAAAGTTCCTCAGCTAACTCTTTCCATCTAGTTATAATCATGAGAATATTACATTAAGATAAACGGGAAAGAGACAAAATAGATGTATAACTTTCTGCATAGGTTTTTAAAGTGGGAGAATGTAAATAATATTTTATCTTTGGCACTTTCTCTGTAGTGTTATGTTATTATTTGGTAAGGGGATAAATGGAATTTAAAGTTAAACATGTGAGGTTGGTTACAAATGATAAAGAAATTTACTAGAGTAGTATTAACGGCGGTTATGCCAATCGGTCTTATTGCGGGGTGTGGAACTGCTGAAAAAACTGAAGCAAAAGAGCCGAAAGCGGTACAAGCGGAGAAAAAGGATTATACGGATTACTCATATGGTAGCAAAGGTATATTAGTAAGCGGAAAAACGAAAGAACGTCTACAATACGAGGTTGGGTATAGGGATGATAACAAGTTAATTGGGATTGATGAAAATATTGAGGACTGTATTATTTTAGATAATAAAGATGAAGCAGGTTACATTTGGAAACAAATAGAGCGCGGATCTATTATTGAAGTGCAATATGGTAAGGACCGCAAAGACATCGTAGGGGTACAATTAGTAGGAGATCGTAAGCCATACGAAATTAGTGATAAGTTTGATCGAAATACGATAAATGAGATTGTTGGACAAGTTAAAGGTAATTTGTAATAGATGTATTTCGCTAGTATATGATCTATTATCATGAAATGGCGAATCGCATACATAAAAGTTTGGAATCAACGGCATTTTTAATATAAAAATGCCGTTGATTTATGTTAAAAAGTAAATGCTATTCTATAGTCTTGTAGAAAAACACGTATTAAAAAATACACAAATGAATTATTCTTCTTTTAGTTGTGATGATCGCCGTAAGGTTATTACCCAAAATAAAAGAGCGCAAGCACTAACGGATGCACCTAATATACAAACTCCGTTCCATCCGTAGCTTGCATAAATGTTTGTGGAAAGAATGGCACCTGTAGCACTGCCGATAGAATAGAAAATCATATAACTAGCAGTGAGCCGACTTCTCGCTTCAGGACGCACTGTGAAAAGTATACTTTGGTTCGTGACATGTACAGCTTGCACAGCTAAATCTAAAAGGATAACACCGATAACAAGTAGGAATAGAGAATGGTTCATTAATTTAATGAGGAGCCATGAAAGTAATAATAAGGATAAGGCTATGCCAGTAGTTCTTTCTCCGAATCCGCGATCAGCGAGTTGTCCGGCCTTAGTGGCAGCTAATGCACCAGCAACCCCAGCAAGACCAAATGCTCCGATAGCTGTATGTGATAGATTATATGGTGCAGCACTTAGAGGTAAAACTAATGAAGTCCATAAAATACTGAAGGAAGTAAAAATAAGCAATGCTAATATTCCGCGAATACGTAAGATCCTTTCTTCTACAAATAATAAGAGAACAGAACGTAATAATTTACGATAGGTCATAGCTGTTTTTTTATGTTCAAGATTAGGTAAATTACGGTATAACAAACCAATTACGAAGAGCATAAGTACAGCAGAGGTAAGATAAACGGAACGCCATCCCGCTAAATCTGTTAATGTTCCGGCAAATGTACGTGCAAGTAGAATTCCTATTACGACACCACTCGTAACGAAACCTACTATTCGCCCACGGTCTTTTGGGTTAGCTAAAATGGATGCGTATGCGACGAGTGTCTGCGTAACAGTCGCAAGAATTCCGACTAAGGCCATACCTATAAAAAGTACGGTACTTGAAGGAGCGACTCCAACCACAATTAAAGCGAAAACGGATAAAAGCATTTGAACAATAATAAGTCTTTTTTGGTTTAACAAATCACCAAGTGGAACTAATAAAAGTAATCCGAGTGCATAACAAACTTGAGTAATCGTAATAACGACACCAATAGTTGAATGGTTGATCTTAAACTCAGCTGATAAAGAATCAAGTAGAGGATGAGCGAAGTATATATTCGCCACAGCCATCCCGCAAGCTATTGAAAATAATAGAGTTATATAGCGGGGCATGATTGTATTGATAGGTAATTGGAACTGATCATTATTCTGAGTAAGAGCAGTTGTCATTTTTTCTTTAACATCCATAATATCATCTCCTTTTGTTTTTAAAATAATGTACCGAACAGTATGTTATTCCGTAAGTAAAATATAATCAAGGATAAGTTAATATGTCAAGTGAATTGTAAAGTGATTTCAGTTTCTTTTGAAATATCATTTATAATTTAATACGATATATAATATACTGATTAGTACATAAAAACGTGATTTATAATTTAGAAAACAGATGAAGAAAGAGGAGGGGTTAGATGGCTCGACTACGTGAATTTGATAAAGAAAAAGCTTTGGATGCTGCTATGCAACTTTTTTGGGAGAAAGGATACGCTACTACTTCATTAAGTGATCTAACTGCTAGAATGGTAAATACAAAGACCGAGTTAATATGCAGCATTTGGTGATAAAGAAGGGCTGTTTGAAGCTGCATTACGGAGATACACGAATTTACACGCGGCTAGTATTCGAACAAAACTTCAAAAAGAACAATCTGTAAAAGAGGCCATTCGTACATTTTTTGAAGATATGGTGGAAGAGGAATATAAAAGAGAATCAAATAAAGGCTGTTTTTGTATTAACACAATGGTGGAGCTTTCTCCTCATAATGAAAAATTTGAAGTGTTGACTAGAGAACATCAAATGTATCTTTCAATTATATTTCAAGAATTGATCGCCAAAGGTATTCAGTCTGGAGAACTGCAAAGTGATGTGAATGCTAAAGCATTAGCACAAACGCTAGTCACTTCATTAATTGGATTAACAGTGTTAATGAAATCTCGTCCAGAACGTTCAGTTGTAGATAATTCGGTATGTATCATATTATCGTTACTAAAATAAATGTAACAGAATTGTATTTCAATCAACTATGTCGATTATAGAAAATTTTATTTATAAACTTTCAACCTTAAAGCACTGAATTGTCTACGAAGGCAACAAGTGCTTTTTGTTTTCGGGTAAATATGAGCAGGTAAATCATAATGGTTGTCTGCAATGTATGAAGATTGTTGGAGACATTTGTAATTAGACATCAGATAAGAGGGGAATGAAAATACTATATAAGCCCCTTCAAAGCCCCTCATAAGCACCTATCAAGTAATAAATCACTAAGAAAAAACAAAACAAAAACAACTACAAGAACAAAAAAGCGCGAAAAAATAAAACCGGGGTAGTAGTAGTAAAAAAAATTGAAATTCGAATGCCAAAACCGTTACCTCATTCTTATATTTATATTGAAGGATTGGAATTTTCCTATTTGCTAGTAAAGAGTGGAGGGAAAACTGATGGCGGTGTACCGTAATGTGCAGGTGAATTTTTGGCAAGATGAATTCATTTTAGATTTAACGCCAGAAGAGCGTTATTTTTACATATATTTGTTAACTGGTACGAAAACGAAGCAATGTGGTATTTACATATTGCCAAAGCGTTTAGCAGAGCTTGAAACTGGTTACAGTATGGAAACTGTTGAGAAGTTATTGAACCGGTTTGTGGAATACGGGAAGATTTTATATGATACGGAAACGAAAGAGTTATTCATTATAAATTGGTTACACTATAATCCTATTTTTAATGCGAACATAGAGAAATGTGTATTACGTGAGCTGAAAACGGTGAAACGTAAAGAGTTCCTACATAAGTTTTTACGTAAATGTCTTGAAGAAGAATGTAAGATCCCGTTATTACTTCAGTATTTTGGTATGCCGGCAGAAGAGGATAATAGTAGTTTACAAGTAGTTGCTGAGGAGGAAGATATAGAAAAGGATACTTCGCATAGTGAAGTTTATAAATTTTACGAACAAAATATAAGTAGTCTATCTCTATATATCGTGAAGGAATTGAAAGAGTGGATACAAAAAGTTTCAGGAGAGACAGTACTAGAGGCACTTAAAATTGCGTTTGAGAATAATAAGGGGACGTTCGCTTATGTGCAGGGGATTTTGAGGAATTGGTGTAGAAAAAAGTGAGGGAATTCTAGTGAAGAAAAGTGTGTAATGGGAAGTTTAGAGAGAAGGAGAAGTGTTTTGAGTAGTGTGTTTTAATTTACATTAATTTAACATAGAATGTATGTTCGTTTTTTATTAGTTTTATGCTATACTACAATTAAATAAGGGTATTTTTATAGTAGATAAAAAGATGCGGGGGAACAAAGTTTGACTACAAATACAGCTCAGTTGTTTCAATATATTCATATGACAGAAGAACAGGAACAATTATCATTACGTTATTTAAAAACGAGAGAAGAAGAGATTTTAAATAATATTCAACTAACGACAATTAGAGATCAAAAAAGAAGCGATTTTGCAAATCAGTTTATAAATGATTTTAGGAAAGTATATAAACAAGATCCGGCTTTCTTTCGGTTATTTTATTATTTGTTAGGGGAGCAATTGTTAAATGTTCTTATAATAAGGTTTAAATATGTGGATTTTGCTAATATGAAGATTTATTTAGAAAAAAGTGCACTTCCATTGGATAAACTTGTAGTAATTGCGTGTAAATATTTTACTAATATTTCAAGTTATGTGAATGAGGCGTATGGTTTTCTTAAAGGGCTAACAAAAGAGAACCCGAACTATATAGAGGAACAATTACACACTTTACCAAATCAGCAGCAATTATCGTTACTTCTCGTAATGTTTGAAGTAGATTATGAGAGATTCCGTACATACAGTTTTTTATTGGACGAGAGATTAGAAGAACATGCTGAATTTATATTGAATTTGAATGGAGAAAAGGAAAAGATTGAAGCAGTTGAAAGATATATAAAAGGTGAAAGTGATAGGGAATTATTTTTAGGTGGAAATTTACCAGAATATATTTGGCGACTATTATTTAGTATTCATCAGTATTCAAATATTGCGAGGCGGTATGTTGAAATATTAGCGAAGAAAAACGTTTGGGGTTTTATGAATCATGCTACGCGTTACGTGCGTCAAGCTCTCAATCAGCCTCAAAACTATAAAAGAACTGGCAGTGTAAATAAGAAAACGTATGATGAAATTCAAAGTTTTTGTAAACAGTTCTGGATTTCTGAGGAAAGATTTTTTGCGCATCGTCTGAGGCAACATGATTTAAATAATGAGGAATTTTGTAAGACGTATGAATATGAAATGCTATGCTTCATGGCGGAAGAAAATTCTGAATTTGTTCAACGTACTTTGCAATATGTAAGTAAAATTAATTATCTCATTATCGCACGAACGTTAACTGAAAAAGGACATGAGTTAAATAGAGGGAAAATGCGAGAAGAATTTTTTGTCGCTGCTTTGCAAATTAAATTGTCTACAATACGTGACACATATCGTGATTATTTATTAGGGAAAGTGTCACTTGATGATATGAAGCAAATACTTAAAAATCCGAAATTTAGAAGTATGTATTGGGGTATGCCAGTGTTAGAGGTTGTACTCCTTTGGGATATAGATGATGTAGCGAAGAGGGAAGCTGTACTTACACTACAATTCGGAGATGATGATAGTGTTAATTTATACGAACTTCTTTACGAATGTTCTGTCAGAGGGATAGAACCGAAACAAGTATTAGAAGATCTTCTTTCGTATGGGTTAAGTAAGGAAAAGCTTATCGCTTATGCAGTTGAACAAGCTGCATGCTACAGTGAAGAGAGAAATAAGGCGAAGGAAGCGCTTGTTCATGTCATTGTAAAAGAACAAGCGTACATCATTGAACGATTTGATGAGTATTCTGCTGTGGCCAAAGCGTATATTTTAGAAGAGTTAGCAAGGGATAATATGATTAAAATGCGTCCAATTTTAATCAAAAACTTAGGGGATTCATCTAAAAAAATGCGTGAGTCTGTAGTGAAAATTATTTCAAAAGATGTAGGAGCTGCGGCAGATGTAGCAGCTGAACTTCATAATAAAAAGAAAATTGTTCGTGAAAATGTGATGAAAATACTAATAGAGTATAAGATTGAAAAATATATACAACTTGTACAGGAAGCTTTACAAGAAAAGAAGAATGCTTCTTTTGTTGAGAAATTTGCTCCGTTACTTGAAGTGGATGGAGATTCAGAAAATATAGAAGAACTTTGCAGTCGTATAGTAACGGAACAAAAAAGAAATTCATTTGTGCAATGGATTGGGAACGAACCACAAATTCGTCTTCGTAATTTAGATGAAATAGCAGATGCAACAATTCCGTTAGCCTATTTACAACAGTATATTTCAGATTCTGTCATTGAGAAGAAAGATGCGGCTGAAGTAATTAGTACTATTTTGAATGAACAAGACTTGAAGGAATATGTACAAGAAATATATCAAGTATGGATTTCTCAAGATGCAGATGTGAAGAAACGTGGTATTCTTTCGTTATATGGCATGTATAGTGATGATAAAATGGTCGGTATACTTAAAAAGCAAATTGATGAATGGGTGCTTGATATGAGAGGAAAGATTGCAGCAGATGCTGTTCGGGCTCTAGGGTTGTCCTCATCTAAGCTTGCACTTGTGTCTATTCATGCGATGGCATTTAAATATAAGCATAAGTTAGTGCGTAATGCGGCAAAAGAAGCACTAAGTCTTGCTGCGAAAACACGTGGTATAACAGAAGAAGAGTTGGAAGATCAACTGGCACCAGATCTTGGCTTCAATATAAGTGGTGAGAAGGAGATTGATTTTGGGAATAGATGTTTTACTGCTATTTTAACTTCTGAGTCAAAAATTGAATTAGAGACAGAAGAAGGAAAACGTATGAAGTCACTTCCAAAGCCGAATGCAAAAGATGATATAGAAAAAGCTGAAGAGGCTAAGAAAGAGTTAGCCGTATTAAAGAAAGAACTTCGAAGTGCCCTTTCCATGCAGAAACAACGTTTGGAAGACGCTCTATCACGAAAACGCTACTGGTCATATGATACGTGGAAATCGGTATTTTTGGAAAATCCAATTATGAAGCAATTTGCTATTTCGCTTGTTTGGGGTGAATATACGGAAGGAACGTTGCGGAAAATGTTCCGTTACGTGGAGGATGGTTCGTTTTATTCAATGATAGGAGAGAATCATGAACTTTCACCTGGAAATGTTATTGGTTTAATTCATCCGTTAGAATTATCAGGAGCGGAAAAGGAGCTATGGAAAGAGAAACTGACAAATTCCGGAATTGTGCAGCCATTTCTACAAATTGAACGGCCAGTGTTTGTAGTAGAGGAAAATGATAAGATTGATGTTGAGAGATTTGGCGGTATTTTATTAAATGGTCGCTCGTTATTTGGTAAGATGACCAAACTTGGATGGACTCGCGGGTCGGTTCAAGATGGCGGTGTTTATTATACATTTTATAAAGAAGATACTCGCACTGGATTAGGGGCGCAACTATCATTTAGCGGAGCGCCGATTGGATATGAAGGTGAAGAAGATGTATGTGTATTTGAGATTCAATTTTATAAAGCGGGTACAGTGAACCGTGGTTCATATGAATATGACGAAATTGATGATGAGAGACGCATTGTACCAAAACAAGTAGATAAGCGCTTCTTTAGTGAAGTATTATATGATGTGCAATTAGCGACCGAGTCAAATCTTGGTCATAATGAAAGCTGGCGTAACAAACGTTAAGAATTCCCCCTTCATTTGTAGGAAAATGAAGGGGGTTTTTCAAGTTTTTAAAAGGTTCTTCCTTAAATAGAAGCGAATAGTTTGAGAAAGGAGGGGTTATATGGAAGTCGTTATAAAGAAGAAACGAACTAGAGGTAAGAAAATTTTTATTTGGTCTAGTAGTATCGTTCTTTTGTTAGTTATTTGTACAGTGATTTTTTTGAACATATATACGCTTAGATCTGTGCCAAAGATAGATGGAACGATAAAGCTAGAGGATTTACAACATGCTGTTACGGTAAAGCGAGATAGTAAAGGGGTACCGCATATTAAAGCGGAAAATGCACATGATTTATATTTTTCACAAGGGTATGTACAAGCGCAAGATCGTTTGTTTCAAATGGATTTAAGTAGAAGGCAAGCTTCTGGGATGTTGAGTGAAGTTGTAGGGGAAGCAGCTGTTGATCGAGATAAGTTGTTTCGAACGCTCGGTTTACGGCGAGCGGCCGAAGCGTCTGTTAGTCAATATGATGGGGAAGCGAAATATGCCCTGCAGTCATTTGCTGATGGGGTGAACGCTTTTATACGCGAGGCAAAAGAGGAAAAGAGATTGCCGGTTGAGTTTACTATATTAGGTTATGAGCCTACTGAGTGGTCAATCGTGGATTCTTTAACGATTGGAAAGTATATGGCGTTTGATTTAGGCGGACATTGGCACGGACAGGCGTTTCGATATTGGGCACTGAAAAATCTACCTAAAGAGCAAGCAAATGAGCTATTTCCTACATATCCGAAAGATGCGCCTAGATTGCTAGCTGAACTGAAAAATACAAATGTGAATGTAGCACAAAGTTTTGCAAAAGCGATCATTCCACCAGAGTTTAATGGTAGTAATAACTGGGTCATAAGCGGTGAGAAGAGTGCGTCTGGTAAGCCGATTTTAGCGGATGATCCTCATTTATCTCTTGCGACGCCTTCTATTTGGTATCAATCACAACTTGAAATGAAAGATTTACATGTGAGTGGCGTTATTTTTGCGGGAGTGCCAGGTGTTATATTAGGTCACAATGACAAAATAGCATGGGGCGTTACGAATACAGGTCCTGATGTGCAAGATTTATATATTGAGAAGAAAAATCCTAATAATGAAAATGAATTTTTGTATAACGATAAGTGGGAAAAAGCTACAGTTGTTGATGAATCTATTAAAGTAAAAGGCGGGAAAACAATTCCGTATAACGTTACAGTTACGAGGCATGGTCCAGTCATTTCAGAGTTTGCGGATAAAGGAAAAGAGAAAACGAAAACAGTATTCGCTTTGAAATGGACTGCTTTGGAACCTTCCGCTGAATTAAAGGCTGTATTAAATATGAATAAAGCGAAAGATTGGAATGAGTTTGAAACTGCACTTCAAGATTTTCATACACCAACTCAAAACTTTGTGTTTGCATCAAACGACGGCACAATTGCTTATAAAGCGAATGGAAATATACCGATACGTAAAAAAGGTGATGGTAGTTTGCCAGTGCCAGGATGGACAGATGAATATGAATGGGAAGGGTATATCCCATTTGATCAGCTTCCGAAAGTAATAAATCCAAAACAAGGGTTTATTTCAACTGCAAATAATAAAATTGTTGATGATAATTATCCGTACCATATTAGTAATACGTGGGCGCAACCGTACAGGCAAATGCGTATTCAAGAGTTTTTGCAAGAGAAGGATAAGTATACGGTAAAAGATTTAGAAGAGTTACAGATGGATCAAAAAAATTTATACGGGAAAGAGTTTACTCCTATATTTTTAAAGGAGTTAAATAAGACATCTTTATCAGATGTAGAGAAAGAGGGAGTAAAAGAATTATCGAAGTGGAATTTTTACGATAGTAAAGATGAAGCGGCACCATTAATTTTCCATTTGTTAATGAAAGAGATTTCGAATACGTTATTTTCAAAAGAAATACCGAAAGATGTGATGGAGTTATTTGAAGGGAAGTCACAAGTTGTTGATGAATTGATTCGAAAAGAAGCAGCAGGAGAAAATAGCGCTTGGTTTACGAAGTACGGAGGCTTCACAAAAGTTGTGCATACATCGTATGAGAATGTAATGAAGAAATTACAGAAGGAATATGGACCAGATGTTGGAGAATGGAAGTGGGGCGATTATCATCAACTTGCTTTTACACATCCAATTTCGAGATCTTCAAGTATATTAGCACTACTCGCATTTAATCGTGAGAAACCAGTTCCAATTGGCGGAAGCCAAGTTACCGTTCAAGCAGCGAGTTACGGAGATAACGGTATTGTCAATCACGGAGCTTCTTGGCGATTCGTTATTGATACGAAAGATATGTCAAACGGTTATCATATCGTAGGACCAGGACAATCGGGACATTTTAGAAGTGATTGGTATCATGATCAAATAGATGATTGGGTGAACGGTGAGTATCATACGACTACTTTGAATACAGATGGAATTGAAGGGAAAGTATTAACTTTACAGCCGCGATAATGTTAGAAGGGATTCTTACTATATGTAAGGGTCTCTTATTTATAATGGTGACAAAATTTGACCCAACTAAGTTACTAGAAGGAAGACAATGATTTCAATCGTGAGAAGATAAGAAAAAAGAGCGGAAAGCCGCGCCTTTTTTATTTATCTTACTATTTTTAGGGGAATTATAGGGATAATACTTTTATTAATGAAAATTTCATTTAATTTTTTCTGGAATATATGTGAAACGTTGTATAAAATAATCAAGAAAGCCAAAAATTATAGGGGGAAACTTGTGAAGAAAAGTAAGAGTTTAGTAAGTATTTTAGGAGTGTGTATCATGTTGTTTTCTTTTTGTTTCCAAGGAAATGTACAGGCAGATGTAAATACTGTTCAATCTGGAAAAATAAAATCAGGAAACGTAACGGTATGGGAAGTAGGAAATGTAGCGAAAGTGTTAGCTGATGCAGAACGCTTGAATTTAAATACGGTGAATGTACCTATTCAAGTAGATATTCCGGATGTGAATTCGGCTAATATGGTAATTAATCAGGCGCAAAAGAAACAAGCTATTATTTTAATTCAAGAATTATTAAAGCGTAATATACAAGTTATAGTGGAACCATTCCCGTTTATTCAGCAAGGAAATATTGGAGAGACGGAATGGAACCCGAGTAATATTAACGATTTCTTCTGGAATTGGAAAACGGTTGTTTTACAAGATATTTTTGATTCCATTACTAGTAAATACAATGTGTATGGACTCAAGATTGCTTCTAATTTCGTGAATATGGAATATGCAGAAGGATACTGGAGCGATACAATTGATTTTGTTCGTAAACAGTATAAAGGAAATGTTTTGTATCAAATGAACTGGTGGTTAACAGCAAGTTGGGATCCATCTTATGAAGCGAAGTTTCTAGCAAAAATAAATCGCCCGTATT
This sequence comes from Bacillus sp. NPDC057893, assembly GCF_042796455.1. Lineage (NCBI taxonomy): Bacteria > Bacillati > Bacillota > Bacilli > Caryophanales > Bacillaceae > Bacillus > Bacillus sp. NPDC057893. The sequence continues at coordinate 41,287 of NZ_JBHVNG010000013.1, read as the reverse complement.
TAAAAAAGGTGGACATCGTAAGTATTGATAGTTGGTTTGAAGTTTCAGGCGAAAGAAATCCATCATACGAAGAAGTAAAACAAAGTTTATTTGCGACGACAGTATACAATCGTGGTCAAAATGTCGTGCAGCAACTGGAACAATTACATAAAGCAACAGGAAAGCCAGTGTACTTTGGTGGGTTTAACGTCCCAGCACGTGAACTTGGATTACAAAGCCCGTGGAACCCAGATGTTACGAATGTGTTTTCAAAAGATGTACAACTTAACGGGTGGCGTGCTTACCGAGATGTATTAGAACCGAAGCCGTATTTTAAAGGTTTTTCAATTTGGTTTATCGGATCTAATGATAGTAATCATTCATATCAAATACATAGTAAAGAAGCAGAGACAGTTATTAATGGATGGTATCGAAAATAAATTTTATAAAATAGGTAAGTTTTAGAATCCATTACATATATTTTAGTGAAAGGCCTTTCACCATCTTATCACCTAGGGGGCAATCATAATGAAATTTTTGTCATACCTTACAGTAATTTTGGTGATTCTTGGCGGTTTGAATTGGTTGTTTGTAGCGTTAGATTATAATGTAGTTGAGAAATGGTTTGGTTCTATGCCGGCGTTTGTGGATACTATTTATTGGCTCTTTGGTCTTTCAGCTATTTATCAAATTTTCGATCGGTTCTTTACGAGTAAGTAGCTATTATACTTTATTACTAGAGTGTTAAGTACGATTATGTACTTAACACTTTTTTGTATGTTTATAAAAAAGTGTTTGCACTTGCAAGCGATTCCATCGCGTCTTGCGCCGTAATAACGGAAAACAAATTGACCGTGTATTGTATATAGGTTATAATTCAGAAAGTTTAAAAAAATAATAAAAATGAGAAATAGGGAGGTTATCTGGGTGATGGAGAGAGTGTATAATTTTTCAGCAGGTCCATCTATACTCCCTTTGCCAGTTTTAGAGAAAGTGCAAAAGGAACTTGTAAATTATAACGGGACAGGCATGTCTGTTATGGAAATGAGCCATAGATCTTCTTATTTCCAAAGTATTATTGATGAAGCAAGCAGCTTACTTCGTGAATTAATGAACATTCCTAATGAGTATGAAGTTTTATTTTTACAAGGTGGTGCGTCATTACAATTTTCTATGATACCGTTAAATTTAATGAGCACGTATAAAAAAGCTGGGTATGTACTGACAGGTTCATGGTCTAAAAAGGCACTGCAAGAAGCCGGAAAAGTAGGAGAAGTACAAGTGATTGCTTCTTCTGAAAAAGATAAGTTTACTACGATTCCTAAAATGGATGATTTACGAAGTGATGAAAAACTAGATTATGTACATATAACAACAAATAATACAATTGAGGGGACAAAGTATGTGGATATACCACATTTAGAAAGAGTGCCGCTTGTCGCGGATATGTCCTCAAATATTTTATCAGAACAATATGATGTTACGAAGTTTGGCCTCATATATGCGGGTGCGCAAAAGAATTTAGGGCCAGCGGGCTTAACGATTGTAATTATAAAAAGAGATTTAATTGGCCGTGCAAATAGTGCTTGCCCTACAATGTTAAACTATGAAACTTACAGTAAAAATAACTCCCTATATAATACACCGCCAACCTTTAGTATTTACGTAGCAAAACTTGTACTAGAGTGGTTGAAAGAACAAGGCGGGGTATCTGCGATGGAAGAACAAAATAGAATGAAATCTTCACTTCTTTACAATTTTTTAGATGAATCTAAATTGTTTACTTCACCAGTTGATCCCACGTATCGATCACTTATGAATATTCCATTTACAACACCGTCAGAAGAGCTTAACAATCAGTTTTTACAAAAAGCGAAAGAACGCGGTTTCGTTACGCTAAAGGGACATCGCTCAGTAGGTGGTATGCGTGCAAGTATTTACAATGCGATGCCAACCCAAGGTGTACACAAATTAGTAGACTATATGAAGGAATTCGAGCTTGAGAATAGATAGGGAGATGGGGATATGTTTCGTGTTCAGACGTTAAATCAAATTGCGGAAAAGGGTTTGCAAATTTTTGATGGGAATCGCTATGAAATTGGAGACAAAGTAGGTCATCCAGATGGTATTTTACTTCGCAGCTATTCTTTACATCAAGAAGAGTTTTCAGAAGATTTAAAGGCGATTGCAAGAGCTGGTGCCGGTGTAAATAATATTCCTGTTGAGCGTTGTACGGAAAAAGGGATTGTAGTATTTAATACGCCAGGGGCTAATGCGAATGCAGTGAAGGAGCTTATTATCGCAAGCCTTATTATGTCTTCCCGTAATGTTATAAACGGAGTGAGCTGGACGAAAGAGTTGGATGGAGAAGAAGTACCACAGCTTGTTGAAGCTGGGAAGAAGCAATTCGTTGGATCAGAGATATCAGGGAAACGTCTAGGTGTTATCGGTCTTGGCGCAATCGGTGCTTTAGTTGCGAACGATGCGTTAGCTTTAGGAATGGACGTTGTCGGATACGATCCGTATATATCTGTTGAAACAGCATGGCGTCTTTCTACGCAAGTACAAAGAGCGTTTAGCTTAGATGAAATTTTTGCAACTTGTGATTATATTACACTGCATATTCCTCTTACGAATCAAACGAAGGGGATTATTGGTGAACACGCGATTGAAACGATGAAGAAAGGGATGCGTTTATTCAATTTCTCAAGAGGGGAACTTGTTGATGAAACAGCTCTTCGAAAAGCGCTAGATGAAGAGATTATTCAGCATTACGTAACGGATTTCCCGAATGAAAATGTTATAAAGATGAAGAATGTAACTGCGACGCCGCATCTTGGTGCATCAACGTCTGAGTCTGAAGAAAATTGTGCGGTAATGGCAGCTCGCCAATTACGTGAATATTTAGAGACAGGTAATATTCGTAATTCAGTAAACTATCCAAACGTAGAACTTCCGTATATCGGAAAGAAACGTATTACAATTATGCATCAAAATGTTCCGAACATGGTGGGGCAAATTACAGGATGTTTAGCAGAACATCATATTAATATTGCGGATATGATTAATCGTAGTAAACATTCTTGGGCATACACAATGATTGATATTGATAACGGAATTGATGATATAATGAAAGAGAATATTGTGGAAAATATAAGCAAAATCACAGGTGTTGTAGCTGTTCGAATGATTGTGTAAAGGAGAGAGAAACTTGGCAAAAATCCGACCGTTTCGTGCTATTCGTCCAGTAGAAGGAAAAGCAGCACAAGTAGCAGCTTTACCGTATGACGTATTAAATAGTGAAGAGGCAAGAGAAGTTGTAAAAGGGAATCCATATTCTTTCTTACACGTTGATAAAGCAGAAATTGATTTAGACCCGGAGATTTCACCGTACGATGATCGCGTATATGAAAAAGCGGGTGAAAATTTAAAGCAATTTATACAAGAAGAAGTGTTCGTTCAAGATGAAGAGCCAGCGCTTTATATTTATGAACTGACGATGCAAGGAAGAACGCAGTCAGGCCTTGTCGTTTGTACATCGATTGACGAGTATGAAGATGATACAATTAAAAAACATGAAAGAACGCGTCATGAAAAAGAACTAGATCGTATTCGCCACGTAGATGGGTGTGACGCAAATACGGGGCCAATCTTTTTAACGTATCGTACAAAAGAAGAAGTGAAACGTTTCATTGCAAGCTGGAAAGAAGAACATGCGCCAATCTTTACATTTACAGCAGAAGATGGTGTGGAGCATGTTGCGTGGAAGATTGCAGATGAAGAAGTAATTACGACTTTAGTAAATGCATTTGAAGATATCCCTAACTTGTACATTGCAGATGGACATCACCGCTCAGCATCAGCGGCAAAAGTTGGACTTATGCGAAGAGAACAATATCCGAATTACACAGGAGAAGAGGAATTTAACTTCTTTTTATCCGTTCTATTCCCTCATGATGAATTATCAATTTGGGATTATAACCGGGTTGTGAAAGATTTAAATGGCTTATCAGTAGAGCAATTTTTAAAGCAAGTTGCGCAATATTTTTATGTGGAAGAAGCAACTGTTTCACCGTATAAACCAAATGAACCAAAATCATTTGGAATGTATGTAAACGAGAAATGGTATAAGCTCACAGTGAAAGAGGAAACATTTGATGCGAATGATCTTGTTAGACGTTTAGATGTATCTATTTTACAAGATCATTTATTAAGTCAGGTGCTTGAAATACATGATCCGCGCTCTGATTCACGCATTGATTTCGTCGGTGGAATCCGCGGGCTAGAAGAACTAGAACGTCTTGTGAAAAGTGGTGAATATAAAGCAGCATTCGCATTATATCCGACATCAATGGAAGATTTATTAGCAATCGCAGACGCTGGAGAAGTAATGCCGCCAAAATCAACGTGGTTTGAGCCGAAACTGCGCAGTGGGTTGTTTGTTCATTCGTTAAAATAAACTTCTTTAGTTTGAAAAACCGAAATGATTTTTAGTTTCGGTTTTTCTTATTTTAAAAGTGTTTTTGAGGAGGGGTATGGATGGAATTGCAAGTAGGCGAAAAAATCACCTTTGAACGAACTTTTACAAAAGAAGATGTTGTTTTATTTACGAAAGTATCTAAAGATGAAGGCGTTCACCATGTTACACCAGATGAGCAGGGGAGATTTGTTGTACAAGGGCTGTTAACATCAACATTGCCTACAAAAATTGGCGGTGATTATAACGTGTTAGCTCGCAAGATGGATTTTGAATTTTTACGTCCTGTTTTTAGCGGTGATACGATTCGTTGTGATGTAACAATTGAACAATTTGAACCGGATGAGAAAAATCGCACAAAAATCATTGCGATGTTTACATGTATAAATCAACTTGAAAAAGAGGTATTGAAGGGGAGTTTTTCTGGGATTATTCTTTAATTATTAGGAAAAGGGATTAAATGAAAAGATGTAATCATTCAATGGGGGAATTGGAAACAAAAATACACCTAGTTAATAGGTGTATTTTTTAGACTTGAAAACCACATATGTATTGGAGATTTCTCTCGGGTACAGTGTATCACAATAGAAATCATGTATATACATAATATTCGTTACATCGAATGGTTTTCTTGTAAATATATAGAAACAGTAATCTAAATAGATTTTAATTTTGTTAACTTACACACCTGTACCATGTTCAGAATTAGCAGGGGCGCCGCCATAATCTCCAACGCTTTCTAATTGAGGAGCAGGGAAATGTGTATGCCCTTCTTGCTTAGGAGCCCCACCGGTGTCACCGATGTTTAATGCAGGAGCGCCTCCAGTATGTCCGTCAGATAAAGAAGGTGCTGGTGGGGAAGGGAAGTGAGTATGTCCAGCTTGGCTTGTGAAACCTGCATTTAATCCAAATGCAGCAATACCTGTAAATGCAATACCTAAAGCGATTTTACCAATTGTTTTTTTCATTTCTTTAACCCTCTTTCATTCGATTTTTTTGCTACTGTACTATTAAAGAAGTAGGAACTTGCTTTCTCGTGTTGTTGTTTGTTATAAAACGCTAGAGCTAGTTTTTCAAGATACTCAGAAACATAGATATATAAAGATTCTTTATTGAAGTATTCAATTCCTTCTAAAACAATCGGTTCAATTTGGTCTAATTCATTTTGCTTCGTGAATGCTTCTAATATAGCAAAGTGATGTCTGTGCTCTTCATTACCGAGTTTAGATACAAGTTGCTTACCTGTTTCGATGTATTCGTTTGCTTTGTCTATCAGCCCTAATTTTTCATGTTCTTGTGCAAGTAAGAATATAGCCTTATAGTGAGAAGGGATTTTTTCAACGACTTGCGTCAAGTGACGAATCGCTTCTTCAGATAGATTCTGGCTTGCATATAAATGTCCTAGATTACCGCGTACATACAGTTGTAATGATTCTTCATTTAATTTCTGAAGAATATCTAACGCTTTGTTATAGCTTTCCTCAGCTTGTTCAAAATGGCCAACGTCTACATAAGAAGCACCAAGTACACTTAAACAGGAAGAAATATTTCTTTCACATCCGTGTTGAGTTTCAAAAATTTCTAATGCTTTCGAAGCATTTACAATCGCAAAACTTGGTTGTTGTTGGTGGCAATGATAAGCTGCATAGCGGTAATAGAAATCAGCCTGTTCGATCTGACTATGTCCTGATAAAAGTGCCTGTGCTTTTAAGAAATATTCTTCTGCTTCTTGATAATGATTAATTGCTGCAAAATGAATCGCTTTATAATAATGATATAGATAAGATAAGTGTTTATCTTCCGTTTTTTCCTGGTCTTCTATGATTTGAAAACTATCTTTCGTGATCGATAGACCATCTGTCAGAGCGGTATGTCGGAACTGGAGTAATGCGTAATATAAATGATAGAGTGGAATTGTTTCGGTTTCTTTCAAAAGCATTTCTTCATGTTCTTTTTTAGCTTCTTGAAACTGAATTTGTGCTTCCTTAACGTTTTGCGTTAAGATTGCATGGTACCAAGCTTCTAAATGTTTTGTTGTATATGTATGTCCCTTTAATGAAATGTTCATATTAGCCCCCTTGTATATTTTTCTATATAATTGTAACTATAATGGTAACACAATCAAAAGTAATTATATGGAATTTTTCATTGATAAATAATATTCTGAATTTTTTGTATAAATAATCCTGTCAGTCCTTGTGTTTTTATGGTGCTGTCCATTTTTTAGGGAGAAAGGGACCATAATTGACTATAGAATCTTAATAAAATGATGTCATATGCACAGTACTAAAATAAAAGTTGAGAAAGTATGCATGAAGTGTGAATAGGATGAGAAGATAAAACCCCTAGCTGCATAGCTAGGGGTTTTATGTTAAATAGTCTCACCGTGAGCGTCTAGTTTCGGAGCAGGGAAATGTTCGTGCCCTTCAAGCTTAGGAGCCCCGCCAGTATCGCCACGTGAATCTAATTTCGGAGCAGGAGTATCCCCAATGTTATAGGTAGGAGCCCATGAATCTCCATGTGAATCTAATTTCGGAGCAGGAAGATCCCCATGTCCCTCTAATTTCGGAGCAGGAAGATCCCCATGTCCCTCTAATTTAGGAGCAGGAAGATCAGCATGGCTCTCTAGTTTAGGAGCATGGGAATCCCCATGTCCCTCTAATTTTGGGGCAGGAGTATCCCCATGTGCAGCCTTTACAACGCCGCCATCCCCAATATTTACACCAAAAAGACCAAAGCTAAATACCGATAAGCCTACAACAGCTGTACTAATTTTTCTTTTCAATCTATCTCTCTCCTTTTGTATTGTTTTTTTCATTTTGTCTAAACGTGGTAGATAAAATGAAATGAATCGTAAAAAATTACCAATTATATTACGATATACGAATAATTCTGTGTAATATTTTGTAAAACCTCCTTGAAATTTGAATTTATAAAAATAAAATTCGACATGGTTCATTTTTCAATTAGTTGAATAGATTTTGATTGAGTTTTTATAAAGCTATTCGCTAACTTTAGGACCGAAAGCAGCTCTTAATTTCTTTATACCGTGCTCATAAGGTTATTTTAGCTTTGAATTAAATTAACTATTATAATTCGAGAATTTAGTCCTCTTGCTGTATATTTAAAAATTACAGTATGCATCATTGCATGAGAAAGATGGTTGCTATTTTCTAAAACCTGTAACTATAATGGTTGCAGATTGGTCGTATCCAATCAAAAAATAAAATCATCATGAATGGAGATGTTACATATGGGTATGAAAAAATTAATTTTAGCAGGTGCTTTAGGGATCGCAGCATTATCAGGAACGAATTTACCAGGATTAGAAGTAACAAAAGCGAGTGCAGCTTCTATTGAATCAAATTTCTCAACGTTAGAAGGACGAGTAGTAGAAGTAGATAACGGTGTAATTGTTGTAAAAACTAAGCAATATGAAGAACCTGTTAGTGTGTATATGGATTCACTTTCAAATGTGAAAGTAGGGGATGAAGTAAAAGCTACTGGATCTATGATGCGTAATTTTACAGAATATATGGTTGCAACCGCAGTTGAAAATACATCAAACAAGTTAGGTATGCACATGAAAGAAGACGGTTCGCCTGATTATGTAATTGGGGAAGTATCAAAAGTAGGAACGATGGAAGATGAGGGAGACGGCGCTACTAAATATGTCGTAGTTGAGTATCCATCGCTAAACGGGAAGAAAGTTATTATTGATGTCTTCTTAACAAAGGGACAAGTATTTAATACGGGTGAGAAAGTGAAGATTGATATGAAGTATGTGGGCTGGGGTGGAAGTTCTATTAACTGGAACACAGTTGATCATATCGAAAAAGTTCATGAAGCAAAGAACAACATTGAAAATAATGATGATGTATGGATTTGGTCTTAATAAGGCGAGTATAAGTCGTTATTTGCAATTTACTCCAAACAATAAATGTAAAAACTAAATGTATCATGCAGTACCCAACAAATGATCATGTGTATGACAATTTGCTGGGTACTTTTTTGTTTGATGTTTTTTTGAGAATAACGGATTTCCGATTAGAATATGATGTTAACACTGGAGCGAAGGTGAAAAAATACAATAATGAAAGAGGTGTTTAAGGGTGGAGCGAGATGAGGTTTATTTACGAGCTAAAAAAAGGGTGGAGAATTTAAAAGCGTTTTACATTCATTTAATGGTCTATATACTAGTTAACTTAATGCTTTTTTTTATAAATATAAGCTCTGATTCAAGTGAATTATGGTTTTTATATCCACTGGGAGGTTGGGGAATCGGTATCGTTATACACGGTTTGACAACTTTTCCATTTGGGATATTCGGAAAAGAGTGGGAAGAACGAAAGATTAAAAAATATATGGAGAAAGATAAGTAAATTTATTTCTGGAATGTATGAATATAAAATCTCATATAAATCTCTGTGATCAAATGCTTGATGCGAAGTCTATTCTATGGCTTCGCATATTTGTTTTTTATTCGAAGTTTGCGCGAGTCAGTGTACATATTCATTTTTAAGAGTGAATTGCGTGTGAAATCAAAACTTTATTTGTAGTACATAATAAATAAAGTTGTTTTACTGTTTTAATTACATGTGGATATAGGATTAAAGTTTGTTTATTATCTTATATTAAAATAAAAAAAGACCACTGTTCGATTTGAATATTCCACGATATAATGGTGGGAGTTTAAACTTGAATAAATATTTACATAAGAAGTGAGGTACTGTATGAAAAAAAGAACGACAGACATTATTTTTATTATTATTGGTGCATTTCTTTTTGCGTTAGGTGTGAATTTGTTTGTTATTCCGAACGAGTTTGGTGAGGGTGGAGTAACGGGTATCACGATTATTACCTACTATTTATTTGAGTGGTCACCAGGCTTAGTCAACTTAATTTTAAATGCGATTTTGTTAATAGCCGGTTATAAATTTTTGAATAAGATAACAACAATTTATACGATCATTGCTGTAGTTACTAACTCGCTATTTCTTCATTTGACAGAAGGCTGGACTATTGCTTCGGATGAAATGCTGGTAAATGCCATTTTCGGAGGAATATTTATAGGATGCGGGATTGGTCTAATTATTCGTGTTGGCGGAACAACAGCAGGTACTACCATTTTAGCAAGGATGACACATAAGTATTTAGGTTGGAGCATTAGTTATGGTCTATTGTTCTTCGATTTAATAGTTGCTTTTTCATCTTATTTCATCATTGGTGCAGAAAAGCTGATGCTGACAATTATTATGTTATATGTAGGAACGAAAGTGATGGAATTTGTAATTGAAGGTTTGAATCCGAAAAAGGCCATTACGATTATTTCTGATAACCCGGATGAAATTGCCAAAAAGGTGACTACCTTAATGGACAGAGGGGTTACCGTGTACTCAGGTCATGGTTATTATACAAAAACCCCGAAGGACATTCTTTACATTGTTATCAATAAGCAAGAAGTAATAAAGTTAAAACGGATTGTTCAAACTACGGATCCGGCTGCTTTCATCGCTATACACGATGTTCGTGATGTGTTTGGGGAAGGGTTTGTTGATATTTCTAAGGCTTAATAAGAGTTAGAATTAGTTTTTAAAAAGGCAGAAAATGAGCAATATTTTTTATTGAAATAATCTTAATGCGAAAATATGAGAATCTATTTTGATCACTTAATTATCAAGACCTAAATTTTAAAAAAACAAATAAATTCAAGGACATTATATATTTTATATGACTAATATGTAATGTCCTTTCTTATTCCACAATGATACCCGTTTGTTGACGATTAATTTTCATTATGCTTTTTGTGCCGAGTCCAATGCTTTTTTTAATTCGTCCGGTTTTTGAGTGCCGATTACCACTGTGTTATATTTCAACTTTAACTCTATACCTTTCTTTCCATTCATGTTATAGGCCGTTTCACCCTTAAGGTTAAAACGAATTCCCCATCCTCCGAATCTTTTTAGTGGACTGTAAGTAATGCTTTCATAGTGACGTATATTTTTGAAAAGGTACTGTTTATATTGAATTATATTGAAAATGAAAAGGAACAAAACGAACATAAAGACCTTTTTCACGGACTTCTATAATCAGTTTCAATACCCCAAGCATTAATACAGGAAAGGCAATCCCAAAAAACAACCACAAAGCAATTAACACACCATTGGGAGCTGGTTTATCTCCAAACGGGGTATCAAGGATAATTTGTTGAATGAATCCATACCACATCAGTGCTGCGATCCCCAATATGAGTATCCATGCCCAAATTTGTTGTGGTCGCTGAACCTCACGAAAGATAATACGTTCTTGTTGTTTCATTAATAATTGTCACCTCCTAAATGATTTATTACAGGGAATCATCCAGTAATATGTGTCCTTTGTTGTTATTCTCTATGAGAACCTCTTGTACTCTCATAGCACTTCACCCCTAAAAAAATTAACGCTCAGTCTAAAGACCTCACAACGCTTTCCGTTATGAGATACGTTAGCTACCTAAATTATACAAACTTTTCTGAATCCGGTATACATATAGAGTTTTATTTTTATTATCTGTATAAGTAATCTAATGTTTATAAGAAAAGAGGATATATGCTCATATATTGAACGTAATATCCTCTTCTTAGTTTAGTCTATTTAAAATCTATTTCAAAATGGATTCTTTTTATTTATCGTAAAATATTGGCTTGTAGGTATTATTTATGAACCTTTATTCCAAAGCTACATTATCATACGATCTGTTGTACTGTATTGCGGTTCTAATGCGTAGTATCTTTGATAACCTCAATAATTTCACTTAATGGATTTTAAAATTTAGCTCATTGCCATGAAAAAATTAATGCTGTAATTGTTTTTCTTTTTCTTGCAAAAAATCCAATTGTTTCTTAATGTAAGGATGTAGAAGGATGAACAAGAGAGGGTTTAATGAAGATGATACATATTTTATTAGCTGATGATGACAAGCATATTAGAGAGTTATTACATTACCATTTACAAAAAGAGGGTTTTAAAGTTTTTGAGGCTGAAGATGGAAAGGTAGCTCAAGGGATATTAGAGAAAGAAAATATTCACCTTGCGATAGTGGATATTATGATGCCGTTTATTGATGGCTATACGTTGTGTGAAGAAATTCGAAAGTATCATGATATACCTGTAATTTTATTAACAGCAAAAGATCAGTTAGTTGATAAAGAAAAAGGGTTCATATCTGGCACGGATGATTATATTGTAAAGCCATTTGAACCAGCTGAAGTGATTTTCCGTATGAAAGCATTATTGCGCCGTTATCAAATGCTGAGTGCTGATATTATTACGCTGCACGGGACGACAATTGATCGAAAAGGGTTTGAAGTGAAGTGTAACGGTCAGACGATTTTATTACCACTGAAGGAATTTGAATTATTATCGCAACTTGCTAGTTATCCTGGAAGAACATTCTCGAGAGAAGAATTAATTGAATTAGTATGGGGAATGGATTTTGAAGGGGATGAACGAACAGTCGATGTTCATGTGAAGCGACTGAGAGATCGTTTTTCAAAACGAACAGATGATTTTCAGATTACAACAGTACGTGGACTTGGTTATAAGTTGGAGTTGAAATAAGATGAAATCATTGTATTCTAGATTTGTTTTTATGACGGTCGGGATTATGCTACTTAGTAGTATTATCGGTTTTTTATTAACAAATGTGTACTATCAAGTGAAGTTAAAACCGTACAATAGTGAAAAGATTTTAATGTATGCTGAGGAAGTAAAATCATTATATGAAAAGCAAAGTGAAGAGAATAAAGAGGCATACTTACAGTCAATTGCGAAATTAGGATATGAAATTTATATTGTAGATGACCAAAAGAATGGAAAGCGCATCGGGAATGCGTTTCGTAAGATAACAATTAGTGATGCTACAGTTCATAAAGTACTGCAAGGTGAAACGTATAATGGTGTTTCCACATATCCAACCCGCCTGTTTATTACAGGATTTTTCGATAATGAATTAATTAATAGTGTAGGTGTCCCGTTAAAACATGGTGATAAACAATACGCTTTATTCATTCGTCCTGACATTCAGCAACAATTTGGTGAGATGAGAATTTTTCTAGCGGTGTTACTTGGTTTCATCGTTGTATTAAGTATCATTTTTATAGCAATTGCAGCAGGGTATATTGTGCGTCCTATTCGAACATTTACGAAAGCTACCAAAAAGATTGCAAGTGGTGAATATGATATTGAATTAGATGAAAATCGAAAAGATGAAATTGGTACACTAGCGACTAATTTTCAAAAGATGACAAAGAGTATTAAAGAATTAGATCAAATGAGACAAGAGTTCGTTTCTAACGTTTCTCATGAATTTCAATCACCGCTTTCTTCGATACAAGGTTTTTCGAAAACATTACAATCGGAGAATATGAGTGAAGAGGAAAGAAAACGTTACTTGAAAATTATTGAGGGAGAAAGTAAGCGGATGTCTAGTTTATGTAAACAGTTACTTACGCTCGCTTCATTAGATAAAGAAGAGAAAGTTCTACAAATTAAAGAGTTTCACTTACAAAAGCAAATTAAAGACGTCATTTTTATGCTTGAATGGAAATGGCGTGAAAAAGATATCGCCGTTGAATTTGATGTACCTAATATCACTATACAAGGTGATGAAAACTTACTTCATCAAGTATGGAGTAATATTTTTACGAATAGCATTAAGTTTTCAAACGATGGCGGGACCGTTGAATTTGTTGTAGAAGAATTAGAATCCAGTATTGTCATTTCTATATCAGATAACGGAATTGGTATGGAAAAAGAAGAAATGGATCGTATATTTGATCGTTTTTACAAAGTAGACACAGCAAGGGCAAGAAACGTAGAAGGTAGCGGTTTAGGATTATCTATCGTACAGAAAATTGTTGAACTGCATAATGGAACCGTTTCGGTATATAGTACGAAAGGGGAAGGGACCACTGTTCGGGTGGAGCTTCCGAAATAAATGAAAAAGAAGACAATTTCACAATGGAAATTGTCTTCTTTTTTGTTATAAAGCCGCACCTTTCCCACGTTCTTCCTTAAACCGAACCCCAAAAGTATCCGCTGTAATTTCATCAGCTTTCGGCAATGAACGTAATTTTGGATGAAGTAGCCATACGAGAGAAATAAATAAAATACCGATGCTAGCGAGCGCGAAAATGAGTTGGCTACTAAATACATTTGCAGTGTATCCACCAATTAAAGAGCCGAACGGCATAGCAATTGTGCCCATACTTCGCATGACTGAGTTGATACGTCCAAGATATTGATTTGGAATTGCAATTTGACTAATTGTCGCAAATAATACGTTGATCGCACCAATTGGTATCCAAGCTAGGCCGAATAAGAAAATAGATAGCCATTGAAACGGTACAAACGTAGAGAGAAACCAAAAGAAAGCGCCAGCTGCAAAGCTAATAATGGAGACACGACCAACATTACGTTTACCAACCCATGAACTGAATAATGCTCCAATGAGACTACCAGCGGATATAGCGGCTAAAAAGAAGCCGTATAGTTTTACGCCACCTAAAGAGTCTGTAAAAGAAGGTAGTATTGCCATCGTCATACCGATAGAAAAATTAGCGACAACTGAACCGATTAAGAAAACGCCCATTAAAGAACGAAAGACGATTGAAAAGCCTTCTTTTAATTCAGAGAAATATTGTTTAACCGAAAACGATGTATTATCTTCAGAAGGGAAGTCTGTATTGGCTTCTGCTTGTTTCGGCATTTTCAACGAGATAAATAAAATCGCAGTAATCGCGAATGTGAAGGAGTCGATCACATATAAAGTAATTGCGCCAAGTAGTGCTACTAATATTCCAGAAAGAGTCGTACAAATTAAATCAATACCTTGATACGCAAATGAAAAGAGTGAATTTCCTTTTAATAATTGTGTTTTATGCAGTAGAAGTGGTAAAGCTTTTGATTGTGCGGGATAGGCGAATTGTTCGATAAAGGCTACGATTGGCATAATGATGAGTAGTAGTTGAACTGTTAATAGATCGAAGTAGTGTGTAATAGGAATGATTAATATAAGAATGCATTGCAGGACTTGTGTGATTACGAGGGTGTTTTTAATCGACCATCTATCAACGAATGGACCAGTAAGAAATTGTAATGCGGAAGGTAATGACGTAAGAAAACCAGCTAGTCCAGAATAAAAAGGATTACCACTCAGCTCATATACGAGCCACATCGCTGCTACATAATACAAGCTATCTCCTATGTTTGTAAAAATTCTCCCTAAAAATAATAAGAGGAAATTCCGGTTTTTTAATATGTCCATTTAATCTACTCCTTTATAATAAAGTGAAACTTTAATCAGTGGGGTTTTGTTCATTCCCACTGATTATTAGTTGAACCAATCGGGCGTTTATGGGCAGCCCGACTCCCACCTAACTTCTGTGCTCCAGCTGAATTTTGAGGTGGGAGTCTTACTGCCCGTTAATGCGGGATAAATTTATTCGGTAAAATAAATTTGACCGTTTATGTAAAAAAAATCGTATTACGATTTTTCTTCTTTTTTAACAAAGCGTTGCATTGCTCTTTCGTCGATTTGTAGCGCAGTAGTAGAAATGTAATATGATTTACTATTTGGATCTTTATCCGCATCTTTTGTGATCTCGTTTAATTCAGCCATCACTTCATAAAACTTTTTCACCCACACTTGAAATTGTTCTGGCGTGGCATCAAACTCCCAGCAGGATGAAACGTAATTCCACTCAGCAGGGTCTTCACTTATTTTTCGTAATGTAAAAGCTTCTTCAGGTGCAGCAAGAATATGGCTTTTCGTTCTTTCCGTCATTTGTAAAAAGATTTGGCGACCTGATTCGCTTAATATTTCTAAATGAGGTAATAGATCTGCGGCAGGAGTGAAGCCTTTAGCAACAGATTGATAAAACTTTTGAACGATGCCATTTTTCTCTTCTGTATATACGATTTCTATAAAACCATTTTTCTCTAATTCTTTTAAATGATAATGAATTTTCGCCCTTGAAATGCCGAATTTTTCAGATAGTAGTTGTCCTGTATAAGGACGTTCGCATAGACGCATCATCATTTCGACTCGTAGTGGATCGCTTATTGCTTTTAGTTGGCTATAAGTAGTTAGTGTTAACATGGGCTTCAAAATGATCAACTCCTCAAATTAAATTACTCGGTCAATATTATTTGACTGAATTGTATCAAGGATTCTAATTATTTTCAATACTTTCTGAAAATTTAATCTTTCTCTTGTAATCTTCTGTTCATATTCCGTTCATATTTCTTTTTTATGATAAGTGCATAGAAAGTAAGAGGAAGGAGCGAGCAAAATGTTTTTAGCTCTGCGTGAATTAAAACAATCAAAATTAAGATATGGATTAATCGGACTTATTATGGTGTTATTATCATTTTTAGTCCTTGTCATTTCAGGATTAGCAAATGGATTATCATATGATAATGCTTCATCGATTCAAAATATGGAGGCAAATAAGTTTGTATTAGCAGATGATGCGGAAAATAAATTACTTCGTTCACAAATTAAGCAAGATGATGTAGATAACGTAGTAAATCAAGTAGGCGAGAAAGAGGCAGTTCCATTTCGTGTGAAAATTTCAACTTATGAAAAGAAAGATAGTTCGAAAAAAGTTGATGTCGCTATTTTCTCAAGTGAACGTGATTCGTTTTTAGAACCGAAAATTGTAAAAGGTGAGAAATTGGGTACAGCAAACAACGAAATGGTTGCTGATGAATCAATTAAAGAAAAAGGAATCGATATTGGGGATACAATTATCGATCCTGTTTCAAAGAAAGAATTTAAAATCGTAGGATTTACGAAAGATCAAATGTTTAGCCATACACCAGTCGTTTATGTAAATGAAGACGTATGGGGCGCTATCTCACAACCAAACCAAAAAGATTATAGTGCAATTGCGCTTAATACAGATAAAGAAATTAAAAATGCACATGTTATCGACAAAAAAGAAGTATTACAAAGTATTCCAGGATTTAAAGAAGAGCAAGGAACATTAACGATGATCATTGCGTTCTTACTTGTTATCGCTGCGTTACTAATCGGTGTATTCTTCTACGTAATTACGTTGCAAAAAACACAGCAATTAGGTGTACTAAAAGCAATCGGTACGAAAAATTCTTATTTAGCAAATAGCTTAGTCGTACAGGCGTTATTCTTATCAGTCGTTGCGATGATAATCAGTATTGTTCTTGTACAAGGATTAGAACAGATTTTACCAGCGGGTATGCCGTTCTTATTAACAACACCGATGATTGCACAATATGCCGCAATCTTTATCGTAATTAGTATTTTAGGAACACTTATTTCGTTATATCAAGTATTAAAAGTTGATGCATTAGAAGCAATTGGAGGCGGGATGTAATGACTTCATTATTAAAATTAGACAAAGTAAGTAAAGTGTACGGAGAAGGGAATACAGAAGTAACAGCCCTTCATCCGATGTCGCTTGATGTGAAAGCTGGAGAGTTTATTGGAATCGTTGGTCCTTCTGGATCAGGGAAAAGTACGTTATTATCAATCGCGGGTGCTTTACTATCACCGTCAAAAGGGGATATTTACATTCGTGAGCAAAATATTACGAAGTTATCAGAAAAGGAAATGACAGACATTCGTTTGAAAAAAATCGGCTTCATTTTCCAGTTCGCAAATCTTGTTCCATATTTAAATGTAAAAGAACAACTGCTTTACATTGCAAAGCTAAAAAAAGAAAACAAACAAGAATCTGAAAAGCGTGCGGATCACTTATTAGCGGCATTTGGATTAGGAGAAAGAAAAAAACACTATCCAAATCAACTATCTGGTGGGGAAAAACAAAGGGTAGCAATCACGCGTGCTTTCATGAACAACCCAGATTTAATATTAGCTGATGAACCAACTGCAAGCTTAGACTCAAAACGTGCTCGTGAAGTCGTTGAAATGATGAAACGTGAAGTGAAAGAAAGTCAAAAAGCAGCAATTATGATTACACATGATGAAAGAATGCTTGATGTATGTGATCGTATATTGACGCTTAGAGATGGGAAATTGGTATGATGAAAAAGGAACTCTTACGATTGTAAGAGTTCCTTTTTCTATTTAAATTAAAGAGGCTTTATTTATTTTGTCATGCATTAACAAGAGGAAGAGGGTGGTATACTTTGTGGAAAACGGAATAGATTTTCAGGGTCATATTTTTCTTTTATTTTCCGAAGTTTAGCAAAGTTTGATCCGTAATATTCTTGTCCGAAATTTTCGATGTTTTGATCTGGAACATTAACATAAGAACCAGTTACATAAGGTTTTATTAATTGGCGTACTCTTTCAACTGATGCTAGATTTGCAGCCTCTTCGGACTTATCTTTCCAACTAGCAGTCCATTCCGTATAAAATAATGGGCTACGCCAAAAGAAAGCTGTTTTATTGCTAGGTACTTTACTTATAGCACCTCCCCAATTAATAAAAAAGAAATTAGCTTCTGTTCCAGTAGCTTCTTCTAAAAATTGTTTCATAATTGAAATAGGCTCTTCCGGCCAAAGGTTAAGTGCCCAAGACGAAGAAAACTTAACGCTCTGATCAGATCGACCAGGGATTGGCTCATCTGGATCTAAGAAATCTATAGCGGCTGGGTAAGGTAATTCTTCTATAACAATTTGTGTTGGAGTTCCAGCACTTGTTAAAGGTTCTAATAAGTTTATAAGCTCGTTTTTTGAACCTAAAAAAATACCTTCTGCATGACAAAGTCCATTTATTTTGCTGTAAATTTCAAGTAGGCATCCTAATCGTGAGTCTACAAAAGGAGCCCATTCTTGCCAGACTTTGAAAACAGTTTCTAACTGATCCCATGGCCAAATGATATTGAAGACTGTGGCAGTATTAGGGGCACGGTGAAGCTTCAATGTATATTCAGTATTGTATCCGAAATTTCCACCACCACCACCTCTAGAAGCCCATAATAAATCTTTATTGCAACATAGATCTGCTTGAATGATTCGGCCTGTTGCATCTACTGTTTCCAAAGCAATAAGATTATCACTTATTAGACCGATTGTTCGTGAGACTACTCCAAATCCACCGCCCATTGTAATGCCACCGATTCCAACTGTTGGACTATCTCCAAATGGTGACATAAAACCTTCTCTAGCTAGTCCTTTTACAAGTGGGCCGACGTGAATTCCAGTTTGAACGGTTGCTATACCATTCTTTTTATCTAAACTAACTTTGTTCATATCACTTACATCGATAACAATGCCGCCATTTACTACAGAAAGATTTTTATCTAGCGCATGCCGACCGCTTCTGACACGTAAGGGAACATGATTTTCGCGAGCCCATTTAATGGCGTTACTGACATCATATGAACTTTGTGCAAAAACAAAGACGAGGGGGAAGACATCAACGTAAGGATTCCAATTCTTAATAGCTTCTATATAACCGGGGTCTCCTTTGTAAATTACCCGTCCTGTGAGTTTTGTTGAACCCATGTATTTCACTCCTTATAAATATTTATAGATGTCGTTCGAATGTAGCAATGGAACATGGTCATGTAGTAATTAGAAGAATAAAGACTGTATGAGAGGGAGGATGAAAATATCCTGTAGGCACTAGTAGAGGTTGAATGTGTGGCAGTCTAGATGATTTGGAAAAATTTATTGCTACACAAGTTCTATTAGTAGTGTATGAATTGAGAGTGAACTTTGTTAAAGAATTGTACATTTTCCTATCAGTATGACTTAGGGGAATTACAGTATGAGTGAAGGTTTTCTTGTTTTGTTAAAGCATAAGGAATTAATATAAGTTTGAAATGGGATAAAAATAATTGATATATATTTGCTTTCAGGGGATTATCATAATGCAAAAATGAAAAGGTTTGCCTTTACAACAAATGATATGTGGATAGAGAGAGAATCTAAATTTAGAGGAATAGCTAGTTCATAAACGTACCTATAATTGGTCTCTTCTTTAAGAAGCCGATGCAATGGTCTTAAAGAAGAGACAGTAGATTATATAATATAAATTATAATTGCTTTATAAAAACTTTTTTAATTTTATTACGCGTAAGTAATAAAACGCCGCCTAAGACAGATAACATTCCTAAAGCCATATTACTTGATTGCTCACTACCAGCGTTAGGAAGTTCTCTAGCAGTGTTTTTCGATGGAACAGTAGTATTGTTATTATTAGCTGTCGTTTGTGTAGGGTGTGATACTTCATTAATCTTGTTATCTACATTTTGCTTCGTTGTATGTAACTCAGCTAATTTGTCATCAATTTTTTTCTCAGTATGTTTAAAATCGTTTATTTTAATATCTAAGTCTTGTTTTTTCTTTGTTAAATCGTCTGAAACAGTTTGTTTCGCTTGTTTGAGTTCGTTCAATTTATTTATTAAGTCCTGTCTATTCTCTTGTAACTCAGCAAGTTTGTTTTTCACATCTTGTTTAGCTAGTTCTAAGTTAGATGAAAGACTATCTAAATTGTGTTTGATTTTCTTAAGTTCCTCTAACGTGTTACCGGTATTCGGCTTATTTTCTTTAATTTCAGCCAGTTTGTCCTCTGCAGTTTGTTTCGCTTTCTTTAACTCAGCTAATGTTTCATCTACATGTTTTTTAACTTCTTTAAGTTCATTAACCTTTGCATCGATATTTTCTTTATGCTGCTTAATTTCATTCACTTTTTCATCGACAGTTTGTTTATGTTCTTTAATCTCATTAACCTTTTCATCAACAGTTTGCTTATGCTCTTTAATTTCAGCAACTTTTTCATCTACATGCTTTTTATGCTCTTTAATTTCAGCGATTTTCTCATCAGCGATTTGTTTGTCTTGCTGAAGTTTTGCATCTAATTCTTGTTTATGCTGATGTAGTTCATTCGCTTTTTCATCGACAGTTTGCTTAACTTGGTTAAGTTCATTTAACGTTTGATCCACATTTTCTTTGTGTTGCTGCAATTTCGCATCTAACTCTTGTCTATGTTGCTTAATTTCAGCTAATCGATCTCCTGTACTTTGCTGGGGAGTAGCATCATTTACTTCCGCATGGGCTGAGTTTGCACCAGCGATCATTGCTAAAGCTAGTGTAGACGCAGCAATCGTTTGTTTTGTCTTCATATTTTTATACCTCTTTTCTTTCATATGCATGAGCTGTTTTGTGTAGAGTTGAGCATATAGAAGTAGATTATTTTATTATTATATACCAAGTGCGGCGACTAGAGGAAGTATTTACATATTAATCTAAGAATATGTAATTTTAAAAATCTCTTATTTACTTTATAGAGTAGGGGAGTTGATTAGCTTTTTGTTGTTCCTGCAAGTTTGAACGCTAGTCTTGCAAAAGATGTGAAGGAGTGTGTTGTGATGTTGTCTTAACTCAAACGAACTAAATAATATACTGTTAGAAAGGAGATAGCAACATTATGATTATTGAAATAGATATACAGAAGGAATTTTAATTTCGTTTACTCCTCTCGAGGTGAAGCATAAGGAACAATTATTTGAAGCTCAAAAAAAGCCCTAAAGTATGGAAATGTTCCTGGCGAAAAGGAGATCTAAGGCAAATATTAGTAATAGCTGTTAATAACAAAAGAGGTGGGAAACATATACCTTTTATTGCTAAGTACAGCCTTTCATAATCTATGTTAAAGTAATTGGAAATTTCATGGGGAAGTGTTATGGTTTATTTGGGAGCTGCACATTATTTATGTTCAGTAAAAAAGGGGGGGATTAAAGTGGGAGCTGAAATTTTCAACGGCAGGCATATAGCCAATAGCAAGGATCAAGAATTTGTTGTTTTTATTATTGGTATGCGTATTAATAACCTATTAAAATTTTGGAAGTGGATACCAGTTTTTAATGCTATGGGACCTATGATTAAAGAATTGTATCAAAATCCACAATGGGGTTTCTTACATACAGAATTCTTATTTAGTTGGAGAAAAGTGATCCTAATTCAATACTGGAAGGGATTCGACGAATTAGTAAACTATGCTCACGGAAAAAATCATTCATATGCTTGGAAATCCTACAATAATAAGATTAAAGATAATGGGAGTGTTGGTGTTTTTCACGAAACTTATCAAATAGAAAAAGGTGCTTCTGAAGCAATCTATGTTAATATGCCAAAAACAGGTTTATCTAGAGCTACCGAACATATACCAGTATCTCAAGATACTAATACTGCTCAAAAAAGAATGAATAAATAATTCGGAAAATTGTGTATATAATTTCGATTTTCCTGCCAGAGAATATACAAAGTGTCAGAGTGTTAGCAGGCTGGAAACTTGACAAAAAAACTTATTTGTGCTATAATTTACCAATATAAAAATAACGTGTATAATAGGGTTCTCCTGGCCAGGGGAACCCTATTTTTGTTGTGAAAATGAAGGAGTGTATGTGCATGAACAAAGGTGAAGCAAGTGTAACGTCGTTAGTATCAGCTTTCGGAAGGGCGTATCATAGTGAATTTGATAATCCTACAATCTTTGATGATTATGTAGCTAAAGATTTAATTTCACAAAAAGAGCGTAACAATATTGAAATGAACATGGTTCAAGGGATACATTTTTTCAATAAAGACATTGCAGAGCGGTTTCAAAACAATCCAAAAGAAATATTAAAATGGATTACGCAAGTTCAGTTGTCACCAACACCTTTAGCACGTGCAGCCTATTGTGAAAAAGTATTACTACATGAAATTACACTAGGAGCAAAACAATACGTCATACTCGGTGCGGGATTAGATACGTTTAGTTTTAGACACCGAGAATTAGAAAATAAAATAGAAATATTTGAAGTGGATCATCCTTCTACGCAACAGGCTAAGAAGGTAAAAGTGAAAGAAGCAGAATTTGAAATTCCAAATAACCTTCATTTTGTTTCGATGGATTTTACGAAAGGATTTTCCTATGAACAGTTGCGCAATGAAGGATTTGAAAATAAAAAAACTTTCTTTAGTCTTTTAGGTGTTACGTACTATTTAAAGAAAGAGGAACTTGCTAGTTTAATAGAATGTTTATTCGAGATGGTTCCAGAGGGGAGTTCTATCGTTTTCGATTATCCTGATGAAAACTTATTTACGGAAAAAGGATTGTCCAATCGAGTTGAAAACATGGTGAAAATGGCTACGGTAGGCGGAGAACCGATGAAATCATGTTTCTCTTATGAAGAAATGGAAGCACTATTAGAAAAGTCGGGTTTACTCATTTATGAGCATTTATCACCAGAGGACATAAATAAATTATATTTTGAAGGACGAAACGATTATTTAGAAGCTTTTGAGACGGTACATTATGTTCATGCGGTGAAGAAGTAGGTGATTGTTATTGTGAATTTTCAGGGGAATCAATTGGGATATCTTAAGAAAGAAGAGATTTTGTCTTTTTATTGTACACATGAAGCAGTTTACTTTAATAGTTAGATTAAAATAAACTGTGATATGATTAGTATTGGGTTTATTAATAAGGGGGTTTTTATATGACGCCAGAACAAATTGTTAGAAAATTTTTTGAAGAAGTACGTTCAGGGAACAATCCTGACTATTCAAATCAATTAATGGCAGAAAAAGTATTGACACATCAAATTGTATCTGAAGAAGAACAAACAGTTTGCAGAACACCTGAAGATTATGCTGAACATGTAAGAGAGATGATTGAAGTATACGGTAATTTTTCTTTAGAAATTCAAGAATTTTTAGTACAAGGAAGTAAAGTATATGTACGTTGGAAACAAGTGGGTATGCATCTAGGAGAGATCGATGGATATCAACCTACAGGACTCCCAATAATTCAAATAGCAAGTGCGGTGTATAGAGTAGAAGATGGAAAAATTGCAGAGTATTGGATTCAAATTGATAGGTCAGGAATTCAAAACCAATTAGAGTGCAATAAAAATATTCAGTAGTTAATTTTTAAGAGTAATAGAAAAATAAAAGCAAGAAACAACATTTTGTTAAGCGGAGTACTTCTGCTGCATAAGGTGTACAAAACGATTAAACTTTTTTCGGAATAATTATTCGAATTATCGCAAAAATACCGTATTTTGATTGACCTTTTTTTAAAAATAGGTTCTTTTCTTTTGTTTGTTTATTAGGGTTAATGGCATTATTTCGATTAAACTTTATTTTAAAGCTACAATTAGGCATGGGGAGAAATCTCTGTGTCTCTTTTTTATGGAAAAAGGAAATGAGATGTAGTGATGGAAAGTATAATGATATGTATATTACTATATGGTTTAAATCTATATTTCATCTAAATGTATTAGTTATTTGTATCACCACTTAAAGCTCCAATAATTCAATTAAATATTAATCACTGTTTTGTGGAAACTAAAGGAAAGGGGAAATAAAAGATGTTGAAATTACAAGGGAAATACAATGAAGCGAAAGTGTTTACTACTAATGTCGAAGAAACTGCAGCAGGTCAAATTATTGATCTTTGTAATCAAGAGTTCGTAAAGGATAGCAAGATTCGTATTATGCCAGATACACATGCTGGCGCAGGTTGCACGATTGGGACAACAATGACAATTCAAGATAAAATTGTTCCTAATTTGGTCGGGGTAGATATTGGTTGCGTGGATAAAGATACAGAGTTTTTATCGACGCAAGGATGGGTTAAAATTTCTGAGTATAATGGTGAAGAGGTTGCGACATATGACATTAAAAACGATCGTACATATTTCGAAAAACCCATTATGTTTATTAAGAAAGAAGAAACTAAATTTTATCATCTGAAGACCAAATATGGTATTGACCAAATGCTTTCTAAGGAGCATACAGTTTTAGTGGAGAAGGGTTCACACCATAGGCCGAAATCTAGAGGTCAACGCTATACTTTGACAGCAGAAGAATTATTTAACAAGCATTCAGAACTAACACTTGGTTTTCGTGACAATTTTATTACTGAAATACCAAACCTAGAGATTTCGACACAACTCCCATTAACGGATGCCCAAATCAGAGTACAGGTGATGGTTATGGCAGACGGTCGATTAGAAAATAAGACCACATGTAGCGTTAAACTAAAGAAAGAGCGTAAAATTTCAAGAATTAAAAAGCTCTTAGAGGTTGCTAACATTATGTACTCTCAGAAAACATACGATGATGTTGTTCATTTTCGTTTCCAGCCGCCAATGATGGAAAAGAGAATGTATAAATTATATGAAGCATCCTTATCTCAATTAGCTGTTATTTGTGATGAAGTAAAACATTGGGATTATGCAGTAGATCAAGAAGCATATTGTAGTATTTATAAAGAAGATGCAGACTTTATACAATATGCTTTTGCAACACAGGGAATTCGTACATCTATTAACCATGACAATAGAGAAGGCAAAGAGTCATATCGTTGTTTAGTTGCAAAATCAAAGCCTAGAGTGCAAATAGCAGGAGTACCAAAGACAGAAATTCAAACTGTTTCTTCTGAAGATGGATTTAAATACTGTTTTACTACTCATACTGGATATTGGATTATGAGACGAAATGGATGCATTGCTATTACAGGTAATTGTGGCATGGAAGTTGTTATGATTAATAAGAAAAAAGAAGAAATTAATTTCGATCACTTAGACGAAACGATACGTAAATTTGTCCCAAGTGGTTTTCGTATTCGAGATAAGGAACATAGATTTTTTAAAATAATTGATTTTGATAGTGTAAGAGCCCCAATTACATTACAACGTGCTCAAAAGAGTATTGGTACACTTGGTGGAGGAAATCATTTCATTGAATTGAATGAGGATGATAAAGGGAATGTATACATTGTCATTCATAGTGGTTCTCGTAATTTAGGTAAACAAGTCGCAGAGTATTATCAAAACCTTGCTTACGAGCAACTTGTAAATGTTAAATCTATTAAAGAGGAAATCATTGAGCGTTTCACAAGAGAAGGCAGACAACAAGAAATACATGAAGCCATACGGGGTATTAAGAAGCCGACAATTCGTAAAGAATTAGCTTATTTAGAAGGTCAAGGATTTAAAGATTACATGAATGATATGAAAATTGCTCAAAAATATGCGGAGTTAAATCGTAAAGCAATGATGGATGAGATCGTCACTAGAATGGATTGGACAGTAACAGATCAATTCACTACAATCCATAACTACATCGATATGGAAAATATGATTTTACGAAAAGGTGCTATTTCAGCTCAGAAGGATGAACGAGTAATTATTCCAATTAATATGAGAGACGGTTCAATTATTGCATTTGGTAAAGGGAATCCAGATTGGAACTTTTCTGGGCCGCACGGGGCAGGGCGTATTATGAGTCGTAAGAAGGCTAAAGAAGTACTTAACTTAGAGGATTTTCAAAATACAATGACAGCAGTTTGGACTACATCTGTTGCAGAAAGTACTTTAGATGAAGCTCCAATGGTATATAAGCCAATGAATGAAATTGTTGAGAATACAAAAGAAACAATCGATATCAAACATATTATTAAGCCGATTTACAACTTTAAGGCTAATTAAAAGATGAGTAACGTTTATTGTAATGAGATATAGTGCTGGTAAGTATTAAGTATATTGCTATTGGAAGTAGCGGGATTGTGAAGAATAATTTAAATGTTTATATAGGGGCAGTTGCACATCGCCATCAACCTAACAAAACAGGTTGCCCCCAAAACGAAATTCCTAAGCTTAAATACAGAATTCCCCATTATCTCCACGGAGAGATCCCTGTGGCTTTGAAATAAAGTTTAACCGTTTTAAAGTTATCAAGACCTAAATTGTAAAAAGTGTGTCTTTAAAACAAAGTTTAATAATTTATAAAAAAGTCTGATCGTTTAAAATAAAGATTGATAATATGTAAAAAAGTTTGATCAAAATCCTGTGTTGATGTGCAGGATTTTTTCTTATTCAGCAATCGGGCCATTTAGTTGAAGATCTCATCAGATAAGTAATAATATTTAAAGGAATAATTCATTCTGATAAAGAATATTAAAAAACGTGATGATAAGGAGGCGATTGTATGGCAAATCATGTAGAAAATCTATATAACTATCATGTATGGGCAAATCAACGGATTATTGATCATCTTAAGACACTTTCTCCTGAGAAATATCAAAAGGAAATGAAAAGTGTCTTTTCTTCTGTTTCAAAGGTTTTATCTCATCTCTATTTGGTGGAATATGGATGGCTTAATACCCTCGAGGGTCAGAGTATGAATGAAGCAATGCAATCTTCATTTCAAATTCAAGAAAAGATTGAGAAACTGCCCATTGAAGACTTAGAAATGGAATTTCACACTTTAACATCTCGGTTTAAAACCTTTTTGAACAGACAGGAAGATATGGAAAAGAGAATAATGTTGGATAATCCATGGGCAGGATTAAGAGAAACAAGTATATCTGAAATGGTCTTACACGTTGTGAATCATGGAACCTATCATAGAGGGAATATTTCAGCTATGTTACATCAGTTGGGTGATTCTTCAGTTATGACTGATTATGCTTTTTATTGGTATTCTTGAAATGTTATTCATTATAAATAGGCAAGAGAAGAGTAATCCATTTTTTCACCAAAATACTTGGGGGTATTTCAAAATCTCAAGTTGATGTGCATGTGACGGTGCCTCATGCTCACCAAGCTAGTTAGTGTATGTTAAGTAAACCTTATGGATTTGTATATCTCATCCATCCACTTTCAGATTGTTTCGCTTTATACTTCCCATAAGATAGAAGCTTCATTGCCGAGCGATTGGCCGCATGAAAAACCAAGTTCAGCTTCCATTCTTCCTCCATTTCACTGGGATAGGTGGTGGATTCATAAACATAATAACCCGCCATGATACAGGGGACTACTTGCTCCGGTTCAAATCCATAAGCAGTTGCATCATCCACAACCAAATCAATGATGTATCGGTTTCCATCTTTAACTTTTTTCTGGAGTAATTTTTTTACCGATCCTGGTACTAATTCTAATATTTTATCCTTCATGTCAGTCACCTCATCTTTTATCATGTCCAGATAGCCTGGGGATATGTGTCAAACAGAATGAAATTCCAACCATAATTGCACAGGTTTAACAAGATCTTAAGGACTATATCACCCTAAAAGGGAAAATGGCTTTAAATCCAAGAAATCTGGTGAGACAGGGAGAAACGTATTCGTTCATTTTGCAGTCGACTGGAACGAAACAATTTAAATATAGGAAAACGTGTCGTGTCTAAAGTGGACAACCTATGTTTCTATGATTCTCCATATTGGCAGGATAATAATGTTGTAAGCATCTGTAGATGCAGGATTAGGATTTACTATAGACGCAAAAGTAACTGTCAATGGATCCACAATATAAAATACACAAAAGCAAAGGCAAAACTAAAAGGCATGAGCCCGGTACAATACCGGACCCATGCCCAAGAAGCTGCCTAATGAAATAACGTGTCTAACTTTTAGATGTCACTTTGTGGCCATAAAACAAAGTTTGATAAAAGGATGATTTAATTGAATATAGAAAAAGCGTGTTTTGAACAATCTTTTTTCGAACCACGCTTTTTTTATTTGCTCTTTTATCAAAGTTGATTAAATTAATTTAATCAAACTTTATTTCAAGGCTACACTTAGTTCTAAGTTTAAATTAAAAAGAAAAGAGGAGGTTTCTCCTTTTCTTTTTTGTTGGGTGAATTTTATTTTACGTCGATTATATTTGAAAACTGTAGTTTCATCTTGTTATAAAAAGAATCCGTGCATATCACAGCACTATTTAGCAGATCAATATCAACAATAGTCATATAGCTAGTGAGTAAATAACCGTCTTCATGATAAAAGCTTTTGATGTTATTACAAAATGTGAAATTATTCACTAATCGAGACATAGAAAACATTAATGCCTTACCGTAAAAAAAGACACCCTAAGGTGCCTTCCTCCGACTTGAACCAACTTAATTTTAGTAATATGTATTGGACTCCCATCCAAATAATATTTTACCATGTTAAGTTATTTTATTCAGGATGGGAATTCAGTGCAACAAAAAGTAATGAATAAAAGAGAAAATCCCTGCGGGGACAGGGATTTTATAGGAGAGATATTATTGTCGTACGGTGTCGGAATTTGGCGTATTCGACGAATTAATATTATCACGAGTTTTCAAGTAATTGTGATGGTTGATGTGTCAAAAATGTGTACGACTTTCATATAAAAGCGTTATTTGAATAGGAAAAGGGAAAAGAATTAAGTTCACTCGTTCTTAAGATTTTTCCCTTTGAAATTTACTGTTTGTTCGTTGTTCTATATACGTCTGAAATTGGTAGATCTTCGCCACGTAAAGCTTGAGTACTGTCCTTTTTGTTTGAATCATGTGCCTCCTGAGATGTTTCTTGCATTTGCTCTTGGGCCTTACTAGGAGTATTCAGCGCATCCAATGACACATGATCAAGTTGTTGACTTAATAGATTTTTTTTATCCATGTTATATAGCTCCTTTTTGAACTTAGATATAAAAACGATGTATTTTTAAATAGTTACGTGGGTATTATGTATTTTTGAATGGAATTATATACACAAACTATATTGAGAAATTAACTAATTATAAAAATAACTTGTGATGACAAACTTAAAAAATATAAAAATCATTAGTTCTTAATAAAACCGCTATTTGGTAGCCAGCTTTAAAAGTAAAAAGAGCTCCGTCTACTGGTCGGAGGCTCTTTTATGGAAATCAGTGAGTTTCGTTCGGTAATTCAATATATGTATAGCTTATTTTAGTGTGACAAGCTAATAAGAATAAAAGAGCAGCTAGCAAAAGCTAACTGCTCGGCTCTCCAAGGGGGAACAAGGAGAAAATCTACTGTCATATACAGTATTGACAGGCTGTTTATTAAATAATCATTCAATTATGGCTGGTTCCAAAAAAGTGACATACCAACAAAATATAAAATTATTAAAGGGACAAGTGCTACGAAAATGATTAAAGAAATCTTTATCCATGAATTTTTCATCAGTAAACCTTCTTTAGTAAGAATATTAACATCTATCTAAAATTTGAACGAAATAGTTATTTGAAAATTAAAGAGCGCTTTTTAAGGCGCTCTATGATCAAGATTTATTGTGATCTTTTTAGGTTTGTGGAGTATTTGAACAATAATTTAGTTTAAGACAAAGATAATTTCTTATTAGTAATACCGACTTGCTTCAGTAGACATGGCAATTGCTTTTGTTTCATGAACTGTACCATATGGATGCTCTGGAGGTGCATATATAGAGTAAATTTTAAGTGGTTTATTCCCCGTATTGATTACATTATGCCATTTTCCAGCAGGTATCATAATTGCATAGTCATCATAGGCCATTTCTTGAAAATATAATTTATCTTTGTTATCACCCATTTGAACAAGTCCCTGTCCTTCTTCAATACGTATGAATTGATCAGTTGTAGGGTGTACTTCTAAACCTATGTCATCTCCAACATTAATACTCATTAAAGTTACTTGTAAGTTTTTTCCTGTCCATAAAGCGGTGCGGTAAGTATGGTTTTGTTTAGTGGCCTGGTTAATATTCAATACAAATGGTCTAGCTCCATAATCTGTTAATCTAATGTTTTCACAATAAGGATTCCGGTTGTGATTCCAGGTGTTATTGTTGTTACTGTAATAATAAGGATTCCAATCATAAATCCAATTATTGTTATTCCAGATGCTATCCATTGAGCTTTGACATTGATAGTAAAAACGTGGATTATGTTGCATATCCAAGCTCCTCTCATGATTTTATCATTTACCTTTTATCCTATGCTGTTGTCTATTTATAGGAATGCAGAATAAGAGGAAATGGGTAGTAATAAAAAATCATAAGCAAACTTTATTATTTTTTTCTATGGAATATGAAAATAAAAGGTTAATAAAGGATGTACTATTGGTGTAAAAAAGAAAACTTAATAAAATCATTATTTAAATAAAAGAAACCCCGATTGTCTGCGGGGCTCCTAAGGGTAATCGTCAAGTAATGACGTACTCGACTAATTAACGATATCATGAATTTTTTGGTAAAAATACTGGTAAATGTGTCCAAATGAACGAGGGCATCATTTGGAACAAAACCGCTATTTTAATTTCAAACAAAAGAACAGTCAGCAAAAGCTAACTGCCCCATTTTGGAGGAAAATCAATTGTTACAGATTGGCGTATTCAAAGTATGGACATAAATTGGGGATTTATTCAGACAAAACTAAAAAGAGCACCTTCAAGTAGTGCTCTCAGTAAGTTGGGCCCTCAGAGAGTAGTGTGGCACACATGATAATATGAGGTGCAAATACCTAATAAAAAATCCATTTGGCACAACAAAGCAGCTAGCAAAAGCTAACTGCTTAGCCCCAAGTAAGAGAGCGGAGCGCTTTATTAGGTCTAAGGCTGAAATAAGGGTTTTAGATGTTAAGACCTAGGACCTAATATATAGTATGGATCTCACTTCAGAAATTATGTATATAAATTGTATTCATACAAAAATGGTTAAAAAACAAAGTAGCTAGCTCAATTAACTAACTACTTGTTGTACAAAAGAAATTAGGCCCTACAAGTAATGATGTGTAACTTTAAGTTACGGTTATAGTGTAAACAAGATTGGAAAAGTTATTCGGAAGTGAACTTAATAAAAATTTCATTTTGTATGTATTTGAAACACGAAAAAACACTTAATAAAGTGCTCTCGTGACGAGTTCATTCACTTAAAAGAAAGGATACACCATATCATACGGGATTTTTCAAAACGTGCGTGGATAAATTAATTAGTATTTGTAAAAAAGCAGCTAGCAAAAGCTAACTGCTCGGCTGGTTCTCCAAGGGGGAATGGAGAAAGGCTAGGGACTTCATTAAATGAGTTCTGGCTATCGCCTACCTATATTATTGACGGAATATTTAGTTTTATTCAGAGGGGAAAATAAAAAGCTAGGATTTCTCCTAGCAATAAAAGGTATGTCGTACATAAATGAGATATTTGCAAATCAATTATTTGCACTTTTAGTATATAAAGTTTTTTGGTTAAAAGGAATGAATTCTAATAATCTTTACAAAGATTTAATATCAAATTTGAATTTTATAAGAAAGAGGGAAAAAGATGAAAAGTGAATTAATATGTCCAAATTGTAATGAAAAATTAGATATAGATACGAACGAGGATTTAATATTCCTTAACTGTTCGAATAAAAAGTGTAGTTATGAAAGTGTAATAGACATGGATTGTATTTCTGAATAAAAGCATTATTTTAATCGAAAAGGGGAATACGGGGATAAAATAAGGCCGCACCTTTTATCGGAACGGCCTTACGAATGCCTTGTGCTGGAGTTTGACACAAATGGCTTAAGATGTTTTCTCTAAGCAGTATGGACAAGGAATTTTACGATTATACGTAAAAACGGCAGGTAATTGACTAATTTACCCGCCATGTTTTTAAACGATACGGAGGAGAGAGCTCCGATTTGAAAGAGTGAAGCCGGTGGGAAGTCGGCTTGCAGGTAGTATGTGTAATATAAAAAAGATTATTCGAAAAGGGGAATAAGAGATGGATAAAACAACAGTAGTTGAATTGATAGCTAAAACAATAGTGGATGCTTCTGAACGAGGGAAAGATTATTCGTGGATGTATGATACCGATAATTATCATTTAGATCGGTTGTGTGAGGAATTAGATATTAGTCTTGAAGAAATTCAGGACATAGTTACAACGAGAAAAAGTATACATACCTATGAAGATTTAGTAACACATTGCAAAGAAATACTTTCAAGGGGATGGACGGAACAAGCGGTTTATAACTTTATGGATAATTACTCAGGATGGGCTCCAGACAGTATAACTTTTGCAATTGACGAAGCGAATAAAAGAGCAGCTAGCAAAAGCTAACTGCTCATCTCCAAGGAAGTCTCGATTAGTACGGTTACACATAAGAGATTTCCGGCTGTTTAACAGCCTATCTATATTATTTACGGAATATTGAGTTTTATTCAGGGGAGGAAGAGGAAAATGAACAATTCTAGACTGTTCCAACTTGGTTTTGATCTGCAATATCAGAATCGTATGTGTTTGTTGCACTAACACCGCTAAAGGTATTGGCAACAAAAGCAACAGTTGATGATCCTGAACCATTATAAGCTTTTGTATTTTCCTTTGGAGAAACGTTATAAAAATCACCTAAATTGAAAGAACCGTTACTATTTTGTACAACCAGATTTCCAACAACAGATGGCATAGTTTTCACCTGCTTTCCAAGGAAGTATTTAAATTAGTATATGGTGTATGCGTCTAGAGGTTCATCTAGATCTGAAAACTTTGAAATGAAGTTTGTTAGAAAACATAACAAAATAATCCTTTTACGAAAAAAGGTCCTGTTGTCTCCAACAGAACCTTTCCTAAAATGGCAAAGAGTAACTCTTACCTTACTCTTCCGCTATATAATACACAAAACACGTATAGATGTGTAGAACAAGAAATTCCAATATAATTATTCGAATAAAGTGTTTAAAAGTATCCTGTCGGGGTTTAATATAAGGAATTAAATTACAAATGTTGATTTATCAATGGATTTTAATAATGTACTAGAAAATGGTAGTTAATAAAGAGATATTACAATAATAAAATATGAAATATTGCATATTCAATTGAAATAGAAATTCACAAGTGGAAAGCGAGGAATAACAATGGGACTAGGAAACCGTGGGATGGCATTTGAAATGCTTATCAATCTAGCGAATGAAATGTATCAAAGAGGGGGAGTGGCGCTTATAAACAAGCGTCCAACTCCTGTAAAGGTGTTAAAGAGTAAAGGTGGCCGTGTATTAAATGGATTCTATGAAGCTAAAAGTACAGTAGATTATGACGGCGTGTATAAGGGACGAGCTATTGCATATGAAGCGAAGTCAACACAAAGTCTTACACGATTCGATTTAAGTAACATTGCGCAGCATCAACTGGATTACCTGGAGAAAGCAGAGAAGATGGGAGCGATTTGCTTCTTCCTTATAGAGTTTAGCAAGGATAAGTCAGTATTCGTAGTACCACTATCAGTCATCCAATCTTATGTAAGGATGTCACAACAGCCAAAGGGTAAGAAGTCAATACCAAGAGCAGACTTTGATATTTATGGGTACCTGGTAAATCAGACGGAGCGAGCACCAGTTGACTATTTACAATACATCGATGAACAAGGATTAATTCCAGTTATGTTAGATATTATGATTCAAATTGATCAGGACCATAAAAAGGTAGCGAATAACATTGAAGCAGCGAAAGAGAAAATGAACAACAAGAAACGTAAATTATTAAAGGCTTAATGGATAACTGAACAATGACTAACAGTGTAGTGGGGGCTGTATTGTAGTCATCGTTCCCTTATTCAGTAGTTATATATTAAAATTTCACGTACTTTATGTAATGTTAAAAAGACAAATTCAGAAATAGGAGGATTTACCATGACAAACATTTATCAAAACTTAGGTGAAGAAATCGAATTAATGGAGATTGAATTAAAGGACTTGAAGTTAGAGCATAAATACTTGATGAAAAACATGCATATGAACGCTCCTAAATTTAATGGAGTAACAGACTATAGCAAGGACCATGTAACAGGTGGACAAATTCCATTAGCATTAGATGAAATAGCAGGTCGTCATGATCGCATTGTGGAGAAGTCAGAAAGATTAAAGCAACGTATTGCTGATAAGAAAGTATTAATGGGAGAAGCACAGTTTGTGATGAGTAAGAAAAAGGGAATAGAACAACAGATTATTTATTTGCGAGATGTAATGGGATTCAATTTAAAACAGGTTGCTAGTGAGCTAGGTTATAGTTATGACCATATTAGAAGAGTGAGCAGCAAAATGAAAAGAAGCCACAATCATGCTACAACGATGACACATTGTTCTTGATATTTAGGTGATACACTATTATTACTGAGAGGTAGCGGAAACTACTTTCAAGGTCTTGATTTCGAAATGGATTGTTTTACAAATGTGGTGATGGTTCGTTCGATTGGATGAACTGTAGCGTTATGAAAATATAGGTCTAAACGAGCAGAGAGTTTCCGCTCTTTGTTTGAGCCAATACAGCTGAACCTTCCCCTCAGTCTTATGTGTTGGTTCAAACAAGGCGTCGGAAGAAACATTTACGTCTTGATATTAATTCTTTATAATTCGATATTGGTCTGCGAGGGTGAAAATGACATTAAGTAGCCGAAGTATTGAGCCGACTCTACGGAGTATAAACGAGAAGATTCTTAGTCTTCTCCCAGTCACCGAACACAGGGTGTGTAGCCATACAAGTTGATGCGGTGGCTTGGAGAAGGTTGAGAGTAATCTTGACCTTGGAAGAGAAACTTTGCCATTTGTTTTCTCTCTTTTCTCCCATCCCCTTTAGAGCTGTCACCTTTCGGTGATGGCTTTTTGTTTTGTAGGATATACTTCTTTTCTGTCGAATAGATAGATATCAGGAGGTGGAGAATATGAAAATGAAAAAATTTATAATTAACATAGAAGCAGTCGATGGTAAACAACACGAATTTGAAGTTGAGTATAAAAAGACAGTAACTGTTACTGATATAGAGAATTCTATACAAGCTAGAGAAGCTAGATTCTTCAGGTTTGGAGATCGTATGATTAATTTGGACAATGTATTCTCTTTAGTGGTAAAAGAAAAGAAAGATTAAAAGAAAAAAGCATCTATAACGGGTGCTTTTTTCTTTGTTATATAGAAATTACACATTAAACCAGTGAACATTCTAATAAGACAAGCATATGATGAATTCGTGGGGACGAGTTATCATATGAGGTGAAACTTGGAGCGCCATACTTATTTGTTGAAGGGTACCTAATGACGGGTACTCTTTTTATTTCGCACCTTTTAATAAGGACAAGCATATATTGGAGTATGGGGTAGCCCCACTTCATATATTTGAGCACCTGCAATCGTAAGGTGCTCTTTATTTTTTACAAAATGGACATTTGGTTTAAATGAGTATATAAATAGGAAGAATCTAATTATTGAATTCACATTTTAATCCAAGAGGTACAAATTCGATGCGACGTGAAAAGGATTTGTTGAAACAATGGAAGGTTGATTTGCAAGCTGTTCAAGAAGAGAAGAGGCTGAAGAAGAAGGCTAAGAAAAAGAATAAGAAATATAGCATTTCTGGTAATACAGCTGACTTTATGAATGACAAGAATACTTATCGTAAAGAGAATGGGGTATGGAAGCAAAGAAATAAATGACATGAGGGTAAATCAATGGATTAAACCAATAGAAATTTTCGTAGGCGCTGCCGTGATCTAGGTGGCGTCTTGTTTGTTGTTAAGGGATGATAAGGGGTGAAATAGACTTGCAATTTGAAGATTAAATACGAATATTATTATTCTATAATGCAAAACATAGACTAATAAACAAGCTGTTTTTAACTTTTAATCATAGAATATGAGGAATTCTATTGTTAAGAGGAGGTAATCATATTTATGGGATGTAATTGTAATTTCAGACATTGCAGAGATTGTAATAGATTTTGGGATGATTTAATGTTTTGCAGACGCAGACATAGAGATTGTGATGACCGTCGTTGTAGACGTGACCGTGACTGCGATTGTGATGAATGCCGTCGCAGACGTAATCATGATCGTGACTGTGATCGCGATAATCGTCGAGATTGGTAAATTCCTTTGAATGAGTGTGCTTCTTCACAGCACTCTTTTTTTGTTTATGGGTTTTCTAAATTAATACGTATTAAATACGAAGAATGTAGTTGCAATTCGATTTAAGGTCTAACAAAACAAACGAACACAACGAACGAAAATAGAGATAGTTAAATGTCCTGTTTAGGTCTATCCTATACGGACGCGAAAGAGAAAACGAATTTACTATACTTCTCGGTGTCCTGTTTACATGTACGGAAAGCAAATGATATTATGTACTTAGAATTAATTTCCGAACACGTTAACGGACGAAGGGGAAGATATTATGATAATTGGTTATGCTCGTGTTTCTACACAAGAACAAAATTTAGCTAGGCAGTTGAAACAGCTAAATGATTATGGATGTGATCATGTGTATGAAGAGAAAACAAGCGGAGCAACAACAAACAGAGAAGAACTACAATTGATGCTCGATAGTTTAAAAGAAGGTGACACGATTGTTGTTACTGATTTAACTCGTATTAGTCGTAGCACAAAGAATTTATTTGAACTAATTGAGGTTATTAAGAGTAAAGGAGCTTCAATTAAATCTATAAAAGATACATGGCTTGATACTACGAGTGATAATCCATACAGTACTTTCTTACTTACTGTAATGGCTGGTGTTAACCAGTTAGAAAGGGACTTGCTTAAGATGCGCCAACGAGAAGGCATAGACCTTGCTAAACAACGTGGCGTATATAAGGGAAGGCCTAAAAAATACGGTGATAAAAACCCTAAAATGGAGCATGCTTTAGAGCTGCTTGCCAATCGTGAAGAGAACGGATATACAGTTAAGAAAATATGTGAAGTAACTGGTGTAAGCCGTACTGTTCTTTATGAAAGAGCGAAAGAAAAGGGGATTATGTAGATTTTAAAGTAGCGAATCTGCTACTTTTTATTTTATAAAATAAATTGTTTCTGAGTAGAAATGAAAATAGGGGTTTGCCTTAAGCATTTAATTATAATCAAGAATATGAGTATAGAAACAGGTTGATTTTTGTAATGACGGAGGGGATTGTTGTGGACATAACTCAAAGTGTGGCAAGAATAGTGGTTAATGGGAAAGACCTTCCGTTCACTTCAGTTCAAACCTCTGCATGGAATCATGGGCCTGTAAATGATTTAATCGTTTCGACGAATCAGAGAGTGAATGAGCTTTATCAATTCATGTGGGCACAAGTACCAGTTACGATCTCGGTGTATTTTCTTCAAGGGGCGGACTTAATGAGATTCGCTAGGATTGCTGGAATTAATGAACGTGTAACGGGAGAATATATATATCATTTCATTTGGGGATAAGAAGAATTCAAAGTAGCTTAACAGCTTCTTTTTATTTTGCATACAAAAAAAGGAAACCGCAAAGGGTCCCTTTTATATTACGCTGCCTTATAATTTTTATTTTTAATCCTATTTCTAGTATCCATAAATGCGGCGAATGTCGCTATAGCACTACCTAAATCATAAACCGGGAATTTGTGGGCAAAAGCAAGTCCTACAATGAAATTGTAGCTGTATATAAAGCATGTAATGCCAAACAACCATAACATGAACTTCAAATCTTTTAAGCTCAATCTATAATTCTTAATTTTTTTCCACATATATATCAACTCCTATTGTTCTGAGGTTCTATAGTTTTTCTTGTTGATCTCTCGCATGTTTACGATAAAGAATAGAAGGAAGATAACAGCTGCGATGCCATTAACCCAGTAGTACGTATGTCCCATTGTGAATCCATCATAGAAGGAATAGGCATTCCAAATTATAAGGATTACTGAGCAGATAGTAGAGGTCAATAATGAACCAAAACTTCTCATGATTTTCACCTCGATTCAAAGTTTTAGAACTTTTTATACAATTATACATTTAAATAAAAAGATTTACAAAAGGAATTACCATAAGGAGGAGTTATGACGAGTTACTTCCTACGTATGCGCTATAATGGGACAAACTGTTGGGAATGATGGAGGAAACGGCGGTTCTAATGGTGGATATCAATACGTTAAGTCAGGTGGATCCTTAGATGAAGATATTCAAGCTATGGCAGAACGAGGAATAAAAGGTAGCGTTAATGTTGATCCAATTTCTGGACTATGTTATATCCAAACCGATGTCCTACCTAATGCAGAGTTAGATAAGATTACTTGGTGGATGGATACTAGACCAGGTGGTAAATGGTGATATGAATATATCAAAGTGAGATAATAGTTGAAGCGTCCTTAATCGGGCGTCTTCAACTATTATCTAAATGCTTCCTTAGCTTTCTCTATTGAGTTCTGTTCCTCTTTTGTATTTGTAAATTCGATAACCATAACAGACAGTCCAAAACATAAACAAACAGCCTTTATCTTGCTAACTCTCACAAGAACGTACACGTTTGCTCTATCTGTATTTAACCTAGAATACAAGATTCTTTCATTTTTATTCCCGGTTATATTTGAAAAACTGTATGTTTTTTATTTCAAATCAATTATATCTATAAAATTAAGGAAAATTCTGTTATAAGATGCATCAGTGCAAGTTATTAAATTCTTTATCGGATTTATGTCAGTTACAGTCACATATCTAGTAAGCAAATGACCATCTCTATAATAAGTAATCAATATCTTCTCTTCAGAAAGAAATGAACATAATAACTTATTTTCAATAATTTCTTGTTCGTCTTGGGTTAATGTAGGGCGCTCCACTTTTGTTTGTTTTTTAACAATCTTACCAATACCGATGAATTTCTTCGGTATCGGAGCGAATGGAGTCCGCTTAACCATTCCTATTCCTTTTGGCATATGTGTATAGTTCATGCTGTATATCTCCCTAATTGCTATTAATAACTGTATCATTATATCAATTTTTGGAGATGTTAGGATTATTTATGTAATTATAAAATAAACATTTAGAGGTTTTTGGCTCCGTATAAAATCAACCCAATTTAACTAAGTATGATTTATATATATAGTAGGAGAAATTACTGTGTAGTCCCTTTGTAGGTAAGCGTGTTGTTGCTAAGGTTAATAATCTACGTTTCAATAATACCTTTCTTGGCAGGGGAAAGATGTCGCTGGAACTGTAAATATAGGTAAAGGGTTTATAATTGACGAAAAAGTAAAGGTCAACGATTCACAGCAATATAGAGTGCACAATAGTAAAGGAAAAATATACACTTCTACTTTTCTATTTTGATGAAGGATACATGTATCTTTAGATACATTAGAGGAGAATATAATGTACACAATTGGACAAGTCGCTAAATTTTTAGGTGTATCTAGGGATACTTTGAAATTTTATGAAGAAAAGGATTTGGTCAAGCCTAAGCAAAATATTGAGAATGGGTATAGAAAATATAATCATTTTGATATATATGATATAACAGCGGTAAATTTCTATAGGGAAATGGATATCGAAATAAAAAAAATTCAGGAATTAAGAAAAAGTAAGAGTGTAGAGGGAATAAAATCATTGTTAGAGAAGAAAGAACAAGAGGTATTAGAAGAAATAGAATATAAAAAGATTCTTTTAAAAAAGCTTCAAAGTGTAAAAGAAGATTGTGAAAAAATAAAGAAATTCTTAGGGGAATACATAGTAAAAGAAACGGAGCCTTTAGAAATAAAAGGAGAGATAGAACATTTTACTGCGTATGATGAATATGAAACTCTAAAAAAGAACCCAGATAGCTTAAAAAAAGCGGTTACTCTAACATCTTTACGAAGAGTCATAAGTTTTAATGAAGAAGGTATTATAGAAGATAAATTTATAATTGGAAGAAAAGTAGAGGACTTTGATAAAGAAATAGAAGGTGAAGTTCTATCTCATCCAAAATGTATTTATACAGTTATTGAAGATGGAAGATGGGCAACTGGCGGGAAAAGTATTGATCATAGCGTGGAAGCAAGTTTAAGAAAGGTAGCAATAGAAAAAGGGTATGAACTTTTAGGACTAGTTTATATAAATCTATTACTTACCACTTATGAAGATGGGCTAGAACGTATATTTTTAGAAATTTATGCACCTATAAAATAATGCAGACATGTATTGACCTGTGAGTAACTCCTAGGTTTAAGCTGAAGATATTCGCAAATATAAATACTATTATGTTTACGAAATACTTAGTTTGAAATGGGGATTACGCATGAATAGAGAAAAGAAACTAAAAAAACCAGTAGCAAGTTTTATTCTACTAACCAATATCATTTTTTTGCCACTTTTTTTGCTTGTAGGAGCTATAAGTGTGTTGGGATTTCCTGCGTGGGTCTTTGATGTAATGTTTTGTATATCATCTTGGTCCTCAACTTTTGCTTTTGCATTGCTATTTAAAAAAATCTATCCTAGGCAGAGTTTTATCCAATTTGTAAAAGGTAAATTTAAGAATAAACTTAAATTATCTGTGATTCTTACTGTGAGTATGATTCAAGCATTCATATTTTTGATGATTTTGTTTCTCATATCTAAAAATAGTGAAGTAGACTCTATTTTTACTGTATCTTCATGGGGCATGCTAATCTATTTCTTTGTTAAAAACTTTCTTGCAGGGCCATTAGGAGAAGAAATAGGATGGAGAGGTTTTGCTCAAATTGAACTCCAAAAGAAGCATTCGCCATTAAAAGCTTCGATAATCATAGGGTTCTGGTGGGGGATGTGGCATCTGCCTATATGGTTTACTACAGGATTTGTTGGCATTGATTTATTCGAATATATCTTATTTTTTATGATTTCAATCATATCCATTAAAATCATCATGACAGCATTTTATAACTTAAATCAAAATTTAATCATCCCAATCATCATCCACCAATTCTTTAATTTTTTTATTGGCATAATAAATGGAAACTTAATTGATTTAATCATGTATAACGCAATTTTTTATTTAGTAGTAGCAGTTTTAATCATTGTTATAAATCCAAAAAAAGTATTGTATGGAAAGGAAGATACAAACATTACTATTGGAAAGTATCATAGGGTATAGTGATAGCTTTATCAAACTTTTTTTGAAAAACAAGGAAATGAAATGTAGCGATGGAAAATATAATTATAAGTATATCGCTATTGGAAGATGGTGAATTATGAAAAATAATATAAATGTTTATATAGGGGTAGTTGCACATCGCTATCAAGCTAACAAAATAAAATCCCCCCTAAAATGAAAAAATACGCTATTCTTTCTGTAGAATCATAGGAAAGGATGGCGTTTTTGT
>NZ_JBHVNG010000012.1:57207-74827 GCF_042796455.1 Bacillus sp. NPDC057893 | reverse complement strand
CTATGTTAGGACTTAAATCTTTTCGCACAGCTACATTTATTCTTGCAGGAGTAGAAGCCATGCATATGATAAAAAAAGAACAGATTGATTTACGGCATCAGTCTGTTCAAAATCAAAAACAATTCATTCATCAATTATTTGGATTAACAGCGTAAAGAACGATTCCGGTAGGAATCCTCATTGTTTTTTGGAATGTATCCTTTATTTGCACCAGAACCCTAATTTTGTAATAAATTTCTCAATATAGATATACTTGTTAATTGTGGTTACAATATTCAAAATTAACAAAAAATATGATGGTTATCCTTTTGTTTACTCCTTGTGCTAAAGATAAGATCGTGTTCCCGGATCTTATCTTTTTATTTTTGGATTTTAGATACAAAAAAGGAATCCTTAATAGGGGTCACCATACATGCCCATCAACTTAAGGATTTTATAACAACCCCAAAACAAAAAAATTGTACATTTTCACCTGGAGATGTCAATTTTTTCGTTTTGGGGTATTTGCTTTTCTTAGCTTGATGGGCATGCGTCAGTACCCCTATGAGGATATGTTTATTTCCGACAAAACATCGCAAAGACCGTGCAAGCTTCGTCGATAGATTCCTAAAGGTTTTCCACTATCATTATGGAATTCCTCTTAATAGGAGATGGCGTGCGCTATGTCAGAAGCAGAGATAGTATATACCAGCAATGGGGTCTATAGTCGTTTGGGAGTAAGTGGCTCACACTTAGAAAGTATTCAGATGTTCTTGAACGTGAAGAGTATGATGTAAGAAAGGATATTCGAGGGAGAAGGGAATATACAGAGTTTGATGTTGTACTTATTGAACGGTTAGTAGAGTTGAGTAAGTAAGATGGATGACTTTAGAAAGAGCTGCGAATATGATTGCAAAGCAGTTTGGAATCGATAATAAGAAAGAGGAATCCCAGGGGACAAATCCAATTCCAGCAACAATATAGCGCTATGATAGAAGAGATTAATAAGGTGCGGCAAGCAAACCTATTAGAAATGGAAAAGAGACTCGGTGACGTATAGATCAAAGAAACAAATTAATCGAAAAGGATATGAAAGAAATAAAGTAAGAATAAATGAGTTTGACTAAGTTTATAGTAAGGATCGTAGGCACTGCCGTAGTCTAGGTGGTGTCTTATTTAAAACTAAGAAATTTTCAATTTTAAATAAAATAAATGCTTAAGTATTTATTTTAAATCCTAATACTTAAGCATCTGTGATTAGAGGAAAAATATGTTATTTTGTTATTTGATTTTTGATACAATCCATTTCCCTAATTCTTTACTCCATTTTTGAGGATAATAAGATGCATTAGTTCCTACAAATTTTGTTTTACCACCATTAGTTTCTAATAATTCTTTTTTTGTTAATACAGTGTATTTGTTTTTATTCATTATTATTTCTCCTTCATCATAATAAGATTTAATATCATAAAATTTCGATATCTTAATTATTATATAATACACTTTAAATACCTAAATATGTAATTTTGCATATGTATGTATTTTTTATTCTTTTCAGTTTTTTAAATTATAATTTTTTTACAGGGTAGCATCCCTT
The DNA here is from genome assembly GCF_042796455.1 of Bacillus sp. NPDC057893. Lineage (NCBI taxonomy): Bacteria > Bacillati > Bacillota > Bacilli > Caryophanales > Bacillaceae > Bacillus > Bacillus sp. NPDC057893. The sequence continues at coordinate 73,251 of NZ_JBHVNG010000012.1, read as the reverse complement.
CGACATCAAGCTAAAATTTTATAGTACCCTCCGAACTAAATTTTGTGCTAATTTGTAATAAAAAAGCTCATTTTTTCGTTTTGGGGTAATTCTCAATTCTTAATTTGTTGGTCATTGGGTAGGGGAGGGCACGCGAAATGATCTGTTTGTTACACGAAGCTCCGCTCTCGGTCCCTAGGCCTTTAGTTCACTTTTTTTATAAGGGGCTTATACATCGAAAACAAACCTATTAATTCATATATAAATATAAAAAGAAATATGATAATATATAAAAAGCAACCGTCAAGTGTTGGGGCACTTATCGGTTGTTGGTTAATTTCGTTCATTTAATTCCTAAATTTTTTTGTACCTCGTGGATATGGAAGTGAGTAAGTAAAGTACGATGTTTGCACGCATCATTACCGCTTTACTTACTCTACTTTCTATATTAATAGGAAGTAATTTGTCTAACTCCTCCTTACGGTAATACCCTTAAATTGTTTTAATACATCCTATCCTTGGATATCTAATTATTTAAATGTAAAATTATAAATAAGTTCTAACACTTTGAATCGAGGTGACAATCATGAGAAGTTTTGGTTCATTATTGACCTCTACTATCTGTTCAATAATCCTTTTAATTTGGAATTTACTTTCTTTCTATACTGGATTCACAACGGGACGTACATACTACTGGGTTAACGGTATCATAGCTGTGATTTTTCTTCTATTCTTTATCTTAAACATGCGAGATATCATCAAGAAAAACTACAGAACCTCAGAACAATAGGAGTTTATACATATGTGGAAAAAGATTAATAATTATAAGTTTCATCTAAAAGATTTGAAATTTATGACTTGGCTATTCCCAATTGTCGGTTTGTTATACGCTTATGAATTCTTCTCCGGGCTAATGTTCCACCAGGAGTTTCGTTGGATCAAGTTAATATGCATGATAATAATGATTCTAGGATTTATGGATATTAGAAAAAAGCTTACAGACAAAGATTATAGAGCGGCTTGAATCGACAAACACTTAATTAAATCATTGTCAGGAGAATCTGTAGGTTTGCAGGTTCTTTTTTTGTAAAATAAAAAAGCAGTGGATTCGCTACTTTACTTGTGCATTATATCCCCTAACGGTTCACACCCTTTAAGTGTACTTTTTACCGTTAATTCATCATTAGGTTCTGTTTCTATTAACTTAGCAGTCCCGCCTACTTTTCCCCTCATAGGTAATCATTTCAGCGAAGAAAAACCGACCACTTTCAATATATTTTATCCTTTGAGCGATTCATCAAGAAGAACTTGGACACCCTCATTGATCGCGAACGGACCAACTAAATTTATAAAGAACTAAAAAACACCTGGTTAGTCTGAATCAAGTGTTTTTTTATTTTGCTGTGTAATGGGTTTATTTAAAAGGGTTTTATCTTTAACTATGGCGCTATGTGGATGTGTATAATTCTGACAAAACATTGCAAAGACCGTACGAGTTTCGTCGATGAATTCTTAAAGGTTTCAGCCCTTTTATATTGAAATTCTCTAATAGGAGGTGGCATAGCGCTATGTCAGAAGCGGAGATAGTATATACCAGCAATGAAGTCTATAGTCGTTTAGGAATAAGTGGAAGTACTCTTAGAAAGTATTCGGATGTTCTTGAACGTGAAGGATATGATGTAAGAAAGAATAGTCGAGGAAGAAGGGAATATACTGAGTTTGATGTTGTACTCATCGAACAGTTAGTAGAGTTGAGTAAGCAAGATGGTATGACTTTAGAAAAAGCTGCGAAAATGATTGCAAAGCAGTTTGGAATCGATAATAAGAAAGAGGAATCCCGGGGGGCAGATCTAGTTCCATATCAAATGCAGTATCAATTCCAACAACAATATAGCGCTATGATAGAAGAAATTAATAAGGTGCAGCAAGCAAACCTATTAGAAATGGAAAAGAGACTAGGTGAACGTATAGATCAAAAGAACAAATTAATCGAAGAAGATATGAAAGAAAGAAATAAATTAATAAAGGAAGATATGAAAGATCGGAAAGAACGTGAAGAAAGGATAGAAAAAAGGTTAGAGCTAAGAGATGATAATCTTATGAAGATGATTAGAGAAATTCAGGATGCTAAACGTACTATTGTATCAGCCCAAGAAGAAATAGCAGCAGCCAAAAAGAAATCCTGGTGGAAGTTTTGGAAATGAGTACATTCATTGTTGGGTGTACTCATTTTTGTGGAAAATGGAAAAGATAGAGAGTGTTTATTTTTCTTAAGTTGATGGGCATGTGGCGATACTCCAGTTAGAACTCTTTAAATGAAAAGAAAAAGAGCTGGATTTTCATCACAGCTCATGTATGGATTGGTTCTGTATGTGTACATGTAGGATATTGAGAACAGCCAAAGAACTTATTCCCTGTTTTATTCGAATTTCTAACGACTAAATGATTTTTACACGCTGGGCATTTCCGTTCTGCAGGTTTTACCCCTTGATATACATCTTCAGCCGAATATTCGGGATTAATTTTATTAATCAATTTCTGAAGTTCTACACGATCTATTAGTTTTACATTGCATGCCTCCGCTAATTCTTTCGCTTGCCTTGTATAAACGCTGTTCGTGACAACCCATCCTTCATGCGCTTTGTAATAGGCCTTTGCTGCATATATCTCTTGTACAGCACTGATGCCGACTCTGTTTTTCAACCCGTATCGTTTCGCTTGGATTACAATACGATTTTTCCTCTTTAATACAAGATCAGCTCCGAAATCATTTGACTGCTTTGTGACCGTTGGAGAATAACCCAACTCTCTAAAGAGAGCTTTTAGGTACACTTCAAATTGATGTCCGTCCATTTTGTCTATATATCGAATACCAGACTTTGCCATTCGTTTCAGTATTCTTCGCTCCTGGATCTTCCAGTACATAAATTTACAAATACCAAAAAGAACATAAAGGATAAAACCACAAATCAAAATCTGTAATATGTTTGACATGTTTGGTAGATTATACACTTCTCTCCACCTCTTTAATTGGTTTTATTTTCTTTGGTTGAGCTGTTTGTTTTTGCTGCTGTCCACTCACTTGTTTTTTCCGAACATCATTCCAATCTTTTTCATTCATTGGAATATCCTCTTTTAGATCTACAAAGTATTTCATCATCTGAATGCAGTCTTTCCCAATCTTATCGTTATCAACTGCCATTATGATCCACTTTAGATTCCGCTTTTACATCTATTTGAAATCCTATACTAGTAGAAAGAATGACTCCAGTTGCTAATGCACCCCAATTATCTTTTTCATAATAAATACATATCTCCCTTTTTTATGAATTTATATTAATTATAGCATTCGATATTAAAAATTCCGATAAAAATAAACATATAGTTTCAACGAATTAAACCAAACGTTTTAATTTTCCAAGATATTTTTGGTATAATTTATCAAAAATAGATACTTATTAATGCTTCGCCCCTATTGTGGTATCGAAGCGAAAATAGTTCGTGCTGATGCTTTAGAAGAAACAAATTGTAATTTTTGTGGAGGAAGTCTTATTGATGAAGATACTGAATTTCCTAAACTTTGTACTATAAAAGAGGATTGTTTTGAATTTTATAAAATAATAAGTAATGTATTTATCAAACATGTAGAACAAGCAGTAATCGTATTAAAAACATATCATCCCTTAGATTTATACCTTCTCTTAAAAGAAGTTAGAAGTATGCGGAGTGATAGTATTATGGAATACGAGTGTTGAACAACGCCTCTGAAGTGGATGATGAATGCAAAGACCTTGCTCAAGACCAAGCGAAAGATTATGAATACTGGACACGTCGTAAATTTGTAATTGAAAACATTCTCTTAGAAAGGCAGGGTTATTTTTCTGAAAAGAAAACTGATAAAATATTAAGGTTTATGGCCAATCAAATTAAAAAATTAATGAAACGAAAAATGAAAATTTCTCAAACTAAACAGGCTGTTAAATGAATCAATTCCTTTTTCTTATCATAAAAGGAGGGTTGTTTTAATGAAACAAGGCTATGTAATTGAGATTGAATCTGGTTACTATAGTAAAGATGGTCCTACTAACCTTTCAAACGCTGAATTCTTTGACAACGAAGAGGATATAAAGTTTTATATAGGTATACTTAACCAAATGGGAATTGAAGTCATAGACGTTTCCCATGCAATGCTCAAGAAGGAACACCTAAATAGGAGGGGACGAAATGTCCGATTTGGAGTTAATTAATATACTTATTTCATTGTCTGGTGTAATAGGTTTTGGCTTACTCATGAAACATGTTGTGACCACAATAAAAAAGAGTGCTGATACTAATGCGTAATTACTTTCAAAAGTAAATAATATGAAAAACATTTTCAGAAATATTAAATTATAATAAAATCAATTTGAAAGGGGTTTACCAAATTATGTTTAAAAGCGAAAAAGAGTTGAATGAAGCAATTGAAGAAGCAAAGGCATCTTTTAAAATTGAGGGACTGATTATCACAGAAGAGATGGAAGAAATCATTAAAGCCAAGGTTGGAGGGAAGATTACAATGGAACAATTTATTAAGTTATCCGAAGCAATCGCCAGACGTGAATGAACAATCAAAATACTGTTATCCTGGAACAGATATATTAAAAAACAAAATGAATTATCAAGATCAAGAACTACTGAATAAGGTTGAAACTTCAGTAGCAGCACTTAGATTTGTAGAATTACAAGGTAAACCTATTGTTGGAAACTTTGACTTAAAACATTTACAAAAAATTCATCAACACCTCTTTCAAGATATATACCCCTTTGCTGGAAAATTACGTGAAGAAAATATTGCAAAGGGGGCTTTTCAATTTGCTCATGCCTCTTTTTTAAAGGACCAGGCATCTGAATTATTTAAACAATTAAAAGACGAAAATAGATTAAATGGATTAAAGATTGATGAATTCTCAGATAGGGATGCACATTATATGGCTGAATTAAACGTTCTCCATCCATTCCGTGAAGGGAATGGCCGTTCACAGCGTGAATTCATTCGCTGTCTGGCTTTATCCAATGGTTATTCTCTTAAATGGAACAGTCAAAAAACAGAAGATGTCTTTAATGCAACTGTAAAATCCGTCTTAGACCCCACAGATCTTAGCAAAATAATTAAAAGCGCCATTACCAACCAAGAACCTGACCTCAAAATCGCTAAACAATTTAAAGCTAAAAAGCAAAATATCAGCAGATAAACCCATCGAGGGAGTTTAACAAGCATCCCAACTTTAGTTATTATAAGCAGTAATACAAATACTTAAATGCATACTAATTATGCTTTTCTTTTGGTTTATGTCTACAATACGGTACGTGAAATTATATTTATTAACCATTTTATTTCTTTTTATTTTTCTAATCTAAAATTTTACGCATATCATATACAAAAGCATGTTGATACCTTTTTTATTGAGGAGGATGCTATATGATATTATCTAAATATACACTACGATATATTGTTACTGGAAAGAATCGATTTTATAAACATACTTTCTCTGTTATCTCTCTCTCTGAAACTGAAGCTTTACAGAAAGGAACGGATGAATTAAAGCGCAGATTGGGGGAGAATTATTACAAGGATCTCCGTATACAAAATGTAGTACCTTTAAACAATATTAATCAAAATGCTAAAGCCGTTTCTAGTACAAGCTAACACAAATATTCACTATATACGATGATTTTAATATGATTAATTATACTAATGTAAAACTACATTTGTTTAGAGCCTATAAGGATAGTTTTTATGCAAAAAAATCCAATCAAAATCAGTATATGTTTGCTGTTAACAAAGATATGGTCGTACGTTTTCAAGAAAACTGTCCCAAATACTCCAGGAGTCGTGCTATTAGAAAAGTACTTGTAGAATCACATAATAATCCAAATCTTAAAATACGTAATGAAAGAGAAAATATTACAACAAATAAATAGTAAATTAAAAAGAAAAAGGATGGAGTAAAAAATGGAGAAAATCGGTGTGTTTTTCAAAGTTCCTATGGAAAAAGATGACTTGCGAATAGAGAGCATATTAGAATTATTCATCAACATAGAGAATTACAATTGGCACATTCCTGAAAATGATTGTTTAGTACGCACTAATAATAAATACGACGATAACAACTTTTTTTTAGATAACAAAGAGTTTGAAACTGGAGGTAAGTTAAAAGAAGCATTAACAACAACAGATTTTTGTCCAATATTTTTAAACCTTGGTGCGTATCCACACGAAATACCAATGTTCGAAATAAGTAATACTTCAGTAAATACTATTCCTGAATTTTTAAATAGTAAATGTAGTTTAATGTTTGTAATTATAGATTGTTATGAGATAGCAGTTTTCGTAAAAAATATAGAGAGTTTTCCAAATATACAACAAGAAATTTTGTCACAAGGATATGAGGAGTTTAAATTTATAGATAAATCTGAAAACTTTAGTTTCCGATATCAACCTTGATATGAGAACAAATTTTTTTACAAAGCTACAAAGAAATAAATCATATAGCCCGTCGTTCTATTACGAAAGAACAAAGCCACTAATCCAAATGGAAATAGTGGCTTTCTAAATGTGATTTTCATTTTGAATTCTACACGTTAACTTCTTTTTTGTTCCTACGTATAAGCCACCACATCATAGATAGAAGTAGTATAAGGAGTGGTATTGCCTGGATAAAGAGAAATCCTTTCCAAAAATCGAGCATAGTACTATCTGGAGGATCTGTTGCCATCACACCTATAAAAAATGCGACTGGGCTTGCAAGTATATTTATCCCTAAACCAATCATTACGAATGACAGATTTTTAGCTTTAATTTTTGGTGAATTTGCCTTAATCATTACGAATATTGCAGTACCAATTATAAGAAAAATTGTTCCATAGTATAGAATAAGCTCACTATAATATTCAAAATCCATATGTTTTTTCTACCCCTTCCATACTTGCAAGTGTGTTATATTCTAAAATCTACATGTGAACTTTTATTTTTTTCCTACGGATAAACCACCACGCCAAAGCTAGAAGTAGTATAAAGAGCGGTATTGCCTCAATAAAGAGAAATCCCTTCCAAAAATCTAGCATAGTACTATGTGGGGAATCTGTCGCCATCACACCTATAAAAAATGCGACTGGACTTGCTAGTATATTTATCCCTAAACCAATCATTACGAATGACAGATTCTTAGCTTTAATTTTTGGTGAATCAGCCTTAATCATTACGAATATTGCTGTGCCGATTATAAGAAAAATTGTTCCATAAAACATAATATAAGCTAAGCCAACTTCAAAAGGTCCAGATTCCATATGATTTCTCTATCCTTCCCACACTTACAAGTGCACTTATAAGTACACTTGTAAGTGTTTTATATTTCGAGGCTTCCATTGATAGTTGTAAGCATTAGTTTTACGTCTTCTAATTGGTTTGCTTGATTGTTAGATGTGTTTCTTTTCTGCTGATTCTTTGGCGTTTTAAGTGCTTCTAAGTACTTATCAATATCAAACCAATATTTTTTTCCATCGAAATGGAATTTGTATCTTGGATGTTTAGTTAAATCATATTTTTTATCCTTAAATGGCCTTTTACCAATTATTTGTACAATACACGTATCTCTTTCCATTGTTAATAGCTCATCTGTTGTCATTAATTCTCTACCTAATTTTGAGTAATTTTGACCAAAGCTATCATTGTTGGAACGAGTTCTATTTTCGTTATAATCATTAATTGTTTCTTTTCCAAGTTCCTCACTTAAAGATTTAACTGTTGATCTCTCTTTACCGCCTAGAAAAATAGACGTATCACAGTTACCGATTATTGTATCCGAACTGTCTTTATAAATCGGCTTCAGCTGTGAGAGCGTTTGTAGAATAATAGTTGCTGAAATGTTACGTGAACGAATTGTTGCAATTAATTTTTCAAAGTTTGGTATTAAACCAATGTTAGCAAACTCATCTAATATGAATCTCACATGGGTTGGTAATGAGCCCCTATGTTTTTCGTCTGCAATTGTACAAAGCATGTTAAACAGTTGTGAATACATTATTGATACAATGAAGTTAAATGTTGAGTCTGTATCAGGTACGATAACAAACAGTGCTGTTTTACGCCCTTTTTCTCCTAGTGTATCCAGGTTTAATTCATCTTTTGAGAGTAGATCACGAAGGGCAGGGATATTTAATGGAGCTAACCTTGCACCGCATGAGATTAAAATACTTTTTGCTGTTTTACCGGCAGCGTTTTTATATAATTTATATTGCTTTACACCAAAGTGTGTACTATCCTCTTTTTCCAATTCTTCAAACAAGTAATCTATAGGATTTTTATAGTCCTCATCATCTTCTTTTACCGTTGAGTAGGAAATTAAATCAATTAATGTTCCTAAATGTTGTTCTTCTTTAGGGAATTTTGAAACAATTAAACTTAAATACGCTTGATATAGTAACCGTTCAGCTTTTACCCAAAAATCTTCCCCTTTTTTTGCACCTTCCCCTTCTGTGTTTGCCATAATTGTATTAACAAGTTTTAATATATCTTGTTCGTTGTGAACATACTTTAATGGATTGTATCGCATACTTTTTGTAAAGTTTATGGTATTAAATATCTTAATCTTATATTTCCCTACATTTTTTAATGCCATGCCTAGTTCATTAACAATCGTTCCTTTTGGATCAGTAACTACAAAACTGGCATTCATTTGTAATATGTTTGGTTTAACTATGAATCGTGTTTTACCACTACCAGACCCACCGACTACTGTCACATTTTTGTTTCGTCTTACCTCAAAGGGAGCGTCTTTATCGTCTAGTCTAAGCTTTGTATTCTGTGAAAATATAATGTTATTATCTTGGTCGTTTTCGTCATACATATTTTTCAAATCTTTTTGAACGCTACCCCATTGCGCTGAACCATGTTCAGCACCCTTTTTATATTTCTTTTTATTATTTTTCTTGTCGATCACAACGTATACAGCGAATACTACTGTAAACATTGGGACGAACAAGTCAATAACGTCAAAAGATAAAGGAAAAGCGTATAAAAGATATTGTGGTTCTGAAAACAAATAATCGAATGCAGCAAGTGTATTACCTTCAAAAGTTACCCTAAAGTAATAAAAAAGGTAATTTAATAGAATAAACAAAATTACACCAAGAATAATATAAGCTTTATTTTCCTTGATTTTTTCCATTTTAATACTCCTTATTTAGTATTTTTAATTATACCGTCTTGAACGCCTATTTTAGCGTTGTTATCCTGTATGAATGTAAATACTTTACCTTCATTTAAAAAACGTTTTGGCGGGCTTAATAGAGCTTTGATTTTCCCACTTCACTTTTATAATTCTTACATATAAAGGAAGGGCGAGTAATTTTACTCGCCCTCTTTTTGTATAACTTTGACTTAGCTAAATAACCCTTTTAATGAAGGAACAAGTAACGTTGCGATTAAAACAATACCAGCACCACTCATAAACTGTTTCATCCCCTGTGACTTTGCCCCTGGGTTATCATTACCATAACCTTCTAATAAGTTTACAACTCCCCATACACCTAAACCTGCACCAATTAAGATAACTAATTTTTGTAATACATCTACACCAGTATTAAAAAATTGCATTATTTTTTCCCCCTATCTATTTTTTGCGTAACCTTGACTTAGCTAAATAACCCCTTTAATGAAGGAACAAGTAACGTTGCGATTAAAACAATACCAGCACCACTCATAAACTGTTTCATCCCTTGTGACTTTGCCCCTGGGTTATCATTACCATAACCTTCTAATAAGTTTACAACTCCCCATACACCTAAACCTGCACCGATTAAGATAACTAATTTTTGTAATACATCTACACCAGTATTGAAAAATTGCATTATTTTTTCCCCTTTTCTTTATTTGTATTTGGTAATTCATTTTTTATAAGAATAGATAGTAAAACATCTATTTTATAATACTTGATAAGTTTTAAACCGCCTTTTATTAAAAGGGGTAAGCCTATCAAAAGTAATACTACTTGAATAACAATATATATATCTAACATAGTCTTTACCGCCTTTTACATATTAATGTTTTGTTCTTGATTCTTCTCTTTCTTTTTTCTCTTTTTGAAGAATAAAAATGTTCCTAATATGATACAGATCACCGCAACTGTAATTAATGCGATTATTATATTTTGATTGTTTGAATCTTTCTTTTGGTTATTTTTTTCATCTTTTTTGTATAAAAAACTGTTTGAGTTGTTCTTTGCGGTAGTTGGATATATTTCTGTTATTTCTGTTGCATTCACTTGTACGGTTCGTGTATCCAGTCCCAAAAATGTTGAACCTTTATTAATGTATCTTTCTGTATCCAGGTTAATTGTGGTATCTTGTCGAACCGCATATTCTTCATGAGAATTTTCGTTTTCATCTAATATCTTAATTGTTCTTCCATAAGGTAGCGTTAGGCTAGAAACAAATGCGCCACTCGCATCTAAAAATTTGACCATGTATTTCTCGCCAATATTTTTATTTTTAAACACGTATTTTTTTTCAGTGTATACGCTAACTTTATTATTATTTGAACTGTTTGAAGCTAAATAATCTTTTAACTTAGTATCGTTTTGCATCGAACCTCCCCACGGATTATTTGTAGGGGGAATAACATTACTATTATTAGTTTTTGTATTGTTTGCATCCGATTTTTGATTGCTATTTGTGGCTGAACCTTTGTTTTCATTATTATTGTCTTTCGGTTTTTCTGTTGTTCCAGCTGTTGTTTCAGTTTTAGTTTCATTAGGTTTTTCTGTGTTGGTTTGGCCTTCTAATTCTTTAAGACGTTCATTTAAAATCTTTTCAACCTGATCTGAAACATCTTTATCTGTAATTGGTTTTTTTTCAGATTCAGTAATTACTTTTTCAGCATTTTCCCATTTTGCATAAAGAGTGATGGAATCTTTTAAATTGTCATTGCCAAATTTATTTGTTAACTCAGCATTTGTATACCAACCGATGAAAATCTTGTCTTTATTAGACAGTTTAGGAGCTTTAATTTTTTGACCAACATTTAATTTTACAGGTTCAATTTGTTCTTCTATATTTGTTACAAAGTTCACCGTGATTTCTTCTGTCTTATCGTCAATTCCATTGTTATTAAAGTCAGAGAAGAATTTTGCATAATATTCTCCTTTAGAATCGGTGATTTTAATATCCTCAATATTTTGCAATTTTTCCTCGACTTTTTTCCCATCATCTTTGTCTACCATTGAAAACCAGCCTGTGAATTTATAATTATTGTCTGAATTTACATCGGGTAAGACCTCTTTTAACTTTGCATCTTTAGTAGCACTTTTCACTACTTCTTTTATTCGCTTATGGTTTTCTAATAAATTTCCACCCACATCTTTAACAAAAAACTTAACTAAAAACTCTTCTTTATTTGTTAAGACTGGCTTAATCATTAATTTGCCATCTTTCATATCAATGGTCCAATAACTCAGCATCTTTCCATTACTAATCTTCGGTTTTTCAAGACTCATTTCTTTATCGCTAGTTAAAACAGTACTATCAACTACCTCATTATCTTCATTAAGCACCTGGATCATTGTTTTTGATGGTACTTGTTCATGAAATAAAACTTTACCTTCATAACTCACTTTCAAGTAATTACGAGCAATATTTTCATTTTCTTGTATTTTTGTAGAATCATTTACAGCAGCAAGGACTGTTGTGTTACCTATTAAAGAAAGTGATAGAACACTACTTACTAAAACTCGCTTTGATTTTTCCCACATATCATTAATCCCTTCTGTTTAATTCTTTTTGTGCCTTTTCTAGCCAATCCAAACTAAACTCAACATTTTCAAAAGCTGAATCCTCCTTGTTTTCGTTTGCTTTTATCATTTGATCCAGCATTTCGATTACTTCAGAGGGCTTATCTAGATTAGAAGAAGTTAAATACGCCATAATGTTTTTTTCTAAATCATCAAAAGGTACATTTTCTAATTTTAAATTTGTTTCTTCTTCTAATTTTGAAATGATAAACCCGTTATTATAATACTCTTGAACTGTAATCTCTTTTTTATTGTGGTTTAATACTAAAAGCAGTAAGTTGAGTAAGAATATATTGGTACGTTGCTTTTCAATTAAAATATTTTCATTATCCTCTATTTTTGTAAGGGGATATAGCTTGAAAACTTGCGATTTATCAACTTTTATATTTAAATCCTGCTCAACTTGTGCTTCTAATATCTGATTATTTAAAGTAGGAAGATGAAACATATGCTTTTTTATATAGGTTTTAATTAGCACTATTAATCTTCCTTATTGTTTTTCTTTCTCTCATCTTCGAAATTATCTTCGTAATAGTCATCTTCCATTACTTCTTCATCTTCATTTGCTTTATTTTGATTTTTTTTCTTTTTCATAACTAAGAAGTAATATCCAGCAACCCCGACAATAGCAAGCGCTAATACAATAAGCAGAAACGAATTATTGTTACTTTCTTCTTTTGGTTTTTCTGATGAAGATTGAGTATTTGCTGTTGTTTTTTCAGCTCCTGCTTGTTGCTGATTTGGTACATTCGGTTTAACACTTGCACCATCTTTACTAGTAGTTGCAGTTGCAGTACCATCTAATGTTGTCTTTTTAACATCTGATAAAAAATACACATTGTTTTGGGTTTTATCTAAATCTACAATCAAGTAAAATACGTTACTATCTTTATCAGTGATTGTATAAAATGCTTTAGATCCACTCGTTGTAAAATCTGTAACTGTCCCTGTACCGTCAACTTTTTTCCCATTAACACTAGCAGGCGTTTGGGCTTCAACTTCTTTCTTTTCAGCTGTAACACCTGGTCCAGACGGTGGCTCTCCTACTGATTTATTTTCTGTTACCTTTTGTGTTTCAGTTTTATTTTCTTCTGCATATGCTAAGTTGGAAATACTTCCGAATGACAGTGAACACATTAATACTGTTGCGAAAAACGATCTTTTAGTGATTTTGAACATAATCTTGAGCTCCTTCTCGCATAGCACTGTTATTTGAGTTTTCCTCTTTCACTTCAAGTTCAACTTGTTGTTTTTCTACTTCATTATCGAGTGCCTTTAGTGCCTCATCAGGACTTACTCCTGTTTCTTGAAGTCGTTTGAACACTTCACTATATTTCAGGTTAAACAGTAGTTGTTTATCTTTTTCTAATCGGCTTTTTTCATCTTTTAAATTATCATTTAATTTTTCAATTCGCTGTTCTCTTTTTGCGATTTTTTCCTCTAATTTTTTTTTGCGATCTGACAAAAAAACCACTCCTTAATACTTTTTTAAAACTAATTATCTTTTAACCCTGTGGATTCCAGCAAAATGTTGTTGCCAGTATGGAGTTTTCCAGCTGTGATAACCAATCCCAGCATTTTCACTGTCATACATAGTATTTTCATCAATGTAGAATCCCACATGAGAGATATGGTCGGCACTTTGATAAGTACCCTTGAAGAAAATTAAATCCCCTGGTTGTGCTTGACTTGGATCAATTGGTTCAGTTAACTCATATTGACTCAGGGCGTATGACGGTAAATCTATGCCAATTTGCTTTAAGCCCCAAGATGTTAGCCCGCTACAATCGAATCCTTCTACCGGACTTTTACCACCCCATTGATACGGCCATCCTTGATATTTCTCAATTTCAGCTAATACTATTTTGAAATCCCCTGAAATGTTAGCACCAGGACCACCAATGTACTCACTAATTAACTCACCATAATGGAAGTTTCCTCCATCAACATATCTATAGGGTTTACCTACTCGAAGCGATGTTTCGTTGACGTAAGATGTAGTAATCCCTGTAGTATTTCCTAAACTTGGGGCTACTACAGTTCGTGAGTATTCTTCAGCTACCTCAAGGTTATACTCTCCCCCTCTTTTACCAAGCCATGTTGCGAAATAATTACCATAATTATAGGCTTGTGCTAATGCTTTAATATTATTTTCATATCCCATGTTAAAAGCTTTTAGAGCAAGCAAACATTCTTTTAAATGCTTTACACCTTGTCGAACGGACTCTTCTTCTGTTTGAAATACGTTTGGTCTACCATAACCAGCAGATTCAGAGGACTGCATAATATCACGAGTACCTGTTCCTCCACTCTCGATCTGTATTATAGCTAAAAGTAAATTTACATAATCTTGCATGCCTTGTGCAGCAGCCTCTTGTTCAACTAATGCTCGCCATTTTTCAACTTCAGGAGATAAGTTTTTCGAAGCACCAATGTTTCCGCTGATTTGTTCTTGTGATGATGATCCTGCACCAAATGCACCTGCAATCAATAAACATATCATCCCAATAAGTAGTAACGGCACAGCACTAGCCAATCCACCACCAAATATTGCTACAACTTTAGTTCCTATTAGTTTTTTGATATTCTGAAGATTAAATTTACCTAAACTTTTAAACAAATTAGCAACTTGATTCTTAACGTTAGATGCAATACTAGTAAGGGTTTTTGCCTTATTCTTATCTCGAAATGAACCGTAATACATTTTCTTTTTAACAGCCTTTTTCTTTAGGAGGGTTCTTGATTCTACTTTGAGTTTTTTATCTTTAGAAAAAGGTACTAGCTTACCTTTTTGCTTACCCATTTTCCCTAATTTCGCATTTGCTTTAATTCGATTTTTAACGAGCTTCTTGGTAGCTCTAGCAATTTTTGTAGCACTTTGACTTGCTAATTTTACGCCCTCGTCTCCTTTTTCTAGTTGTTCTTGATACTTTAAAGCGCTACTTCCTGCAATATTTACTGTTGTTTTCGCTAACTTTTTTGCTGTTGCTTTTGTTAACTTTTTTGCTGTTGCTGTTGCTTTCGTTAACTTTTTTGTTTCCGTTAACTTTTTTAAGCTAATTTTTTTGTTTGGCTTTTTTAATTTTTGGAACCTTTCAATTTTCCCTTTATCAAGTTTTTTTATATAAAGCTTTTCTTGTCTGCTTTTCCTTAATTTTTTTACGCTAGTCTTTTTGTTTGGCCCTTTTAATTTTTGGAACCTTTCAATCTTCCCTATATCAATTTTTTTTAATTTTAGATAACCCTTTTTTGCTAATCCAAAACCCTTTCTGGTCAGTGTTCTGGTTGCTCTATAACCTTGAGTGACTCCTTGACTCCCTATCCTAACGCCTACATCTTCCTGTTCTAATGCTTTTTGATACTTTTTAATACCGCCCTTTACAGAGTCCTTTGTAGCAATTGCAGTAGTTTTAGCACCATATTTCAAACTGTTTTTTGCACCAATTAAGGTATTTTTAACTTCAGCCTTTGTAGCAATCAAGGAATCTTTACCGAGTTTTCCAATAAACTGTATTCCCTTTTGAACTTTTGGATTATCAGTTAATAATTTTTTGAACTTTTTTTCGCTTTCTTTTAAAAGTGATTTTTCAGTTTGCTCTAATTGCTTTTGTTGAGATGTTTTTACTGCCTTTGGTTTCTGAACTTCTTTGATTAGATCTTGTTGTCGAATCTTTTGATTAATATGTTGAGACTGTTTAGAAGATTGCTTTTGTAATTTCTCTTGCCCTGTTTCTTGTGGGCTTTGGAGAACACTTGTAGTCTGTGAAAATTGTTTCTGTTTAGATGTTTCAGAGTGCCTATCTACCCTCTGTACTGTACTTTCTTGTTGTTGAAATTCTTGGGTGCTGTGCTTCAATACTTTAGAAGATTGCTTTTGCAACTTCCCTTGCCTTTTTTCTGGTGGGCTCTCAGTAGCATTTATAGTCTGTGAAACTTGTTTTTGCTCTGCTGTTTCAAACGTCTTATTTAGTACCTTTGCAGTATTTTCTGGCTGCTGAAATTCTTGTTTAATGTGTTCCGACAACTTAGAAGATTGCTTTTGTAATTTCCCTGACCCTGTATCCTGTTTTGGGCTTTCAATGGTACTTGTAGTCTGTGAAAATTGTTTTTGTTCAGCCGTTTCAAACGTTTTATTTAGTACCTTTGCGGTACTTTCTGGTTGATGAAATTCTTGGGTGATGTGTTCCGATAGCTTAGAAGATTGCTTTTGCAATTTCCCTTGATCTGTATCTTGTTGTGG
>NZ_JBHVNG010000012.1:0-57107 GCF_042796455.1 Bacillus sp. NPDC057893 | reverse complement strand
GATAACTTGGAAGATTGTTTTTGTAACGTTCCTTGCCCTGTATCTTGTTGTGGACTTTCTATAGTACTTGTAGTTTGCGAATACTGTTTTTGCTCGGCTGTTTCATATTTCTTATCTATTACCTGTACCACACTTTCTTGTTGTTGAAATTCTTGGCTGGTGTGCTGTGATTGTTTAAATGATTCTTTTTGTAACTTCCCTGGATCTGTTTCTTGTTGCGGGCTCTCAATGGCATTTTTAGCTTGTGAGATGTTTCTCTGCTCTGCTGTCTCAACATTTTTATCTAATTCCTTCATAGCACTCTCTTGTTGCCGAAAATTGCTATTTGATTTATCAGATGTGTTTTTCCTAATCAAGTTTCAGCAGCCCCCTCATTACTCATTTGCGGTTGCCCTCAAATGCTTAATTTCCTCTGGTTTTGTTGTCATAACCGGATATAAGGAATTGTTTTTAGGGAACTTATCCTTAAATGGTAAAATGACACCTGAATAAACAATTAAACCTTCGCCCTCTTTAGAGTTAGTTATATAGTTTGCTTGATAATCACTAATACCGAATTTACTTTGTAAAATTCTTCTATCACTTGTTGCTTGATTTAAAAGATAAACAAAGTCTGTATTATCAATGATCGTTTCAATCTTTGGACTTGATAATAAATCTTTAACGTTTTGCGTCATACCTGTTGGTATACCGCCCCATTTTCTAAATCTCTTCCAAAACTCTACACTATAATTTGCTGTTTGTTCTTCTGCTAAAAGTTTGTGGAATTCATCCATGTAATACCATGTCTTCTTATCTTGATTACGGTTTATTGTTACTTTGTTCCAAACATGGTCCTGTAGGACTAACATGCCTAACTCTCGTAAGTTAGAACCCAACTCTTTAATATTGAAACAAATCATACGATTATTAACATCAACCGATGTACGATGATTAAATACATTCAATGAACCATGAACATATAATTCTAATGCATCTGCTAATTCTCGACCTTCAGCTCTATCATTATTAAGTAAAGCATTATATAAATCCTCTAAGATAGGTATGTTCTCAGGTGTTGGATTTTCAAGATAAGGACGATAAATAATACGAACACATTTATCTACAATTGTTTTTTGCTTTGCTGTTAGTCCCGATTTCCCACCTGCAACAACTTCCATCATGGTAAGAACAAACTCCGTCTTGAAGGAAATTGGATTTTCTCCTTCTCCGTAATCTAATGAAATATCTAACGGATTAATATATTGCTTTGAATTAGCAGATATTTTAATTATTTCTCCACCTAACCTGTAAACGAATGGTGTATATTCCGCCTCTGGATCACAAATCAAAATATCATCTGTAGTTCTCAAGAAGGTATCTATTATTTCTCGTTTGGAAGAAAATGATTTTCCCGAACCTGGTGTACCTAGAACTAATCCATTTGGGTTCTTCAGGGATTTTCTGCTAACCTGAATCAAATTATTACTTAAAGCATTTAAGCCGTAATATACAGGTTCTTGAGCTTCTTGGTACAGCTCTTGTGTTGTAAATGGAACAAATATGGCAGTAGATGAAGTTGTCAGTCCACGCTCTAAATCTGTTACAGTAATGTTTTCACCAAGTGGCAAGGCACTGATTAAGGCTTTTTCTTGCTGTAGTTTCAGTTTTTTCAATGTACAATTTTGCTTTTGTGCGACAGAATTCAATCTAAAAATTGCATTATCTAAGCTTTTGCGATCATTTTCAAAAACTATAATGGTAAAGGTCAAATAGAAATATCTTTCATTTTCCCTTTGTAAGTCTCTTAAAATTTTTCTACTTTCTTCAACGTGCATATTTAAATCTGTCGGAAGAATATCCATATCATAACCACTACGTAGAGCCTTTTTTTGCTCCTCAATTTTAATACTATCGAGGTCAGATGTTTTTGATTTAACCATTTTGACAGCTTGTTGTTGTCCCAGACTACGAATGTGCATACTAACAAGTATTTCAAGGTCTAAATCTAAAAAGTCTGCTAAAACTCGGTCTGATAACTCTGTTGCATCAATTTTTAAATGTAAAGCAGCCGCATGCTTGTTATTCACTTTAAATTCATCTGCATAGGACTCAAAATCTATATTCTTAGGTGCAATCAAATCTTTAGTTGTTCCACTACTTAGTTGTTCCTTTGATAAACTCTCTAATTCGATATAGTGCTTAGAATTATTATTTAACAGGTAATTAATAATTGATAATCGTTCAATACCATTTAATTCTTCTACTCCTACACCTAATGTTTTAAAGTGATCTTTGATATTTTCTTCGATACTTGCTAAACGTCTAACGGCATTAGTATAAGATTCATCTGTAATTGAAAAAACCAAGTACTTATTTCGGACAATACCATTATTTCCTTTTTGTCTTTGTTCCTCTAGAAATGAAAAGTATTCTTCTTGCATCGTTTCAAAATCTTCAATATTACTCATACTTTTGCTGTAAGCAAGCACTTCTTCATTCTCTTCACCATTCATACGATAATTGATAAAGCAAAATTGAATTTTAATAGTGTCATCGAATGAATTTAGTAGTGTACTATATTGTGCGAAAATCCTTTGTTTTATTTCATCTTGTGACAATTGATACGATATATCCGAAAAACGAATCATTCTGTTATAAGTTTTCTCTCCAACATGACAAACCCCATTCGGATACATTTTGTTGTAGTTTAATGTTTCTTGTGTGGTTTTTCTTATTGGACGTTTTGAATCAATTAGTTTTTGCAACACCTGAAACAGATTGAGTTTTTCTAACCTTGCGTTTTTCATTCATCATATTCCTTTCTGCTGCAACTTTAACGTTTCTTTTTGATACTTTAAAGTATCTCTTTTGTGGATTCAGATATTTATACTCTAAATAAAGCTTGATCCACGTTTCAGCAGGCATACCATCTTTGGTGAAGAGTGTAGCAAAAATTGCTGGGCATGCTGTAAAGAAAAGACCATATAAAGCAACATCCAAGCTAAAGCTTTTTAGTAAGAAAAATACTGGTAAACCTATCGCTAAAGCGATTGAAAATCCTATTAATTGTCTTTTGGTTAATCCAAAAAACAATTTAGATTTTATGGTCTTTAACTCTTTGGGAATAGATACAACGAAATTGTTATTCATTCTTATCTAACCCCCTCCTAAGTTGACTAGGCATATCTTTCAAAAATGTTAATTCCTCTATAAATAAGGCGTTGTGTACAACTTTTTTAGTTGGGAAAATAATTTTTAGAAAAATTAATATAAATGTAAATGTCCAAATAGCAAGAAGTATCATATTAAATACTCCTAGTACACTAACAGTCTTTAAACCATCTGTAACAGTTTTTGATGTTGAATATTCATATAAATCTTCAGCGTTACTTACAATTAAATGTATCTCAAACAATGTTATTATTAATGTTATTAGAGACATTACACCAAACGTAATTAATAACTTTTTATTTTTAGTGAACCATTGCTTCATCTACATTGCCCCCACTACAGATTTAGCAAGCGTATGCGTTTTAGTTAACGTGACTACTAGGATTGCCATTGAAACAACCATTAACATCAATCCATATAACCCTGTTCCTTCGGTAGTTATTAAGCTACTTGCCTTTTCGAGTAGTCCAGCATATACAACTAGACAGACTAACATGAAATATCCCTGAAGCATTAGAGCCAATAAGTTTTTAACGTATGATTGCCCTATACTTCCAATCCAATCACGATTTAAAAATGTTGCAAAAGGAATTGGAGCAACTGAAATATAAAGCATAATTGTTATGATACGACTCCAAGCTACTAAATAAATAATCCCACTCATAACAAATGTTACGACTAAAGCAATACCTGATACAAACCACATTGACATAGCAGCGCCTACATCTCCCTTTTCTACTGAGCCAATCAGGTTCTCTTTTATAGAATCAGGTATCTTTAATGCCGAGGCTGGAATATGATTTGTTATCCATTTACCAAGATCAAATACAGCAAGTGTTATATCGAAAGCGTTAGTTAACAATAAAATCATAGCGCTCGTTTTAATGATTAAAAACATTAATTGTCCCGTCTCAAAATCGCCACCACGATTTTTTTCAACAACTAGTTGATATAGTTCATAACAAAACACATATGTTAAAATCAACCCCGCAACGGGCAATATGGCGTTGTCAGAAATTATCCTCAAGTTATCGACAATCGTTTGGGAAAACTCAGTTGGCGTTTCTGAAACGTTTGTTTGAACTGTATCAACGCTTTTTTGGAACAATTCAGTAATCATATCAAGGAAGCTTTTCGTACTCCCCATCAGCATGTCAAAAAAGAAATTCGTTATGCCCTTTATGATGTCGTCTAACATTCGTCCACCTCGTTTAATTCAAATCAATATAAACAAGTTTATTTGTCTTATTTATTTTTTGAACAATTTTTAGTTGTAAGTTTTTATTTTTAGCGTATTTATTCGGAATCGCTAATAATATTTTTCCTGATTGTTCAAAAGTCGATTCTGCTCTATGATCGGCAGTGATATATGTTTGCTGATATGTTAAAAATTCATTTTCACTAGCTAATTCATTTTCACCTATTACAAGTCCTGAACCCTCGTTTAATAAATAGCCTTCATATGGATTACTTCTTGCTTTTTCATTTATTTCATGTTTCATATTAATGATTAGTAGTTTAAAATCATTTTTGAGGTTTAAATTTTTTTTAACTACATAATCGTTATACCGATCCCGAAAATCAAGTTCAGATGATTGATCAAAATCTTTTATTTCAACATTAGTAATGCTGCGAGTGAATGTAACTTTTTTCCCTTCAATGTTATAGTTGTTATTTTCAAAAATATTAACTGGCAAGTGTACGGATTCATTCTTTTTGACACTTTTTATTGGTGTCTGCTGTTGTTCTTTAACAACATTTTCATTTTGACCACTACAAGCTGATAACATTGAAACTGATAACATTATGAATAAAGCTTTTTTTGTTAAATTCAGTGTAATATCCCCCTTACTGATTAAAATTTAGAATTGACGTGCATTAAATTTGTGAAATTTTTTATTACAATATAATGTAGGAAGTGTAGGGTAAAAATATTGAGTACATCATATTAAATAAAAAATAAATGTGTTTTATTCTATTTTTTTAGCACTAAATATACTTGGTTCAAACAGATTTTCAAGGGGTTCTTGCAGACACAAGCTGATTGCCTCCGCTCTATTTGCATTTACTCCACTTTTACCAACCTCGATTCCATACAAGGTGTTTTCAGGAACATTGGATAATCGAGATACATCTTGAACAGTTAGACCCTTAGCTTCTCTAACCGTTCTTAAAATTGTTGAACTTTCATTCAGTATTTTAGCCAAATTACCACCCCCTTGTGTATATTTTATTGGATTAATAATCCAATGTCAACGTAACGTTGAATGTTATTGAACATAACGTTGATATTTTGTGAGTTTTGAACTAATACTAATTGAAAGGTTGATTTGATTGGAAAACAATACCTTTGGGCAAAATCTTAGGAATTTAAGATTACTTAAAAAGCTTAGCTTAAATGCTTTGGGTAAAGAGTTAGACGTAACAGGAAGTGCAGTATCTGCTTGGGAACTTGGAAAAAAAGAACCCAACTTTGATATGCTAAAAAAAATCGCAAGCTATTTTATGGTTAGTACCGAATATTTGTTGAATCATCAAGTTCTGGACAATGAAGAGCAAAAAAAGGCAGTTGTTACACAGTTGGCTCATAAATTGTACGAAAAAAGCAAGGATATTCCAGTGTTCGAAGAGGAACTACTTTCCTATATTAGTTACTTGGATTTCAAAAATAAATTTGAACATGCTGAATTACAAAATAACGAGATTAACAAAGATGAAAAAAATAAGTAAACTAACTATCATGGAAAAGAAAAGAGCGTCTTTATTTTAAGATGCTCTTCCTCATTTATTTAGATTTTCACGTTCAATTTGATTTAACACACTTAAGATTTCATAGTAAAATTCCACAGGATTTTCTTGGCTACTTAAAATTTTTTCTAAAAGTTTTATTTCTGCATTCCTCAGCCCGGCTTGATCTAACGATTGATACATAACTCTTCAGCCCCTTATAACATACTGTTTAAGAATTTTCATTAGTCACAACAAGATGTTCGATAGTAATCCCTAATGCTTTAGCTAATTTTTCTAAGGTTTTAAAAGTTGGGTTTCTTCTGATGCCATTCTCTATTTCTGAAATTGTAGATTGAGGGACACCTGATCTCCTTGAGAGTTTTGACTGACTCCATCCTCTACTTTCTCTGAAAAGCTTTATTTTATAAATAATGGCCACCTCCTCGAATCATTTCTTGCTATATATATTTGAAACTATCTGTTTACAGATAGTTTCAAATATTCTTTTTTATATTACAATTCTCTCGTAATTTAGAGAAGGGGCAAAAATATACCCCTCCCCATGCGACCATTTTCATGGTAATATTATTATTTATGACAAAAAATAGCAAAATAAAATAAAGGGCGAAACACGCCCTTTATTTTATTTTGCTATATATCTTTTGCAGTTGCTTTTTTATTGTTTCAGCTGATTTGAACAATTTTTTTGCAATTTCAGCCTTACTAAGCCCGCTTTCTTTTAAATAAAAAACTTCACGCTCTGACGGTGTTAACACTCTTGCCTTCCTTTCTATTTTCAATGCATCTACTAGTATGGCCGACACATCTGAATGAAGGCAATTTTTATCATAAAATGCTTCTCTAATCACTTTGGGAATATCTTTATACGATTGTTTGGTTACATAATTAATGGCTCCATTATCAAAAGCTTCTAAAATAATTTCCTTTTCATCCCAAGATGTTGACATAATTACCTTATTAAAACCTTTTGCAGTTAACTTCCTTGCTACCTCTAATCCATTTAAATGACTATCTTCTGGTGACAATGTAACATCTAATAAAATTATATCAATTTCTTCTATATTTCCTTGTAGAGCTTCTTCCTCCGTGTAAGCTTGCCTTACAATCAATATATCTTCTTCTTTTTCTATATAATTTTTTAAACACTTCATCCAGACTTCATCATCTTCTACCAACATTACCCTAATTTGTTGCATAACGCTTAATCTCCCATCAATATAAGAATAAATTAATAATCAGCAGATTCTACAATTCGTTTACTTGGCAACCAAATGGTCATTGTAGTACCCTGATTTTCTTTACTTTTTATTGAAATATCGCCATTATGCTGTTGAACGACATTATAACAGTATGTTAGACCTAATCCATAATTCCCTTTATGTCCTTTAGTTGAATAGAAAGGATTTAATACAAGAGACTGATCTCTTTTCTTTATCCCCATTCCATCATCTTTTATATCTATATAAATTCTTCTTCTAGTTTTATATATTTTCATTAAAATATGACCCTTTTTGTTCATAGCTTCAGTTGCATTCTTTATAATATTTAAGAATGTTTCTTGTAAGTGAACAAAGTCTCCGTGTATAAGCATATCCACTTCATACTGCTTGGTTATATGCACTTCTTTACCAATATACGGATGTGCTAAAGAAATCGCAGATTCCATGCATTCACTTAGTAAGAAATCCGTTTCTTTCAACTGCATAATATCTAATTTGCTTTGTATCCGTGTCGATACATCTAACAAATGCTTAGTAGATGCTAAAGCCATATCAATATTTTCTGAAGAGTTAGGGTCGTCACCTATAGAGTCTTTAAGCTCATGAATTAAAATATCCAACTTTGAAGCTTCATTCTTCATCGTATGATTGAATAACGCTGAACCGCTTCTGACAGCCTGCATAGTAGTATCCCTTTGCTGTCGCTCAAATACGATTTGAACATCTAAAAATCCATATTTAATTATGAAATAAGCAAAAAAAGCAAATTGAAGCGCTATTCCTATTGGATTATACAGCCATACACCTTTTATCCCCATAGCTTCTAGTACTATATTTGTGAATAAAGCAAACGTTGACATTGGTACAATAACCAGGCAAGTAAACATTTTGTTTTTCTTTATCGCTGGTCTATTCTCACGCCATGTAGCCCAAATTAAGAGGATGTCCATACCAATTACATAAGGTACTACCCAAAGACAAAGTGCAACATAATGTGCTTTAAATACTGGATACAACGTATCATATTGATACATAATTACAATCGGTATTAGAAATACAATTTTCCAGAAGATTTTTTGTTTTTTTGTTTTCAAAACTTCTGCAAAAGAGAGCCCAAAAATCCACATAGCATATGGTGTCATGTAATGACTTAATGAGGTTGATATGCTATCCGCCCATAAAATCCATTCGGAGCGGTTCGGAATATCACCCAGCATTACACCTAAACCACCAAATCCTCCAAAGATAGCTATTGCGCTTCCCCATCTAGTGGTTTCATTTTTGGGATTCGTAAAAAACAAAATCGCGGCGATCATCCACAACAAAAATACAAGGACAATCATGGCAGAATTACCCTTCTATCCGTTTTCGGATAAATTGGATAGTATCAGTAGCAATTTTATTGCGATTTAAAACAATTCCTGCATGCCCACCGTTGTATACATATCTTGTCGGTTTCTCCCAAGATTCCCATAAGTAATCTGTATCTTGAATGTGAACATACCGGTCATTTTTTGCTGAGATTAATAGGATGTTATTCTTATTCATTACTGGAACAGATTGACTTGGTTCAGTAATTTTCCAATGATTTATTAAATCTTCATATGTAACACCATGCTCCTGTAAGTCCTTTTTTATATACTTCCCAGGATTGGTTTTCCATATTGAATAAGAAAGACGGTTAGCGTAGAAAATAGAAACTAATACATCTATTTGAGGTTCAACTAAAGCTGTTAAATTTGTAATAAAGCCACCTAAACTAATACCGATCAATGTAACTTGACCTTTTTTATTTTCTTTAAGCCAATGTATTAATCCACGCAAATCAGCCACCGCTTGTTGAGATGCTTCCACTGTTCGCTCAACATTAGCACTTATCATGTATTCACCACTATACAGGGAACTTTCCGGTTCTCTATCAAAATGATAAGGCATTGAAAAATAATACATATTCCATCCTAAATCCATCATCTTTTTTTGAAATATGTTTTTAACTTTGTCTATAGAATCCATTCGCCAACCATGTACAAGTATTACATTTGGTGAATCTTCATTTTTATTTATAAAAGCTTCACCTGTTACTATGTCATTACACGAAATACCAGATTTGATTGAACTTTTATATTCAAATTTACCGACTTTGTAATTTTGGTTATCACATGCGCCCATATTAAATTGAATATCAACTGGATTAGTTTTATAAAACTCTTGGATGTTTTCTACTCCTAAATATTTATTAGAAATAGAGGAATATTGGAATTCTTGACTACGTTTCCTATGTAGATCATATAAAGCACATAGATCTATTGCTTTTGAAAAAACCAAAATGTAACCCTCCGATTTTTTATGAAGTACGACACCTTACCTAATTTAAAATGCTATTTTCTCTATAATGTGGCAATATAATGAATTTTTTTCATTATATTTACATTGTATAATTTTAAAACTGTTTAATCAAAAGGAAATGCCCTTTATTGCATTAAATTAATAGACTAATCCGTTTTTTCGGAGAATTTTAACCATATAGAAGGAAATTTTTTTATGTATTATTGGTCATACTACGTAAAATTATAAAGTCCAGAATTAAGAGCGAAGAGAGACATCCCCCCTTTAAGTCATGACTATCTCTTTGCATGTTAAACTGGTAAGGGGAGGGATTTTTTAAAGCTATATATTGGAGGGAAATAGAATGAACTATATTGCTCACATCCGCGAAAGTGACAAGCAGGTACAAACTGTCGAGGAGCATTTATTAGGAGTAAAAGAACTAGCTGAAACCTATGGAAAAAAAATTAATATAAAACATTTAGCTGGTTTAGCAGGCATGCTTCATGATTTAGGTAAATATACCAATGAGTTTAGAGAGTACATATTAGAAGCAGTAAATAACCCTGATTCTCCATCTAAAAGAGGAAGTGTTGATCATTCAACTGCAGGCGGAAAATTTTTATACCAATTCTTCCATACAGAAAATATTACTCCTTATAAAGGGATAATAGCTGAAATAGTAGGCAATGCCATTATTTCTCACCATGGTTACCTCGCGATTTCTAGGCTCATAACCATTCTCAAGGTCGCACCTCTTGTAGGTGCGTGGATTGAAATAGTGCCAAGAGGGTGAAGAATCAGTTGCACGTGTCGTCGCACCTCTTATTGGTGCGCGGATTGAAACTTTTTTGAGATACTTACTGCTGGATATATAATATTTCATATTTCGACTCTTATCCTTCGCCTGCTCACCTTTCGAATTTTCTCGGCTTTTATTCAAATGAAAATTAAAAGCTGAATCCCTTCTCACAGAAGAGGTTTCAGCTTTTAATTTTTTAATCATATCCTTTGCAACAAGATGCAATTATATTTTAGTGTATCCGCATCTTGTAGCTATTATTATGTATGCTATATTCCACAAAATAATTACAAAAAATCTGTTATTCTTTTTATCTATTTTTATACTATGCTTCTCTTTTGAACCATATGCTTCTTTTTTGATTCATCTATGTATGTATAAGTTTAGGAAATTATGTACAGACTTACAGATACATAAAGGAAAAAGGAGCGGAAAAGAATGATAGGAAATAAGCAAAAGCGTACAAAGTTAGGGAAATGGTTAGATCAAAACGGGATTGAAAAAAAGGAATTAGAAATTGCAGCAAAAGTTAGTCGTAGTACTATAACTAGACTTTGTAATGATAAAAATCATGTTCCAACTCTTACTATTGTTCAAAAGATCATGAAAGCAATTAAGTGTTTTGATTCTAAAGTAAATGCACATGATTTTTGGGACATGTAAAAAGCACAAGGATTAGAATTCACCTTGTGCTTTTTAACTTTATAGTACGTCTTTTAATAAAAATGCACGGGTGTATACGTTATATTCTATCCCATACTCCTCTAGTTTCTTTTCACGATAATCTAAAATTGTAAAAAATAGAATATTAGGTATGATATCTCTTTATTTTTTATACATCTTTGCGATTAAACCATAGTACTTTATTTTTTCTTCACTTGTTTTCATGTGTTGCAACCTATCAATCTCAACAAAATGCGGTATCTGATTCACTCCATAATAACCTACAATTCGTATAAAATTGAATTAAAACGCATCCCTTAAAGAATTATGCTATAGCTGTATTAAATTATGCTCTATTTCAGAGCAATAAAAAAAGATTAACCGAAAATTTCCAAGTTAATCTTTTTGAAGTTTCAGAAGTGTTATACCGCTTCATAAAGACCTTGCTATTAATAAAAAATAATAGCAAGGTCACTCTCCTTTTTTTCTAATGTTTTTAAGTATTCATATCCTTCTCTTGTAATCAGTAGCTCTCTACCTATCATTTTTACGCTACCCTTCAATAAAATATTTGAATGTCTCTTCCACAAAAAATATATATATTTAGGGTTTTTACCTAACTTTATACTCGCTTCACGAGCCGTTAATATCTCATTCCATATTGATGACAAAAATGCTCCACCTCCCAGCATATTAATTTATTTATTCCATTCACAAAGTAATATACAATATCCTTTTTTGATGCCATATAATTTTTTATCTTTCATTTTCTTTTTTACGTTGTTGCTGCTGTTTTTGTTGCTCTTGTCTATTTACTTCCACTTCTTTTTCTTTTCCTAAACTTCCATAAAGTAAATTTCGTTCTTTTGTCATTAATGACAACTTATAATGTAATTCAGATTCATCAGTTATATTATGATTCTTTTTTAAATAGTCCATATCACGCTTGGCAACATCATACTGTTTAAATTCATGATAATGTTCTTGTTTAAACGCCATTTTATTATCAGACTGTTTATAAGCCATGATTAAAAGATAACTATTTTTATAAGTTCGAAAACAGCCCTTCATTTTCTTTAATTTAAAAATTTCATTATCAATATTTAAAAGTTGCTTTTCAAAGCTGTCAATTAACGCTTCCTTATTTGCTTCAATTTCATCAAGTTCCGTAAGTGAAACATTTAGTTTATATAGCTTAGAGCTTAATTCATTTAAGTAATTAATATTTTGCTTAGTAGCCCATCTTTGAAGTCCCTTATTATTTTTAAATTTCTCTTGTGATTTATCTATCCATTGTCTGTTAATTATGCTTGTTTTGATCGGTGAATAACCTTTGTTTTCTATTCTGTATTTGATAGAGGATTTAAGGTAATTAAACCCCATTGTTTTAGTTCGCATAAACTTCCCTGACTTCGGATTTTTAAACGATAGATATTTTCCTTGTTTATGCTCATATCCTTCTTTTTGCATGAAGCTTAAAAATTCAGCAAACGAATTTGATTTTGATATGTTTTTATCAATTGTTTCTTCTAGGTTTCCTTTGAAGGATTTCTTCTTTGATCTAGCTACATATTCGTTAAACGCTAAATATTTTTTCCTTCCCTTTCTTCCTTCTTCGATTATCGACAAACCATATTCTTCAGAGATTTTATCATTTTCTTCACGTAATCTATCCAAAGTATTTACACGCTTTGAATCGAACATTTTTAATTTATTAAAATCAATATCATTGAAAATAATATGATTGTGTAAATTATCTGTATCTGTATGTGTAATGACTGTATATTGATGATTGCCCTTCAAATAATTATCAGCAAATTCTACTCCGTATTGATGAACTTGTTCTGGCGTTAAATTATCGTCACTATCAAACGATTGTATTATCATTCTTGCACTCATATTTTTATTGCTTTTATTTTCTTCATTGTAATCAACTAAAACACTTTTAAAATCTCTTTCTATTGATTCGATATTACATTCATAAGATGTCATTAATTCCTCGTTTATTTTATGCGGTTGCATACTGTAATTAATGACATCTTTTAAGTTATTAACTTTTTGTATTTTAATAATAGACATTGAAATCAGTCCTTAATTAATAAATTTCATATTCATCTAATATGTCTTTCAGTTCAAACCAATCATCATCTGAAAAAACATTATCGAGTTTGGATAACTTAAATTTCAATTTCTGTGCAAAAATAAAAATGCTATCGGCCAATTTTATTAATTGATTATCATCTAACTTATATAGCGTATCACCATATAAATATTGCCATACATATTCTGTTACTTCTTTATCTTGTTCAGGCGAGTTTTCTATACATTCTATAATATAAACAAAATCTTCTTTTATCTTCTCATACACTTCTTCTAATAGTAATTTCTTTGGTATCTCCATTTGATTTTCCGTTAGTGATTTGATTAATTTTTCCTTTTGCTTTTTACTCAAGTTATCGCTATTAAACTTAGTTTTTAAATCAAGTAATCGGTCATATTCTGTATTCATAATATTTATGATTTTCTTCTGATTAACTCTAAGGAAATCAATATCATTATCCGTGTAAATTCCGTCTGTATTGATCCTTCTAATCAAGCTATTTATATTCTTTCCAATATAATTTATTTCTTTAGTTAAATCTCTATAAGCTTTCATATCCACTTCAAGTTTAAAAAATGATTTTGCACTAGCAACTAGAAATGCTGAAACATTTTTATAGCCAAACTCTTCAGATTTATTTTTAATGTATTCTTTATCATTTTCAGTTAATCTCATTTGAAAATAAGTGTTAGTTCTAACCATATTTTATTTCCTCCTGATACTTAAATTTATTAAACAATTTATCGAGCGAAGCGACAACAAATATATAAGTGATTTTGAAAAAATCGCTTATATATATTTGTAAAGGTCGTAGGAATCTCCTACCAAGTCAAAAACAACGTTTTTGGGGTTTGGCATGCCAAACCCGTAGCTTGCCTTCTACTAAAACCTTAATATTTTCTTTCCAAAATCATATCATCATTTTCCATTATATGGTACAATGTGTTAAATAATTTGTTAGGGGGGATATACTGTAATGGTTTCAGTAGATGAACATACACAGGTAGCGATGGAAGTAGTGTCACAGGGTACAAAACTATCAGGGGAATTACTATTAAAAGTATTGAAGGCTTTAAATGATCTCTTATCTAGCGATGATAAGCAAAAAGATTTTATTTTAAAAGATAATTCAAAAGAAGGTAAGCAAAAAATAAATGACTTGATAAATAAGCATAAAGATGGTGTTGTAGCTTTAGATGAAAATATTACTAAACAACAGTTAAATGATTATCAAAAAGAGTTTAAAAAATTGGGTGTCGATTTTTCAGTAGTGAAAAATGGAAAAGATGATTATTCATTTTTCTTTGCTGGTCAACAAACAAATGTTATAGAAAAAGCATTAAAAAATGTTGTTGAAAAAAAAGAGCGTGCCAAAGAAAATGAAAAAGAAAAACCTAAACAAAAGAAAGTTGATTTTTCAATGAATGGCGTTGCAAAACTTGATAAAAAAATCAAAGAAGAACAAAAAGAAGTATCAAAAGATAAACAAAAGACACAATCAATTAGTCGATAGTAATTTAAAACGATGGATAGAAAATATTCATCGTTTTTTAAATCTCATAAAGAGAGGAATGTTCATTATGGATAAAGAGATAGATAAAACTTCATATAAAACATTATGTGAATTTGAAAAAAGTTTCTTTGAAAATTTCAAAGAAAAAGATAATGGAAATATAGAATTTACTTCATTTGATTTGGAAGATACAGAAAGAAAGGTTCCTATTCAATCAATCACATATACTTCCTTTAAAGATTTATTTGAAGAACAATATAAAGATTCCTTTTTAACAAGTATTGAATCATTAGATTTGAAAGAATTAGATAATAAACTAGGGGCTAGTACATTAGAAACTATAATGGCCAGAGATCCAATCATTCGTATTCGATATGAAGAAATAATAAAAGAACGAGATTTAGATAATGATGGAACGCCTGACCGGATAGATATAGACGACACAAAAAATTCTGTTCAAACTGTTGGTGATTTAGACAAAGTAAAAAACTCAACCAATAAAGAAACACAAGAGGATAATGAAGAGAAGAAAGAGAAGAAAGGGAAGAAAGCAAAAAGAAAAAGTCATGATATAGAACTATAAAGGAGCGAATATCTATGGGTATTCTAAAGTTTATTATTAGGACAATTATAAAGCTATTGATATTTACAATTACAATTTCATTCGCAGTCATCAAATTTGTGGTTTTTTTTACTCTAATATTTTTAACACTTGGAGCTTTTGCATCAAAAACTCAAAAATATTAATTATCAACCCCCTATATTAATTCTAATAACAGTCTTCACATGTAAAATAAAAAACAAACTAATGATACCTTCGATCAGTCTTTTAAAAAAACTACACTTTGTTTTAAAACAGCTTTAAAACCGCCTATCAGTTTATTTGGTAGGTGTTTTTTGTATTTTTATAACACTTATTAATCGCATCTATTTTATGTTTTGAGAGGGAGAATTGAAAAATCATATGAAGAATTTTTAAAAAAGTACAGGTAAAATTTTACTAGCATCTGGATGTCTCAAGTGCAGTTCTTTCAGGAACCGTATAAAAGAATCTGTTTTAAATTCATAAGCTACATCTTCAAATAGTTCACTCAAAAAATATAGTTCTTTACTTGATCTTTCTTCTAGGAATTTTTCGGTTTCGCTTTGGCCTTTAGAAAGAATTTGAGTCATTTCTTTCCACCATTCATCAAGCGGGCTCATCCCAGCACCGTGGTCAGCTATTTCGATTCGATTGGAAATGATCTCTTTAGCTCTGGACCAATCCATATCATTCATCCCCTAACTCCCCAAAACTGGGAACCCCTACTTCCAAAACTCGTACCATTTCTTATCCTTACTCGCTGCAATCATCTTCTTAACTTCCTGGACTTCTCTGATCGTTTGCATGAGCATTTCACCGCGGCCCTGGTTCTTCGCTATGTCTTCGCTAGTATTCGTCGCTATACACGTTTCGGATTCCCTTATCGTTTGTATAGCGTTCAATAACTCCGACTCTCTTTGTGCAAATCGCTGGTCTTGTTCGACTAAACGTTTGCTTAATCCCTGTAGCAATTCATTCTGTTTTTCAATGACTTCTTTTTGATCCTGAATCATCGTCCTTAGCGTTGTAGCGTTGAAATCAGGTTCTTCATAGCGCTCCACAAATCACTTTAAAATATATTGGCATCAATAAAGAAGAAAAAGATAACATACTTGATACATTTTATATTTAAGCTATCAATTTTAATATAAAATAAAAGAAACCAATCTTTTAAATAATAAAGATTGGTCTCTTTCAATATTAATTAGAAATAAAATTGAATTCCTTTAATATAACTTTCCAAACTCGTTCTTCTCCAATTATTACAGAAGCCCTACCTACCATTCCCGTATACAACTCATGTGAATATTGTGTATCTATTGTTGCTTCTAATTCATACACATATCCTTTAGAATCCTTATCAAAAATCGGATGTGCTGATAAATAAGTTACTATTCCTGTTTGTTTATCAGATTTCTTTAGTTTAAATGAATATTGTACTTTATCCCCTTTTTTAATGCCTTTTATATCTTGAGCCGGTAATAAAATTCTGATCTTTTTCTCATTATCTTTAGGAACAATTGAAACTAACTCTTGACCCGAATCAACTAAATCACCTTTTTGCATAGCAGAGGAGAATTGTACAACCCCATCTCTTTGCGCCCTTATACTTGTCATGTCATTTTGATTATGTAATACATCCAACTCTTGCTTTTTTATAAGAATTTCTTGCTCTAAAGGTTCAATTCGCTGATTAACTAAAACAATTGTACTTTCTTTATATTGATTTAAAGCATTTTTCTTTTCTTCTTGCTTTCCTTCTTTAGCAATATCAACTTTTTTCCCTTCATTTTGTAAAGTCTCTTTTCTTAATTGAATTCTTTTTTCAATACCATTCCGCTGAGAATCTAAAGATTCTATTTTATCATTCAGAGATTGTTTATAATCATCTAACATAGTCTCTTTTTGTTTTTTAACGGCATTTATTTCTTTTTGTATATTTTCTTTATCTATAATTAAACCTTGTAATACTTCATCTTGCTCACCGATAATTTTATTATTATCTATAACTTTTATTTCATTATCTTTTTCATTTTGTAAAGATTGATAAGTTTGTTCATATAATTTATATTCCTCTATAATCTTTTTGTCTGTATCATCCAAAAAGAGCGATTTATGACCTTGAATACTCTGTTTTAATTGTTCTAACATTCCTTTTTTCTTTTCTAAATGTTTAATATTTTGGTCCAATTGACTCTGTTTATCTATTAATTCCTGATTTTTCAATTGAATTAAAGTGTCTCCTTTTTTCACCTCATCACCTGATCTAACAGCAACAGTATCTATAATTCCTCCAATTTGCGTTCTCGATACGCTCACATCATATTTGCCTTGTATCATTGCAGTCCCTTTACTCACAATATCTACTTTTCCTATATATGCCCAAATCATAAAAACTAATAGACTCATAAATAAAAAACATAGCAATCCAATAATAAAACGAGGTGGCTTTCTTTCTAACAGTTCTACACTATCCGTTAATTGATCAAAAGAATAAATCTTATTCATATTGACCACCTCTCATTACATAAGATTTTTCTTCTATATGTTCTACATGAATCGTTTGATTCTTCCAAAGACGATAATATTCATTTTTCATAAATAATAATTCTTCGTGAGAACCTTGTTCTATAATATTTCCATTTTTCATTACAAAAATTTTATTTGCATGCTGAATGGTACTTAATCTATGCGCAATCATAATTACCGTTATTCCTAGTAAACCTAATTCTTTTAGCATATCTGTAATTAATTTTTCTGTTGTAGAATCTAAATTACTAGTGGCTTCATCTAAAATTAAAATATCTGGTTTCTTTAACAATGCCCTTACGATAGCTAATCTTTGTCTTTGTCCTCCAGATAAATTTGAGGCATTTTCTTCTAAAATCGTCTCATAACGTAATGGTAATTCACTAATAAAATCATGAGCACAAACTTGCTTACATACTTGAATAACTTCTTCTAATGAAACTAAACGATTCAATCCAAATATCAAGTTTTCATAAATAGATCCACTAAAGAAAAAGGATTCTTGTGAAACATATGCAATACGATTCCTCAATGCTACTCTATTTATCTCTTTAATTTGATAATCATCATAATATATATCGCCTTGATTAAGATCATAATAATTCATTAACAATTTGGAAATAGTAGTTTTTCCAGAACCACTTTCCCCAACAAACGCAACTTGACTACCTGGATCAATAGAAAAACTTATATTATTTAATACATTCTTACGTGTCCCATAACGAAATGTAGCATCCACACATTCAATGCTTCCAGATAACTTTTTAGGAGAAACTTTATTATATTCTTTTTCATTTTGTTCTAAATCTAAATCAAAGATTTCATTTAAACGTTCTCCCGCAATTAATGCAGATTGCATTGTAGGCTGAATTCCTATTAAATTTTCAATTGGATTCAAAAAATAAACCAAAAGCGCATTATAAGAAATTAATTCCCCAATTGTCATATTCCCTTTTAACACTTCCATTGCACCAACCCATAAAATAATTGTCCCACCAATTAATTCAAGCCCCATCTTAATAGAACTTTGTAAATTAGCTAACATTCCACTTTTAAAAACATATCTCAAAAGATTAACAAAACGACTTTCTGTTTGAAAAAAGACCTCTTTTTCAGCATTATATGATTTTACAGTTGCAATACCATTTAAAGATTCCACCAAATAAGATGTTAATTTAGCATTACTCTCCATCTCTTTACGATTAATCTTTTGATAAGGTTTATGAAATCCCCAAATAATACCTATATAAAAAGGAATTAATAGCAATGTAACCCCAAATAAAATCGAGCTATGCACATATAACAATACTGCTCCTAACATTACCATTACTGTATCAATCATTAATGTAACAGTTATCGTTGATAATGCATCTCGTATTTTGCCAGCATCCATAAACCGCGAAATAATCTCTCCAACTTTTCTTGTTTCAAAAAAATGCAGCGGCAAACCAACTACATGACGATAGTATCCAAGCATTAACTGAATATCTATACGTCTACTCAAATATAAAATCAAATGCGTTCTAAAATAAGAGAGCAAAATTTTAAAAATATACAAAACGATAATTCCTATAGAAACAATATGAAGCGTTTGTATTAATTGATTTACAACTATTTCATCAATTAACAATTTAAAATAAAATGCTCCAGCAAAACCAAACAGATTAAAAAATATAGAAGCAATAAAAATTGGAAATAACAAATTAGTCTGCAGCTTCAATAAAGACAAAAAACGAGAAAATCCCCCTTTTGATACTTCTGCCTTCTCAAAATTTTGTTTTGGACTCATCAAAATTAAAATCCCTGTCCAAACTTTTAAAAAGTCTTCCAATTTATATTTAACAGACCCACTATCAGGATCTGCAACATATACTCTATTATTCTTCACTTTATGAATCACTACATAATGTAGTAATTCACCATCTACTAATATATGAGCAATTGCAGGCAAAGGAATTTCATTTAAAAGTGTGGGATCTGTTGATTTTACTCCTTTCACCTCAAAACCAAGTCTTTCTCCGGCTTCTAATAGTCCTTGTACATTTGTACCATCTAAATCTGTCCCTGCAATTTGACGAATTTTAGCAATTGAAATAGAAAGTCCATAATGTCTTGATATCATCGCAAGACATGCTGGACCACAATCTTTTAAATCATGCTGTTGAATACATTTAAACTTTTTAATCAAATTCAATCCTTCTTTCACTATTTTATATCCATCTATAATTCAGTATATAAAATAAAATAAATTTAAGATAAAAAAAATAAAAAAAATTCTAAATATGTAAAATTGCATATTCGGAATTACATATTTTGTATTAGAATAAGTTTATGAAATATATATTTCTAAATATTAAAATATTAAAAGGAGGTTTACAGCATGAATTTAAATAACACAAAATTCGCTGAACTTAATGAAAAAGAACTTCAAACAAATGGTGGAGCAAGAGGGATTTTTGGTCCTATTATCAAAGCTGGAAAACAGTGTTGGGATAATGATTCTTGCCGCGAAAAAACATATGGTACTTATGGTCGAACAGATAGTCGATATAAACATGGCGCTCCATATGGAAAATGGTAATATTTAAAAAATACAAAGAGGATTCATTAGTTTATATGAATCCTCTTTGTATTTTTAATTATATGCTTATAATGATTAATAGTTTAAAATACAAAGAGGATTCGTGTTAAGTATTTTTATATTTTAATTGAAAAGGAAAGAAAATAAGTGATAAAAAAAATACATCAATTTTTTATGAATTTGCATCCAATATCATTTATATTAGTTATGGTAGTATTAAGCTATTTGATTACCAGACCATTTATGTTATTATTACCAGAAATACAAAGTAATCCTGCTCAGAATGAACCTATATATCATCAAATTTTATCCGTTTTAATTATAGCCCCTATAGTAGAAACTTTAATTTTCCAAGTTTTTTTATTCTGGATTCTTCGTTGTATTCCCTGGATTCGTGAACATGATTTATTAATAGTTTTAATTGCAGCACTAATGTTTGGTTTATATCATCCATTTGGGATAACTTATATAATATGTATTACAGTAACAGGAATTCTTTATAATTATGCTTATTTGATTTATTATAAAAAAAATGAAAAAGCACGTGTTACAGTATCTGCATTTGGGATTGTGTTTTGGATACATGAGGTAGATAATATAATTTCTCTTACAATACAAAATCTGTATTTTTAATACATTAGACCTAATAACAGAGTACTTGCTATGAACCCTAAAATAAACTCTTTAAATCATATAAAATACTAAGATTTGTTACCAAAAACTATAAAAATAATATGTTTATAGCAAGGGAATGCTTGTAGACTGAACTATACTGCATTCCCTTATTCTATGTATACTATATTCTCATTCTCCTTTTTCTAACAGTAGAACCACGAATCTTGGCGAAGACATTGTTTTTTGCCCTGACCTGGGGTCCGTCCTCGCTATTTATTCCACGTTTTCTTGACCACGAGCCTTCTAAGCCCTCAAACTCCCGAAGGCAATCCCACAGGACAAAAACCGCCCTATGGGACAACCTCCAATATTTTGCATGAGGGTTCCCCTCATGTTCAAGAAACTTTCGCGGCATAACCGCTCAGTAGTTGCACCAAAAAAACACTTCTTCACCTTGTTAATAACCAGAGTAAATATGGAGATGACGGAATAAGAATCAAATGCAGGATCACTATAAGCCAAGAATATATATTATTCTTTTTTAATTTTGTTCTTCGTTTAAAAATAACGTTTAAAATCCAAGTTCCGACAATTGTAATTACTACCCAAAAAATAAAATCCCACAAATCACCTGTAGATTCCGGAGGATTTGACCCAACAATCATTATAAGAATGATTCCAAACGGAATATATAAGCATGGATAAACAAGAATATAAGAAAAAAAACACAAAATATATTTTACTAATTCTTTTTCTTTCACTAGAAATTCCCCCATTACAATCTATTACTTATCTATTAACATTTTACTCATTAAGTAAATAATTACCATAAATTTACAACTGTTTCAACCCATTAAAAAAGTCAATCTCTTAACCAAAAAATCGACTTTTTATTTATTCTTATTCAACTAAATCCCCCGTTATCTTAATAAGGAAAAAAGATGACCAGAAGAATAATGGCTTTTATGTTGATTCTTGTACAGATAATCCTGAACAAAAACACCTTGAATACTTCATAATAAGAGGTGAAGATGCTAAACAAATATCAGATTTATTTAAGACTCAGCATGAAGTTTTTCTGATTTATTGGATGCTGAGGCAGTCTTTTTTTTATTCAAA
The DNA here is from genome assembly GCF_042796455.1 of Bacillus sp. NPDC057893. Taxonomy (NCBI): domain Bacteria; kingdom Bacillati; phylum Bacillota; class Bacilli; order Caryophanales; family Bacillaceae; genus Bacillus; species Bacillus sp. NPDC057893. The sequence goes on along the minus strand of NZ_JBHVNG010000012.1, from coordinate 35,152 downwards.
TAAAGATTTCATTAATATTTAAATCCTAATATATAGTTGTGAATATAATTAGTTGAGTGTTAAAATACCATAGATACTCCTTAGGGAGTTCTCATGTAATTACGCAAGAGTTTAAAAACTCTCGAATCTTAGCCCTTGGAGCGCCCTCCAAGGGGCTGAACCACTTAAAATATGGATCTTATGAACGTTTATTATTTTCACTCACTTTAAAAATCACATATACATAATATACAAATATATGATAAAATATCTTTGTGAACCATCACGTGTTTCAAATACAACATTTTTTTGATGACCTCTTACCTTTCCTTAAGAGGTCTTTTTTTTATAAATAAGAGGTACAACCGAGATACGTGTAAAAATAGGTCATACGACGGAATTGTCGCCTGAAAATTCTAAACGATCTTTTTATTTCCTTTCGACATAATATGACAATATCCATATATATTATTTGTTATTATTAATATAGCAATCTTATATTTTACATAATTGGAGGAACAAACGTGGGAAAAATATTTAAATTTGGATGCCTAGGCATTATAGCTTTATTTGTAATCGGAATAATTGCTATGGTTGCTGGTGGCGGAGATTCAACAGAAAAAACTTCAACAGACACTAAAGCGGTATCAAAAGAAGGTGTGTCTTCTGACGTGAAAATTGCTGTAGGATCTATGGAAACAGTAGATTCTGTGGGTAATGAATATACAAAAGAACAAGCACAAGGTGTCTTTAAAATTTTAGAAGTTACACTTACTAATAATCAAAAAGACGCTATCACTGTTGATGCTAATAGCTTTAAATTGGTAGATAACAAAGGTCGTGAATTCACATATTCAACACAAGGTCAAACATCTTTTGACTTAGCTAACGGTGGTAAAACTGACTTCTTCTTAAAACAATTGAATCCTGGTCTAACACAAACGGGTAAAATTGTATTTGATATACCAAAAGATGCTGAAGGTCTTTTCTTAAAAGCAAGTGGCGGTATGACAGGTAAAGAAATTAAGTTAAAAGTAGAATAGTAACAAGGTACTCGAAAGAGTGCCTTTATTTTTTCTCAATAACCAATATTACTTAATACTGTAAAATAATAATTGGATTGGCATCCGATCCAATATTACTATACGATGGTTCAAGTCGGAGAAAGGCACCATAGGGTGTCTTTTTTTATGTAGAAAAAAGCCCAACCATCCTATGGGAATGGTAAGGCCTTTATATATACTACTTATTATCCAATTCATCAGTTTTATTATGGGGTAGTACCACACATCCATCAACTTAACGTATATTTTTATACAAAATGCGGTCTTTCCACGTAGTTTTTTATTATCTTTTATAGATGTTATAAAAGTAGGCACATCAAATAAACCCTGACGGGTTTCAAATTTTTCGCTATGCTACCTGATGGGCAGAAGTGGTATACTCATACACAACACCTAAAATATCAAAGACTGTTTTTTTCTCATATCTGTGAGATTTTCGTCCGTTTCGCTGTAGGAGGTTAAACAGACGAAGGAGAATCTTTGATAATTCTTGGGTGTTTTTATGTAGTGCTTGATGAAAAAGTAAGAAATAATCTTTAATTATGTACATCGCTTTATATTCACTTAGTTCTTTCTGTTTTTTACGTAACAGGAGTTCTCTCATTTTAAACATAGTAGAAGAACATAATAGGATACTAATGAGTTGTCCATAAAGGTGGCATTCTAATCGCTCTTGTTTAATAGATTTACAACGATGAATTCGAAACCAAGATTTCCATATTTTAAATAACAGCTCAATTTGCCAACGCAGTGAATATAAATCATAGATTTTCTCTTTCGGTACCCATTCCGTAGGAATGTTTGTCATATATACCGTAATTCCTTGTAAAAGTTTCGTACGCTCTGTATATGTAATCCCTTTTTTCTTTTCACGAATAGCTCGATCATGTAGACGTTTCTGTTTCTGTTTTTGCTCATCTGTACATCTATAAACCACAATGCGAGTGGGTAGTTTGTCTTTGCTCCCTACATATACATCATGTAATTCATACACTTGGCCAGGTTGTAATTGGTTCATGATGTCTTCCAAATGAATTTGTATATATACCGGTCTCAATTGAGCAGGTTTTGTTTTAAATACCACTGTTTCGAATTCTTTTCTATATATTTTAGTTGGTAATTTAAGACGCGATAAATAATACCCTTCCTTATCTTGGATCGATTTAAAGTCTTGTAAACGAAAATACCCTAAGTCACGAATATATAGTTCATTCTTTTGTGTCATGTCCATTCGAGTCGCCCCATATGCCTGATCACTTCGTTTTCCTGGTTCAATTTTCACATCAGAAAACTCTCCACTCAACAAGTCATACTCTAATTGAATTTTCACACCAGCTGTATGACTACAGCCTCCGGAACCAGGATAAGTAGCTGCGAATCGATCTGGAACTTGAAAGGTTGTAGAATCAAGGATGCGAATCCGCTCAAAGTAAGCAGAAAGAGAATGAGAAATTGTAGAAGTGTAGTAAATACATTTCGAAAGAAGGCTACAGAAGCCGAGTTAAATCGTCGATTAAGTCCCTCAGGACTTAATAAAATTCCTGTTGAAGTTTCTAATTGACTACAAAGTTGAGTAAGAGAGGTTGTAGCGATTTGTTGATTTAACCATACACACAAAGATAAAAAATGGTGCCCATGGCACTTACGTTTTCGTTTCATTCCACCTGCTTCTATAGCTAATTGATTAAGTGTAGCGGGAGACATATATCGATATAACTCTTCGGCAAATAAAGACAGCTCTTGTTTTTGATGCATATTCATAAAAAGCACGTCACCCTTTCTCATTAACATAAGAGAATAGTAACGTGCTTTTAAGTTTAAGAATAGTCTAAATCCTTAAGTTGATGGATGTGTGGTGCTACCCCTATTAGATATAGTGTCTTGTATATAAAACATGGTTAACCTAATTCTTGTGAAATACTATCCTATTGAAAAATAGAAAGATAACTCCGGAAATGTAAGTTTTAAGTAGAGAGAATAAAGAAATTATTATTGGTCGTATTTGACAAATAAGAAAAATCATCCTTGTTGAAGGATGATTTTTTGTAAGAATTTAAACTAATATAAAGAAAATAGTTGTTAAGATTATAGAAAACCCTAATATCGCTACTGTCACAACGCTATGACGTTTACCATTCATCACAATACTAGCAATATATTTCTGAATCATTACAGTGAGCAAGTAATAAAAAGTTGTTTTGGAACCGATTCCTTGACTCATTACCCCTGATTGTTTTACCGTGCTTTTTTTTTATGATTTAATCACTTTAATACCTTTTACAATATTCCAAATAAAGAAGTATAAACTAATAATACTACAAATACATACCGCGATAATTGCCCCAATACCCAGTGTTACATCTGGCTCTTGGGAACCGGTTCCCATAATTCCTAACACAATAAGTGCTATAAAAGTAGCAATACTAGGAATAATATGTGTCCACAAAGCACGTTTAGCGTGCTTTTTTGTTTCAGGTTCTCCAATAATCAAAACAATAATTGGGAACAAAATAGGTGCAAATAGAACACTCCAGTATGAAAAAGCAGCTAATAATCTATTTCCATTCATATGTATCACCTCATGACATAATAATTGTTATTTCACTAATAAAATACAGGTAAATCCATTTTGTCGCTATCGATAAACCTTTCGACAATCTTACAAAACTGTAAGGTTAGACTGCACTTGTTGTAAGAGTAGATTCTTTGTATAGATGCTATATTAACATAGCACTGAAAAACAGATAAAGAAGGAGTAAAAAATGAAAAAAGGTTTTTGTTTATTAATTTTAACTGTTTTATTTAGTATTGGATTAGCTGGTTGTGGACAATGGGATCGTTATAGTCCTTTTGCAAGTAAAACAGACGTGTATGGTGTAGTCAAAGAAGATGCACAACGAGATTCTAATGCACCTGAAAATGTAGAACATTATGGTTATGATTTAATTGGATATGATAAAGATTTAAACAAAATTGACTTAGGCTTTAGTTCTGGTCAAAAATTTCCAATTGGGACATATATCAAAGCAGTGAAAAAAGGCAGCGATACAAGAATGCATGATGTGACGGTCATTAAGAAAGAAGATATTCCAGAAAATATATTAAAAAAATTAAGTGGAAATCAAAAATAATATTGCAGAAAAAGACACAGCGTGCTGTATCTTTTTTTGTAAATAATGAAGAAATGATACATACAATGATGTCCATTAGATAGTGTGGATACACTACTATTCATGCAAAAACTAGTTCGACCCAAATAATAAAAAATTCTTAACCCTCAATGTTGACTACAGAAAGGGATGGAATTCAAATTATTTCGGATGATTTTTAGTATATTACAAAAATGTAAGGTGAATGTAATGTTAATTGATAGCGGATTATGTTGAAGTAGAGCAAAATGACGAAGGAACAAACAAAGCGTAGGAGGATAAGATTATGAACAAACCAGTTGTAGATGTTAAAAACGTTCAAAAAGTATACGGTAAAAAGGGGGAGAACCAATCGCATGCATTAAAAGGTGTTTCATTTTCAATTCGAGAGGGTGAATTTGTTGGAATTATGGGACCATCGGGTTCAGGAAAAACAACGTTATTAAATGTAATTTCAACATTAGATAACGCAACGGGCGGTACAGTTGAAATTGCAGGTACGGATATTACAAAAATGAAGCAAGGAGAACTTTCTGATTTCCGTTCTCAAAAATTAGGATTCATCTTCCAAGACTTTAACTTGTTAGAAAACCTATCAATTTATGAAAACATTGCTCTACCACTTTCACTTCAAGGTGTTCCATCACGTAAAATTGGACCAAAAGTAGAAAAGGTAGCGGAGATGTTAGGGATTTCAGCAATCCTTCAAAAATATCCATCTGAAGTATCTGGTGGACAAAAACAGCGTTCAGCAGCAGCGCGTGCGCTTGTACATGAGCCAGCGATTATTTTAGGAGACGAGCCAACAGGAGCGCTTGATTCTAAAAATGCAACAAGTCTATTAGATGCAATGACAAGCTTAAATGAAGAACAAGATGTTTCTATTATGATGGTTACACATGATCCATTTAGTGCGAGTTACTGTCAACGTATTTTATTCATTCAAGACGGAGAGCTATATAAAGAACTTCATCGTACAACTGATCGTGAAATATTCTATAAAGAAATTTTAAATGTACTGGCAGACTTAGGTACACAAACAGCATAAAAACGGAGGTGAAACCATGTTATTCAAACTATCTATGTCAGGTCTAAAAAGTAAGCTTAAAGATTATATTGTCTTACTTGTTGGCCTTATCATGTCGATTTCTATTTTTTATATGTTCCAAACGCTAGCACTGAATGAATCTTTTCTTACAGAAAGTTCTACACTTGGCCCTATTGTTTTCGTCTTTTATGCAGGTTCAGTCTTACTTGCGATTATTACCTTCTTTTATATTTTATATGCGAATTCTTTCTTATTATCGCTCCGTCAAAAAGAGTTCGGTATGTATATGATGTTAGGCGCAAAAAAACATAAGGTGACAATGCTTATGTTTATTGAAACAGTTGTATTAGGGATCGCATCTCTTGTAATCGGGATTACGATGGGTATAGGCCTTTCACAAGGTGTTGGTCAGTTACTGATGAAACAGCTTGATTTTACTGCCAGTGGTTATCAAGCACTTTATATTCCATCAGTAAATGTTACTTGTCTTTTCTTTTTTGTATTATTTGTTTTTTCCGCGATTATGAATAGTTTTAAACTATCACGTATTTCCGTCCTGCAACTTGTTCATGCAGGTTCTAAGACAGAACGTACATCTGTAGGAGGAGCGAAAACAGTTGTTATTGCAGTCCTAGCAATTATTTTGTTAGCAATTGGCTATGCTTCTATGATTTACATGGATAAGTTACAGCAAAATGGAATTATTATCGCTTTAATCACAGTAACATCAGGAACTTACATGTTATTTGGAACATTCCTACCGCTCATTATTAAAAAATTAAAGGGTAATAAAAAACGTAGTGAAAAAGGACTGAATGCCTTTACTTTTGCACAGTTAAACTTCCGTATTAATAGCCTAACTAAAGTACTAGCAACAGTCACAATGTTAGTAGCCCTGGGGGCTGGAGCGATCGCTGGCGGTATGGCGTTTAAAAATAACGTTATGCTTTCAGTAAACAGTTTTAATCATTATGATGTAGTGATTCATAATCCAAACAAAGAAGAGAAGAAAATTTTAGATGGTATTATATTTAAAGAGAAAAATGAATATCGTTACAAAACAGATGGTAAATTTGTTTACTATTTAAAAGAAGACTTAGATAAAAATCGCCCGCTTGTACGAGACGGCGAAGGACAAGAAAGTGCAGGCAAATTCAAACGTATTTCTGAAGAGCTTCCAATAGGAGCGATTTCAGGAACAAATGTAGAACAAGGGCCTGATGTAAAAGAGATGCCACAAATGTGGAATGAGGGATTCCGTACAATTGAACCTGAGTATGTTCACCCTGATCATATCATTAAAATTGTAAATCAAAAAATGTATGATAGCTTACAAGGTGAAGAAGGTATGGTATTAATTGGGAAATCTGATGATTTTGTAACACATACAAAAGAATGGAAAAAACTTGACGAGTTACAACTAGCTAAATATAAAAATGTAAAAGATGAGTTGAATTTATTCAGTAAGTACTCTGGGTATTCTGTAATTTACGGTATCTCAAGTGGAACTGTATTTATGGGGTTCTTCTTAGGCATTGCTTTCCTAGCGATGATGGCAAGTTGTTTAATGTTTAAAGTTCTATCTGGGGCATCCAACGATATTACACGTTATCAAATGCTTCGTAAAATCGGTGTTCGCCGTGAATTATTAGCGATGTCAATCTATAAAGAGTTATTCTTAGTATTCTTATTTCCAGCAATGGTTGGTATTGTCCACGTATTAGTGGGTATGAATATGTTTTCGTATTTCTTAATTAATCCGTACTACCGAGTATGGCTTCCAATCGTTATTTTTGTAGTTATTTACGCGATTTACTACTTCATTACAGTTCAATTATATAAAGGAATTGTTCTTCCAAAAAAAGATTAAGATTTCAAAATGAAGCTGTCCTAAAGGTTTGTTGAATAACATCCCTATTGGGACAGCTTTTTCAATTCTGGTGAAAATATAAAGTGAGGAATAAAAAGAACGGTAAATTTCTAATAAAATTATACTTCTTATTATAGAGAATAGCGCCACACATCCATCGACCTAAGGTTTTGAAATAAACTAAAACGGATTTTTCTCTCTATTATTTATTTATGAGATTTAAGTTCATTTTTTTCGTTTTGGGGGTACTCTAAAATATTAGCTTGATGGCGATGTGTGGTGCTACCCCTTATAGTACAGCTAACATTTTTTCATTTTTAGTCCTTATCGAATGAAATCCTCTGTTTTTTGCTGGGAATCCTGATAAAAGATTATTTATGATGTATTGTATTAGTGAAAGTATTCATTTCCATTCGAGGATTGTGAGCAAACGTACCTTTCGAAAACTCCTTTACAAGTTGGTTACTATTCAAAATCGTCCTCATTGTCGAGTTTAAGGTAGCTGCATCGTCTGCAAAGCCTCCATGATGTTTGGAGTGGCTAATTAGTTCAAGTTTTCCTGAAGTAGTTTCAAAATAACTAGGCTGATTGTTCTCATCCGAAATTACCCAGGCACCTCGTCTGCTTTCTATTAGCCTGTGTAAAGACGAATTTTTATTAGCATAAATTTGAAGACCTAAAATTTCTTCACTCTGACCTATCTCAAAAAACTGAGTAACTAAATAGAGGAGCAAGTTGCGTTGATATTTTGCTTCAAAAAACCGACTCACTAAATAAAGAAGCGAATGATGGTAAACGGTTATACCGTCCTTTTCACATGTATCCTTCAATTCCAATTCGTTGCTTAATGTATATAAAAAGAAGTTATTGAAAATATTGTGATCAAACGCCTTAACATATGTTTCTTCAAATAAATCTATCGTACATGCAGGAGCATACAGACTGCATGTTGATTTACTAATGTTACTCATGTCCACTTTTTTTTCAAATATCTGTTTTAGCAGAGTTGCCAGGACAATCGCACCTGCACTATGACCAATCAAATGAAGTTCAAACGCGAATGAGATTTTTTTCAGTGACTCGAAAAAAGACCACCCTGCACCACTATCATTGAACACTTTTTCGGCATGTTCTTTCATCTCATCCCATATTTCTTTCATTTCATCCCCTTTATTATGAGTTTTGACTGAGTATTCAATGAGTTCTTCTAAATTATCTGTTTGTATCTCCTTTATAATTTCATAAAATTGTTGACATAGAGTTTCGGAAAATCCAGAATGCCAAACAAAAAATATTGGGTAAATGCCATTCTCCAAAAATATTGGGATTTTTCGGTGAGCATTTTCCACAGCCTTATTATGTTCAACTAGTCCACCATGACAGTGAAATACTAGTCGATTAGGCATTTCATTATTTTTAAAAAAAGATTTAATGTTATCAATGATGCTACTTGAGTTAGTTTTACTTATACCATCTGTTATTATAATAATATGTTTGTCAAATTCATAAGAAAGATTCAATTCGGTTCCTCCTGGAATTCTGTTTTTATTTTTCTTATTATGTTCAAAATTTGCAACAGAACCCTATATTCACGCCCCGTAGTTGGTTCGTCACCAAAAGTTATCCTAATCCGTAATCACATACACTCACGCTCCAGGCTAACAGAGCGAGATAGCTTTATAAAAGCAAATCAGCTTTTGTAATAAAGGTGAAAAGTGAGTATTTAAAATTGGCGCTCTTAACCGAAAAACTACTATTTGTCTCTTTAGTTAACCTTATCATTTACTGTATTAAAGGTGTCAAAAGGGTATGGGATTATTTTTGTTGAACGATAAATCATGTCAGACACTGTTACACATTTATAATCGTTTTTGTACAAATACTCCATAATATCCTCTAACGCTTTCACCGTCTGCGATGTCCGAGAAAATTCGCTACCATTCCAATCATGGAGTAAAATGATATTACCAGGTCTAACACCTTTGGTTATGTGTTTAGAAATTCGGCTAGCTGCTGGACTTTTCCAATCTTGTGGATCCTGATGCCATGACCATAGAATAACAAGTTTTCCGTTTTTAATAGCTGTATTAATAATTAAGTCATTGTGTAGGCCTCCAACTGGGCGATAAAGAGCTGGTTTATATCCAGTGATAAGCTTTATAATTTTATCCGTTTGATTTAACTCTGCTGTTAATTTAGCAGCAGTAATATTTCTATCATAAATATGATTATAAGTGTGATTAGCAATTTCATGTCCTTCATCTACTTGCCTTTTTAAAATAGCAGGAAATCTTTTAACTTTATTACCTGCTACGAAAAAGGTTACTTTTGCATTGTACTTAGCTAATATATCAAGTATTTGAGGAGTGAAAACGGGATGAGGCCCATCATCAAATGTTATTGCAACCATTTTATCCTTTGTGTTTACTTCCCAAATTACCTGCCCTGTTTTTTCATACGCCTCACGACTATCTGTGAAAGCGTATGCGGGTATTTGTATGAAACAAAAAGAAATAAATAAAAGAATGGGAAACATCCAAATTTTTTTCATGAATAATACACTCCTATGAAATGCAAGTAAGTTTAGTTTATGGAGTTATCATCAAATTATTTAATAAGAAATTAAAAAGAATAAAGGATTGCCCTTACCATCGATTACATTTTCCAATATATATATGTTCTATGATAGGAGGCGGTTTTGTAACATGGTTTTATAAATCATAGGAAAATTACATAAAGACACCCAAAATAATAAAATATGTTTCTTTATTACAAGAAAGCACATTTATTTGTTTTGGGGTAATTCTGAATGCTTAAGTTGATGGGCATGGGGTAGTACCACATGCCCATCAACTTAAGAAAAATAATCGCCCCAAAAATAAAAAAATGAACTGAATTCTCATAGACAACTGTGGAGAGATAAAATTTTTGCTTTGGGGCAACCTCTTTTCTTCTTGAACAGCTTGCAAATCCACCTTCCATTGTTTCAACAAATCCTTTTTACGTCGCATCGAATTTGTACCCCTCAGATTGAAATATTAATCCATCAATTGTGTTATACACATTTATATATTTCCTTCAATAAAAAGAGAGCACCAATATCGATGGTGCTCTCAATGTGAATTGGCGTTTATCCTGAGCATTGAATAGGACACGAAGAACTCGTCCTATTACATAATACGCTTGTCCTTATCATAATGTGCGATAAAAAAAGCACCCTCGCCCAGGCGCCAAAAGATATATATACGTTGAGGTAACTAACACGTTAGAAAAGGCCCTTCCATATCATTGTATGATTATCGCTTATCTTTATACCTAGCAGACTCATTAAATACGTTCAATGTATAATTTCTATTGATTTAACCATGCCTAATTCTATCCAATTCATGGTTAGTATTCTAAATAGACCAACGATGTATTATAATCCTTTATATACCCAAGGAGGTTCACCATGCTTAATTTTCATAAAACATTCCCCATCTTAGGATTCTTTTGGTTTTTATACAGTTTCATCGGTCTCATCTTTTTATTACTATTCCTTAGCGTGTAGTAACCACGCGTATAAATATATGTTTACTATTTAATTTCTATATAACAAAGAAAAAGGGACCCGTTATAGATGCTTTTTTTCATTATGCTTCTTTTCTTTTATCTTATCTCTGATAATTTCAACAATCCACGCTAAAGAAACAGCAATACCAAAAAGAATACTTACACCTGCAACGGTGTAATAACCTAACTGTTTAGCCGTTAAATCTACAGTAAGGGCTATCCCTAGTAAAATGATTACAAACATTCTTTTCTTTCTTTTCTCGAACAAACTAACTTCTCCTCCACTAGAAGATCATCTATATAAAATTCAACATTAAATATATTGATCACGAACATCATAAAATCTATCTATCCTTATTATCGCATTATACTAATTAATTCTCAACATCTCATATATATATATCGATTATCTTTATACCTAGAACACTCTTTAAATACGCTTATCATGTAATTTCTATAATGCTAAGATAAATATTCTTAATGAACTTGATTTTATAGAAATTAACAAGAAATTTATTTATGGAGATTATGATAATATAGCCAAGTACATAAAAAGAAAATTTCAATAAAACAAGTTAACATGGTAAAATAATATTTGGATGGGAGTCCAATACATATTATTAAAATTAAGATGGTTCAAGTCGGAGGAAGGCACCTTTGGGTGTCTTTTCTTTATAAAAAAGGACTCATAAAACCCCTTAAATTAGTAAAGTTCAACATTATCCTTTTTTATTCATTCGTTTTAACTTAATATATTAATATTAAGTTAAAAATCGTTATAATTAGTAAATAATTCTATTAACTAGATAGAGAGGATACAATATTATGAGTTATAAGTTTCGTAGAATTATCCAATTTTCCCCGGGTGTGAAAATTAACTTTACATACACAGGTACGGGAGGGAGCGCCATCCCACCTGAATCAAGAACAACAACTTATGTACCTGGAACCGGAATCTCGTATACACCACGAATATAAGAGTCAAATAACTATTATAAACAACGAGGATTTCAAAGACAAAACACTTCCCCTCCCACTATGAATGAACAAGATTACAATACGGTAAAAGTACTTAATCCGGTAAGAGAAACCCAAACTTACATTGTTACTGCTTTTCGTAAGAAGGATAATCAAGTAAACTCCGTGGGTAGAAAACTAATGAAACCACTTTCCATAATTACAGGTGTTTTTGCGGGCCTATTCTTAATTATGATGCTTGTTATACCTGCTCTAATCCTGGCAGTCATTTCTTTCCTATGTTATAAAAATATAAAAACACCATTTGCGGTTGTATGCCCAGAATGTGATGCTGAGAATTTATTCATTTTTGAGGAAGAGAAGATTGCTTGTCGTAAATGTGAGAGCACTCTTATAATCCAAAAATAAAAGGTTATCAAATACACTTCCCAAAAATGAATTGTGGTATTGAATTCCAAGATGGCCCTTGAAGCCTCCAGCTCTCTTTTTTATTTCTTTTCGACAATATATGACAATATAAAGATGAATAATTTGTTATTATATTTACGGATTTATTTACATTAGGAGGAATGAACAACTATGTTTAAAAGATTAGCAGTATTACTTATTGGAGCTCTATTATTATTTGGTTTAGCTGCTTGTGACAGCGTTAAATCAATGACAAGTAATGTCACGGTTGGTAAGGTAATTGAAGAATTTAAAGCTGCAGGATTAGAAGCTGACAATCCTAGTGACCTACCAGAAAAAGAATTTGGAAATACTAGAAAAGAAGCAAAGCGTATTCTTGTTCCAGCATTAGGTGAAGATAGTGGCGGTAGAATATTTGAGTTTAAAAACAAAGAAGATCTTGAAAAAGCTAAGAAATACTATGACGATTTAGGTAATGGTAATCAAATGCTATTCTCTCATACTTACGCAAAAGGTAACTTCCTTATACAAATGAATGGTGATATGGAAGATGCCCAATTTAATAAATATAAAGAAGTTATGGATAAAGTAATTAAGTAGGTTCAAAAACCTGCTTTCATTTTTCTAAAAACATGATAGAGTTATCTTGGGACGGTAGTCCATATACATATTTATTAAAATAAAGTAGTTATCAAGTCGGAGGAAGGCACCTTAGGGTGTCTTTTTTTATGGAGAATCATTTTAAAAACTAAAAATAAAAGAATCTCAATAAATGAGGTTCAAAAAATCTACTATTTTAAATTACCTTCGTAAAAAGCAACTCCATTTTGAACATGTTTTAAATACCAAGTAATCGTCCCACCACAAACATTTTCATTAAAACTATTAGTATATACTCCATTTGAGTAATAAACCATTCTTTTGAATTTACCATTAGAATACTCATAAGGAATTGAGCATGTTGCTTCTTTCGGAGAGCTCACAGCTTTTTGCGTATCAGCTGAAGCTGTCCCGATTCCTCCTGTTAATGCAATGCTAGTTGCTAATGCTCCTACTACTAATTTCTTGAACATATAAATTCCCCCTTTGATATTTTTTTATAACTTACATCTTAAATGTATCACTTTTATTATCTTTGTTAATATTTTGAATATATAGAAATATCTATTTAAATTTGGTAATATTAGGATTTCATTTTATCAAATGGAGAATAGAGGGGTTTATAATAGTATGTAATATTACATATCCATTAGATTAGATGTTATGATATGCTCTCGTAAGTGTGATACAAAATTTCTTTAGATTGGAAAACTAAACCTTATCTACCCAATTGTGGGGACGCCTTATGGCGTCTTTTTTTATAAGAAAACCCCCAAGCATTCATACACTTGAGGACTTATCAATTGAAAGGTAGAACTGTTTGGAATTCCTTAAACTATGAACAAAGTGGGATTACTCCTAAACCAATTAATAAAGCTGCAGCAAACCGCTGGAATTGGTTTAGGAATTTGGATACCTTCTACAAATAATAAGTATTTACCATCTACTATTTTAAAACAAACTAATTGCATGGCTAATCCTCCCTTCTGTTAGGATTAATACATTGCATTTTTAAATATAATTATTAATATATTTAAATTGTTTTTTTTTTTGAAAAACGTGTAATTTAGTTAATAGCTGAGGGAAAGTACATTAGATCGTCTTTTCTTTATTTTTAAAAGGACCTGCTCAAATCATGCGTAAAAACATACAGTAAATTGAATCCGTTAAAATACATGAGTGAACCCTTGTTTTACCCTCCAATTTAAAGGAGGAACTATTATGGGATTTGGTGGTAGTTGCGGCGGAGGCTGTGGCTTTGCTGGAGGATTTGCTTTATTAGTTGTATTGTTTATATTATTAATCATTGTTGGAGCTGCTTGCTTCTGCTAAAAAAACTATTAGAAAAGGAACCCTTATCTGGGCGCCTTTTCTTTATGTATATTATTTATTATCCGATTCATCAGTTTTATTATAGACACATTTGGCTTCCCCAAAAAGACCACCAGTGTCCCATTCTCCACCATAATGGGCACACCTTAGAGGATCACCATCATCTCTTGAAGGTGGTTTATTGTCAATATCATTGATCATATTAATAAAAAATATACTTGCAATTCCAAATACCACAACAAAGGGAATGAGAAAAGATTTAGAAAGCTCTTTTAAATCCTCTTTTGCTTGTTGCTTTTCTTCTCCTGTTGAAAAGAGATAAGCAAATAAAGCTAAAATGAATGCGAAAAAACCCAAGATTATTTCAATTAATCCACTGATTAAATCTATCATTACTTATGTACCTCCCTAATATATGTACCATTAATTAACCAATAATTTCCTAATACATTGTATCAGCTAAGGTGCATGAAAGTATAACAAATTATTTGTATAACTTATTTTATTAATTTTCCATTAAATCTACTTGTTTTTGCTAAAAAAATAATAAAACCCACTTATGTAATAGATGGGTTTTATTATTTTAAATTCTTTATAGTTGATTATATAGATACAAAATCATTACAATTTCTTTTGTTTGTCCTTAACTTTTTGTAAGTTATAAATACTATCAGACTCAGTATATTTTGATTCTTGTATAGGTACAAGTTGTATAATATCATCTAAGCTACAGCCTAGTACACTACACACACGTACAATATGGCCTATACTTAACAATATAGTACGATTCTCACATAAATCATTAATAGCTGGTTGAGATAGTCCGCATAGTTCTGCTAATGCTCTTTGGGATATTCCACGAGTTTTTAAATATTCTCCTAAAATAATCTTTACACCTGTAGGTGTCTTAGATTGATGAAGAGGTAATATATTATTATACTTCTTTTTTTGCCAATCTTCGCTATCCTTAGTTATTTTATCAAGGTTCATGTATTGTAATGCATCCATGATATGTACACCTTCCTTATTCAATTCTAATTTACCAATTTATCTATTATAGAAGTTAATTACCTATACGATCAACAGTTTCCTTCTCACAATTTCTCCTTAATTACAGAAAAAACTTGAGAACATTTGCTACGATACTATCAATCGTTAATAGAATTGCTACTACAATTAATAAAAATGTACCTGGATTCTCTCTAGCAAATTCCCACATATATAATCTCCAATCCATTATAAAAATAAGATAATAAAATATATTATACCAAAATTTCACGTACTATATCCGATGTGTAAAACCAAATTTCGAAATAAAGCATATTCTAACCATCCGTTCCCTTTTCCTCTAACCAAGTAAGTAATAATTCCTTTATTTATTCCTCTATCTTAGCCAGTCAGTCCCCCAGGTCTTATACAATCCTATGTTTTTCATCTTTTCTTCGTATTTAAACTTGACTGAAGGTCTTGAAGGTTTTTATCATGTGGGAACGATTATGGAACACGGCTGGAAGGCAGAATTATCCCCTATTTTGAAAGACTACAAATCTAGTAATCAGTCAAAATAGATGGATAAGCGTCTTTGTTTTCGCCATGCGGTCACTTATAAGGTATCCGTATGTATAGACCCTGTTCACTCAGCGATCTTCACCGCATACATCCTTTTTCTATGGCTTGTCCTTGTAATATCGTCCCTACAAGACAAACTGAATGTACTCCCTAGCACCTTAATGCTAACGATAACCACCCGAACCTTTTAGAGAATCGTCCCTGGGCAAGTTCTCGCCCGCCCTCACCAGAAGAACAGGATTCCAGTGAGGGGTGCTGTTTTTGTAGGCGTATACTCTGTACCCCCTGCACGACCAACAGCTAGCCACGCCGTAACACGTTCCCTCTATATAGAAGCACGAAATTACGGCTTATCAGTTTTTATTTACGTGGTATCAGGCAATTCCACGCGAACAAAAAACAAAAAAGGCATCTCCAATCCCTAAATGACCTGTACATTCACAAGACTTCTAGGTTTAGAGATGCCCGGTATATATCTTTTGACTACAAAAAATACAATTCTAGCATTTACTAGTTGAATTTTAGCCAAATCATAGATAAAATGGGTATATCAAAGAAGCCTCGTGAAAAGGCATAATTGTTTAAGATAGTGATGGTACACTACTTAAACCGAAATCCCGTCTGGTTAAACAGGTTATGTCTAGTAAGTGTTGGTAGCAATTACTAGAACTGAGTCATTCCCGCTAAAGGTTGGTAGCCGATAGCATTTGGGAGTGGCTTTTTTATTTTATGTTCATATTCAATTGTTTTATTTAAAATATCAAAATATGTTTTGTTTTGTAGAATGGTGCTTGTTGTGTACTACGTTACAACAAGCCTTATCCTTTGTAAACAGCGATTTTATGCGCTTTTTTAATAATATCCCTATTTCCCTATTTCCCTATTTCCACTTATAGATATAGGGATATTTCCCTTTTTCTAAATATCCCTATTTCCCTATTTTTGTTGTTTTCCTACCTCGTTTCTGTTCTACTAAATTTCCTGTATCTTTCTCAAATCTCCCTAACTTGCAAACAAACAAAACCTTTTTAAATCAACGTTTATGTTATTAATTACTAACTCTATGATTCTATTGCATAACCAAAACATCATTGTTATAATTTCTTTAAAGATATAGAAATATCCCTATTTCTATAGTTAGAAATATCCCTATTTCCCTATTTCTATTTTTCCCTATTTCTATAAAGGGATATAGGGAAATTTTAAAAAATATAACTGGAGTGGTAAAAATGGCTATTACAATTACGGTAGGGAATTACAAAGGTGGAGTCGGTAAAACCACAAATGCTGTATTGAACTCTTATGAATTTGCTAAAAAAGGCAAGCGTACATTACTTGTTGACCTTGATCCACAAAGTAACGCAACAAAGTCTTTAATGTTAACAAAATCAATCCTTAATCCTGATGAGATTGTTACTGTTGAAAAAACATTAATGAAAGGAATACAAGAGGGGAACCTGGACGGCTTAGAAGTAGAAATTATGGAGAACTTACATTTACTTCCTTCTTACGTTGATTTTCAAGACTTCGCAAAATTCCTTTATAAAAATTGTTCTTCGGAAGCTGAAGAAGATCATTACTTTAAAGGATTGCTAGAAAAAATAAAACATAAATATGACTACATATTTATCGATGTTCCTCCAATGTCACTAGAAGTTACGAAGAACGCAGTTGTAGCTTCTGATTATGTTCTCATTGCTCTACAAACACAAGAACGTTCTCTTACTGGTGCAGAGAACTACGTTAATGAACTTATCAAGTTAAAGGAACTATATGATCTTGATATTGAAGTAGTTGGTGTTCTTCCTGTCCTACTAAAAAACAACGGTAAGGTTGACGAATATATCATGGAAAATGCTCGTGAAATTTTTGGGGAAGAAAACCTATTTAAAAACATCGTCCCTCAAATGGAACGTATTAAAAGATTTGATGTGAATGGTATTACTGAAAAAGATAGACATGATATGAATGTAATTGAATTATACGAAAAGATTAGTGATGAATTGTTATCTCGTATTGATATGTTTGAAGAAATGAAGGTTGGTGTGTAATATGGCAAAAACTCCTGGTTTATTAGGTAGACAGAAAAGTAACTTTGAGCCTACTGAGCCTTATGTACCGGAACAAGGACAAGCTACGGTGGAAAATAAAGAGGTATCGGCTACAATTACTCCTTCTCAACCTAAGACAGAAGAAAAACCAACTAGTCGAAAAGAGAAAAGAATCGAGAAAACTGAACCGAAAAAGAAATTTAAAAATCAGCAAGGCAGTATTAAAATTTCTAATCAATCAAAAGAAGATCTTGAAGTATTAATGAAACTTACAAACACAAAATTCAATTATGAAATCATCGATTTACTTATAGATCGTTATGTAGAAAACGAGCTAACACCTGAGCAGAAAAGGAAATTCAAGCTCTTAACAGAGCTTTAAAAAATATAGAAATATCCCTATTTAGAAATAGGGATATTTCTATATTTCCACCTTCCCTCTATCATAACACGCAAAATAGTTTTAACAGTTTAAGATAAAAAAACTAAATAGGAGTGGTACCTTGGGAAAATAAAGGTAAATCTTTTGTAGTAACTGTGACACCTATTACCGAAAGCTCAGATTTAACTATTCAAAACGATCAAACTAACACGGAAAAGGAAATACAGACACCAGAGAAACCAGATCAACGTTTAATTCCATCTAAAACAGCTAAAATTTCACCTGCTGTTTTGCTAAAGCTCAATACCCTTAAACCATTTATACAAGAACAAGAAGGCATGGATAAAACATCAATTAACAATATTATTGATATGCTTGTTGAACACTATGTAGATACCAACCTACAAAATCGACATTCTAAAGGATATAAAGATATGTACAAGCGTCTTTATGAGATGTTAGATAATGAATAAAAAAGAAGTGTCCTTGATTCTTATGGACGAAGACGGATATAAGAGAGTAACTAATTAAAGTAAGGAATAACGTATATGAAAATTAAAGTATTACTAGCAAGCCTAATCGGACTGATACTCGTAGGGTGTCTATCATCTAAGGATACTATAGAAGACGGGTTCACACATCAATTAGACTTTGAAAATAAGTTAAAAGAGTACTCAAATGGTACAATTGAAATTAAAGATTCAAGTATAGAGTATCGTGATAAGGAAAACGACAGTGTTTATTCTGCAAACTGGAATGGCTTCACAATTTATTCAAAGATGGGTAAGAGCGATTGGTTATCAAACTCATACTCTGTTACTACTGAGAAACTAGTATTTGATGATAAGACAGCAAATGAACAATATCGAACACTTATGGAAAGTATTATTCGTATAGCAGACCCAAATCTATCTACCGAAGAGGTAAATAAGTTAATCAACTCAGGGGTAGACTTAAATGAGGTAAAAGATGGTAGGGGTTTCTACTATCAACTAAAGATAGGTCAAGACCCAGTAAACAACATTGACTTTACAATTGTACCTAAAGGCGGTTGGTAATTAAATAACGCATATAAAGAGATAAGACCCTTAATTGTGGTCTTATTTTTTTGTCTTCTTTTAACCAATAGCACTTTGAAAAAAACACGCTAAGCAAAAAATACAATGAGCTGCCCATATGGACAGCTCATTTACATAATTATCGTTATTGGAAGTTGTAATGTGGTCTCTTGTTTTAAACGGTTAACTAACTTTAAATTTTTTCCATTTTGACGACATGTTCAACGCCGCGAAAAAATAAGTTTATTTTCTGTTCCTGAAAGTAACCTTTTTATATTTTCTCTATGCTTGAAAATAACTATAAACGTCATTAGGAAAGCAAATATATAAAAGTATATGGTATTCCCGAAAACTGGAACAAATGAGATGGCTGCAAAAAGCATTGTAGCGCATATTGTGCCTAAAGAAACATAACGGGTAAAAACTACTATCATCACAAAAAAACAAATGCATAAAATGGCCATAACCCAGTTGATCATAAACATCACAGCTACTCCCGTAAGTGCTCCTTTGCCTCCTTTAAAACCAAAATATATCGGCCAGTTATGCCCTATAATCACTCCTGCGCCTGCCGCTAAAAGGCTTACGCAATCTTTAGCCTCTCCTGAATAAAAGTAAACGCTAAGGAACAATCCTATAAAACAGGCAATTATTCCTTTGAATATATCTCCAGCAAGAACAAATACTGCAGCAGATTTACCAAGTACCCTCAGGGTATTGGTAAGCCCGGCGCTTTTGCTTCCATGGTTTCTTATGTCCTTTCCGTATATTTTCCCTACAATCACCGCTGTATTAAGGCTGCCTAAAAAGTAGCCCAAAGCTAAGGCTGAAAAAATTTTAAAAATATCAATCATCACTCTTCTCCCTTTAAATTATTCTAATTTTCTTTTATTTCATTTTATCAGAATGTAGCATGTAGCAAACTATGAATATCGTATACATGCTTGGTTAACATAACGCATTATTATCGGTAGAAAGGAACAGGGGAAACCCCACTCTCACAAGGGAACCTTCTTTTTTTGTTCTATGGATCTATGCATTTTTTTATACATTCCTATCCTGGCGTGGGTTTTAGGATTCTCATTTGTTACTGGATTAGCCGAAAAACTGTATAAAATCTTGCATGCTCACTTAATCGTTCTTCCATCGCTAATATACCCTAATTCAATTCTTGCGCCATAACGCTGTATTATTGTTGGAGCTGTTGTTAGATATGGAATGGGATTATATCCGTTTCTTTGGATTCCTCTGTCTCCGCATTTGGATTGGCAATTTCTAATCGTTGTGCAATCATCTTCGCTGCCTTTTCTAGCTTCATAGCGTCATGCTTGCTGAGTTCAATTAACTTTTCAATCACCATAGCATCATGCTCTGTGTATTGGCGTCTACCACGATTATCCTTCTTTACAGCGAATCCCTCGCGCAGCAATACTTCCATGTACTTTCGAAGGATGCTATCACTTATTCCTATTCGTTTGTATACTTCACTAGCGGAATAAACAATTTCGTCCGTCATAGCGTCACACATCTCCTTGTGACAGTATTCCATGATGACTAGGAAATTCTTGCAAATAAAAAAAAGACCTGTACAGGCCTTTTCAACTCAGCTATATACCTTCTTTTTCTCTTTTCTCTAACTGATAAGTTAAAGCTACATTGAACAAGAATGTTATAAATGCAATTATACTTAATGTAATAAAGATATAACCCATGATTGATATATTATTATAATCAATCGCCAAATATAATAATAAGCCTATACAAAAGAAAGATGCTAAATTATCAGAAATGACTTTTTTCACTTTAGTTTCCTCCATACGTTTGTATACTTCCATTTTTTACTATAATAATATTTTATATCGCTTTAGCGATTTCAACAAGCACTTTCATAAACAACGGCATCATTTGAACTACGATATGACCGTTCCTGGCTACCAACCATTATAAACATCCCTCCGCATAGCGCCACAACGGATGCTATTGTACTAATGGTTCAGAAACTCCTGCAAAGAAAAAAGCCCCTATTAGTGCTTAGTCACATCATAGATATTACCTGTTTTTCAATTAAATAAGAATTCACTTTTCCACTCAGGGTCTTTTCTATCCTCTTTATTATAATCAAGAAGACACTCTTTCATTATTTTTGTATCTCCCGGTAACCTTTTTTCTAACTTTGACCATCCGTTAAAGATCATCTTGTTTGGCAAAGGAAACACAAATCCTGTTATACAATCCCAAAAAGCATCCCAATTTCCCCCATAAAAATCAGGAAACTCAAGTTTTTCTTTAAGGAGTAAATGCAATTCTTTTACAGAATAAATGTTGCTTACATCTATGACTATAATTGATTCATGTTCATTACTCAATTTATACACCCCATTAAAATATTGAGCTTATATTTTATCTTTCCTCGAGAAGCATTCTTTCTTTTTTTCGTTTTTCATAGCGTAATTTTACATAATTCATTGCCACACAGTATAAAAATGATACAAACACTAATATAACTGACGCAAAATAAAAATAGTCCATAAATTTTAGGTTATTATAATTAACAAATAGAAATGCAGGTACCAGAATAAGTATCAGGGCTATATAATTCTCAGAAAATACTTTTTTAAAAGCGTGAATCACTCGCCGCACCCCCCTTTTATTATCTTATTATGCAGTTTTTTATATTTTTTATATTTTTTATATTTTTTATATTGCTTTAGCAATTTCAACAAGTAATCGCATAAACAATGGAATCATTTGAACAACTATATAGCCGATCCCTGACCTTGAAATTAAACTGAATTCACGTTCCTGGCTACCTACCATAATGAACAAGCCCCCGCATAACGCTACAACGGATGATAATATATTCCTGCAAATAAAAAAGCCCCTTATAGGGACTTTTATTATATTTTTACAGCAAGACTATCCATGAAATTGCTAATTGAAGAAGCTTGAAAGATACGTAAATTAGAAGATCTAATATCATATTGCTTATCAGTAATAATAAGAATGGAAGGAAAGAATTTAGATCCTTTTGGCTGCCACGATTCGTTATGCCATTCCTGACTGTGGAAATATAACTCATACCGGTTCATCTTATCTTGCATAACTTTTTTACTGTAAATGGACTTCTGAACCTCGATAAAGAATGGAGACCTGCGCCAGATTGTAAATGCATCAGGTTCCATATAGTCCTTGCCATACTTTGGCTCAACTTTAAATAGTTTTGGTTTTTCATACTGAATGAGTTGCTTGTATACGTCCACAATGCCGAGAAAGTGGGGAATCTTTTGGCTAGTTTTCCGAAGTGTGCTAGGTTGAGGAAAATAAATGTATGGTTGCTGCGAAATATTTGCATCCACATGGCCATCTCTTCTTAATCGTTTCATTACCGTATTACAGCAAGTAACTGCATTCTTTAATCCTTGAAAATGCAAATCTATAATATCATCACGGGACATGCATCTAAAACGTTTCAAATCATTCAAAATGGTTTTATCTCTACTCATCATAATTCTAACACCCCGAATAATTGATTCTCTTCTTGTGGAGGATTCTGAAGCGTCATATTCTCTTTCGGAGCGCGATAAGGTTCAACAATTTGTTTCGCTTTGCTTAATTCTAAATAAGGAGCTTGCACTTTCTTTAATCCATTTAACTTTAATATTATTTGTCCAGATTGCTCCAAGTGTTCTGAACCAGGTGTACCCATGATATTACTGTTAATCGTACTATCACATTTAAATCCCATTCTTACCGTCATATTCAGTTTTAATTTACCGTCTAACACCTTCGCATCTGGTCTCTGCATACTGAGCATCAGAAAGACTCCAAGCGCCCTACCGACTGCTGATATCTTTTCAACTGTAGACATACATTCTTTTTCGCCTTGCAACATTGCCACTTCATCTATAGCGAGTAATAAATATGGTTTCTGATTGTTAGGATTCACTTTGTTGTATTCATCAATATGGTCCACTTCATACTCTTCCATCAGCTTTCTACGTTCGCGTATTTCCTTCCACACTTTCTGAAGCATTATTTTCATTTCGATTTCTTCCATACAAACCTCTTTTACATGCTTAACCCTTCTCAAGAAATGAAATTCAGAGTTTTTCAAGTCACCAAGGTACAAATGTAATTTATCAGGGGACATATGTTGAATGAGTGTAGATAGGACAACGCGCACCATACTACTTTTACCACTCCCCGTTTCGCCTGCTATTAATAAATGTGGTGTATTTGCTTCAACCATATCGTACACAATCATATTGCCGAACTGGTCCCGACCAACCACAACAGGAAGACGATGTTGTTTTAGTAACGGCTGCCATTTCTTATAACTGTAATTGTATGTTTGTAGTCCTGCATCCGAATGAAATACATTGAGGACAAACTTTTTAATATCACCTTCAATTGCTACGTTCCGTCCTAATATTTGTTGAAAGCAAAACCATTTCTTTTCGATGGTCTTCGGATCCAAACCATTTGGAATGGTGAATATATATCGAACCTTTTCTTTCGAGGGAGAAATGTCATGTATCTTCGGATAAATTGGTACTTTTCCACCTCTTGTTTGATGGTCCACATATAAACCTGCTTTTCCAAATACCTCTATAAGTTGATTCTTTAAATTTTGCTTATGAAGCCATTCTTTGATGATTCCCATGCGGCACCTCCTAAAACATGATTAAGATTTTGATAAACACATACCCAATGAAACAAACTCCACCTATCCTCATTCCGTGATACATTCCATTACTTAAAAGTTTAGCTGCTGCAACGTGATCATTTTTTACAAGATGTTTTTCTAATATCGCTCCTCCGATTGTTGTTACTCCCAAAGCTCCTAATGAAATAAATGTAGTTAACATATAAAACTCCCCTTTATAAACAGAATTTGAAATCCTGATGATACATAGGTTTATCGGCTTAAAACCTTGATAGTGTTACTTTGATAGCTAACTTGATAGCTACTTTGATAGTACAAATACTAGTTACCTTGATAGCCATTAAGCTATTTACTTTGGTATCTACTTTGATAACAAGTTTGATAGCTACTTTGGTAGCGACCTTGATAAAGCATATTGTTGATGGCTTGGACAATATTCACCATTTTTAGGGATTTATTTTTAGGGGTTTATTTTTAGTGAAACTAGGACATTACTGAAGACAACAGATAACTGAAGGAGTGAATATTGTGTGGGGTCTCGGAAAAAAACGCACAAAATTTGGGAAGTATTTAGATAAACATGGAATAGAACAAGAATGGTTGATAAGGAAATCAGGTCTCGGAAGGAATACAGTAGGAGATTTAGCTAATAATCCTGACAGATCACCAACAAGGAAAACTATGCAAAAGATATTAAAGGTTCTCCGTGAATTAGATCCAAGAATTAAAGCTGATGATTTTTGGGATATGTAAAACAATAGTGTAATTTTACAAAAAGGAGCTGTTTATATGGGTATGGAGCGAAAGTCTGTTGAATATTTCATAGAAATAATGAACGAACGCATTCAATTCTTAACAGATAACATTAATGATTTCGAAAAGGAAATAGAAGCTGCTGATGGCTATGCAAAAGGTCATTTTAAAGGATATAATGCAGCTCGCCGAAGCGAAATTGAATTTATCCAACGACGAATAGAATTTTTAAATAAGATATTAGAGGAGAATAATAACTCAGAAAAAGCAGTTTAAAAAGAACAAACGTTCGTGTATAATAGACATAAATTACACGAATCGAGGGATTATCATGGATAATCAAAGTTGGGGAACACCGAAGATTAAAGGGCGCGGCATGGTGAAATGGCAGCCTTTTGCGAGTATGCCGGAACAGTTTGTAGGTATCCGAGAAATCATTAATGAAAAAACGAAAGTGCCACGTCCTATCGTTACTCAAGACGCCCAGGAACGAATTCAAAGTCGGTTACTGACTTCGTTACTAGCCGAAGAGGAGATAATGATTACGTATTATGAAAACGGATATGTGCTAACAAGTTACATGACGGTTGTTGATATCGATCCTTTAGAAAAGAAAGTTATTTTCACGGATGCTTTTCGTCATAAGAATACGTTTAAGTTTCTCAATATTATTGATGTGGAATAGGTGGTATGATCACATTAAATAAAATTTTATACTCGCTTTACACTCATTTAATATTTTGATGTTAAAATTTTATAAAATGTATCAGATTAACGTAAAAAGGGGTCCTGCAAATGATGCAAACACAGTCGAACTTATATGAATTATTTTTGAATAGCCTGCAAGCATTATCGTGGTATAACGTAGAGGTGAAACAAGGTAAGCATGTGTATGAATTTAACATCTACAGGGAAGATGACACCATTTCAGTTTTTTACGTAGATCAATCCGGTAAAAATCAGACGATAGTTAGCACGGAAGAAATGCTCAATATGTTGGTTTTCGAAGAGGATAAGAAACCTTATAGAGATTTCGTAGGGAATGCAGAGTGGATATTGTTGGATGGTATGGATACGCAACGGGGGATGACGAGAGATGAGGAAGCGGCGTTTTTATATCTGAAGGCGAATGTGTGGGACAAACTCTCCTCAGTGTTAGCAGCATAACGTAATAAAATCTATGTCCATTGATTTCTGAAGAAAAAATATTAATTTCATATTATCATCACGGAATGGTGTACAACATGTACATAAATGTATTACATATCGAACCGATGACAAGAACTGTATATTGTACAGATGCTTTTGGATTAAATACTGAATTTAAGTTTGATGAATTGGTGAATATAAACTAAAAAAAAGCCGCCCAACAGGACGGCTTTTATTTTTATTTCACGTATACATACGATTACCTGGTCCATTCCCATCACCTGCATGCCAAGCATTTCTATTAAACGGAATTAATTGAATAGCTTCTTTGTCATCTACAGCGATATGGAACGAAGTGCCTGTACTATTATTAGCAACGTTATTACGTTCGTTTAATGCTGTAGCGTCATTATAAGTATTGTGGAAGGTAATTTCCGTTGGGTCCATTGCATTCGGACATAAAACTGAATAACGACTTTCTGGTACTAACATTTTTTTGATTTCCATTACTGAACATCTCCTTTTAGTGTAAGTTATTTTTTTCTAATACATCTTTCTGTTGTAACCCTTTGTTGCTCAAATAGTTGTTCTTCCATGCCATATACAGAGTGAAAGTACCTGTAATTACAGCCACTAAATCATTTGTGATTTTGTCATCAATCGTTTTGTATCCCACAAGATTTAAGACACTATTAATCACAGCAATTACTAATACGACATAGCGACTAATTGAAGCTGTATCTAGATTCTTCATACTCTCACCTCCTTCAAATAAAAAAAGTGACCGTATATACGATCACTTCCCTGCAAATTTAAAAAGAGCCATTATCCCACCGGTGATAATAGCCCCAACAACTGTAGTTCCAATCCAAAAAACTAATTTGTCTAATCTATCCACACGCATATGAGCGCTTTTTGCTGACTGTTGTGCTTCAATTGCTACTTCTTTAACATTGCCTAGTGTATCAAGCTTTGTTTCTACCCTGGTCAACCCTACAAGAAGTTCTTTCATATCATCATGTTTTAATTCAGCCATCTTTTCACTCCTTTTCTAAAAATAAAAAGAGCAGCCGAAGCCACTCTTTTGTTTTAAAAGCCGTATTTTATTCAAAATAATTTTATTATTATTTATTTTCACCGAAATGTTTTATTATACCGTATTCTTTGTTATCGTTTTAAGTAGAAAGTAGGTATATATAATGGAAGATATAATTGGTTTATCCTTAATTTTCTTTTTCTTCCTTCTAATAGTCTTCATTGCATGTTTTGTAATACAAGTATTCATGAAGATTTTTGGCAGAAAGAAACAACCTAATAAATTTATTGAAAAGGAATTAAAAAATCATTCCTCAACACAAGAAACCGGTAATCATAACGCCCCAGGAACAAATGCTAATGATGCTGAAGCAAGCTGGATGAATGCCGTGATGACAACAGCCTTTATTACAGCATCTATGAAAAGTGCTCAGGATCATTCAGAAAGTAATGACCATGGTTCTGATTCATCAAATGATAATGACTAATTTTGAAGTTCAGATTCGTAAATTTAACTAAGAGTATTGATTTAATAGACACTAGGAATGGCATCTATTAAATCAGCTTCTCTTTACATTGGAATATAACTTACAAACACCACTGCATTTTCTTTATATTCAATACACTCCCCTTGATTATCGTCATAGAATCCGCGAATATAAATTCTATCTCCCTTTTCACAAAAAATTAACTTATTGATATTAAGAGATAGCCTGTCATTCGGGATACTGTAGTAGTTTGAACTTCGTTCTGATCCGTTAGGAGTGAAACCTGTTTTCCCTATATCAAAAACTAATCTGCAAAATGCTGAGGGTGATCCAGCTGTTTTAATATCGAAATGAGCATTTAAATTCACACTATAAAAACCGCGCTTTTTCACTTCAAAGGTCGAGATACTCGAACCTATTAAAAATTCAATCTTGAAAGATGTTGATGAAGTATATTTCATCCATTGTTTTAGTGGCCATTGCTTAAATTTGGAGATTCTGTACAGAAAGCTGGGGCATCACTTCATAAACAAGCAGTAATGGCTGATGGACTAATTAATAGTGTCTCAACGCATGTTGCAGAAGCCCAACAAGCATTCCCAACACTACATACAGATATAATGTCTGGATTAGATGCTGCCAATAACATTATGGACTCTGCTAATAAGATTTCAGGCTATAAAATAGATACGTCTAATATAGCTAAAAATGTTGGGAACATGGATGGTTTATCAACTCGTCTCAAAGATTTTGGTGTACCACCTGAAAAAATGCAAGAGTTTTTGGAAGAACAGAGGCGTACGAATGAACTTGGATCCATGTCACTTGATTTCATGCCAGTTATTGGGCAAATCAAACAAGGGCTACAACTCATTAACGGCAAAGAATATTTCACTGATAGAGAGTATGACAAAAATGACTATGTATGGGGAACCGTTTCTACTGTTTTTGGTGGGGCTCCTAAAGTTATTGGACGTGTATTCGGTAAATATGGTGAGTTAGAACAAAAAGCGAAGGAATTAGGAAAAGTATCAAAGGTAACGGAAGAGATTGGTTGGAGCATGCCAAGAGGCGGCGGAGTCATTGATGGGCGTAAGTATTCTGAACATGCGCTTGAAAGAATGGCACCTGATACAATTCAGGTTCGGGCAGAACTTACGAAGCGTGCACGTGAGAGAGCTGAAAGAAAAGGATATCCATTCGGTTCAAAAGAGTATGTCAATGAATTAAAAGGAGTTGACCCAAGGGGCATGACTCCAAATATAGTTGAAGATATTATAAAAACTGGTACTCGTAAACCAGGAGACAATCCTGGTACTTGGAAATATGTTAGAGAAGATGGCTACGTAGTAATAAATGACAAAGGTTATGTGGTCACAGTTGTTCCTGCAACGACAAAAGATTAAAATGAATAGTATAGTTAAAAAATTCTAATACAAAAAAGGTTGAGGAACATTGGATATAAAATATGATAAATACGAGTTATTAGAAATATTCGAGGATGAACCAGAAGATTATTATATTTCAGGTGCAGGCGTATATAAATATAGCAAAACAGATAGTTTAGGTTTTAGACTGTTAATGTATATGTCAGTTTATGAAAATACTGTTGAATTAAACCTGTTATTAAAAGAGAAAAGTATTTTTGATACGAATAT
Source organism: Bacillus sp. NPDC057893 (assembly GCF_042796455.1). Classification (NCBI taxonomy): domain Bacteria; kingdom Bacillati; phylum Bacillota; class Bacilli; order Caryophanales; family Bacillaceae; genus Bacillus; species Bacillus sp. NPDC057893. The sequence goes on along the minus strand of NZ_JBHVNG010000012.1, from coordinate 6,363 downwards.
AGTATCTGTAGAAAGAGTCTATACCCGTGAGGACACTCTTTACATTCAATGTTCAGGAGAAAATAAAATTATCCAAATTAAATTCAAACCATATTTTACAGTTACAATAAATGAATTTTAAAAACTTGAAATATAAAAAAGCACCCATGTGGGTGTCTTTTCTACTTCTTAAAATGACTTAAACAAGTTTAGAAAGCGTTAATAGAAGGGATTTAGTCATGAATGAATGAATTAATAAAAAAAGCAATACAATATTTTTATGTAAATGGAGCCGTAAATGAATATCTACTTAGGTGTGAAAATAAAATTGCATTACCTAAAGAATTAACTGTATTTATTCATAATGCACATATTCAAACAACACCTTACTACAATGATGATATTTGGCCAGCGGAAAAATATATATTCAAATTTGAATCTTATATAAAAGATAATTTACAAGTAAAATACAGCAGTACTTTATTGGTTTCAAAGTTGGCACCCGTATTTTACTTACAACATGAATTTTCAGTTGACTGTCCTGACGATACGTCACTCATGTCCACTTTAGACGGATATGACACACAGCCCTATACGATTCAACAATTGGAGTTCGAACAACAAGTCATTCAATCTTTAACATCGAAAAATTATACACAACTATCCTATGCAGAAGTAAATGAGGTTGTAATGAATCTCAAATTCCCAGAAGGGGTAACGATTTTTGGCCCTCAGGTGACTATAAAATATGCTATGTTTCATGATGTACTTGATCTATGTCCAGAATAATATACATTTCATAATATAGTAGACATATTAATTTTATACTATCGCACTTACAGGAGGATTACATTTGGAGTATAAATCCAAATATGAATTTTTAAAACTTACGACCCTCACGAAGAAATAAAAACACAGGGAAAATCATTTTCTCTGTGTTTTTATTTCTTAATAATAGGGGTACAGCCGCATGCCCATCAACTTAATAATTTTCACTACCCCAAGTGTCAAAAAACGTTATTCTTTCTAAAAAGCTAGCTAGAAAGGGTGACGTTTTTTATGAATCTTTTGATTCAAGATGGGGTTCAGCCGAGATACATGTAATTTTGGGTCATATTCTGTATTTTATTTCCATTATCCGATTATCGTGTAACAAAAAGGTATTTTAATAATAATGTTACGGATTATTTTTGATACAGTATTTTGTTACAGCTAGTTCAACGGTTAGGATATTTCATATTTTCAAATACAAAACGTAACAAAAACGAACGTTTATGTTACAAATATCACCGAAAAATAACATTTGGTAAAAAATGTATTTATATAACCTAGTTTTACACGTATCTCGGCTGAACCCCAAAGAGAATGTAAACTAATAGATAGAAGTTTACTTTCAATTTTCATCAAAAAAAATAAAAGATGATTTCACATTTATCATCTTTTATCCTTAAAAATAACAAAAAATTATTTTATTTCATCTAACTTATTCATTTTTCTAAGTAACTTAGTTTTTGTTATATCTCTAGAAATAATAAATAAAACTAAGTTAACCAAAATTAAAATTACATCTATACAAATAACCCAAAAATCACTTTTTATAAAAGAATTAGTCAAAACCAATATTAATAAGCTAATTCCTGAAATTAATCTTACTTTGTTTTGTTCTATTTTCAACATAAAACCATCTCCTTTTAACAATATTATACTATTCTTAATCTTATTAATGTGTATATTAAATTATATATATCTAATAAAAAAGCGAAAGTAAACTTTTGAATATTTGTTTACTTTGGATATATTGATTTTCATATGAAAATTTTAAGAAATAAATTTAGCAAACCATGCTATATAATATGCACCTGGAACTAATATAACCTGAGCAACTAATGTACCTAATAATCTCGAAATTAATATCATAAATGTAAAATTCTTAAGTTCCCAATATCTACGATTGTCTTGTACAACTTTATCAGTTAAAAAAGACAATTTAGGATCAATAAGAAGTGTTAATAGAATCGTAGCTACTCCAGTAATAATATTGGATGAAGACATCGCTGCTTTATCATAATCAGGAATTAATAAAGTTGCATACAACGCAGACATAACACCTACAGTAAATACGGCAGAAACAATTGTATTAATAATAAATAATTTAATTGATATATTTTTAAAATTTACCCCTTCTAGATTATTTTTATTTACTAAAACAAAATAGTTCTTCATTCTTTTCAAATTGGTGCTATTTATTAATTTAAACATGTTTAAAAACGAACCATCTTTTGATAAAGGTACAAGCGCTTTAGAAAAAACATTCATAAAAAACGGTACTAATAACCCTCCAAGTATTACTCCCATAGTAGAACCTAATAACAAAAATCTAAATTGTTTAATTAATAATTCTAATCCACCATTTTTCGCTGCACTATCCACCAAAGAAGCAGTAAATGGTTGTTGAAACATATTAGAAAATCGAGCAATTAAAGACATAATATTATATATAGCAAAAGCCGATGCAACTAAAGCTAATTTCGCTCCAACAAGTCGAACTCCATATCCTAAAACTTCTATAGAAGTCATAACCATTAAAAATAAAAAGATACAAATTACCTTAAAAGTAATAAACTCCATAATCATACCCCTTAAGTTTCTATAAATACACAACTCAATAATTATATTACAAATATTCAATATTTTCCTTATAATAACAAATCACTTTCTGTTTTATCAGCACAAAACAGAAAGTGATTTGAAATTTTAAGGTATGTTATGAAAGTAAACTTTTAGATATTAGTTTACTTTCAATACACTTGTTAACTAAATTTTTTTTAGCAAAATAAATTGATTTTTTCTATCCCTCGTGAATTTCTTTAATACTTTTTCCTTCTAAAAACGCATGTCCCGTTTTAATTTTTTCTACTGTTTCAAATCCATACTTTTCATACACTTTTTCTACTTTTTCGTTAATTGGGATCACCCAAAGATTATCTAGTCCTCTATTCATTACTTCACTTTGAATAAAGTGAATAAGTTCACCTATTAACCCTTTACCTCTAAACTTTTCAATTGTAGCTACACTTTCCATTCGGGCTTGTTTTTCATGTTCAAAAATACAAGCGATGGAACATGCTACTCCATTGTATCTAAGTAGATAGTGAGTGAATGCTGGATGTTCGAATTCATCTTGAAAAGCTTTTTTTCTAACTTCGCCCCCTAACTCTTTTATACTACATTCAATATCTAAAGCTTCTTCAAAATTTAACTCAGATACTTTTTCAATAGTAACTTTTTCATTTTTATCTTTTTTAGTTAATTTCTTGTTCCATAATTGGACTGGACTTATTAATTCTTCAAATCCAAAATTCTTTATTTGTAATTCAGAAATCAATTTTTCTTGCATATCTAAGTTGTATATATAAAATCTAGGTACTATATTTTTAGTTTTATAGAAATGCACTACTTCATCTACTATCATTTGTGGATTTAAACTTACTACACTTACATGTGCATGATTTGCATCATAATAATATGGATTACTTTCATTACAAAATATAGACCCCCATGATTTCTCTATTCGGCTAGTAAAGGTTTCAAGATATGCAAAATCAAGCTCAAGAACATTTTTTAAACTAGTCATACGATATTCCCTCTTCTCTATTTATTTCTTCAATATCTTCTTTACTTTATTATACATTTAAATATTTTAATTTTCAGTTTTTAATTAAAATATTTCCAAGAAAAAATGAAAGTAAACTTTTCAATAAAGGTTTACTTTCATTTATCACTCAAAAAAGGCAAAAAGACAGCAATAAATCAGCTGTCTTTTTTAAAAAAATCTATAAACATTCTATTTTTTAGGCATCCATGTATGTCCGCAATTCATGCAACCATTAACAATATTTTTTCTACCAACAAGTCCGCTGATTATTGTTGCAGGGAATCCTAAAATTACAGAAATTATGATAATACCTTGAGATATTTCATAATATTCATTAGGTAAAAGAGCTGAGAATAATATAAGCGCAAATAGGAAAAATAGAAAGGAAAACACCCTCCTAAAGTTATAACCACGTCTATTACCGACTATTTGATTGGCTTTACATTTCCTACAAACAACCCGCCTAGTTACCTTTTCTTTTTGTACTGTCATGTCCAATCATCCTTTTTAATTATAAATTTCAATAAACTAATTATAGAATATATAAACTACAATAAGATACAAATATTATCAAAATAAGAAATAGAATCCTAAAAACCAGTTTCTTTTTCTTATTTTCCAATATAAACTTTTGAATATTAGTTTACATTCATTACCCCTTAAACATTGGCTTCTCAGTAATTCCCCTGATATCCTCAAAATACACAACAAAAGTATACATTCAAAACGCTGTAAATAAAAAGATAAAATACATATAAAAAGAACTGGTAAATCCATCAATTCTTTTTTAAAATATATAATATTGATATAGGAGGATTATGACAAATATAACAAAACAATTGAAGACACTAAGGGTCGAAAAGAGATTATTGAATATTATCATAGTTGCTCTCGCTTTAAAGAAGTAAATTTAAAATAGAAGTATTTCTAATAAGGTCACTATACCCTTATAGAAAAATAGTAAAAACCAGCTATATTGTGAGTATTTTGCATAATATAGCTGGTTTTTTTATTTCTTTAAAAATGGATGGCTGGTTTTTTTTGTATACTCAAAAAGGAAAGGGCTGCTCATAAGTCGGTTTCACTTTTTAAACCATGAGGACTTTTTCAGTGCCTCCTCTTCCTTGTCGGAAGTCGCCCCTTTTTTAAAACACAACAATTGACGTATTTTATCAAGAATCTACAGTTGTTTTTAATATTTCAAATTTCCCTTGTTTATCCACGGTAAACATGACATTATTATTACGACTGTCCGTTCCTCCTATGGTTGTTTCATTAGGGCTGGAATACATGGTCAGAACAGCTATCTTATAAATGCCCTCTGTTAGCACGTGGCTCTTTTCGAAATCATCCATAATACTTTGAGCATTGGGAACAGTTTCACTATTTTTGTAGGTATTGTAATAGTAATTAAAATTGATAACTCCTATATAATTAGCATGATCTATAGGTTTACTATCTTTTAACATTTTCATTATGTTGTCAGTGTTTATTTTTTGATCGCGCTTGAAATTTTCAATTAATTCCTTTTCTTGTTGTCTATCTATATGTATATCTAAATAGTAATAGAAATTTGGTTTCTTTTTATCATAGGAGAATTCACTTAATAAGTTATACTTTTTTATCATCTTATCGGATTGTTTCAAAACATCACGATGTTGTTCAACATAAGCTCCTTTGAATATTTCTAGAAAAACATCATCGCTTCCATTTTTAACTATTTCATGTGATTCTTTGTCTACAATTAAATAAGCAAGAGTGCGGTATGGTTTTTTTATTTCCACGTAAGTCTCTTGATCAGAAGCTCCAAACCCACTATCAGCAGAAAGAATTTTAAAATCCCCATTCTTTATCCCGTAGTTTTCGGACAAATAATCTCCTATTGGTTTTTCTAATAGTTTTGTGTCTATAGAGCAACCACTTAATAGGAAAAGTGATATGCTCAGTAATAAGATAAAAACAGTTACTTTTGGTTTCCTCATTCAAGTTCTCCCTTTTCTATTATATACTTCATACAATCATAGTTGGGGTTTTTGCCCATCCCTTATTTAAATCACCCTATGTTCATTTTTCATTCTTACCCTTCCTTAAACTACATTTTACCATTTTTAAAGATGAAAAAGGGACTCTCTTGTGAGAAGTCGTTCCTTATTTAAAACACAATAATCGTTGTATTAGGGGTCAACATACATCGCCATCAACTTAAGAATTTTCACTACCCCTAAGTACAAAAAAACGTTATTTTTTCTTATTCCCTCTTTTCGGGAGATGGACATGTATGTTGAGGACTACTAGGCCTCAACATACCATTTCGGGTTCTGGTGCAGAAATAAAGTAAAAGAGAATAAAGGGTTCTAGTGCAAAAAATATAACACTTATGCAATGAATCTGTAAATCTTGGACATACTGATACTATTACTCTACAAAAGGGTGTGTGATCAGTATGAAAAAGGAAACTTTGTTTAAATGGAAGCACTATCAGCCAGATATTATTCTATTAACTGTACGTTGGTACCTACGGTACAATCTTAGTTTTCGTGATTTGGTAGAAATGATGGAGGAAAGAGGACTATCCTTGGCTCATACAACGATTATGCGGTGGGTCCATCAATATGGGCCGGAGTTAGATAAGCAAATTCGACGTCATCTCAAACAAACGAATGACTCCTGGAGAGTAGATGAAACGTACATAAAAGTAAAAGGACAATGGATGTACCTATATCGTGCCG
>NZ_JBHVNG010000011.1:0-79346 GCF_042796455.1 Bacillus sp. NPDC057893 | reverse complement strand
CAATTCGGTTGATGAGACTGAGACATCCCCACATAAGATTGAATAACTGATGCTGGCACAAGGAATACTATCTGATCCTTACTGAACTCTATAAGGAAAAAATAAATAGTTGAAATAATAAGTATATCTAATTAAAATTTCATCTGGACTTTTCTATTCAAATAACGATTTCGTTATAATTTATGAACATATTTTAAGCCTAAAAATCCTACCGAACATTTTTAGGATAAATTTACCGGGTGAATTAGCAGAAATTTCGTGTTATTCTGAACGTGTTGAATAACCCAATACATTCAACAATGCTCTTGATTGCATACTTAGTATGCAATCACCTATACAGATACCTTAGCTAATACGTCTCCCTAATCGTTGTGATTACTAAGGTATCTTTTTATAAGCCCTGTGTGCAGGGCTTTTTTATTTCAGTGATGATGCTCTTTTTCCCATCTATTTATCAATGCTTTTAGTCCACTTTCTTAATAAAATTCAAATTTGGTATTACTTTACTCCTAACCCCATTTTTACCCCTTTGACTATCCGATAACTCGTCCACCTCTACAAAATGGGATTCCACCCCATGTCCATCAACTTAAGAAAACAAGCTATCCCCAAAACGAGAAAAATGAGTTAAGGGCTCATAGACCACTATAGAAAAATAAAATTTTCATTTTTGGGAGAATCTAAAATAATAGCTTGATGGATGTGTTGAGACCCCTATATAAACTGTAATTTTATCTACCTTTATTGTTTATATATAAAAATTTATTAATTAATATATCGATGTCTTGACTTAAATACAAAACTTACTTATGAGTAAAACCATACTTCTCTACAAGCTTAATTAGTTCTTGTTTCTTTACTTCAATTAGTTTATGTAAATTTCCCATCTCCATATCTTTAAAAGCTCCTTTAATACTATTTATCAGTTTAATTATAGTATTAATACAAAATAAGGTAACCGGAAATTTTAGTAATTGAGTTTTAGAGCAGACTAATAAATATACAAAAATAAAGATATATGCATATTTGCATTTAAAATCTTCTATATTGATGTTATACTAATATTAATCGAGAAGCATCTGATTAATCACTACATTTTCTTAAATAACATGTCAACGTATAAAAAGACACTTTAAATAGTGTCTTTTTATACGTTTTGAGCCTAATTCTAGGATAGAACTAACACATAGTTATAAACGGGGTCCCGCCACATCGCTATTAAGATCCTTATAGAAGCAACGGGGGAACTTTAATATAATAAGAATTAAAGATAGTATAAAGGACCAAAAATTAAATATATTAAAGGTGGAAAATGACATGGAAAGAAAGTACCGATTATATCAAATTGATTCATTTACGAAGAAAAAATTATCAGGTAATCCGGCTGGTGTAATAACAAATGCAGATGGTTTATCATCGGATGAGATGCAGAGGATTGCTAGAGAGCTTAACAATTCGGAAACGGCATTTATCTTTAAATCAGACAATAGCGAATCTGATGTACATATTCGTTTTTTTACGCCTACTCATGAGGTCCCTATCTGTGGACATGCGACGATTGCTGCCCACTATGCTCGTGCAGTTGAAAATAGTTTAAATACAGTTAAAGTTTATCATAAAACTGGTGCCGGCATTTTACCAGTCGATGTGATTAATGAAGATAATGATTACAAAATTATTATGACGCAGGGTAGTATAAGTTTTGAAACTGTGATTGAAGGTGTAGCTTTAGAAAATATATTTACAGCTTTCAATATTAGTGAAAATGATTTATTAGAAGATTGTCCAGTACAAATCGTTTCAACCGGGCATTCTAAGGTGATGATTGGAATTAAAAATTCGGAACTTCTTAACCAATTAAACCCTAATATGGATTTACTCATAAAAGTCAGTGGATTAATTAATTGCAATGGTTTCTATGTGTTTACGATGAATGCTCCCGACTCTGATATTTTAATTCATGGAAGAATGTTTGCTCCTGCAATTGGCATTAACGAAGACCCTGTTACAGGTAATGCGAACGGTCCTTTAGGCGCATACTTGATACATCATAGACTTGTCAAACATGATAATACCTTATTTAGTTTTAAAGCAGTACAGGGCGAAGCTATAAAACGGGCGGGTATCATTGATGTTCAAGTGAAAATTTGTAATCAGGAGCCAGAGGAAGTAAGAATTGCAGGAAATGCTGTAATCGTATTTAAGTCCGATTTATTACTTGATTAGCAATTCATATGCAAAGTTCGAATCGTAAATGGAGGTCTTTATTAATATGAATTTCAGTCATTGTAAACTGTAAATCATAATAAAGTTATTTCTATGACGGGGAATTTGTGAAATAATACATTCAAACAAAAAGGTGCTTATGTTAAATAGAATAAATAAGAAAAGTAAACACCCCCAAAACAAAAAAATGAGCTGACCTCTCAAAATAACTAACTGTAGAGAAAGAAAATTTTCATTTAGGGGGTACTTCAAAATCTTAGCTTGATGGCAATGTGGTGCTACCCTATAATAGGCGAATAAAGTTACGTTCAAATTCCGCAAAAGAAGCAAATAAATGAAACATAAATTGACCAGTAGCACTTGAACGATCCATTGTAATATTTTCATAAACACTATAAAAACTAATCCCTCGTTCATTCAATTCATTAACAATCTGAACATAGATAAGTTTACACGTTTTTTAAACAAAAGACGAAATTCTATAATTTTTGTTCAATATTAACGTGTCCAGAAACATACAATTTTCTGGACATGATAAAGCAATTTAGTTTCCATCCAAAATACTGGCTAACTCTTTATACATATAGAAATACTTTAATAATTTTTAAAAAGTATACTAAAGGTATTCCTTGTCTACTTTTCACAGCAATTGATAGTAATTTCTTATTTTTGGGAAATGGATGGTAACTCTTGTATACTTTCCTTCTTGTGATTGAATAGAAATATCATGTCCCAATTTCAAAACCATTTGTTTTGCAAGATACAGTCCCATCCCTGTAGATTTTGTATGGGTTCTTCCAGTAAAACCTGTGAACCCTCTTTCGAATACACGGTGTATATCTTCTTGCTTTATCCCAATGCCTGTATCTTGAATGAGCAATCGTTTTTCTTCATTATCCTCCTCAAAACGGAAAAAAACTTCTCCACCTTCATTTACATACTTTAAAGCATTTGCTGTAATTTGGTCTATGATAAATGCAAGCCATTTACTATCGCTTTGTACGAATTTCTGAGCTTCCTCCATATGAAAGTGAATTCGTTTCGAGATAAAGATTTTGGCATATTTCTTTACACTTTGTTTAATGATTTGATCCAGCTGCACATCTGTAATGAAATAGTCTTTAGAAAATGAGTCAATCCGTGAATAGTAAAGAGCCTGTTCCACGTAATTATCAATTTTGTTCAGCTCGTCTTCAAACTTATCTATAAGAAAATCTACTGTTTTTCCCGTACTGTTTTCAATAAGTAAACTACTTGCGGCAATTGGAAGCTTTACCTCGTGAACCCAGGACATAATAAAATCTTGGTGATCCAATTTCTCGTGAATCAACTTTTGAAGTTGATTAGAATGCTTGTCCCGTACTATTTTTATCATTTTGACATATAAAGCTTGTTCATAATTTTGTGGCTCAAGCATTTCTACAGGAAAGTCTTCCTTCTGATTCTTAATTAAATCATTTAGTTCTAGGTAAAAAGACCTCCGGTAATAATATCCAATAGTAATATAAAGACTTACGGAGAGAAAACAAATAACGTGAGTATAGAGCAGATTTTGAATAACGAGATTCCGACTATCGTTTACAACCATAATTAATGAAACAAACAACATTAATATGAAGTACAGTATGAAAAAGAATCGTTTATCTTTTATATATTGAAAAAAACTCATAAAATAATATACCCGTATCCTTTCTTAGTGGTAATGAAACCTTCTTTACCGAGGTCAGTAATTTTTTTGCGTATCCGTGCAATGTTAACCGTTAAGGTGTTTTCGTCTACGAATCTTTCATCAGCCCAAAGACTGCGCATTATCTTTGTTCGGCTTACAACTGTCCCTTTATTTTGCATGAGAAGTTTTAAAATAATAAATTCATTTTTAGTTAGCGTAATCTCTTCATTCACATAAGACACATTGTAGGTTTTAAGGTTGAGCACAATTCCATCATGCTCAATAACTTTTAACTCTATGTCTTCTATATACGTATATGTCCTACGCAGGAGTGCATTAACCTTTGCCATTAAAACATCTGTGTGGAACGGTTTATTAATAAAATCATCCCCACCCATATTCATCGCCATTACCATATCCATTGGTGTATTACGAGAAGAAAGAAAAATAATCGGCGCTTTTGAAGTTTCTCTAATTTTATTACACCAGTAAAATCCATCAAATGATGGTAAATTAATGTCCATTAGTACAAGATGAGGACTATTTTTAAAAAATACTGATAATACTTGGTCAAAATCTTCTACCTTTACTGTAGTAAATCCCCATTTTTCTATTGTCTCTCCCAACATATCTCGAATCGTTTTTTCGTCTTCTACAATCATAATTTTCATGGTTATTCCCCCAAAATCTTATATTAAAGATAATTTGTGTTATATGTTACGCGCTCATACTTCTGCATTAAATTACGATAGCATAATCGTCTATATCACATTATAGTGGAAAAGATAAAGAAAAAAGGGATATTTATTGTAAGGTGACAAAACTGTAAGGTTAACCTACTCAACTGTAAGGTTATCGAAGGGTTACATCATATAGAATAAAACCTGTAAGAAAAAAATAACTTCTTTGATGGAGGAATTATATATATGAAATCAATAGTAGACGCAAAACAAATCAAAAAAATGTATGGAGCAAAAGGAAATACATTTACTGCATTACATGATATTGATTTAACTGTTCGTGAAGGTGAGTTTGTTGGAATTATGGGACCTTCAGGTGCCGGAAAGTCCACACTTTTAAATATTTTGGCGACCATAGATCAGCCAACGTCCGGTGAGATTTTAATTGATGGGACAAGCATACTAAACATGAAAGAAGAACAATTATCCACATTCAGGCGGGATAAACTCGGTTTCATTTTTCAAGATTACAATTTATTAGATACGTTAACAGTGAAAGATAATATTTTGCTGCCACTTGCACTAGCAAAAATGGATGTACAAGAAATAGAAAACAGAGTTAACGAGATTTCAGAGCGTTTTGGTATTCGTTCCATTTTAGATAAATACCCGTATCAAATTTCAGGTGGGCAGAAACAGCGCACAGCTGCTTCGCGTGCGATGGTATCTAAACCCAGCTTAATATTAGCAGACGAGCCGACTGGCGCACTCGATTCAAAATCGGCAGCAGACTTATTGGAGAGCTTGCAAAAATTAAGCCAAGAAGATAAAGCAACCATCCTCATGGTAACACATGATGCATTTGCAGCTAGCTATTGTAAACGCGTGTTATTTATTAAAGATGGCACGCTGTTTACCGAACTCGTAAAGGGGAATTCTTCTGGCAAAGATTTTTTCAAAAAGATATTAGATGTATTGTCCATTCTTGGAGGTGGTACAAGTGACGTTATTTAGTTTAGCGAAAAAAAATATTAAAGGGAATTTAAACAACTACCTTCTCTACATTTTCTCTATGGTGATTAGTGTCGTGATTTGCTATACTTTCAACTCATTATTGTATACACCAGAAATTAAAAATGCAGTTAATAATATGGAAGGTACAATGTCACAAACCTCTTTCGTTTTAATAGGATTCATAGCGGTTTTCATCGGATATTCTAATGCATTTTTCACGAGAAAACGTAAAAAAGAAGTAGGTATGTACTCCCTACTTGGCGTGAGAAAAAAAACCATCGCAAGAATGCTGTTTTTTGAAAATGTAATCATCGGGGCTATCACTTTAATATGCGGGCTCATATTAGGAGTCATATTATCCAGATTGTTTATCATGTTACTCCTTAAACTCGTAGGTGCTCCGGTCGATGTAAGTTTTGGCATTCCTACGGAAGCAATTATGAATACAACTATTACATTTACGGTCATTACAATTTTCACATCCCTTCAATCGTATCTTTTAATTTATCGCTTTAAATTAATTGAATTATTCCAAGCAGAGAAAAAAGGGGAGAAAGTACCAAAAGCATCTATCGTTTCTGCCGTAGTTTCGATCATTTTACTCGTAAGTAGTTATTGGCTTATGTTTAACGAGGCAGCAATGCTTTCTATGCCTCTTGTTGCTATTGGAACGTATTTATTATTCCGTTCTTTAACTGTGTATATACTAAAGCGTGCACAAAAAAATAAACCGAACTACTATAATGGGATTAACATCATTGGAACATCTCACTTGCTGTATCGTATAAAAGGAAATGCCCTTATGCTTACAGTTATCGCATTGCTAATTACAGCAGCACTTCCATATCTTCAAGCGAGTTTCTCTGAATATTCAATCACTGAAAAAGATGCTCATAGAACAGCTCCTTTTAGCTATATTCATCTTTCAAAAGACGAAACATCTGACAATCAAATCAAACGGGTTATTTCAAAAGACAAAGATCATCCGATTATAGCACAATTAGATATCCCGGTTATTCAAGTGAAAGGGAGTACTTCAGCACCATTCGAAGATAAAGATGATCTTTCCGTTAACTTGATCTCAGAAAATGGATTTCATAAAATGAACAAAGTTCTAAAATTAGGGGATATACCAAAACTAGCTAGTGAGCAAGCTATCGCATTTAAAAAATACCTTATTAACCAACCAGTTCCTAATTTCACGGGACAACAAGTGAATATTCAGCTACCTGAGGAGAATTATACTTTTAAACTCGAGAAACTCGAAAAAAAATCGATACAACTAACCTCTGGACCGGAGCTTTTATATATTGTCGTTGACGATGCGATGTTTAATCGTGTTGCAAAACAAGTCAGTCCAATCACATATAAAGCTTATAAAGTGGAGGATGAAAAAACAACCAAAGAAACATCTGAGATAGTAATGACACTAGCAGGAAACGATACTCATATGCGCACATTCTACGAAGGGTATAAAAAAATAAAGGCACTTACAGGAATGAAAATCTTTATAGTTAGCTCTTTAGCATTAGTTTTACTAGTGGCAACAGGAAGTGTTATTTACTTCAAACAGCTAACAGAGGCACATTCAGATAAAAATCGTTATGAAATTTTACGAAAAATCGGTGTAAATAAAAAAGAAGTACGAACTACGATAGCCAAACAAACATTATTTATATTTCTCCTTCCGTTAATTATTGGGATACTAAATGCGGGCATGTTAATAATATCAATGGTTATACAATATGATATGGACATAAAGGAAAACATAATTTCATTTATTTATGCTATGACAACGTATGGTGTAATCTACCTTGTTTACTACGTGTTAACCATTAATTCCTATAATAGAATTGTGAATAAATAAACATGAACCATCTCTCGAATATCGGGAGGTGGTTTAATATATTTAACGAAATAAGAAGCATAGTGAACAGTGGGCTAATTAAGATATGCCTAAACGTACAATTTGAACGCATTTTAAATAGTTAAAACATTGCTCCAAAATCAATCAGAAATTGTACGGACATTCAAAATTTTTTCTTATCTAATTTTTCTTGTATTACGATCATAGAATTACGAATTTGATTAATTTCACTATTAGTTAATCCATTAAATAATTGATATATTTGTTCATCTGACTGAATATTGATTCTATCAAGCAATTCCTCACCTTTTTTTGTCAAAAAAAGAAAGCTTTTTCTACTATCTATTGCTGAGCTTTTCTTCTTTATTAATTCTTCCCTCTCTAATTTACGTAAAATTCTGCTCATATAGCTTCTATCAATATTAAGTTCTTGCACGAGATTATTCGCAATACAATTAGTTTTTTCACTTATCTCAAATAGTATCCGTGCTTCGGTTAATGAATATTCTGTATCTAGAAATTGATTATTAAATAAGTCAAGTACCTTCGTATAAAATCGATTGAAGTGTCTAATATCATAAATAATTTTTTTATCCATATTTTCTCCTTTAGTTGACTTAATCCACATTTAATATTAACATAACTGTATCCTTAGAATGTGGACTCAGTCAACATTTAGGGGTACAACTTTCGAAATAATTGGAACTTTTATAAAAAACTAATTGTAGGAGAGATCATATGATTATTCGGGAAATTAAAAAAGAAGACAATGTGAAAATTAAAAAAATAATACAAAATTCATTAAAATCACTTGGATTAGCGATTCCTGGAACAGCCTATTTTGACCCTCAGCTTAACGACCTTCACCAATATTATACTGATTTAAAACATGGAAACTATTGGGTTGTAGAAATGGAAGGAGAAGTAGTTGGTGGAATTGGTATAGCGCCGTTTAACGAACATGAAAAAGTTTGCGAATTACAGAAGTTATACTTAAGTCCCCAAACACAGGGCTTAGGATTTGGAAAGAAGTTAATGGAAAAAGCTTTATCATATGCTGCTAAACATTATACAAAGTGCTACTTAGAAACACAGCATGAATTAAAAACTGCATGTATACTATATGAAAAGTTTGGATTTACGCTTTTACATGAGCCACTATCAGGTTCTGATCATTCTGCTATGAATGCGTGGTATATAAAAGATTTAAATTAACAATAATGAAAATTTTTATTACACCTGATTTACACGGAGATGCTGGTATTGGTATTACTTTTGATTGCATCAGGAGTATAGGCACGTTATAATAATCTCTAATTACATTCAAAGAGGTGCAAAAAATGAATAAAACTGAACTAACAAAAATGGTAGCAGAAAAAGCAGAACTTACACAAAAAGAGGCAGCAGCAGCAACACAAGCTGTATTAAATGCTATAACAAATGCGCTTGCAAATGAAGAGAAAGTACAGATTCTTGGCTTTGGTACATTTGAAGTGCGTGAAAGATCTGCACGTACAGGACGTAACCCACAAACAGGTGAAGAAATGCAAATCGCTGCTTCAAAGGCACCTGCTTTTAAGGCGGGAAAAGAATTAAAAGAGGCAGTAAAATAATTATACATAGTGAAACAGGACCTGATATATGAATATCAGATCCTGTTTTTTATTTAGTTGATTCTAAATTGTCCGGTTAATCATTATTCATCTATTAATCATTTCACTGCAAGTTGTGATAAAAAAAATATCATCAGCAGTGTTTTCTTTATTACAACTTCTAGCAATAACTTCTGCTGCATATTCTCTGTCCTCTCGGTCTACAGCATACCTTTTTATGTATTCCGATACAAAATATACAGCTTCTTCAAATTCAATATCCGCTTTTTAATTCCAAGTTAAAATACCCCAAAGTAATCCTCCCTATAATGTAATTATAAATGTAGAATTCTACTTAGTTTTATAATTTATATAAATAAATTGATTTATTGGTGTATCTATATCTTGACTTAAATGTAGCACCTGCTGATGTCTAAATCCATATTTCTCTACAAGCTTAATTAATTCTGCTTTCTTTTCTTCAATTAGTTCTTGTAAGTTTCTCATCTCCATATCTATTAGAGCTCCTTTTTTGCGATTTAGCAGTTAAATTATAGAATATATACAAAAATAAATAAATTGGAAATTTTGGTAATAGAAAGAAAAAACATATATACGTCTAGAATATGTTGATAATTATATATATGCATAAATTCATTTAAAATTATCGATAATGATGTTATACTATTATTAACCAAGAAGAGTTCAACTAATTACGATTAATCACTACATTTTCTTTCATAGTACGTCAGTACATAAAAAGACACTATTATATATAGTGTCTTTTTATATGAGGTAGCACCAGCGTTGCTGTAATCAGGGGCAAAGTAATGCTGGTACTGGGCCATATACTTAAAAGCTATTGAAATTGTATTAAATCCAACCTTTAGGACTTTCACCACCAGGTTATACCTCATGTCGGGTGCAAAAAAGAGTAGAAAATATGATTAGAAATTTTTAAAAATCCCCTCCGAGAAATTCAACTAGCAAAATAGGAGGAAAACATCATGAACAGTCTTTATAACAAACAACCTAGTAGTATTTTTAATGTAATCATTAGTGTTTTTTTCATTTGTATTGCTTACATAGGTTTAGCTTATACTGCTCTTCCATTTAGGTTTACGTTTTTAACGATATCTTGTGTAATTGCTTTATATTTGAACTTTAGCTTTTACGGCATTAAGTCCGCATTTGGTCCCCTACAAAAAGGAACAACTAAAATCATTTTAATTGGACTATTATGGAATATCATACAAAGTTGGATTATTGCATTTTTAGTACAATATGTTTTTCATTTTTCAGTTGCTTATAATGGAAAGGCTACTATTTTCGTAGATAACACACCTATACAGTTTATCTATCACTTGATACAAATTATATGTAGCTTGATCGGCGAAGAATGTTTAATTTTAGTTCCATCTATCTTAGGAATTTACTTTTTGAAAAAACAAGGAATAGACGAAAAATGGTCGATGCTAATAGTAACTCTTATTGGAGCGTTCTTGTTCGGTATGGCTCATTACTCTACATATGACGGTAACTTAATTCAAATTCTTTTAATTATTGGCTTAGCAAGATTGCCTTACAACTGGATTGCATTTAAAGCCAATTCAATATGGGCTAGCGCTATTGCTCATATCCTTTTTGATATGCCGTTGCTCCTAATAGCTTTGTTAGTTACACCGAATTAGAATTCAAAAAAGGATCACTTTTGGGAAGTGCCCGCATCACCATCAAGCTAAAAGAACGAGTTATCCCCAGAACGATATTTTGTGCTAACTTGTAGCAAAAAAGCTCATTTTTTCGTCTTGGGATACTTTTGAATTCTTAAGTTGATGGGCATGCGGATGTACCCCATAAAAAAAGAAAATTGGACATTTATTCACAAACCCTACAAATTTGGGGTCACTATACAAAGAGACTTCGCCTTTTCAACGTAAAATGAACTTCAACAATTACTAGCTACTTCCTAAACATTGTTCCTCATTTACCAACCTGTTTATGCTTTTTTTAAAATTTGCACAGAATCAACAATTTCTTCATATTACTTATTATCCATTATCGGCTGGAGCCTCTCCTGTATTCCCATCATTACTTGGTTGCGTTGGCGTTCCATGGCCATCCCCATTGTTTGGCGGCGTTGTATTCCCTTGGCCACTACCATTGTTTGGCGGCGTTGTATTTCCTTGGCCACTACCATTGTTTGGTGGCGTTGTATTTCCTTGGCCACTACCATTGTTTGGTGGCGTTGTATTTCCTTGGCCACTACCATTGTTTGGTGGCGTTGTACTTCCTTGGCCACTACTATTGCTTGATGGCGTTGTATTTCCTTGGCCACTACCATTGTTTGGTGGTGTTGTATTTCCTTGGCCACTACCATTGTTTGGTGGCGTTGTATTTCCTTGACCACTACCATTGTTTGGTGACGTTGTATTTCCTTGACCACTACCATTGTTTGGTGACGTTGTATTTCCTTGACCACTACCATTATTTGGATTGCTTTGCTTTTGCTCTTCTGGTTTCTTTAATTCCTCTTGTTTCTTTTGCTTTTCTTGTTGCTTATTTTGATTATTATTACTTGGCTTTTCAGTCGTATTTGTAGAAGAATCACGTTTCTCACCTTTAATACGCAATTCGCTACCTTCTTGAACTACACTGTTCGGCATTTTAAATTGCGACTTATCTGTAGCCATCTTGCTCATCATTTCTTTAAAAATCAACTGAGAAATTTTCGTATTTTTACTACTAATATAATCGTCTTTACTATCTTTTATATATCCAGTCCATACTGCCATCGTATATTGTGGTGTATAACCAGCAAACCAACTATCACGAGTTGCACTTTCTGGTAGATTATATTGTGCTATTTGTTCTAAAGAATAGTTTGTTGTACCTGTTTTACCCGCTACATCTAAAGAATCTATATTAGCTGCTGTACCCAATCCAGATGAAACAAAAGTACGAAGCATATCAGTAATCATATATGCTGTAGAATCCTTCATAACTCGTTTTGGCTTTTGCTCAAAGCTTTTTGATTTACCATCTGGATAAACTACTTTCTTAACAAAATGCGGCTTCGTATACTTACCATCATTACCAAATGCCGCATAAGCACCTGCAATTTCAGTTGGTGACGCTTCATTTGTACCAATCGCTGTTGACTCGGTCGGTGCTACATTAAAGGTAATACCTAACTTTTCAGAGAAAGCTTTTGATTTATTAATTCCTACTTCTTTTGCAGTTTTAATAGCCGGGATATTTCGGGATGTTTTCAATGCATCACGCATTGTAATTGGTCCTAAATGCTTTCTATCTGCATTTCTAACTTCTTGTCCTGTTGAATACTTAAATGGAGAGTCATCAATTTGATGGTAAGTAGCCCATTTTAAATATTCAATTGCAGGAGCGTAATCAAAAATTGGTTTCATTGTTGAACCTGCTGAGCGATCTAATTCAATCGCTATATTATGTCCTTTAAATACAGCTTTATTTTCACCGCGTCCGCTACCAATTGCACGAACTTCTCCTGTTTTCGTATCCATAAATGTGAAAGCCCCTTGGAATTTCTCATTTGGATAATTAATAATATTTTCATTTAAAAGCTTGTCCGCAAAATCCTGTGCCTTTGAGTCTAATGTTGTATAAATTTCTAAACCGTCAGATCCAATATTAGCATCTGGTAATTCTTTTTCTACTTCTTTCACAACTGCATCCATAAATGCAGGATATGGCATTGCTTGAAGTTCTGTTGCAGATTTAAGCCCATCTGTTACTTTAAACTGTGAGGCTTTTTCCATTTCTTCTTTTGTTATATAACCATGTCGATTCATTAATTCTAGTACAACGTTTCTTCTTTCTGTTGCCCTTTGAACATTTTCTTTTTTCGTTGGATCATAGTTATTTGGTGCTTTCGGTAAACCGGCCAACATTGCAACTTCTGGTAATGTTAAATCCTTCAATTCTTTACCGTAGTAGTTTTGTGCTGCTGTTGCGATTCCATATGAACGGTTACCTAAATTAATTTTATTTAAATACATCTCTAATATTTCATGTTTTGAATATTGTTGTTCTAGTTTATACGCCAAATAAATTTCCTGAACCTTACGCTTTGACGTTTTTTCCATCGATAAGAAGTAATTTTTAATAACTTGCTGCGTAATCGTACTTCCACCTTGAGAGCCGTAATCCCCTTTTAGGCTGACTAAAACTGCACGTGCAGTACCTTTAAAGTCTACGCCACTGTGCTCATAAAAACGTGCATCTTCTGTCGCTAAAAATGCATTTTCTACTAATTTAGGTATTTGATTATACATAATATTCGTTCGTTTTTCTTTCCCATATTCATATATCAATTTTCCATCTTTATCATAAATTTTTGAGGATAACGGATTAACAAGTTTTGCTTTCTCAAGTTTTGGCGCATCCTTGATCATAACGAAAAAGGTAGCAACCCCTGCGACTAATCCTACAATACCAAGTAGTAAGCAACTGATTAAAAATTTGCGAAAAAACGATGTTTTACCTTGTTGTTTTTTAGAAGCGGGGTGTTTTTTCTTTTTAACTTGTCGTCGCTCCTCTCGAGAACGATAATTTTCTGACATGCTACTTTCTCCTGCCTTTCAATTCTCCCGTTGATTTACTTAAAATTATTGAGGTCACCTTCAGAAATATACTTATATTTAAAAAGTGTGTTAATCGGAATCAGTCAATATTTTCCTAATCTATAGACTATAAAACTAAGATTAACTCTTGAACAAACTATTTTCATCTCTATTCTTTATAATAATGCCGCCCCTTAAAGCAAGGAAATTGTGAGCTGTTCCTCATCTCTTTGTACTATATCTAATATTTGTAATAGTGAGTTCTTGGACCACTCGTCTAATATAATGGTTCTTGTTAGCATAATCGTAATGAAATGAAAAGAATGTAAAAAACGATTCTTTTGATGTAAAAAAGAATCGACTTCTAATTTTATCCTATAGATGGTATGGAATATAGGGAATCAGAAAGCAAAGGTAAAATCAATGCCTTCACTTGAGAGCATCTATTGTAACCTTGGCAGTCTGCGCGATTAGCTCAGTATCATATATAGCATCTTCACTATCTTGGCTGGACAGAATTGCAATGATAAGCGGTTCTCTATTCGGTGGCCAAACGATGGCAATGTCATTAGGTGTTCCGTAGCTTCCGACTCCAGATTTATCATCGACTTCCCAATCTTTTGGTACAACAGCGTGGATGAGTTTGTCTCCTGTAGTTTTTCCACGCATCCAATCCGTAGGGATTTTACGTTTATCAGTTTGGTGTGCATCTCTGACCGTGAAAGCCTGCAGGTGTTTCTGCTGTACTTGTGTATCACGAATGTCTCCCGGAATAACTTCGTTCAAATCTGGCTCAAAGCAATCAGCCAAGGTAACCTTATTACCAATCTGTCTAATTCCTTGAATAAAATGTTCCCCGCAGTGTTATCACTGTAACGAATAGCAGCCTCCGCAATTTCCCCAAGAGTCATACCGCTATCCACATGTTTCTCTGTAATTGGTAAATACTCTACTAAATCATATTTTGTATAAGTGATAACTTCATCTAATTTGTCAATTGGGTATTGTAGTAACAATGCCCCTGCAACCAGAGCCTTAAAGGTAGATACGTAAACAAACCGTTCATTAGGTAATCGATAAGTAACTGCCCAGTTTATACTGGTGTCGATTTCATAGACACCCAGTCGAGCGTCAAACTTTTTTTTTGCTTCCACCTATAATGGTTCACCTATAAAAAGTTTTACACTTGCAAGACTCAAACTTAGTATTCCAACACACATCCCTATTTTTAACATTCTTGTACTTTTCAAGATAATCAGTCCTTTCGTATTTTGCAGTACTTAAAATAGATGTCAAATCAGGTTCAGTGTATCGAGTTTGAGCACTAAGCTTATAGGATTACACTTAATAGACAATCTAAGTAATAAATTTGTTCCACATTTACAAAAAAATTAAATTCAAGATAAAATAAAATCTTTGGTTTGTATAGTAACGGAACAAAAATGGTAATAGGGGTACGGCAATATCGCCATCAAGCTAAGATTTTAAAGTACCCCCTAAACAAAAATTTGTGTTTTTTTATAGTACGAAGTTCATTTTTATCATTTTAGGGGCAAACTGTTCTATTAAGTTGATGGATGTGGGGTACCGCCATATGCCCATCAACTTAAGAAAATAGATAACCCCAAAACGAAAAAATTGTTCATTCTCGATATAGAAATGTTAATTTTCTTGTTTTGGGGTAGTTGCTTTTCTTAAATTGACATTCTTTTCTTTATTTTCTATAAGCTATTCATTTTTTCTTTCGAAAATAATATTATAGGTTTTATTCACTAACTCTAAGGTGTTTCTTATAAAACCTTGATAAGGCGTTTGAGGTAGCAAATCTATTTCACTAGCTGCTCTCTGCGCATAGATAAGCGCTTCCTCTATTCTTCCTAGTTGTAAAAGACAATTTGCTCTATATGCATCTGCAGTGTAGAGAATACATAATTCAAGTGGGTAAATAGTCGTATTTGGCATCTTAAATTGCTCAAATGTTTCAAGTGCTTCTTTTACATGTCCTTTTCCTAATAATACTTTACCTTTTTCAAGATAATAATAGTCACTTCCGAGATTCCCCTTTACTAGGGTAGCAAACCTATCTAAGTAATAAAGGACCTGTTCATAATCCTCTGATGTTTGATTATGATAATGTGCTTGAAGTAACAGTGTAAAAGCTAGAGATTCATCATTTTCACTAAAAACAGCAAACTGTTCTGACTTCTCGATAAAATAAGCATAATCATTTTCGTTGTTATGAAGAAGGGCTTGAAACGCTGCAATTCGGAAAATATTATCCATCTTATAAAAGACCTTTTTCCTCTTAGATAGTTCAATTAATTGATTAAGTTTACTCTTTCCTGATTTATAGTCACCTATCCCGAAGAGTAAGACCATTTCAACATAATTCGCTTCTATTTCAACGACCATATCAATCACTGTTACTTTCTCATGGTACTCTTTTCTTATATTTCGTAACATTATCAGAGCATCATGGTAATTATCCTCTTTTGCACGGCATTCTACCATATGTACTTCAGCAGCCACGCAGTGGCTATAAAGGGATAACCGCTCATAGATTACTACTGCTCGTTCTATCAACATTTCTCCACGTTTTTTCTCGGACTTCATAACTACCCTTCCAGAAATCTCTAATATCCTAGCAGATTCAAATGAAATAGGAAACTGTTGGTCCAACATGTCTTGTGTCAAATTAATTATCTGTTCATCATTATTTTTTTCAAACGCTTTCTCTACTTTATTAAATAAGTGCTTTAGCTCATCGGATGTAGAGCTCCCTAATAAATATTGAGGATCGCAGCCCAACTGGTGCGCGATAAATTTCAAACTATCCATCGAAGGGTTCGAATGCCCATTTTCAATCATGCTTAACATCCCTTTTGACATTTTATTACCAGATAACTCTACAAGTGTCATACCTTTTTCTACTCTTAATTTATTTATTCGTTTTCCTATCTCATTCATTTTCAACATCCTTTGTAATTCAATCTACTAGTTCAATTATATTAAACTTCAGATTGAAAAGAAAATCAGTCCATGCTACGATAAGTTCAATTAAATTGAACTTATTTAGGATTTTCAAATGGATAATAAAAAAATCAGTTCTATAAATAGAAATGATCTTTCCTTTTTATATAAAAAGGAAAAATGGAGGATTGGATATGAGTGAACTTAATGGGAATGAAACAGGACAAAAATTAGATATAGGTGGTATTGAATTATACTATGAATTGTTAGGGGGGAATAATGAAGGGCCAACACTAGTTTTTGATTCTGGATATGGAGCCACTTTAGAAAGCTGGAATCTAATTAGAGATGACATTTCAAAGTTCTCAAAAATGTTTATTTATGATAGAGCTGGTATTGGCAAAAGTGAAATGAATGAAAGACCTCGCCATAGTCAGCAAAGTGTCGAAAATCTACATATATTACTTAATAAAGCAGGTATAAAACCTCCATATGTATTAGTCGGACACTCATTTGGAGGATTAAATACAAGATTATTTGCAAGCACATATCCAGAGGAAGTAGTAGGAGTCGTTCTCTTAGACTCAACTCACGAGGATCAAAACAAAATATTGCCCTCTTTATTTACAAAAGAAGTTCAGGAGGCTTATTATAATCAATTTACTTTGGAAGGTTCTCTTAATGAAGTGGAAGAAAGCTTAGAACAAATTCGTACTTCTAAGTCACTTGGAAACATTCCACTCATTGTTGTAACAGGGGGGATGCAGCCTTTTCATACAGTGAAGTCTATGGCTACTTGGATGAAATTCCAGGTAGAACTTGCTAACTTGTCGACTAATAAAAAACATATTGTTGTTGAAGATGCTGGATACGCAATACATATTGATCAACCTCAAGTTGTTGTTGGTGTAATAAGGGATATATTAGATATGGTAAAAAATAAAAATAAACACTCTACTCTGTAAGGTTCTGTTGCAAAGTTTGAAAAAAGCATAAACAAATTGGTAAATGAGGAACAGTGTTTAAGAAGTAGCTAGTAAGTGTTGAAGTTCATTGTAAGTTGAAAAGGCGGAGTCTCTTTGAGGACTTCGCCTTTGTTTATATAGGGCATGATAGTTGTTGGGTGAAATGAAATACCGCGTTCTTTCAGGATTTCAGATACATCGCGATAACTTAAAGAAAAACGGCAGTAGTAGCCGACAACTACTAAAATAATATCTTTCTTGAACTGTTTTCCTTTAAAATATCTCATGTCTGATTTTCCTAGATACTGTTTTCTAGAGTGTAGCTTCATGCAGAAAACTTTGCAACGGAACCAAAAATAACACCTACAAAATACTTGTAGGTGTTATTTCGTTATGTTCATGATTGTAAAATCTCTCTTATTTATTCTATACTTAACCCTTTAAATTTCGCAATATCCTCTTATCCTCTATAGGCATTCCATTCTTATGCATACCACGAACTAATTGGACGCGTTCAGCAAGTTTTCCTTCTTGGAGTCCTTGTTCACGTCCTATATTCAATGCGCGTGCAATCCCTGCCGCTTCATCCATCAAAATCTTTTCGCGTGCTTCGTAAGCTTGACGGAACGAAGCATCTTGGCTCATATGCTCCCATTTATTCATTGCTTTCTGTAAAATTGGGTCCTGATTCATCGCAATCGCCTCCAGAGTACGCGTTAAATGCTCATCTTCATTCGCTGGTAATAGTAATAACCATCGAACGAAGGAATCTTCCCACGGATTTACTTTTTCCTCCCGCCACTGCTGCAACAATTTTGGAATTTCCACGACATGAATTTCGATATCATCACTTAAGAGTTGCTGCTGTTGCATATTCCACAGTTGCCCTGTCGTATGAAATGCTTCGTAGTCTTTAAACATGGCAAAGTTCAATAAGTTGATTGTAATGGTTTATGAAGCGAGCTGTAGGGCATTCCTTTTTTTAATTGAGAAGCATAGAGTTTACTCCAATAATAGAGAGAACACTTCAAAAGATCGTGATTATTATTCAACTGAATTTCAATATTAATTTTAGTTCCTGTGTCTAATGTAGCGGATGCATCTAGAATCCATAATTTATCCTCTTCATATTCTCGGTGCAAATGAGGATCTTCAAATTGAAGAGATTGAATGGGAGACTCTAATGAATCTGCTAGCATTACATTTAGAAATGTTAGCAAAATATCTTCGCTTCCGGATGTCCCAAACAATTGTTTAAAGGCAAAAGGATCAATCCATAGCCTCTCTGAATTTGACCATGTTATACCAGCTTATTCCTCCATGTTGTGATTCGGACATGCCATGGTTAACAAACTCAAATTTTTCATAAAAAGATACTAATTCCTGTTTACATGTTAAAGTGATTCCTTTTCTTTCATTTTCTTTTACAAGATCTTCCATTTCCTCAATTAGAAGCTTTGCAATTCCTTGATATCTTGCCTGTTTGGACACAGCTAATCCTAAAATACTCTGATATCCGCCTCTTTTCGAGTTCTCTCCGATTTTCTCAAAAAGATCATCGGTAATGTAAGGTTGATTAATGATAGGCCCATTAATATAACCAAGAATCTCCCCTTGTCTTTCTGCCACAATAAAGGTATCAGTTATTAGTTGAATCCTCTCCACAAATGCTTCTTTCGTGGCAGCCTCTTCTATCGAAAAACCTTCATTCTCAATAAGTAACAGCTGTTCTAAATCTGTAGCTTGAGCATTTCTTAAAGAAATCATCTTGTCTATAACCCCTTTCCTAACTGGACAGGCCTAAAAATCATTAGTAGTAATAATTTGATGGGGATTAATTACTACTACAAAAAATGTTTAGAGCCTAAACAATAAATATAGTTTAGGCTCTAAACAATAATTTGTCAAGAATACTTTAATTTATATATGATTACGAAAACGTACTTTTTTTATTCTATATGAGGCATATCCAACAACTCAGTATACTTTTGCATAACTTTATAAAACACATTAATTTCTTCAGTAGTAAAACTCTTACGCAATGTTTTATCAGCCCAAGTGAGTTCCTTAATATCATAATCTTTATGTGCTTTACTAAGAAGGTTTCCTTTATCAGTGACATACAAGTGTACAGTTTTAGCATTCCCAGCTTCTTTTTTTCGTATAATCAAACCACGCTTTTCTAGTTTGGTAATAATCTGTGATACAGCGCCTTTTGTACGATTCCACCCCAATGCTACATCAGTAACAGTGATTCCTGGATTCTCTTCAATAACAGTAAGAGTATGTACTTCAACCATAGTAATGATTTCTCCTGTACCATAATCACGAGCTGTTTTTATATAATCATTGTAAGTCATAACAAATTTATAAATAATATTTGCCTTTGCATCTAACTCATGGTAATGAGCATTTGTTTGTATTACATTTTCAGTATCATTCATTTTTCATCCAACCTTTCTTTCCATCTTTCATAGCTAATTCAAAAGCCTCAGTCACTAATTAAGGTCATAACCTTACTCCCTTTTTGTTTTTAAAATATTTTAATACATAATTCATAAAGGTTTCAAGTTGGTTTTGTACAACGAATCAGCAAGTACCACGCAAAAGATTTGGTTTCTTTATGTGTATGGTGAAGAACAGTTTAAAAAGGTATACCTTTAATCGCTTCATTTTCACTCTTAGATTCAATACAAACACTCTTTATTAATAACTCTTTAATTCTCCACCGTAAATCATATATTGATTTCGGTTCTGGTGCAAATACTTAGGAAAGATATAAAGAGGCGAAAAGTTTCCTAGTGAAATCTAGTCTTAAGCAGCAATTCCAAATAGTTGATGGATGAACTTCACTTGAGACTTGTCCAATAAAACAAGTTGCCCTTTTTTCACCATATGCATAGCTTCTATTCCAGAAAGAATGGATGTAGCTGTGCGAAAGGATTTCAATCCTAACATCGAACGAACCCGCTTTTTAATAAACCGATGATCTTGTTCCACTATGTTATTGAGATATTTCACTTGCCTTAGTTGGATGCCTAATGGCATCTTTTTTTCTTTTCTCAATTCTTCAACTGCTATAGGATAAGCTGGATTAAACGTGTACGTGACGAATACACCTTGGGAATGGGTTCCGATGGAACAGGTACATGAATTATATACTTTACGTTGGCAAATAGAGATTGTCTTTAAGACATGGAAATCACTCTTCAAGATAGACCACAATCGTAATGTAAAACGGATTTCTAACAATCCATCAATTCCATCGGAATTGAAAGTATGAACGTAAGTAGAAACTGACTGTCTTCATATTCCTAAAATGCGAGAAATAGATGTAGCAGAATTTCCGAGTGTTTTTTCAATTTATATTTATATAGCAAACTCGTTTCACAATAAGAAGAGAGCTGTCAATAAGCCGTTTCAACGACTTATAAGGCAGCTCCTCTTCATTTCACTTTATTTTATCGATGGATCCAAACTGCACCTGCAGACTTGTCTTCTGATTGGCCTACTACTTCAAACTTTAATCCTAATTTCGGCAACTTACGTCCTGCATCTGGAATCACGCTGTTGATATATTGCTTAGAATCATCAAATTTTGCAACTCCTGGTAATCCTTTATAATCAAAAATACCGCGAATTGACGAATTTACTCTCCATGCTGGCGTTTGATCAAATGAGAATGCCGCATCAGCAATTTGAAAACGCGTACTGCTTTTCACAGTCGGTTGTCCGTTTAATGACCCTACAATTGCCTCTGGATGAGAATCTACTACTCCTAAGAATCCTTCACCTGGATGAACACCTACCCAGTTATCTGAAAAGCTTTGATCCGCGTACCATACAACCATTCCTGTATTAAATACTGGGCCACTCGCATGTTGTAACGCCGTGTCAGAACCAGCGTAATTTCTCCACTCTACATAGTAGTTATGTTTCTTCTGTTCCAACCCGTTAGACACAGTAAATCCTTTTAACGTCATTGCTGGTTGGCCTTCTGCATCATCTGAGAAAACAACTTTTCCATCTACAGTTAATGCTGCATTATCTAATGCAAATCCTTTGTAAGCTTTATATTTATCTGTTACATACTCAAATTGCAGTTTTACTTTTTTCCCTTTGAATTGGCTTAAATCGTATGATTTATCAACCCACTTACCGTCAGTTGTATCCATACCGCCTTTTACATCTTTTTCGCCGATTCTATCAATACGTATCTTCGTTCCTTCTTCTGTAATCGCATTTACATCAAGGAAATCATACTTCGCTTCAATTTCATAAAATGCCTTATAATCAAACTTAGCATCTTTTGCATTTATTAGGTCAAATACTGGTGTTTCAAGTGTTGTATGGATGTTATTTCCTTGTGTACTGTAATAAAACTTCTTACCAAATGTCGACTCGATATTTTTGATAACTTTGTCTGGCAAGTTAACACGAATAATTCCTGGTCGTTTTGATTTTGTAACACTTTGATCTAAATATGCTGCGACACCGACTCCTGTGCGAAGTTTATCATAATCTACCTCAACGATATTCGCCCAGTTGCCCTTCATATTCTTTTGGAAAAACTCTTTGTTTTGTGGCGAAAAACTAGTTGACTCTGTTCCCGCAATTTTTCCAGCCCAGCTGCCGCCGCTCATAATAGACCATACCCCAACAGGTTCACCTTGTCCTGAGTTATTCGTATCGTATTCATCTGGTAAGCCTAAATCATGACCATACTCATGTGCAAACACACCAACCGCTCCATCTTCAGGCTCGATTGTATAATCGTATGCAGCCATATTTCCGCCCCAATACGAAACAGAAGATTTTGTGCCGTCAATCGCATATGGTTCATCATCATCAAGTGTTGAACGATGAGACCAAATCGCATCATCTTTCAATTTACCGCCGCCAGCTTCTTGACCCACGCCAGCATGTACAACCATTAAATGATCAATAATGCCATCTGGCTCATTTTTATTTCCATCACCATTTTGATCGTACTGATCATATTGATCAAAGTCTGCTAAATTGACCCCTTTCGCTACCGCTGCTTTTAATGCATCTTTCACAAGATCACGTGGCCCTAAAGGACCTTTGTTATCACGATCATTTTCCGCATCCGCGCCATAATCTGAAGCTTTTCCTGGAACAGTAAGCCATTCCGTTACAGTTCCATCAACTGTGTAGCTACCACCAGATTGTTCTTCATAATATTGTTTAAATGTGTTAACCTTCGATCCATCAAATAACGTAAATGGTTCATCACCAAATAACATTTTTTGATAATGTTCACGATTAAAGTCCTTAGAATACATATATCCTGGCACTTGATCAATATTGTTATGCTTGAAATCACTAAATTCTACAAGTAAAACAAGTACTTTATCTTTTCGAACAGTCCCATTATACTCTTCTTGCTTAGCTGGTGTAGTAGGTACTTTTCCATTTAATTTTCCAGGATTCAACCCTGCATCTTGTCCAGCTACTGGTCCTACTGCGGGCTGCTGCGCCTGTTCATTTCCCTTCATTTTTGCATCTTTTACTTTTTTCATAAAATCAGAAGCTTCTTGCGTAAGACTATCTCCTGTCAAGATTTCTTTCCCAGGGTTTTTCCCTTTCTTTTTCTCAATATATTTTTCGACAGCCTTTGATGTCTCAGCTTGTGATGCAGATTGATCAATTACTCCCCGTTGTTTTAGTGCTTCCGCTAAACGTTCAACTGGTATTAAATGCTCATCCATTGGTATAGATGATGTTGGTGTTTCGGCATACGCTACATGACTTCCAAAAGCAAAAGTACTACTTAGCACCGCTGCTGTTGTTAATACTGCTAAAGGTTTTAATTTCTTTTTCTTTTTCAATGTATTTCCTCCCCAGTGTTTGCAAATTATCGTTTTTTGCCGATAACAACATACTTCGGTTTTTCAACATTCTTTGTCTAATTTAATTAGAAGAAGACTATAAATTGTGATAATAAGAAATGCTATTAAACAAAGAAACGGATATTCCTTCCGGTCTAATTAAATTAGTTAATTCATTAGTCGTGCCTTTAAAAGAAGTAAGTCTTCCATGCCTCATTAAACGAATATCATTAGGAAACCTATCTAATGTGCTTTTGTCATGAGAAACACTTGATAAGAAGTTAACATTGCATTCACAAGGCATCCCCCCAATCATAATTATTATAAGAGAATTGAAATTTAAAATATAAAAATATTCTGAAAATAAAGTCTACTTATGTTATAAACAATACCTTTTATAGAATTATTTGTAAATGCTTTTCAGGAATTTATTTACTAATTTACTAAACTCATTCCTTGCTACGGATAATTAGGTGTTATGTTAGCTAGATTTGTATACGATATACATTAAATAACGATGTAAACAAATGCTGCTATAAGATTTTGGGGAGCACCATCAAAACGCGAATTTCGTACGCTAAGCAAAGTTTTATAAAAAAAGCCAATTTCTTTATTGTATAAGAAATCGACTTTTGGCTTAGTTATTGACTTAGTGATGAAAAATTACCATATAAAAATCATATTTATAGGCAAGTTCTTACTAAAAAATATGAATTTCGTACATTATCAAGACCTTATTTCTAAAAAATTCTTAAGAGAAAAAGCATTTACAAGTTAAACTATAACTAATATGAAAATGCCTGTATTTAATCCCTTGTTTTAATTTATATTACTTAAAATTTTCGTCGAATATTTTTTCAATTTTATCAGCATCCTTTGATATTATTAAAAGGATATAGTTATCTTTTGTTTTCAAAACATGTTTTTCTATTAAGAAATATTCTTCTGGAAGATAGCCTTTAAAGCTTTTTGATTTCTTTTCGATCCTACTTATAATTTTCTTTTTAATGTTGTCTACACTTTTCGTATTATCCAATTTAATTACAGCGATTTCATCAGCTTTGATATTTGTAGGAGCAGTATATAACACAAAACTTTCGACTTCATCAAGATTTATGTTATATAGCTTTTGAAGTTTTTTACTATCTCCTTCCTTCATTCCTTCTAAGTTAGTAGCATGTTTAATTTCCTCTCCTATTTCTGTAACTGAAAGGCTATTAACGTTTTCTTTTTTTCCAAAACAACCACTTAAAGCTCCCAAAGTAATTGTACAAACAATAATAGTATTAATGAATTTTATATTAAAAGGTTTCAACAAATTTATCATTAGTTTAAATTCTCCTTTGCATTTAGTTGTTTTAATCATTTAATTTAAACAAGGGTTCTAACGATTTATATTTAATGAATATCGCGATAAACATAAATTAATTTATTCAGATAAATTGTTTATAGATGAATCTTCAAAGAAAGTATTTCCATTATAAAGCACTAACATATCATTAATTTTATTATTCTGTACCAACATATTTAGACTATCTGTATAGTACCTAAGGTCGACTATATAGATTTCACTAAAATGTGGTAGTAAAAATGGCAGTAAAGAATTCGCATAAGAATCTTTGACAACTAATAATTTTTTTCCATTCATATTATCAGTTTTTATTTTTATTAATGGATGATTCCCATTGAAAAATACAGTATATTTATCTTTTTTCTTGATGTTCTCCATTTCATAAAGAGAGGTGGACGTTTTGTTTTCATCAATATACTTTACTTTATATTTGTTATCTTTTTTTGGCTCATATAATTCAATACTATCAGGATTTATATTTCTAAAACCTGCTTTTGAATATAGGGATCCATAAAAACTATTTGTAATTTGTTTAATGTTGAATGACCCATTTTTATTAGGAGTAAATTTCATATTTTTACCCAGTTCTTGATAGGCATAATATGCGCCTTTGGTGGTCCAATGATGATCGGTTTTATAATATATATATTCATCCTTTTTTGAACTCAATACAGGATATACATCTATAAAGTTTATATCCTTATCTAAAGATTTTTTCACTTTATTAATATACGCAAGCTCGTCACCATGAGAAACATAATTTGGGAATTTATTTTCCAAAATACTAATTGCTGTAGGTACTAACATGACCTGCATTTTCACATTAGGATTCGCAATATGAAAATCATTTATTGCTTCTATTTTTCCTTTTACATCTTGTTCTTCAGGCTTACTAAACTTTTGAAGTAAATAACCATCTTTACCTATATACACACCATTATTCTCTTTCTTTCCTATTGTTCGTTCCATATCAGATTTCACGCTTATCCAAAGGTCCCTAAATGCGAACTGATCAGAAATATATTTGTCATAGTTAGAAGTAAACTTCTTTTCTATAAGATTTTGGAAAGAGAACTCTGGAAACTGTTCTAGCTTTCTATTCTCTGTATCTGAAAATGTTTTATTGGGAGTTAATAAATTTATACTGAACATCCCCCCTATAAATAGTGACAATAACCCTGCCATTGTGCTTTTGTATATTTTTTCATACTGATTCAAGTAACTCACCTCTTTCTAGCTAAATACAATATTATTGTTCTATAGGCTATCATTAAAACCTAAAATACAAGAATGGATTGTACGTGGCATTCACTAAATAAGCAGTTGAAAGAACTACTAGTACTACATAAAAGACTGGAATGCCAATAGCACCTGGTAACTTCGACTTTTCTCTAATATATACAAACGCTCTTTTAGGGAATGGTGTTGAACAAATTGCTAGGACAAAAAATAGTATAAAATTAGTTGTAAGATAATATAGAGTTTTATTATCCAAGAAAACGGATTGATTAAAGCCAAACATTGTTCCTATGAAATCTATTGCTACTGATAAGTTTTCAAACTCAAAAAATACCCATCCGATTAAAACGATAATAAGTGTATACATATGTCCGATAAAGCTCATTCTATTTTTAAGCCATTTTAAAAGAAATAGCTTTTCTAGTGTTACAAATAATCCAAAATACAATCCCCAAATAATAAAATTCCAGTTCGCTCCATGCCATAATCCTGTTAAGAGCCAAACTACAAACAAATTTCTAAGTTGTTTCATTAATCCGATCCGATTTCCGCCGAGAGGAATGTATACATACTCTCTAAACCATGAACCTAATGATATGTGCCATCTACGCCAAAACTCGGTTACACTTTTGGATATATAGGGATAGTTAAAGTTTTCTGGAAAATCAAATCCGAACATTTTGCCTAACCCTTGAGCCATAGCTGAATATCCTCTAAAATCAAAATAAATTTGGAAAGCAAAAGCAATAATCCCGATCCATGCTGTGAGGACTGTAAGTTCTGATATAGAAGTTGTTTTTACACTTGTCCAAAGAAGTCCTATATTATTAGCTAAAAGTACCTTTAACGCAAGTCCTCTAATAAATAATTCCATTCCTTCACCAAAACGATCTAATGTTACTTTTCTTTCTTGTAATTGTTTATCAATATCACTGTATTTTACAATAGGCCCTGCAACAAGTTGAGGAAACATCGTAACATAGGTACCAAACGAAATAATATTTTTTTGTGCCTGTACTTTACCTAAATAAACATCAATTACATAAGACATTGTTTGGAAAGTATAAAATGAGATTCCTATAGGAAGTGGAAGCGTCTCAACCTGAATATTCAAATTAAAAATGGTATTGATATTATCCACCACGAAACCGTAATATTTGAAGAAACCAAGTATTCCTAAATTTATTATTATAGAATTGATAAATATTGCTTTTGTAATACCCTTGCGATTTTTATACTTATCTATAAGTATGCCATTAGCATAGTCAAATATGGTGGAAAATATCATAATGACTATGTACACAGGCTCACCCCATGCATAAAAAATGAGACTGCAGATACATAATATTAAATTTCGAAGAACTTTAGGTGATACGTAATAAATGAGAATTGTTAATGGTAAAAATAAGAAAAGAAAAATCAAACTACTGAACACCATTGTTCTTTCACCTCCTAAATGGTTTTGTCTTTGTTTTTTATTTAAAATTTACAGTCCTCATATAAGAACTGTAAATTTTAGGTATAAGTATTACTTAACGGCATTTTTTAATTGTTCAAGTAGTAGCTTGTAATAATCAGCTTTAAAATGTACACCATCTTGATCATGTAAATCTTTGTTTTTTTCAAAGATTGGAGATAAATCAATGTACTCTGCTTTCTCAGCTTTTGCTAATTCTTTAAGTTTCACGTTATATTCATCAATATGTTTATATTGTGGGTATTCCTGTAATACCTTATCTATAACTGGTGTAACAGATAAAAGTTGTATGCTTACATTTGGAAGTTTTTCTTTTATTTTTTGTATTAATTTTGAATAGTTATCTATTGAAAACTTGACTGGATTTTCGATAGGTTTTCCTTCAAGATCCATAGGCATCAGTAAATCATTTGTTCCAAAGCTCATAAAAATATGTTCAGGGTTTTTTTCTACTACTTTGTTAACATCTTCCTCTATAGCCATTGCTGTAATTTTACCTTTGTCAGCAATAATATTTTGATCATGGATTAATTCTTGATCAATCATCCCTTCAGTAATGGAATCACCAAAGAATAAACTGTTTTTAAAAATAGGTTTATACGCACTATCTTTCGATTTTTTTTCATGCACAGCCTCTTGAGTGACCTTATTTGATGTTTTTTCAGTTCCTTTATTTACACAGGCTGCGGAGGACAATGCAATGGTCCCCGTAACTAGACAAACACATACTTTCTTTAACATTTTTATCTTCCTCTCAAGTCATTATTTCGTAAGCTATTGTGTATATAGCGATGCTATTTTTATTTTCAATGCGAACCTTTCGTTTACAAATATAGATTAATCGTTACAAGTAAAAATAAGGTGCAGATAAGATAGAAATAATTTAAAGAATCCTAAGTTTGAAAATTAGTTATTAAATAGCTTAACAGAAGAATAATTTGATACTTATATTTCTGAGATTGAATATGAAATTTGATTGAATAAAATGTGTTTAATAATCAATGAAATGGTTTGGTAATAGTCGATTTCAAGATAGGAAATACGAGTTGGTTTAAATAAAAAAGGAAGCGAATTGTTGCTAGTTGCAATAGTTCACTTCCTTTTTATATTAACTTTGTATAAACAATACACACATTAAAAGTAGTAATTTAATAATACAAAAATATTTTTGTTTATTTTAATTGATTTTTTAAATATTCCAACCAAATTGGGTAAAATTCCGGCTTAAAATGTATGCCATCCTCAACATAGAGATCTGGATTATCTTTAAACATCGGGGACAAGTCGATAAAATTCACTTGTTCTTTTTTCGCTATCATTTTAAATCCTTCATTAAAATCATTAATATTTTTATAACGCTCTTCTTTTTGTGTACGTTCTGGTGTAACTGGTGTAATTGACAGGATATTTATTTTTGTATCAGGTAATTTTTCTTTTATTTTTTGAATCAATTGAGAATATTGGGTTACTGTAGATTCTTTTGTTTCAGCAAGATTACATAGCCCAAGTAGAATAAATATATTTTCCGGTTTTTGATTGGCTACTTGCTCTACATTTTTTTGAGCATCTCCAATTGATTTCCCTATACCACTTATAATATTTTCTTCGTCTAATATATCAAGATTATGAAGTCCATCTGTAATGGAATCCCCTAAAAATACACTTGTTTTAAAAATAGATTTAAATGTAGAAGTATCTATATTAGAAGAAGAGGGAAACTCTTTTTCTAAGGTGATAGAAGAAGATTCTATTTTAGGGACTGCTTTCTTACTATCTGGATTTCCGCAAGCTACTAAGGAAATGATACTTATCAATGAGATTGTAATTTTTTTAAAAATCATATACAATTTCCTTTCTTACAGTGCTTTTATTAGTGAAATTAGGTAACGTTTTTACTGATGAAAGCCAATTTTCAAAGATAATTACAGATTTTGCGATACGGGAAAGCCCATATCGGACTTTAGGCATGGGATGAAAGGATCGCTTTTTCATAGAAAAACAGTTGTGTTTTGGTTATACACAAACTATAGACAAGTACAAGTCTTTAAAACGACATTGTGTTCCTTGAAAACAAGATATCATATGGAGTTCGGTAGCCGAATTCATGCTATCGGTAAAATGATATGTGTCGTCAAGAACTAGACGCTAAAACATCTGAACACGAACCTGTACGGTATGGTGATAGTACCGTAGCTCACGATCCTATACGGTCTGTCGTGAGAGTGGTGATGGCACACCGCAATCTTGCACGTCAGCGATACCAGAAATGGACTTCGCCTTTGGTAGCAAGAATCCCACTGACGTTTGTCAGCTTGACCCTTTAGGGGGGAGTGTCAAATACTATAAACGTTGATCTTTCTGGAAATTCAGGTGGAAATGATCTGCATCATTGTATACACCAAATTCATATCCTTTCTCTTTATAAAATTTAATAATTTCAGGAAGAGCTTGTAATGTCTGTGGTTTTTCATGCATCAAAACAACTTCTATATCTTCTGTCGTTTGTTTTTTTACATTTTCTGCAATCTGAGTTGGATTATCTTTTAATTCCCAATCATGAGAATCAATCGTCCAATCCCAGACTTTTATTCCAGATTCTACAATTTTGTTGCGAATTTCTTCGCTTTTTAAACCTGGTGCGGAACCATATGGCGGGCGAACTAATTTAGGGTTTGTACCTGTAATTTCATGTATAAGTGTTAGAGTTTCTTTCATTTCTGGTACAAATTGCCCATTTTTATATAACTTATTACTATTATGTGTCATACTATGTGCACCAATATAATGCCCCTCTTTTATTGCTCGTTTTACATTTTCCTGAAGACTGGTATTTTGCAAATTACTTCCTTGCATGAAAAATGTTGATTTAACATTGTCCTCTTTTAATACATCCAAAAATTGACCAGTTAATGTGCTCGGACCGTCATCAAATGTTAAGTAGACTACTTTTCCTACAGGTTTTCCATCCGGCCTTTTTTGTTTTGTCGGTGGTGTTTCACCTTTCTTTTCTTGTTGCTGCGTGTTAACTTGTTTAATACTTTCTTGAGCTATCCCTTTCGCAGGGGTGGAATTAAATTTTCCAATCAATAAGAACATGAAACAAGCCGTTGCTAGAACAGCTCCTAGCGATATTATTGCCTTAGTTATTACACCTGTTTTATTTTTATTTTTTGTTTTTTTCATTATTTATCTATCCTTTCTCTATTGATTTTTATATCAATTATTTATAAATCCGAACCTTTATTTGGTTGACTCAGTAATTTCAATCGGTTCTTACAATAAATAGATTAATAGAGAGGGATAAAGATAAAATGCAGATAATGTCGAAATTAGTTAAAGAATACTTTAATTCACTCTTTAGAAAAATATTTGCCTCTCTATTAAAGTTAAGTTAATTCCCGAATTCGAGAACTGGTTATACACCTAATAAATAGTGAACAAACATTCAATTGCTGGTGAATAAATATGTAAAATATCACCAGCATTAGCCCTATACACCCAAAATAAAAAATACTATTCTTCCTGATTAAGATAAAGAAAGAATAGTATTTTTCTATTTACCTATTTTGTTAGATAGTAAAATAATTAATGAACGCTGATAAAGATAAAGTGCAGATAAGATCAATTTTGTTTAAAAATAATAAAAGCTTGTAGAACTCAAATTCTACAAGCTTTTATTTAAATAGAAGAAAAATAATACACCATCTTCAGTATTTGATACACCATATTGTACACTATGCAATTCTAAAATATTCTTTGAAATAGCAAGCCCCAGCCCTGTTCCACCTTTGGTTCGTTGACGATACGTATTTCCTCGATAAAAACGATCCCATATTTTCTTTAAATGTTCTGGTGCGATATGAGCTCCTTTATTTTCTATACATACTTTGACACGTTCATTTTCTTCTATTGTAGAAATAATAATATTCTCATTTTCTGGTGTGTAACGAATCGCATTGGTAACAAAGTTAGTAATAACTTGTTCTATTCGATGCTGGTTTGCAACAACTTCAATTTTAGAAAGGTGCTTATGGACATGTAATTGCTTAGCCGTTATCTCCGGGGATAATTGCTCGCATATATAATCAATCATCTCATCAATATGGAAAACATCCATTTCCATTTTATACGTACCGGATTCAAACTTTGCTAATTCTAGCATATCAATAATGAGCATATCCATTTTATCCACTTCTTTTGACATTGCTTTAAAGTAATACTCTTTTTTATTACTTGCAACACCGTCTTCCAAAATTGAAATACAGCTCTTCATTATACTTAAAGGCGTCTTTAACTCATGTGAAACACCAGAGATAAATTCTTTACGTGTATTTTCTAATTGCTTTTCTTTCTCTATGTCTTGCTGCAGTTGGTTAATATACGAATGCAAAGTCATAGAAAGTGTATTAATACTGTTTGATAAATCACCTATTTCATCTTTTGTAGTAATAGGTATCTTCTCTGAAAAATCCAAATCCGCAATTCTTTTTGTAGTATCATTTATTTGTAACAATGGTTTAGCGATTTTTTTTGAGTAATAGAACGATACTAAAACAATAAGAATTAGCACTAATATAACTAAATAAATATAATAATCTTTTATCATTTGTACAGCTTCATCCACTGGTTGTAATGATGTCATAGCAAAAAAATAATTTATCTTACCATTTACATCTTTTATTGGTTTAATGAATATTTTATATTTAATATCATTTTGCTCATAATCCATTATTTCCATAGAAGTTAATTTTTTATCTTTTTCATCTAATATTAGATTTATCTGAAATTGTTTTATCCTGTCTATAAATACACGATTTGTATAAATAAAGCTTGGCCCTATAGTTCCCTCTGGGAATTGTACTTTCTTAATGCTTCCTAATAAGCTTTCTTTTAATGACGGATCCGTTGTGTCTTCTCTTCCATATAACCTTTCTGAAAGTTGCTTATTCTCCAATACCAAATTCCCATTTTTTACTGTTAACATCGCAGGTATCACTGTATCACCTTGTTGTAATCCATCAATAATAATACGATTCCCCGGTTCTAAACGAAACTGCATCCTTTGCATATCCTCTAAATCGATAAAACTATACATTGGAATATGAATTACACGATTAGAAAAAAAATTATTTTTATTAGGATCTAATTGAATTTCTAAAGAAAACCCATTTGCATATTTTATATTGCCTACACTGTCTAGCGTTGTAATCCATGTCGCATTCTCTTGATAGAAATTTTGTTCCAATTCTTGAATTGCTTTCGCATCATCTCCAGATTTTACATATGCTTTTTCAAAGGATTGAATATTCGTTTTAATATCATTAACTTT
Organism: Bacillus sp. NPDC057893; assembly: GCF_042796455.1. Lineage (NCBI taxonomy): Bacteria > Bacillati > Bacillota > Bacilli > Caryophanales > Bacillaceae > Bacillus > Bacillus sp. NPDC057893. The sequence continues at coordinate 46,514 of NZ_JBHVNG010000011.1, read as the reverse complement.
TCGATTCGCGTAGTTTTCCTTACATTTATTGAGTTTTAATAAAAGGGCTAGCGACTCGTTGACTAATCCAGATATAAATGGTGGCTAAGTCTGAGCCAGAAAACTTACGTTTCTGCTTTACAAACACAAGTTCTCTTGCAAGTTCTTCTAAAAATACAGGTGTCACATATCGTTGTAATTCCTCTGCAAATGGTTGTAGTTCATCTTGAATCGAGAGATTCATCAAAAAACGTCATCCTTTCTAAATAAGCTAGATTAGAAAGGATGACGTTTTTTGGTACTTGAGGGTATTAAAATCTCTTAAGTTGATGGCGATGTGATTCTTCCCCTATTAATTAAATGTATATTTTCATTTTATGTTGAGATATTCTTCTAAGGTGATATTTCGCTCGTAAATATCTTTAGCAATATCACCTGCATATCGAATATGCCATGGTTCATATGAATAACCTGTAATCTGTTCTTTGTCCTTTAAATAACGAATGATAAAACCTGCACGATGGGCATTATTTTTTAACCATTTCCCTTCAATAGTATTAGAAAATTCGGTTTCTAATGTATTATTGACACTATCAGCAGAAACATCCATAGCTAGTCCAGTTTGGTGTTCGCTATGCCCCGGGTTTGCAGAAACTGTATCAGCTTGAACTTGACCTTGTGTCTCTACATTACGCTTATAGACATTCTGTTGATATTTTTCAGAGCGAAATCCTGATATAGCGTGTAATCTTATTCCATCTTGTTTTGCTAGGGAAAATAATTTTTCTAAAGCTATCGCGGCTTCTTTCCGCATATAATTCTTCTCTTGAATACCATCAAATGCAAACTTAACATTTGGCACAATTAAATCATTGGGTTTATAACCACTTGGAAGTTTTCTATGCTTATTCACTACTACATCTGCAGCATCTGGAGAGGTTATCGTTATAACCTCATCATTACTTTGAATATTCTCTTTACTGTGGACAGTATCCAATGTATCACGAAAAAATATATATATTCCCAAGAGGATTAAAGCAGTCCCCCCTACTAAGCTACCTATTACCTTTATATTCATTTTATCTACTCCTTATAGATGCCTTTTTTATGTGTTGCATATGATTGCTGAAACTACCCGCTAAATTATCGGAAGATTCAACGAATTACCATAATCTTAAAATAGATTTTATAGATTCAAAAAAAGGTATATAAAATTTGTCAAATCCATATGAGAATAGTTTCTTGGTTTCTATAAAACGCTTAGAGCCATCACTAGTACCCATTACAACAGAAATCATCCTTTTACCATCTAGTTTTGCTGTTCCTGTAAAACAGTATCCTGCTGCATCTGTAAATCCAGTTTTTAATCCATCAACTCCTTGAAAATATAATCTTCTATTAGATGGATAAAGCATTTTATTAGTTGTATTTACAGTGGTTCCACGTAAATTAAAAGATGTAAGTTTGGATGTTTCTAATATATTCGGATAATTTTTTATCAAATGTTGTGCTAATTTTGCTGCATCTAATGCAGTCATTTGGGATTCTTCATTTTTTTCATTAGCAAGGCCGGTTGCATTAACAAAGCGCGTCTGATTTGATAATTGTAATTGTTTTGCTTTTTCATTCATAAGCAGTGTAAAATTCTTTTCACTCTTAGAAATATGTTCAGCTAATGCAATTGCAGCATTATTTGCTGATGATATTACCATCGCATGAAATAGTTCTCTAACAGTTAAACGATCTCCATCTTTTACATTAATTTTTACACCATCGCTATTCACAGCATTTAAGCTAATCGTAACAGAATCATTCCATTTTAAGCTGCCATTTTCGATTTGCTCTAATACGATATACTCTGTCATCATTTTCGACATACTCGCTGGTGCAAAAGGTATATCTTCATTTTTTTTATAGATGACTTTTCCTGATTCGGCATCCATTAGAATTGCAGCCTTTGCTTGAATATTCAGCTCATTTTTATGTGTTTGAAAAAAATAGAGGAATATAATTGCTGAGATACATAGTATAGGAATATAAATCCGTTTCTTTAAAATCTTCATTTTCTAATCTCCTTTTTTCTTTTGTAAAATTAGTTTAGAATAAAATATTAAAATGGAAGAAAAGAAAAAATAAAGATTTAATAAAGAAAGAGGAAGCTTCTTATAAAGAAGCCTCCTCTGAAAATACATGTAACTTTACTGTGAAAGTTGTTTTTTCTACATCACTGTGTACTTCAATTGTTCCATCATGCAATTCCACAATACTTTTGGTGATTGCTAAACCAAGTCCTGAACCACCTGTCTGAAGAGCGCGAGATTTTTCAACTCGATAAAAACGTTCAAATATATAAGGTAATTCTGTAGTTGGAATAGAGCTACCATAATTTATAATATCTATCACAACTAAATTATTCTCTTCACGTGCTACAATATCTATATATTTCCCATCATTTCCATATCTAATTGCATTTGTAATTAGATTTTCAAACACCCTTACTAATTTTTCACCATCTGCAAATACACTTAATTTTTTTGATGATATAGATTGCCGAACATTCATGTTGGCCTGCTTTATTTCAAACCGAAATTGCACTACTAATTGTTCAAGCATTTCAGTGATATCGATTTTAGTTTTTTCTAAGTGAGTTCCTTTATTTTGAAAACGGGTATATTCGAATAGATCATTTATTAGACTAGTTAGTCTTAAAGCCTTATCATATACAATCTCTATAAAATAACGTAATTCTATTTCATCCCTATATTTATCTTGATGAATATAAGTTAAATATCCAACAATTGAGGTCAACGGTGTCCGTAAATCATGTGAAACATTTGTAATCAAATCTTTTTTTGTCTGTTCTATTAAACGTTCTTCTTCAATAGATATTTTTAATTGCTTTACTATGTTATTAATTTCTTTAGCCAATTCCCCCAATGGTGTATCAGGTATAATGATAATTTCATGTTCAAAATTGCTATGTCCAATATGCTTGATTTCATTTAAAATTTGATCGAAATATTTTTTTGAATATATTCTTTTTTCATACAAATAGCATAGTGAAATATAAAAAAGAATAAAAACAAAATTAAAGAGATAGTAAAGATTAGCAAACAGCTGTTCTAGGTGCCTAGGCCCATAAGCTCTTGCAATTTCTCTACGCACCGTACCAAACGTACTTGACGTAGCATCTAATCCCCAATAAAACACATTAATAATATAAAGGGTTCCATAGGATAGACATACTGCAAGAAAAATATATATACATATTTTCCATATAGGAATGGATTTAAGAATTTGTAAAGAACTATTTTTCAATTTTGTATCCCACTCCCCATACATTTTGAATTATCCTTTCCCCTTCTAAAACATTTTCTAATTTCTCTCTGATATTACTAATATGAACCATAACGGTTTTATTTGAATCACATGCTATATTTTTCCAAACACGCTCAAAAATCTCTTCAGAACTATAGACTTTTCCAGGGGTAGATGCTAATACATATAAAATTTCAAACTCAATAGGCGTTAATTTTATGATAGTATTTCCAATTGTAACAATATGATTTTCCTTATTAATTACAAGTGATCGGATTTGTATAATATTTTTTTTTACATTTTGATTGGAAGTATTTTTCAAAAAAGATCTTCTTAATAAAGCTTTTACTCGTGCAACTAATTCTAACGGATTAAAAGGCTTGATCATGTAATCATCAGCCCCCGTCATTAATCCTATTATTTTATCCATATCTTCAGCTTTTGCGCTTAACATAAGAATAGGAACATCACTAAATTTCCTTATTTGTTTACATACTTCTATGCCATCGATATGCGGCATCATAATATCTAGTATCATTAAATTAATTTGTTCGTGTTTCATGATATCTAATGCCTCTATACCATTAGAGGCTGTATGAATCGTATATCCTTCATTTCGGAGGTATAAATCGATTAACTGTACAATATCAGCTTCATCATCAACAATTAAAATTTTCGTCTTCACGCAATTACACCCTTCCTGTAGCTTTTGTTTAATGTAAATTGTTAAAAGTTTATAATCCTAAATCATATGAAAGTTACTTCTACTAAAAAATTTTATTCTATAAAATCGTGTATTCGTTTAGAAAACATTTTAAAACTGTTTTCTAATCCCTTGTTATAGTCTGTCTGTTTCTCTGTCCATTGAACACCCTTATTCCCAGGCCAACCTGAGGTATTAGCAACATGTTTTAATAGCTCTAGTCCTTTTAATTTTTGCTGTAAACCACGGTTATATGCATTTTTCATATTAGATATTGCAATTCGTGTATTGGTTTCTGCATTTTTTAGCTCTTCGTCCGTTAAATCCTCAGGTGCTAATCCACCTCGATGGAGTTGAAATAGTCCAAATGATGTATCCTGATCTCCGACTGCATTTGAATCAAACTTACTTTCATGAAATGCAATAGATAGGGGAATCCATGATGGTATACCATATTCTATTGATATTTGTTTAATCGTGGTTCTTACTTTAGCTAGAGTGGTATGTTGGTCATATGCGTATTTAAAAATGTATATCCCTACTGTTAAAACCAAAATAAATACTCCAATTTTTATTAATGTTCCTCTCATCCAGATCACCTCACTTGTTCGTATCAAATATTGTCACTAATAATCATATTTTTGGGGGATATTAACTCGTAATCGTTAATCATTCGATGGTTCTCTTTTTCGTTAATTACTGCTACCCCCAGCCGGTTTTACATTACTATTTGTTATGACTTTATCGTAATCTCCTTCATCAAATACATAGAGAGCCCTGTTAGCACAGAGCTTCTGTATTATTGTCAGCCTATAAGCGTGCGTCTTTTTGGAAATTCAGGTGAAAATGGTCAGCATCCTGATAAACACCAAACTCATATCCTTTTTCTTTATAAAATTTGATGATTTCTGGAAGTGCTTGTAATGTCTGCGGCTTTTCATGCACAAGAATGACCTCCACGTCATCTGTTGTTCCCTTTTTAATATTTTCTACAATTTGGTTAGGATTATCTTTTAGCTCCCAATCATGAGAATCAATTGTCCAATCCCAAACTTTAATACCAGCTTTTACAATTTGGTCCCGAATTTGTTGGTCTTTCAATCCCGGTGCTGAGCCATATGGAGGACGCACCAATGTAGGATTTGTTCCTGTAATATTACGGATAAGCGCTAATGCTTCTTTCATCTCTGGTACAAATTGTCCATCAGTGTATAACTTCTTACTATCATGTGTCATACTATGTCCACCGATATAATGACCTTCTTTTATCGCTCGTTTAACATTTTCTTGGAATCCCGCATTTTGTAGGTTTTTTCCTATCATAAAAAATGTTGCTTTGACTTCTTGCTCTTTTAATACATCTAAAAATTGACCAGTCAATGTACTCGGCCCATCATCGAATGTTAAATACACTACTTTCCCTTCGGGCTTTCCATCAGGTTTTTTCTTTTTTGTATGCTCTATTTTTTCTTTTGGTTGTTCTATAGCTCGTTTACTATTTTCTTTAACTCCCGCTTTTGCAGAAGGAGAATTGAATTTACCTATTGTAAAGTACACTAAAAATGCTGTTGTTAGAAGAATTCCTAATGATAGTACGGTCTTAAATATTCTATTTTTATTATTTTTTAATAGTTTCATTATTTCTCTCTCCATTTGTTATATATGCAATATATATAAATTAAAATTTACAAAGGTGGCAATGAAAAAATGCCGTTGTTATTATATTAAGTAGCGGTTTTTATTGTAATTATTCGAGGTTCCATTCTATTTAACATCCGCTTTTATCACTTTTGGCGCATTTACTGTTGTAAGGGAGTGTTTTCTCCATATGGTACATCCATTAAAAGAGCACTTTTTTTTCGAATACCTAGCTTTCTTTTATTCGGTTGAAAATAAAGAATAACTATATACATAGGGATAAGCGCAATAAAAAGGTACTTTATTTTTTTTGAAAATTTCATTTTCTAGCCTCCATTTCTTTATATAATTAATTTAAAACAAAATATTTAATAGGAAAGAAAGATAAAATAAAGATTTTATAAAGATTGATAAAAGAAAAGGTATAGGTACACAGAGAGTGATACTTGTATTAGAATATGATCGAATTAAAGTCTTTTAAATAACGAATAGCACAACAGATTTTATTAAAATTCACATGTACAAATTGATTTAGAAAATCCATGTATTAGCTTGATTACGTGGATTACAATTTTTATTGTCCATTTGATGGAATAATGAATATTTTTTCATCATGTCACTTATTTAAACTAGATTTGCAATAGCATTCTAATCACTTATCTACTAAAAAGGAATCTACCTTTTTAGTAGATCCCTTTCATAATTAGAACAAATTTGAAGTTAGGTGAATAAGGAATTCATGCTCTTTCTAGCACATTCTGTTTTCATATATATTTTCGTTGTATAGCAAGAAATTTTTATTTGGGCCAAAAACCTCTAAGTTTTAATTAATATAATTTTTTAAAACACGGTATTTGTTTGCTAGCAAACAATAATACTATTGAAAAAATACATGTTCCCAATAATATAACTATAAAATACAACAAAGAATCTATACGATACAATTTTGAGAAGAGGATAAGAAATAAGCCATGTGACACATACATAAGAAAACTCAATGGTCTTAAAATGTGGTAACTCGAATGATTTTCTAAATTCACATTCAATAATGTCATAAATAGAAAATAAACAGTTGGTACTAGCGTAAACCACATGCCATTCCCCTTAGTAAAAGCTAAATTTTGCACATTAAATACTTCAAATATTAGTAATACAAATGATAGAGATAAAAAACCTAAATTATATTTTAATGAACTTTTCTTTTTTGAGTAAGCAATGTACATTCCTAGGCTTACAAAAAAGCTACCAAAAAACAAGCCATTTCTTGTTGTTAAAAATATAGTGTAGTACCAAGAAAATAAATCTTTCGAACCGAATATATCGAAATAAGATTGAAGAAAAGTACCACAAACAAAAAATATGAGAGTGATTCCCAACACTATCTGAGGTTTACATAATTTAAACAAAACAAATGAAAAGGCCATTGCAAAAATTAGGCCAGATAGATACCAAAGTGTGTAGTAACTACCTTCAAACAATGTTTTTTGAACATATACTAACCAATACCTCCACGACTCTCCACTTTTAATCCAACTATACATTTGTAATGGGAAGTATATTAGTATCCATGCAAAATAAAGTGCTATGACTCTACTTATCACTGATATTACTTGTGGTAAGTCATCTTTGATCGAATGGTTTATGCGGATCTTTTGGGCGAAAAAAAATCCAGATGCTACAAAGAAAAATGGAACGGCTATACGAGCTAATACCGAAACTAAAAAATAATTACCGTCCTGTGAATAATGAAAAAGTGGGTCCGTGTGAACAGTAATTACTAAAATTGCGGCAATAACTCGTGTTATATCAATGGCAACATTATGTTTCATTTATACAAACTTTTTCTATATAGTTAGAAGCCATTCCTGATAAAACACCGCTATACGTAATAATGTTAAAATCTATCCAATCGCCAATCGCAAAATTACGTGAACTATTTGTAACATCTATAATGCAATGATCGCTACTTGAACCCTCTACAGTAATATTTTCATCAATAGCTTTTAAGCCGTTGATATCTATATCTTGCTTTCCAATAGCAACAATTGCTCTTTTACGAATCCCTTTATCATTTGGAACAATTATTTTTCCAAATGCATTCATAACAGCTACTTCTCCTTTTGGTAACGAAGGTTTTGTTTGTATTTCGATAATCTCCGCCCGTAGCCTTATTACATCTTCTTCCCATTGATTCAGTTCATGACCATATGCAATCTCTCTTCCTAAAAATATAGATTGGTTAATTCGTAAATTATTAATACCCTTTGGGATTATCCCATCATATAGCATGTGTAAACTACTAGAATTTCCACCTGATATGATTGGTAATGGTATATTGTATTTATCACGAATTTCCTGTGCTAGCTGTGTTATTAATCCATAATTTTCTTTAGTAGGAATGATTCCACCAAAACAAGTTAAATTTGTTCCGATTCCAGTTATATTAATCCCTTTCATTTGTAAACTTTTCGATATGGTATCGTGAATTTTTTTTTCATCTTCATACCAAATACCTTCTCTAAGGTCTCCGACGTCAATCATGAGAATAACATCATGTTTTTTATTTAGTGCTTCGGCTACTTCTGAAAGTTTTTCTATTACTTTTAGCTCAGAGTTTAAACTGCAATGAGCATATTGTATAACATCATCAATTTCACTATATTTTGGTGATCTTAATAGTATTTTTTTAATTGGCAAGTGACTAAGCTTCTTCAAATTTTCAATGCGCGAATCGCCCAATGAATCTACCCCAGCTGCCATTAGTGCTACTGCAAAATCTTCATTACCGCAAACGCCTTTAGTAATACCTGTGATAGAGATATTATTTTGGTGTGCTTTTTTTACTAATTCTGACATGTTTTTCTTTACTTTATTTATATCTATTTGTAATTGCGGCTTCATAGGGTCACCCGCTGCTCTAACAGTTCAATTAATTTTTCAAATCGCAAATTCCTTGAAGCTTTAAATAAAATAGTACATGGTTCTTTTGTATACTCAATAATACCCTCAATTAATTCAGTTTCTTCTTTAAAATGTCTGGCTTGGTTTGGTAGAAATTCCTTTTGTACCCTAGCAATCGTGTGAAATGCTAATTCACCATATCCAAAAATTGTATCTAGCTTAGCTCTTTTTACATACTCACCAACTTGTTCATGTAGCATTCTATCCTGACTTCCCATATCTAACATATCACCCATCACAAAAAGCTTTCTAGAGCTAACATCTAATGAAGCAAGGGTATCTATAGCTACTTTTACACTTTCCGGATTAGATTTATACGTATCATTAATAATAGTTATGTTACCAATTTGAATTACTTCATTACGTTGTGAAGATAAAATTACATTATCTAACCCCTGTTGGATCCATTTATCTGACATATTAAAATATTTCGCCACACTAATGGCTACTAAACTATTAACTGCTTGATGTTCCCCTATAAGTGGTAAACGATATTGTACATTACTCTGTGAAGCTGTAAATGCTATGGAAGATGAGAATGTCCTACATGAAGTTAGATAGATGTCATTAATCTCTTCTACCCCAAAAGTACATTTTTTATGCGGATAATTTTTCGCCTCTTCAACTAGTAAAGAATGATCACCATTGAAAAAAAGTATGCCTTCTGGATCTAGTCCAATCATCATTTCCATTTTTTCTGATGCAATGTTCTTTAGTGATCCAAGATTACTTAAATGTGCATGACCAATATTTGTGATAATGCCGATATTTGGTTGGACCATTTTACTTAGAAATGTAATATCTCCTATACGCCCCATTCCCATCTCAATTACCGCCATTTCTACATCTTCTTTTAACTGCAGCAAGGTTAATGGAACACCAATTTCATTATTGTAATTCCCTTGAGTTTTCTGGGTTTTATAACTAGTAGATAAAATACTATGCAGAATATCTTTTGTAGATGTTTTTCCATTACTACCCGTTATACCAATAAAAGTAGCTTTTAGCTGTTGACGATAAGAAGCTGCTAATTGCTGTAGCGCTACTGTTGTATCATCTACAAAAATAACAGGTATGTTAGTAGGATAATTGGGCTCTCCCTTTTTCCATAATGTTGCTGCTGCTCCGTTTTTAATAGCTCCTTGAATAAAATGATGCCCATTACTATTCGGGCCAATAATTGGGATAAATAAGGAGCCGTCTACAAGATTTCGCGAATCAATTGAAACGCCTTTAATTACAACATTTTCACCTGTAAAATAACTTCTTTTGATCATATTAATAACTTCTGATAAGGTCCTTGTAATCATAAGACAGATTTCCTAAATTGAATATTATTTTTTTTCTTGTGTTTTAATAAGCCTAAATATATTAAACGGTCTAATAACTCGGAATATTTAATACCATCGGTTTTATCAAATAGCAGGGGGAACATGCTATGTTTTGTAAAACCTGGAAGTGTATTAACTTCATTTAAATAAATCGTATTTCCTTCTGTAACAAAGAAATCTATTCTCATCAGCCCTGAACCTTCTAAAGCTGTATAGGCTTCTTTCGCATATTTACACAACTGTAAATATGTTGTATCCGGAATAAGTGCTGGAATTTGTGGCGTCAAATGATCATCTTCATACTTATCCTCAAAATTAAAGAAGGTTTGTTCTCTTTTCCATTCTCCTGCTAAGGAGCAATGTATCTCCTCATTTCCTATTACGCCAACAATTACTTCTTTACCTACTACTTCTTTTTCAACAAGAATTTTATTATCATATAATAAGGCTACTTCAAGGGCTTGTACTAATTCTTCTTCATTTTTACAGTAGCCAATCCCTATGCTAGAACCCATGTTTGCAGGTTTTACATAACATGGGAATCCAATTTGTTTAATAACCTTTTTTATACAGTTCCTTTTACTGTAGTTATATTGATTTATATTGAAATATACATACGGTGTTTGTGGGATTAGATGCTGAGCAAATACTTTTTTAGACCAGACTTTGTCCATTCCAACAGCAGAGGCTATTACATTGTTTCCAACATATGCGATGTTTAACATTTCTAACATTCCTTGTAACGTTCCATCTTCCCCATAGGTACCGTGTAATACTGGAAACACAATACTGGTTTCATCTATTTCTTGTAGAAATTCACACATTGATTGTCCCGGATTTTCTTTTGTATCCATAATTAATTGGGGTTTCAATACTTTTTCATTACATATTAGCCTTGGTTTGCTCCACTTTCCTTCTCGTGTAATATATACAGCAAATACATCATACTGATTTTTATTTAATTCATTTAATACATTTAAGGCTGATTCTAAGGAAACCTCATGTTCAGCAGATTTACCACCATACAGCACGAATACTTTATGTCTCATTTTTTTACCTCCGAAAATTTAATAAGCCTAAAAAATCTATGTTTAAGCAATGTTTTGTTCACATTGCTTAATCTTTTTAATAAATTCTTTGTCAGCCCTTTTTTCTTAACTCACCTTGAGTTTAAAGCAGATTATTTAAATTAATAGAAAGATAAATTAAAGATTTTATAAAGAAATAGGAAACTTCTATATAAGAAATTTCCTATTAAAAAAATCACCTCTATTTTTTTAATAGTATATAGCACCTTAATAAGGTCTACTCGGTTCTGATGCGAAATTTTCTAAACTACGCTATACTTCCAGAAAAGAAAATGTGGAGAATCACAGATAGGATATTTTAAAGGAAAACAATTCAAGAAAGATATTATCTTAATAGCCGTGGGCTATTACTGTCGTTTTTCTTTAAGCTATCGAGATGTATCTGAGACCCTCAAGGAAAGTAGGGTGTCGGCTCATCCAACAACGATTATGTGTTGGGTTCATGAATATGGAAATTTGATCTATAAAATATGGAGGAAGAAAAAGAAGAACGTACACCTATCTTGGAAACTGGAAGAAACCTATATAAAAGTCAAAGGAAAATGGTGTTATTTATGCGTTCAATAGATACAGATGGGCACACATTGGATATCCACCTTCGTAAAAGACGAGTTTATCAGGCTGCCTATGCCTTTATCACCTTCCGACAGCAGCCTACTTATTTTGTTTACTATTAAGAAGAACGCTAGAAAATGAGGTGCAATCAATGTTAATAAATAAAGCATATAAATTTCGGATCTACCCGAATAAAATACAAGAAATCTTAATTCCGAACACGATTGGTTGTCGTCGATTTGTATTCAATCGCTTCCTTACTATGTGGAACAGTACATCCAAAGAAACAAGGAAAGGATTAACCTATCATTCTTGCTCTGCCGAGCTTACGCAATAAAAAAAGAAGTAGACAATATTGCTCTTCAATCCACATTAAAACAGCTAGCAGATGCTTTTTCTCGTTTTTTTAAGAAACCGAACGATCCTCCACGATTCAATTCCAAACGAAATAAAATTCAATCTTACACGACGAAACAAACAAATGGAAACATTCCTGTAATAGGCAATCAGATGAAATTACCTAAAATCGGACTTGTGAAGTTTGCAAAGAGCCGTTTTGCTAAATCCGCAGGATTTCAAAATCTTCTTCATGCCTCCCGTACGATAAAAGGTATTGAGACCATTCATTCCTTATATAAACAAAGGCGAAGCCTTCAAATAGACTCCGCCTTTTCGACATACAATGAACTCCAACAATTACTAGCCACTTCCTGAACATTTCTCAACCTGTTTATGCTTTTCTCAAACTTTGCAACAGAACTGTATTGAATATATCGTAAGAAAGAGCTCCCACAATGGAGAGCTCTTAAAATCAACCTTTTACTGTATCAACTGCACTATTCCACATGCCGCTAAAGAAACGTGTAAACCAATTTGCTTGTTCTACTTCAGATTTCGTTACAAGGTCTACTTGTAATGATTTACCTGATAAGAACCCAGGATCGTTACTATCTTTAGGCGATATAATCATTTGACTAATTGTTACACCTTTTTTAATAGGCGCTTCTTGTTCTTTATTCGATACTTTAAATTCTTTTTTATAAACGTCTTTGCTGCCCTTTGGCATTGGAAGTGAAACAGCTTGCTTCGTTTGAACTGCTACATCATTACCTTTTGCACTTTCTACCCGTACTGTTTCATGTCCTTTTACTGCTGAATCTTTTGCATAGGCCTTCTTCACTTCAAAATTCGCAAATCCATAATCATATAATTTCTTTGTTGCATCAAAACGTGCTGTATGAGAGTTTGCTTTAATTACTACAGAGATTAGACGCATACCGTTTCTTTCTACTGTGCCAGTGAAACAATCCCCAGCTTCTGGAGTTGTTCCAGTTTTCAAGCCATCTACACCTTCATATTGCTTAATTAAACCTTTTAACATCCAGTTCGAGTTCACCATATCAATTGGATACTTTCCCCCTTTTTGGAATGTTTTTTTCGAGATTTTTGCTGTATCTAACATTTGCGGGAAATCTTGAATGAGACGTTGTGCTAAAATCGCACAATCTCTTGCAGACATTTTATTTTTCTCGTCTGGAGTTGTCCCTTCAGGATGCTGTCCTTTTAAATCATTGTTTGTTAAGCCTGTAGAGTTTACAAATTTATAATTTTTCAATCCAAATTCTTTCGACTTATCGTTCATCATTTTTACGAAATCGACTTCTTTTCCAGCAATCGCTTCAGCTAAAGCAATTGTCGCACCATTGGCAGAGCAAATTGCCATTGCCTCGTATAGTTCTCTTACCGTATAATAACCACCGTTTTCTAGAGGCACATTTGATAATGAGCGATCTTGTGAAATTTCGTGTGCGTATTCAGAAACTTTAATTTTCTGATCCCACTTAAGTTTCCCTTTAGCTATAGCTTCACTAACTATGTACTCACTCATCATTTTTGTCATACTAGCAATTGCTAATAGTTCATCCGCATTTTTTTGATACAAAATTTTCCCGGAATCTGCTTCTACTAATATCGCTGCACCTGCTTCAATATTTAAAGCAGATCCTGTTTCTGCTGATACACTTCCATATGTAACAAACATGCTACAAGCGAGTGTAAGCACTGTTACTATCGTAATGAACCTCTTGCAAAAAATCCCTTTCATTTCTGTTACCCCCAATATCTTTCTACTCACATAATCATCATTCTAATATAATATAATATAATAGAAATAAGATATAATTATCAAATCCTATTCACATATAAAATATTAGGATATCTTTCACTCCCATCCTTTTCGACGCCAACACACATTCCTATTTGTAGTATCCTTGTACTTTTCAAAATGATCATTCCTTTCAGACTTTTAACACTTACAATAAATATTAAATTAGATGCAAGGTATCCAGTCTTCACCCTTACACTTAATAGACAATTTGAGTAACAACTTTGTTCCATAACTAAAAAGAAAATTTAACCTTAAGATAAAATATATGTTTCTGTTGCAAAGTTTTCTAAGCGAAGACGAAGTCTTTTCGGTGTACTAGGAATTACAACAACTATTAGTAATCCCCTAAACTATCCCAAATTCATAGACCTATTTAGGCCCGACACGACCTACAAAAGAAAATTGTATGTTTAATAAATATATTCTAGAAAACCCGATTTTTAATTGCGTAAATTCCATGGTGTCTTTATTTTCACGAGTGAACCATCCCGATAGAGTCTACTCTATTAGTGCATTTCTATAAGTCTGGTATAATGGTATCTAGGAGTCTCCCATACATCATTATCCTCATTTTGTTTTTTGGGATTTTATTTAATTTCGAAAATTTAACAAAAGAACTATATTATGGATTCGATTAAGTTAAGCTTTCATGATAGAAGCATCAACTAGTACATAATTGCTATTACCATTTTTAACGTATGAAATACCATTAACTTTATAGGTCGTATTTCTCGGCAATAACATCTCCATTTCCCATGGAGATGGGCTTAACGAAGCAAGATATGCTCCATGATTTCCCTTAGGTACCGTTAAACGGATTAAAATAGGTCGCCCACTAAAGCTTTCTGAAGCATCTTTAAGAATAGATGTACTCATATACGTATAATCTGTTTGATATTTCCCTAAGAATTTATTTTTAAATTTTAAAAATTCTTGTTTATTCAGTTTATTATCTTTTATAAGCGTGCCTTTCTCTAAGCCAAACGCACTTTCATTACTCCTACGATATACCACTATGTTATCAGGTACACTGGACACACTAAATGCTCGATCTAAATGCTTTATTTTTTGTTCCATTTCAATATCTTTTCCTGGTAATTGACCTTTATTCTCCTGAAGATAAGCATTTAAATGAAAATATCCTAGATCCGTATATGACACGAATTCTTTTTTCTCTGCACTACTAACGTTTGGAATCCACTGATTATAGAATTTGTTTCCCCAAGCAGTGGCAAGAGGTTTATCGGCCGAACGATTAAAATCTATGACCTTTTGGATATTTTTTTGTACTACAGGTTCTGTAGCCGCATGAACTGTTGAATAAAAAAATACTGTACTTCCAGTAACCATTGTACTGAGTGCTAGGACAACTGGTAAAAACTTTGTCTTGATTTTCATATACATCCTCCTTACTTTTTTCTAGTAAAAATAGAAATCCTTATACACCGATTACTCATTATAGATACTAATTATTAAATAAAACGAAAGATAAAATAAAGATTGTATAAAGATTTTGATGGATAGGAATCGTGTGCTATAAGCAGAATGAAGCTAGAAACTTTATATTTGAACTGTATCCTTTTTTGCACTAGATCCTTGTAACCCCCCTTATACACTCTTTGCGATTTTTTGGTTCTGTTGCAAATAATGAAACGTAAATTAAAATATTTGTGTTGTGACGTTACCACCAAAACTATTGCTCCAAACACCATGATTTGAAGAGACAGTACCCCATGTTCTAGCCTCAATTCCTCCTACAGTTCTATATTGAGTAAAACTAGTTGATCCCTATCATATAAAAAGAGCACCACTTTTTGGATGCTCTTCGTTATAACTATATATTATTTACTTTCCTTCTTTTGTTGGTACCATTTTTCCTTCTTGAGAGTCTGTACCTTCTGTTCTTTCAACAGTTTTTGCATGTTCTGGTTTTTCAGGGGCTCCCATTTCAAATCCAGGTTGAGAATCTGTACCTTCTTTTGTTGGTACCATTTTTCCTTCTTGAGAACCTGTACCTTCTGTTCTTTCAACAGTTTTTGCATCTCCTTTAGGAGTTGCTGGCACTCCATCTTTAGGTGCATCAAAGTTTTGTGAGAAAGGCGTTGTTCCATCTGCACTCTGTGTAATTACTTGATTTGAACTATCTTCATTCGATTTTAAATTGTCCATTTTCGTATCATCTGCACCTACTGCACCTCCCGCTACCAATCCTGTACTTAAAAGTGCTCCTGCTAATAATGTTTTAATCATTTTTCATTACCTCCTTGTTTTGTTTGGAACTACATTTAGCATAAGACAAGAATCTATAGTTGATATGGACTGTATCTGGAGATTATGTAAAGAAAAATAGATGATCAGTTGTATATCCTAATGGGTGTTTAGACAAGATTGAAACTTTATATGAGTTTGATAATTTAGTTATCCTTTGTTTTTGGGTGTGAGGTTTTTGGCTTGGGTGAAGTGAGGAGCTAACCTTTTCTAAAAGGAAGAAAAGGTACTATATAATACTTTCATAATAATGTTATGTTTAATTCCTAACTCTCTTTTGGCCTCTTTTTGATAACTAAAAAGAAGAAGCTTTAAATGCCCACTGTATGGAAAGGCTTTCTTTCACTTGGATTATTGAACATTGGCATTAGGCTATATAGTGCTGTAGGGATACCGCCACATCACAATCACAGTTGGTGCACACAGAGAGCCGTAAGTGCGATCATGTTGCTTACCTGGACCTGTATGAATATGAAGGAACTGTCCACTTAACAAATCATACTCAAGTTGAATTTTTATCCCAGCTGTATAGCTGCATCCTCCTGCACCTGGATAAACGAATGAACATACATCCGGGAGTTGAAATGCAGTTGAATCTAAAATACGAATACACTTGAAAACAGAAGTGTATGGAGAAGAAATCGGCATAGATGCGAACAATTTTTTGCTTAGTAGTTCGGCCAGTAGGTGTTGTAAAAGTTGGACGGCCGCCTTATTAAATCGTTGATTCAGTCCCTCAGGACTGATAAGTACTGCTGTTGATGCTTCTAAACAGCTAGATAACTGAGCTAAAGAAGTCATAGTATTTTGGCTCACCCATACACATAAAGCTACTAAATCTTTTGCTTGATACTTACTGCTTCGTTGTACAAAACCAATATCTCTAGCAAGATCCCGTAAGGTATTTGGAGATAAAAAACTTTGAATCTCTTGAGCAAATAGGTGCAATTCGTCAGACACAGAAACAGACATAAAAAACGCCATCCTTTCCTATGATTCTACAGAAAGAATAGCGTATTTTTTCATTTTAGGGTGGCATTTCTTTTTATTAGCTTGATAACGATAGGGTAGCACCACATATCCATCAAGCTAAGGTTTTAAGATATCCCAAAAACAAAAATTTTATACACTTAAGGAATTTGTAAGTATCAAGTAAGAAAAACGAGAGCTTTGTTTCGTATAATCAAAATATAAAGTGAAGGAAGAAAGATTATTTCTGGGGTTAATATGCATGTGGAAAAAGGAGAAATCTACGGCTTTTTAGAGTAATAATATCAGTATGTCCAAGTCTTGGAGATTACTTGCAAATATTTTGAAGTTTTTGCACCAGAACCCTAATTACCATAACTGTTTTTTATCATAACATATTGGAGGTTAAAACATGAATAAAAAAAAGAAAATACAAAAATCAGCACTTACCTTTACCCTACTCTTTTCTTTAGGCGTTTTATCTTTCCCGCTTACAACAGCTATTCACGCAGATACACGCGAGGAACAATCTAAAAAAAAGAAACTACTCTCTTTAACGGAGCGTACATCATTATTTTTTGAATATCTCCAGCAAGGTAAGTATGCAGAGGCACTCCAGTTGACTTCTGCTGCTTTTCAATCCAAGTTTACAGCAAACACATTACAAAACTGGTGGACACAAAGTGACTGGAGCGGGATAAAAAGCATGGGAACCCCCGTGATAAAAGAACGAAACTTGGTCCATCAGACGGTGGAAATTCCAAGAACTACCCAAGGAACTACCATGCCGCTACTCCTTAAATTTACACCTGGTGGAAAAGTAGATGAAGTTGGGGTAAGGATGCCTCCAGAATCTTATACCATCCCGCATCCTAGCTATGATCAACCTGCTTCCTATCAAGAACGTGAAATCGTCATTGGAAATTCTACATATCCGTTACCAGCCACATTAACGGTTCCGAAACATAAACCTGGAGAAAAGGTACCCGTAGTTGTTCTTGTTCATGGTGCTGGCATCCATGATCGCGATAGTACATATCTGGGAACAAAAATCTTACGAGACCTTGCGGTGGGCCTTTCATCCAACGGAATTGCAGTGTTAC
The DNA here is from genome assembly GCF_042796455.1 of Bacillus sp. NPDC057893. NCBI lineage: Bacteria > Bacillati > Bacillota > Bacilli > Caryophanales > Bacillaceae > Bacillus > Bacillus sp. NPDC057893. The sequence continues at coordinate 28,434 of NZ_JBHVNG010000011.1, read as the reverse complement.
GCTATGAAAAACGCACCTTAGAACACGCGTTAAAGATGAGTGCAGAACCTGGTACGTTAGACCGTGATACTACAGATGATGCCATATATGCAGCAAAATCAGCAGCCCAGCAGGAAGGTATTGATCCAAATAATATTTTCATTCTTGGACATAGCCTAGGAGCTGGCACAATGCCGCGTATACTGAGCAAAGCACCTTCCTCACTTGTCAGAGGAAGTATCTTACTCGCACCACCTGCACGCCCTTTGACTGACATTGCCATTGATCAGAATCAATACCTTGGGGCGCCAAAGGAAGTAATCGATGAACTAAAAAGACAGGTCGCATTTATCCAGGATCCTACTTTTGATCCAGACCATCCTCCAGCTGGCTACAATTTTGGGTCGCCCCATTTTATGTATGATGTTTCTAGGTGGCGTCCAGTTGAAGAGGCAAAATCACGAAAAGAGCCTTTACTGATTCTGCAAGGGGCACGCGATTATCAAGTAACAGTAAAAGATGAATATACAAAATGGCAGGAAGGACTTTCAAACCGCAGGAATGTTCAGTTCAAAGAATACCCGAAATTGAATCATTTCTTCACGGAGGGAGATGGAGAATTAAGTCTTCCTAGTGAATACGAAATCCCTGCTAATGTTCCCGAGTACGTCATCCAGGACATTATTACATGGGTCAACGAGACAAAAAAATAAGATAACATCAAAAGCCTTCATGCAATCATCATTGCGTGAAGGCTTTTTTGAAACTAGTGATTTCATCCAAGTGATTCAGACATATCTATTATTTTCGATATCATTTTATATAATATTTGCCCCATAACGAAAAATTAGAGTCATTTATAGCAATGAAGTTCATTTTTATCGTTTTTGGGGCAACCCGTTCTGTTAGGTTGATAGCAATGTGGCTGAACCCCTAAACGTACAATTTTCTTTTCTCGGTCGTGTCGGGCCTTATAGCATTTAGGTAATCAGCTATTTGTTAATCGTGAGGCAGCTATTTTTAGCTAAAAAACCAATAATAGAAATATAATACAGATTACGAACCCTTTTACACGTATCTCGGCTGAACCTCAGAATCACATATTGTTATGACTACTGCTATTCTTCTCTAATTACATCTATAACGTTATCCTTTCTAATTTTCCGAAGCGGAATTAGTACCGATACATAACTAATCAACAGTGCAGTTATAAATGTGATGAAGCTAGATTGATAAGGAATAATCCATTCAAACGACACCGTATTTGAAAGTGCTACATAAAGAATATACGACAGCATACAACCGAAATAGATCCCTTGTATGCTTCCAAAGAAACCGTACAGGAGTCCTTCATATATAACCATCTTTTTCAAATCCTTTTGCGACATACCAATCGATTTTAAAGCAGCTAGTTCTTTTCTTCTCATAATGATGCTGACTGTAATGGTATTTAAAATATTCACACAACCAATCAGTGTAATAACAGCTATAAATCCGTACCCTAATATTTTTATATAAAGTATATTATCTTTATGGAAATTACTTTGAACAATATTATTTTTTACATCTATAGATGCATCTCCACCGAGTTTCTTTTGTATATCTAAAATTGTAGCATCAGCCTGATATTGATTCTCTAAATCAATTTCAAAACCTGTTAATTTTTGTGGAGATGGTGTAATATATTCGGCTATTTGTTCACTAGTAATAAAAGTTATGGTATCCATCACTCTGCTCATATTAAAAATATCCAATTCTACAATTGCAGCTATTTTTAAAACTTCTAGTTTTTCTTCATTGTAGGAGATTTCCTCTGTAGATTTTCTTTCCTGCTGACTTGTTATTTGGATTTCATCCCCTACCTGAAAAGTGCTTAGAGAACCTATATATTTTTTACTTGTATTCATATCATTTGATGCAGCTTGTTTTACTAAAATAACCTCTTTTTCACGATTTAATTTTGAAATATCAATCCTTCCACTAGTTACATTTTCAGCTAGTTTCTTTAAACTACTCTCATCGTATGCTTTTATTTGTGTTTTCATAACTTCTACAGTTTGATTATTATATTTTACTTTTTGATACAGCGATTCATTTCCTTGTAATTCTTTAATTTGTTTATTTTTTGGTACTTTCGTATAAAAATCATGTGCCTGATATTGCTTGTACAGCTTCTCTACGTTATTAATTTTATAAAGATTTCGACTCATACGATCTATACTAGGCCTGTCTAAATTCGAATTAACCGAAACTGATATGTCCGATTTTAGAGCTTGAATTTCCGGTTGTTTACGCTGAATGACAGTATCTATGAGAAACGTAAACGTGATATACAGTACACTACTTATAATAATAGACAAAATTGTAACTGTATATCTATTGGGATTCCTTTGTATATTTTTTAATGCCATACTTAACGGAAAAGATAGTGGTTTCTTTAGCTTTGTTCCCTTTTTTTTCTTTATTTTATCTTTTTTTATAGCTAATCGGCTACTTACGGCCAGTAACGGTGAAATTCTACCTGCAAAAAAAGCAGGAAAATAGCTTGAAATATAGACAGTTATCAATGTAATTAAAGAACTTACACATATAATTAACCAATCTAATTTAATTGTATATCCCATAGAATTTTTAAGTACGTTTATCAGTACTTGATTAAGTAAAAAGACTACTAATATACTGCACAAAACCCCAAAAAAGATAGCAATAATAGAAAGAAATGTTGCTTCTCTTATCACAATTTTTCTAATTTGTTTTTTGGTAGCTCCTATACTTCTCAATAACCCAAACTGTTTCATTCGCTCTACTATACTAATTTGAAATGCATTGTAAATAATAACAATCGTAGAAATCACAACAATCCCAATACTAATAGCGGCTGCCACCATGATCTCCACACTAGGCTTTAAGGCTCTCTTTAATTCGACATTCACTTTTATATTTTCTTTATCCGTCAATAATTTAAATTGATTTTCAACTTCATCAAAGTTTGCGTACTTATTCAATTCAATCAATACGCTACCTTCTCCAACTTTAAACTTATTTTTATATGTCCATAATTGGCCTGTTTTGTTTCCCTTAGTACTACTAGAATCATTTAGCAAACCAACAAGTTTATATTTTTTTTCATGAATAGTAAACATATCGCCTAATTTAAGATTAGGCCCGAAGTAAGGTAGCATCCATTTTTCCAAAACAGCCTCATTTTCAGTTGAAGGTAGCTTACCTTGTACAGGAATACTAGACTTTAAAAACTTTAATGCTTGATGATCTGCATACATATAAGAGACAGCTATCTCATCAAAATGGAACGTCTCTCCTGAAGATATAATGCCATAAGAAGATATATTGGGATTACTTTTTATCATATTGAAAAGCTTTTGATTATAATTTTCAACTGAAATATTTGCGGAACCCATAGAACCTTTTTTAGCATTTTCAATTCCCGAAGTGTATCCGCTATTAAAAAACAGTCCAATCGTTGTTATTAGCGCCAATGCTAAAATAATCCCTGTTAATGTTAGCAAAGTACGTTTGATATTACTCCTGAGATATTTTTGACTTAACTGTTTGTAACTACGAATCAATATTCCTCCCCTCCACAGTTTGCATGATTTTGTACTAATTGTTTATCTGAAATAATCATTCCATCTTCAATGGTTATTATTCGATCAGAATTTGATGCGATAGCAGGGTCATGGGTAATTAAAATCACCGTCTGATTATATTTTTTAGCCGTTACTTTTAATAAATTCAACACTTCTTTTGTATTTTTTGTATCTAAATTTCCAGTAGGTTCATCCGCTAAAATAATATCGGGTTTATTTATAAGAGATCTACCAATAGATACCCTTTGTTGTTGACCACCTGATAATTCAGAAGGCAAATGATCTCGTCTTTCATTTAACCCTAGAGTTCGTATAATTTCATCCAGGTAATGATCATCTACCTGTTCCTCGTCCAATAGGGCTGGCAAAGCAATATTTTCTTGTACATTCAAGACAGGAATCAAATTAAAAAACTGAAATATAAAGCCAACTTTTCTTCGGCGAAAAATAGAAAGTTCATTATCTTTATAATTGTATATATTTTCGCCTCCTATAAACACATTTCCTGAACTCGGACGATCCAGCCCTCCTAAAATATGCAATAACGTACTTTTACCAGAGCCTGACGCTCCAACTATGGTTACGAATTCTCCCCTATGGATGGAAAGATTAATTCCTTTTAACGCCTGTACTTGCGTTTCTCCCTCTCCATATGTTTTTACTACATTTTCTAATTTAACAACCTCCATAAAGCCCATCCTTTTCATAGATTAATTTTGAATCTCTACAAAATAGAGTTTATCCTTATCGTAGTCACCATTCTCGTCTTTTACTTCATACACTTCTGAAATGTTTTCGACCACCTTGTTTATCTTGTTTTTATTTTTATAATCAAAATTTTCTTTTGCAAACTGAATTAACGAAAGGTTTACTTCTTTTTCTTGTAATTGTTTATATGTTTCCTCATTAACAATCACTATGGGTGATGAAAAATAGCCAATCCAATTATTTTGTTCGATATGTTGAACAGGTATCATTTGTCCATTTAAATTTAATTTCCCATCCTGTATCTCCCCAGGTTCTTCCTTTTTTCTGTAAAATAAGTTTTTTTCACTCGCTAATTCTTTTATTTCTTTTACCGGGGTTGAAGTCATTGAGCTATCTTCTTTTGATAAGGGCGTTCTTACAATACCTTTTTTTAAGAATTTTTCAGCTGTAGATTTTGTAATTACCGCATATTGTTTCTTTCTAACAGATGATTTATCAATTTCCTTGTCCATCTCTTCTTCAGTCATATTTTCTTCTTTTTCTTTCCATTCTTTCTTAATCTCTTCTTTCTGTTCGGTAGTGAGTTCTTGTTTTATTAATTCTGTGACCAATTTATAACTATAATCTGCTGTTTGTACGTTTTGATCTTTATACAGATTTTTAACAGCAGATATATTTTCTTTTGTTCCCGATACCATGATACCGTTTACTGGTTGTGAGGGACCATTTATATATCGATTTACAGCAAATCCTATACCTATAAAAATTACTGTTACTGCTAGAAATACTATTATCTTTTTCATTTTCTTCCTCCTTAAATGCTGTGTTAAATTTTAGATTAAAACAGTAGTTTTTTTATATGACCAAAGCTTAAAATACTACAATTGTTAATAAAAAATGATTACCTTCAGTATAGACGTCTTTTCTTGCTAATTGAATGACTCTTGTCTTACTATATATACTTTAATCTTACAGTTTAGTAAGATTACTAAATCTAACTTTTTATATACTCGTAACTCTGATCAAGATATATTTTAAAATTGTACAATTAAATGGCTTTAATACACTTATTTAAGTACACACATACTTTTCAAATTCTCGAAAATCCACTGCCATTTAGCTATTATCCCCAATAATCTGTTTTTTTGAATTCATTTACATAATTAATGCGAATCCAATTTTCATTTAACATTTTTGTATAAGATAACTTAAATAAAACATTACTGATTTTATAAAGGCGTACAAATTCAACAGGACTCTATTACAAGGTTTTTCAAAATATAAGCAAGAATATGTATGAATTACGTAAATATTATGCTTTAAGTAATTGTTGTATCTCATTATGTGCTGAAAAGCTGAAAGCCGATTTGGGTATTATGCTTATACTCAGAAAAGCCTCTAAAAGTCCATTTCCATACTAGACTATTTTAAATTAGCCAATCAACGTGTAAAATAACTGTCATAATCTAAAATACTTCAATAATCAAAGACAAATGAGGAGAGAGACTGTGGATAAATTATTATTCGTTGAAGACGATAACGATCTAGGAATGGCTATTGAGTTTACTCTAAAAGGAGAAGGGCTTGAGGTTATAAGAGTTTCTACTGTACAAGATGCAAAAGACCAATACGAAAATAATAAATTTGATTTAGCTATATTGGATGTTGGACTCCCAGATGGAAATGGGTATGATTTATGTACCTATCTTAAAAGAAAAGGTGATATACCTATTATTTTTCTCACAGCACTAGATGAGGAAGCAAATGTAGTAATGGGCCTTGAAATTGGTGGAGATGATTATATAACAAAACCCTTCAGGGTAAAAGAGCTATTATCTAGAGTAAAGGTACAATTAAGAAAAAAAATTAAAACAGCTTCTAATACTATATTGAGGTCTGGAAATATACAGCTTGAAGTTGAAGCGGCCAGAGCTTTTAAGCATGAGAAAAGTATAAATTTAACGCATTTAGAATACAAACTCTTATTAACGTTAATGCTAAATCCTCATAAAGTATTACAAAGAAATGAGATATTGAAAAAAATAGCAGATGAAAGTGAAGTGTTTTTCGATGAAAATACTCTTTCTGTTTATGTAAAAAGATTAAGAAGTAAAATTGAGGATACTCCACAAAACCCTAACTGCATAATCACACAAAGAGGTCTCGGATATTATTGGAATAAAGACGTCAGTAAGGAGTAATTTAATGATAAATCGAGAAATAAAAATTAATATACTTACATTAGCATTAATCTCTTTTTTATTTATTATATATCAAGTTATCACAGTTCATATTCTATATGATCATTTAAAAAATGATTATATTACTATTTGGAGTGAAATTACCGGAAAACTTATTGCACAAAACCCAGAAAATGAATACGAAATAATACAAGCACTTACAAATGATACAGCGAATAAAAAAGATTATTCCAGTGATGGAGAAATGCTATTAAATCAATATGGTCTATCTGCTGAATTGGATTCAAGACTTTTTCCTTATTTAAATAAACATATATCCCAAAACAATATATACATGTTCCTTGGAGCAATAGGGTTCAGTTTAATCCTAATTTTTCTAAATTACTTACAATATAAATCTTTTTTCTTAAAAATTAGAAATGTAACAGCTGCAGCGAATAAAATTATTGAAGGTGATTACACCATTGATATCAAGGAAAATAGAGAAGGAGATCTAGCTAAACTTGCTAATTCTTTTCATAAACTGAAAAATGTTATTAGAAAAAGTATGCATAATTTATTGGAAGAGAAACAATTTTTAATTCAAACTTTACAAGATATTTCTCATCAACTAAAAACACCACTCTCAACACTAACAGTGAACAACGATATCTTATTACAAGGTAAATTAAATGAACAGCAACATCATTTTTTACACAATAATGATGTTCAAATTTCAAGAATCAGCTTTTTAATACATAATTTATTAAAAGTTTCAAAAATAGATGCTAGGGCAATACTATTTGAAAAAGAAAACTCTGATATTATTGATACAATTTATGAGGTCATTGCTAGTTTGAACAGTAAATTAAATAAAAAAAATATGAACATACATTTAAAAACCAATGAAAAAATATCACTTTTCCATGACAGTATTTGGATGCAAGAAGCTTTATTAAATATTTTAAAGAATTCTATTGAACATTCAAATGAGAATGGTTCCATTTATATTGAAGTCACAAACTCTCCTATTCATACTGAAATTATAATTCAAGATTTTGGTGAAGGTATTGCCTCAGAAGATTTGCCATATATATTCGATAGATTTTACAAAACAAAAAATTCTAATAAAGAAGGGTCCATTGGAATTGGCTTAGCACTAGCAAAATCAATTATCGAAGCTCATCATGGATTTATTAAAGTAGAAAGCCAAAAACACTCATTCACAAAATTTACAATAACTTTTATGAAGTATTAATAGTTCATAAAAGTTATTGTGATTCTGGTGCAAAAATAAAATATAGGAGAATAAAGCACATATATTCCTAACGGAATCGTATCTTATGCTGCAAGTCCAAACAATTGATGGATGAATTCTTTCTGATTTTGGACAGACTGGTCCCGTAAATCAAGCTGCTCTTTTTTAATCATATGCATGGCTTCTACTCCAGAAAGAATGGATGTAGCTGTGTCAAAACATTTGAACCCTAGCATAGAACGGATTCGCTTCTTTATAAAGCCATGATCTTGTTCTACTATGTTATTCAAGTACTTTTGTTGTCTAAGTTGCATACCATCAGGTATGCTTTTTTCTTTTTTCAACTGTTCAATTGCTATAGGATAAGCCGGGTTCTTATCGACTGTTATAACACGTGGCTTTGAAACATGAAAAGACCGCAAGGCTTTCTTGAAAAAGCGCTTTGCAGCCTTCTGGTCTCTTGTTTTGTTAAGGAAAAAATCAATTGTGTTTCCTTTCAAATCAACAGCACGATACAGATACATCCATTGACCTTTTACTTTGATATATGTTTCATCGACTCTCCAAGAGTCATTTGTTTGTTTGAGGTGACGGCGAATTCGTTTGTCCAATTCAGGACCATACTGATGAACCCAACGCATAATCGTTGTATGAGAAATGGATAAACCCCGTTCTTCTAGCATTTCCACCAAATCACGAAAACTGAGGTTGTACCGTAGGTACCATCTTACCGTTAACAAAATAATATCAGGCTGATAATGCTTCCATTTGAATACATTTTCCTTTTCCATACCAATCACGCACCCTTTTTAAAGTAATAGTAACAGTATGTCCAAGATTTATAGATTCATTGCAATTGTCCTTAAGTTTTTGCAACAGAACCGGTATTTATCTTTCTCATTTAAAAAACCCCAACTATTTAATTCCATCACTTATAATCTAATAAACTTATTTTATAAAGAGCTTGGTGTCACAAATATGCGATTGAATATTTCATCAGATACTATCCGATTAGAGATTAAACCTTTCGTATTACAAGTAGAGCCTTTGCAATTTCAAGAAGAGATTAAATACTTACATTCTCATATGAAATCCGGCACGATACTTCCACATGTAGAAAGAATTTACTTTAAAAGTAATATAGAGCCATTAACTTTTCATGCAGATCATGAATTTAAGCAAAAAGTAGTTCAAATGGCCGCGGATGCTGGTATGGGGCAGGAAGAATTCTTATTGCAAGCTATAAAATCTTATATAATAAATTTAGAAAAATATTAAATTTATTATCAATTAGAAGCAGCGTAGAAATTAAACCTTTCTACGCTGCTTAAATTGTTCAACTTAAGAATTGTATAACACCCTAAAACAAAAAGTTAAGCTTTTTCCTGGAGATGCCAATTTTCTTGTTTCGGGGTATTTGCTTTTCCTAGCTAGATTGTGATGTGGCGCTACCCTAACAAGCTTGAATTGTAATTAGGGGCTAGTACAATGTTTGTGTATGTTCCTACACCTGAAAGGTACTTGTATTTATGTTTGAAACCTGATGGAATAAAAACAGATGCAGGGCTCTCAACGGTTTGCACGTCTCCCTCGATTTCCACTTTACATATAAGCCCTGTACCATCTATGTTATTACCCCAAAACACAAAAGCACTATCACAATGATGTGCATGATAATCCACATGACCTTCCAAGTTTTCGTCCATATGCTGATTACAGAATATACGTTGTATTACATAGAATGAAGCACGCTCATCTGTTCTATAATCCATCTGCACCCATCGTTCTCCTGGCCCATCCCTATGATACAAAAGTTCAGATGCCCCTTTTACAAATGGTTTACTGACGCGTAAATTCTTTGAAAGGCGAGGGCCTTTTCGTTCTACCCGTTTTTGTTGTATCTTCCTCACTCTTCCTATCATTTCAGGTTGAACTCCTTCATATGCTAAAACATTATAATTCACGGCTTTTACGTGATAAGGTGCTGTATGTGTAAAAATATTTTTTCCAATAATAGGTCTCCAATGATCGACTTTACAACCTGTAGCCAATTGAAGAGATTGTGTTAATTCTGGAATCATTTTCAATTGAAAGTGTTGATTATATTTTTGTGATAACAGAACAGATAAATTTAGTAAATCAACAATTCCAGCCCGTTCACCAATCCCACATAAAGTTGCATCAATGACAGAAGCACCAGCATCAATAGCTGCAAGAGCATTCGCTAGTGCTAGTCCTAAATCATTATGTAGGTGTACTTCAATTTCACAGGGGAATGTTTCAACCGCTTTCTTGACTATGGTTGCACACTCATTAGGTTCCCAAATTCCCACCGTATCAGCTAAACTAATTCGATTTGCTCCAGCTTGATATGCGATTTTTCCAAGGTAAGAAATATCTTCCCAAGTAGTTCTGGAAGCATCTTCAATTGTGAATCGGATTTTCATTCCTAAGTAACGAGCTTCTTCAATCGCTTGTTTCACTTGATTCATCACATAATCTTTTGATCGATTTGTATACTTGGTTTGTAAAGAAATCGGATTAATAGATGCCCAAATCCCTACCCAATCAGCTCCTGCTCGATATGCAGCATGAACTTCTTCTTTTTTCGCTCGAGCATGCATTAAAATATCAGCTTGTTTTGCAGCGGCCGCAACTTCTCGGCAAACCGCTTCTTCTTCATGAGAAATTCCAGGATGTCCAACTTCAATTAACCGGATTCCAAAATCCTCAAGCATATGAACCAGCGTTATTTTATCTTTCTTTGAAAAACGAACACCACATTGTTGTTCCCCTTCTCGCAAAGTAGCATCTAAGATTGTTATATCTCTGTTCATCCCTTTTTTCCTTCTTTCATTTCTATAAAATTCAATACTTCTTTAAATAGAACATCATGATTTTTTTCATATACTGCCCAGTGTGTTGCATTAGGAATCACAACTTCCTTTTTTTGCTTAGTCCCAGTTAATTTCGATAGCATATCTCTATCGGCAAATAAATCATCTTCTCCATAAATAACCAGCACAGGAGCAGTAATCTGAGATGCATCATATAAAGGACGGTTATTCCAAATAGAATATAAATCTTCTAGAGGCCCCATCGGTCGACGAATGATGCCATTATTTTTCTCGCTAATTGGATCTGAGTGAAGAAATACGTCTTTTACAGAATCCATAGCTTCATTTGTGACAATTTTTTTCTCGCCCATCATCATATGCCAGTGATGCATTCCTTTATCAAAGTCTACAGTTTGATAAGAGGGGGCATGAGGATTGAATTCCCCCTGCTGTAACGGATTGTCAAAGGGCTCTGTCATCATTGGAAGCGTAAACCCATGCATGTACCCATATAAAACAAGTGTATTAACATCATCAAAATGTGATATTGCATAATTTCCAGCTACCACTCCCCCGTATGACCAGCCAACAAGATGAATTTTTTTTACATTCCTTTTACTTTTAATCCAATTCACAACCGTTTCTAAATCTTTTGTTGCATCATCTAAATGAACGACTGGTTTATTTAAGTTAGGCGCTTCTGACATTTCTTTTGGCTTTGAAGATTGCCCAAATCCTCTAAAATCCATTGCCCACGTATCATATCCTTTTTTTGCATACTCATCCATCCATGAATATTTTGATACATCAAAAGCTGCTGCAGTAGGAACACTAAATGGTTCTAAAAACAAAATGATTTCGTCTGATGTATATTGCTTTTTTGTATTTACACTTTTATGAAGTAAAAATAATGTTTCGTCTTCTAGTGGAATTTTATATTCTTCTTTTATTATTTTAGAAGTTTTTGTCCCCTTTGAAACTTCTTGATGATTTGAACAGCTAGACAGTAATAGAACGAAAAAAATACCCATTAAACTTATAGATTTCCAATTCTTTTTCATTTTTAAAATCCCTTTCATTTCATAGAAATGATGGCTATTATTCCAGCTGCAATAATTAACCCCGCCGGTAACCCCTTTGTAAACAATACAGCCATCAAAGTACCTATTAAAACACCCAATAATATAGTTGGATTCATCGGTAGTACCCCTACTCCTTTTTCTCCTATAAACGACACTATAAACCCCGCTAAAATCGATCCCCACCCAATTGGAGAAGTAATTAACTTCATTATGTTATCGCTCAAAATCTTCCCTGATGTAATGGGAACTAAAAGAAATAACATGAGAAAGAAAATACCAATTGGAAAAGCATATTGCTGAATAGCATGCAAGATAGCTTTTTGTCCCATAGCAAATAAAACACCTAATAAACTTGCTGCAATAGCTAGTGCATAATCTTTAACAATCAAAGCAAGTATAAAAATAATTCCTAACAATAGAAAAGAAACCATATATTTTACCTCTTCTATAAAGTTGTATAATCCCAACTGTCGTTTTCAGGTTCACATACCTGTACCATATTTGGATGTGAAAGGTTAATCTGTATAAGGTTTGGACTGATAATAGGTTGTAAATCTTCTCGATTTACAATAAACTTAAATGCTTCAAAGCTTGCTAGAATCCCTATAATGTTTGCAACAGGAGATAGTACAGCCCATGGTTGCTCTTTATTTATATAGCTATTCGCCCACTGTTCATCTGCACCATGTTTAATAGAATACAGAGCACGTCCATCTTTTAAACCATGAATTTTGTTTTGCATCTCAAGCGTTAGTTCTTGCTGATAAGATGGATATCCTAACGCAATTTCATAAGGTACAGATTCAGGGGTTAATGACATGACTCCACCTCTAAAGGGTGGTGTAACAGCAATCCAAATAGAAGGAATCTCTAAAGTTTGAGCCATACGGTGAATAATAACCCTTGCTACCAAATTATCAGTTGCATCTATAATAATATCTGTATTTGCTAACAGATCTTTTGCGTTATCTTCTGTAACAAACTCTTGTGTTATTTTTACCTGTAGTAGGGGATTAATGTCTTTTAAGGTTTCTAGAGCCACAAGTGCCTTTGGCTTCCCTAACTTACTTATAGAACTAAGCATTTGTCGATTAATATTACTTGCTTCAAAAACATCTTGATCAATCACATGAAGATCCCCTATCCCCATTCGTGCCAACTGGATAAGCGTAATCCCCCCTACTCCCCCAGCACCAACTACAGTAACACGAGCATTCTTTAATTTTTTCTGTTCTTCTATTGAAATTACACCAATATTTCGTGTAAAGCTTTCTTCATATATATTTTGTGTATTTAAATTTTCAGTGAACAATTTTGCTTCCCCCTTATAATGTTGCATAATCCCAACCATTTTCTGGTGCGTCTTTTATCTGAACAGGAGTGAGACTATTTACATCTATAACAATGCCCTTTGGTGCTCTAGCCAAAGGTTCACGACCAGTTAACACTTGTATCGCTTCATGAAAGCTAAATAACGATAAAAGATGTGCTCGCATAGGAGTAATAATCCAGCCTACTTTTCCCTCACAAAAATCTTTCGCCCACTCTTCAGGCGCTCCCTTATCAACCGAATACCATGCTCTTTTTTTCTTAATATCAGCAATTTGCTGCCTTAACTTTGAATCTGTTAATATGGATCCTACAACAGAAACATTCAAGGCCTCTTCATATGGAATCCCAGTTGGAAAGAATGTAGAAACAAATCCTCTTGTAGGAGGACTCCCTGACATACCTACACTCGGTATCCCTAATTCTCTAGCTGTTCTATGTATAATGACCCTAGAAGGCATATCATCCACTGCTTCTACCACAATATCATGACCCTTCATTAATTCCACCACGTTGTCTTCATCTACTTTTGTTTGTATAAAGTTTGTTGAGATATAAGGATAAATATCTTTTACAACTTGTTCAGCAACTTTTGCTTTTGGTTTTCCTACCACACTAGAAAGCGCTAACATTTGTCTGTTTATATTAGATATTTCAAATTCATCTGGATCGATTCCTGTAATATGTCCAACCCCCATTCTAGAAAAAAGGATGGCTTCATAACCTCCTACTCCCCCTAATCCAATGATAATTACTCTTTTATTCCTAAGACATTCTTGTTCTGCTTTTGAATAGACACCAATGTTCTTTTTTACCATTTCCCAATAGTAAGTATCCATATCCATTGAAAAACCTCCTGTGATGTAATAATTATAAAAAAACTATCCATATAAAATAATCAACATATATAACAATAAATTTAAAATATGTTAATTTTGTGAGTTATTTGTAAAAAGAATTAAAATTTTCAAGTTATTTATCTTTTGTTAACAGAAGACATCTTATGTAAATAAAAAACAGATCAAATTCAAAATGATATTTGATCTGTTTTTTGTGAGTGTGTAGATTGACAGAATTATACCCACTTAACACTCAGGTTTTTTTTATATGTGTACCCAACTAATTTGCCATTAGAAATTATACATGCATACTCATATTTATTTTGATCGTTTAGCAAGATTGGTAAGTATGCTGGTATCATTTCGCCAACTCATAAGTTCTTATTATCTATAGTCGGGATAGCACTAGCTGTCGTCTTTTTAATTTCCTATGGATGGATTGCAGTGATTGTTTTGATGGGATATGTAAGCCCTTGGACATTAATTATGTTCTTAGGTTTTAAAATGCCATTCTCTGCAATTCAAGGTTTTCAAAAAGGAGTAAAGGATCCTCAATATATGCGCATAGCAATGAAATCAACAGCGATGACAAATACAGTTTTTGGCTTCTTGTTATCAGCAGGTTTATTAATAAGTTATCTGTTTTAAATAAAAATCCTCAACAATCAGGCACTATTGTTGAATAATTAAATTCCAATTTCTCAATTTTAATGCAGAGAAATTGGGATTTTTATTTTAGAATCTCCTTTATTTATTGGAAAATACTTTGAACTTTCAGGCACAGTAACAATACTTCAATAATATTTCTTTTAGTTGTATAATTTTTATATAACTAAAATTGTTTATGTATCTATTTGTTTGCACCTGTTCTAAGATTCCATTAGTTCTTCGTCAAGCTTCCCTAAAAATTGTCGTATCTATAGGGAAGCATGTAGAGCCTTGCTATAATATAAGTGTGGCTATAATTAATTTTTGAAGGAGATTCGAAATGGAAAAGACAAGTGACATATTATTATCTAAAATAGATACCTTAAATCGTTCTGGTGCAAAAACTTCAAAATATCTAAAAAAAGTCTTTCAGACTTGGACATACTGATACTATTACTCTAAAAAAGGATGTGATTGGTATGGAAAAGCAAAATCTATTCAAGTGGAAACATTATCAATCGGATATTATTTTATTAACCGTGAGATGGTACCTACGGTACAACCTCAGTTTTCGTGATTTAGTCGAAATGATGGAAGAACGCGGGCTATCCCTGGCTCATACAACTATCATGCGATGGGTTCATCAATATGGTCCCGAATTAGATAAGCGAGTACGACGTCATCTTAAGTCAACCAATGATTCTTGGCGAGTCGATGAGACGTATGTGAAAGTCAAAGGTCAATGGATGTACCTATATCGTGCTGTTGATTCAAAAGGATATACAATTGATTTTGATTTAAGCAAAACAAGAGATCATAGGGCTGCAAAGCGTTTTTTCAAGAAAGCTTTGCAGTCTTTTCATGTTTCAAAGCCCCGTGTGATTACAGTGGACAAAAACCCGGTCTATCCTATAGCGATTGAAGAGTTGAAGACAGAGAAAAAGATGCCTGTAGGCAGGTAAAATACCTTAATAACATTGTAGAGCAAGATCATCGTTTTATTAAAAAGAGAGTTCGTTCAATGCTAGGATTGAACTCTTTTCGTACAGCTAAATCTATTCTTTCAGGAATAGAAGCGATGCATATCATTAAAAAAGGCCAACTTATTTTACGGGACAAGTCTGTCCAAAATGAAGTGAAGTTTATTCATCAACTATTCGGAATGTCTGCATAAGAATAGATTCCATTAGGAATCTATATACCTCTTTCAAATAAATACAATCTTTGCACCAGAACCACTGAATACATGTATGCAACTTCATTTCAAATCTCTATATAACCATTAAAAAGGCTGAAACACAAAAACAGGCAATGGGGAAAATGCTCTCCATTGCCTGAGAATAAAAGAAATGCCGGGTGTATGATTTAATTTCCATCCTTCTTATAGACGATGTAACTAGGTTCATTATAAATCCACTCATCTGTACCAATTCTTGACCAACCATTCTTTTCTTCGTATACTGTAACTTTTTCACCTTTGCTTGCTTTTCTAACAACAAGGTAGCCAGCTCCTGCCCCGCTTCGAACATTTACCCCAATGCCATTAATTTCAGCCGTACCAATTCCTTTTTGAACACTACCAGTTTCAATTACTTGAAGCATGTTTAAAATGAATGCTGCTGTTTCACCACGAGTTGTTGTTCCTTTAGGGACATACAGATTATCCCCCATACCTTTTACAATACCTAAGCCGTATAATCTTTGAACAGCTTCTTTATAGATAATTTGATCTTTATCTGCAAATGGTAAGTTTGCCAATGGTCCATTTATTCCTTTATACTGTAAAGCTCTATTTACAATAATTGCTGCTTCTTCCCTTGTAATAGGTGTGTTAGGGTCAAAATAACCGTCTCCTCTACCAGAAATGATGCCCACACTTGCAGTACGCTTAATACCATCTCGTAAAGTTGGATTTGCATCATTTAAGTCTTTAAACGTTGCTTCTCCAGCTGGAAGACTTAGAGACTTAGAGATTAATTGAGCAAACTCAGCTCTTGTTACGGATCTATTAGGTGCAAAAATACCGTTTCCTTCTCCTACCATAATACCTCTTCTATTCAAATCACGAATAGCTGACTCATACCAACCTCCTGTTATATCGTCTGTTGGTTGATAAAATTTATTATAATATCCTTCAACGCCATTTACGAATGGAACCCATTGCCCACTATTAATCATAATAGCAGGACAGTTTTTACCACTCCATTTTTGGTGTTTTACAACATTATTTAATGGTACACCTGTTTCTTTCATTAAATAAGCCGCAAGTTTCTTGGCGTTATCCACTGCCTTATTGTAGTCACCATCGCTGTTAACTGCGATTTCAATTGCAATAGATTCTCTATTACCTGAACCATCACCGTCTCCTGCGTGCCATCCGTTCTCGTTTAATGGTAAGTGTTGATAAATCTCTTTATCATCTACTGTAAAGTGCCATGATGCAGCCCGGTCTGTGTTTCCTACTGCTTGGTTATATAAATATTGAGCGTGGTTTTTAGCCCCTGCTCCTACACTTTTATTATCAGTTTCATGAATTGTAATATACTTTGGAATCATATGGTTTTGAGGGCGAATATTATCGTTTCCTTCTGGAACAATCCATTCAGTAAATGGAACACCATTTATAGTACTAGAAACTTTAGGTGCTGAGAAAGAAAGACTACGTTTTGTTCTATTTGAATTGTTAGGGATCGTTAATGTACCCGTTTCTTCATAAATACCTTCTGAACTTTGAAGACTGTCCACTTTCTTATTATCGACAGTACCTTCACCACGTCCGTCTACTCCTTCAAAACTCTCTTCAATACTTTTTAAAGCTTGTTCGTCTAATACTTGAAGTGGGGCTGTTCCAGCTTGTTCTTGAACACTTATGGATTGATGGTTATTTACTGATTGTTGTTCTTCTGCAATCGATACCATCGGTGAGGATAATACGGTTAGTCCGGCTGTTAATACTACTACTTTTTTACTAAATCTAATACTCATGTTTAATTTGGTATATCTCGCTATTTTAGTAGATATACCTTCCTCCTTGCACTTCTTTTAATGTGAATCCTAATAGTTAGAAACCTAAAAATAACACCTTCATTTTTCATTGCATATAATCAATCGAAATCTCTGAATTCTCCTAGATATATCAATATTTAAAAGTATTTCAAACAATTATCAAAGAGAATGATAGGAACTGAAATAGTTCTCTTTTGCCATTTCAACCATACTATACATGATGATACTTCCACTCATACACTTACAAAAATATCATCAAAATAACTTTTGAAATGTATAAAACAATACATAATATTTTACTAGATATTCCGCTTGTTTTCTATGAAATCCACAAAATTCTTGAAAAATCTTTGCTATACTAAATGCGCACAAATATACGCAAAATCAAATATTTTTTGGCTATGCCAAACCGAAATTCATCTCCCCTCCACCGTTGGGCCATTGCCCTTCACACTCTTGAGGAAGGATAATTCGTTAAAAGTTTGTGATACCTTATCTTGTCAACATAATATTTTTATCGTCTTTTTACATTGATACCTGAGCCTAAAAGGAATACGTAAACGATTCTGAGTATGAAGGGTCATTTTAGGAAAATAATAAATTTCATTAATGATTTCGATACGTTTCCTTCAAAAAACTTACAGATTGTTTGATTAGTGCTTTTAGAACATTACTATCAATGTCTGCTATTTTATTAATATAAACACACGATTTTCCAGAGGTGTATTTTCCAAAGCTTTTTAATAGTTCCTCTCGCTTAGGATCACCAGCTGCAAAATATAGACTAATTTTAGCTTTTCTTGGGGAAAAGCCTACTAATGGAGCATCTCCTTCATGACCAGATGCATATTTATAATGGTATGTACCAAAGCCGATAATGCTTGGTCCCCACATTTTTGCTGTATAGCCTGTTGTTTCAGTAAATATATCTAATAATTGATACGCGTTTTCTCGTTTTTTAAGATTTTCAACACTTTCAATAAATTCAATTACACTATTGTTAGTTTCTTTTGTTTTAAGCTTGTACATATTAAAAATCACTCCTTTTTAGATATAGATTTCATAACACATATAATTATAATATAGGGCTCATCATACATGTCTCTCTACTTTAAATGTTTTACGCCCCTTATATACACAAAATCGTTATTATTATGGGGAATAAAGATAATTGAATCACTTAAAATCCCAGTATTACTGAATTTTTCTTATTAATATAAAATACGATACGTGAAATTCATTTGTCTCTACAGCTAAATATGGATTGAAAATTATGATTTCAAATTTCATTTTCATAATAAAAAATAAAAGATGGCTTAATATCAACCATCTTTCATGGCCCAATACCTAAAAAAACGCCATCCTTTCCTTTGATTCTCCAGAAAGAATAGCGCTTTTTTGTAATACGACTATAAAAAAATTTATATGTTAGTATTATCCCTTTTAGTAATGGCTAATTATATCTTTTCCTTTCACAATCAAAATATAGGAATGATTTCTTTAGCAATACACAGCAGACTTTGACTTAAGAAAATACAAATACTCTATTCCGGCATCAGTGATCTTTGTACCGGCCCGCCCTCTGCCTTTTACGACAAATCCTTCACTTTCTAAAATATCCAGGCGGAGGCGGAGAAGGCGGATTCAAAACCCGCACACCTGAGCTGATGCTCACTGATATTACAACTGCAGGTATTACAACACTAGTCGGTTTACTCGGTACTGATGGGACAACACGTAAAATGGAAAGTCTGCTTGCCAAAGCGCGGGCACTTGAAGAAGAGGGAGTTTCTTGTTTCATTCACACAGGCTCCTATCAAGTGCCTGTAAAAACGCTGACGGGAAAAATCGAAGATGATATTATTTTAATTGACAAAATTATCGGTGTTGGAGAGATTGCTATTTCCGACCATAGATCATCAGAACCTACATTTGAGGAAATAGTTAAAGTCGCCACTGCCGCACGCAATGGCGGTATTCTGTCAGGAAAAGCTGGCATATTAGAAGTTCATGTAGGGGACGGAGAGGGAAAACTTTCATTGTTGCATGAAATTGCTGATAAAACCAACATTCCGATTCGACACTTCCATCCAACACATATAAACCGAAACGAAGAATTATTCAGAGCGGGTATTGATTACGCAAAACGAGGCGGTTACATAGACTTTACCACAAGTACTACTCCTCAATTTTTGGAGGACGGAGAAGTGAAATGCAGTGAGGCATTACGTATTATGCTTGAAGATGGGGTCCCAGTCGGACATATTACCTTCTCCTCAGATGGACAGGCCAGCCTCCCCTTCTTTGACAACAAAGGGGAGTATGCAGGCCTTCAAGTCGGAAAAGTATCTTCGCTATTTCACGAAGTACGAGAATCTGTTTTAGTGGAAGGTATTCCGTTAGAAACGGCACTGGAAGTCATTACTACGAATCCCGCACAATTGCTGAAGCTTTCAAGTAAGGGCTGTATCCAAACCGGGAAGGATGCTGACATCGTATTGTTGGAAAAAGAAACGTTGGATATTCACAGCGTCATTGCAAAAGGCAAGTTTATGGTAGAAAATAAAGTTCCGATAGTGAAGGGAACATTTGAATAGAAAAGATAAGAAACTTCTAGTAATTGTTGCAATTCATAATACACTGAAAAGGCGGAGTCTGTTTGATGTCTTCGCCTTTGTTTATATAGAGCATGAACGGTTCCGATTCCTTTTATCTTACGTGAAGCATAACGAATACTTTGAAATCCTGCGAATTTGGAAAAAGCACTGCCAAAATCTTAAGCAATGCTTTTCGATTAGACGTACTACGATAATGAGCGTCTACTTTCTTCTATATGTTTGCTCATGAATAGAATACAAATTTGGATTTAACATAAGTTCTGTATGTTTATATATTTTTACTTTAATTTCAAAATACGTTCTATTTTCTCCACACTTAACTTACTTGCTTTTGCAATAGTTTCAAGCGGTACACCAATTTCATGCATCCCTCGAATCATTTGCATCTTACCTTGCTCAATGCCTTTTTCCATACCCTCTTGTTCTGCATGTGCTAGCTTAGCTTGTTCATCTAGAAGTAATTTCTCTCGAGCTTCATATGCTGTTCGGAAAGAAGAATCATGGCTCATATTTTCCCATTTATTCATTGCCTTTTGTAAAATTGGATCTTGATTCATTGCAATCTCCTCCAATATTTGAGTTAAATGTTCATCTTCATGTGCCGGTAATAATAACATCCAACGAACAAATGTATTTTCCCACGGGTTTACTTTTTCTTCACGCCATTGTTTTACCAATTTCGGTATCTCTACAAAATGGATTTCAATGTCGTCACTTAATAGTTTCTGCATTTTTGTATTCCATAATTGTCCGATGGTATGAAATGCATCATCCTGAGAAAACAAAATAAAGTCTAGTAAGTTAATGGTAATTGTTTTTCGAAGTGAGCGATATGGCATCCCTTCCTGCATTTGGGATGTATAAAGTTTACTCCAATAATATAAAGATCGCTTCACCATATCATGTGTATTTCGAAGCTGAATTTCTATATTTACTTGTGTCCCATTATCTAGTGTTGCTAAAAGGTCTAAAATCGATAACTTATCATCTTCATAAGATTTATGGAGATGCGGATCATCTATTTGTAGCGATGTAATTGGTGCCTTTAAAGATTCCTCTAGAATTGCATTTAAGAAACCTGTTAAAATTTCCTCATTTCCTTTCGTCCCAAATAACTGTTTAAAAGCAAAATCAATGCGTAAATTTACTAATTTAGTGGACATGGGTTTCCTCTCCCTGTCTATATTATCTCTTATCCTTATTGTACATAAAAAAAGGTAGAACATGCAAATAGGCTCTTATGCTACCTCACATAAGAACCTGCCTAAATTCACAAAAAAGTTGGTGGTTCTGGGCAAAAACAATTGCAAGTAACATCGTTTTTGCACCAAAACCCTTAATTTCATCTATTCTTTTTCTGGCCAAATTTTCGCGTTTGGTTCTAATAACCACTTGTGGTCTTCCTCCATGATACGATCATTCCATGGGTTATTCTCAAGATGTCGAATCATCCAACAAAAATACATTGCATATCCAGGCGCCGTTGCTTGTGGGTGATCTAGCTCACCCGGAATTGTAATAAAGCTATTATGTACAACGCGATAAGCATCCTCACCAACCATTGCACATCCAAATCCCTGTGGCTTGTTAAAGCGATAATAATATACCTCTGGCTGATCATGGTGATGCGGTGGATAACTGGACCATCGTCCTGGATAAGAAATAACTTCTCCTACTACCATATTAGAATATGCTGCATTGTTATAGTCAAAAATCGTGCGAATAACGCGCTACGCTGTCCCCTCCCATACTCCTTCTCCAGCTACAACACTTTGACACTCATTTGGAGTATACAACTTGGATGCAAATTCTTCGTCATTATCCGTTTTTTGAACAAGCACTTCACTGTCTAAAAGAGCAGTAATTATAACCTTTACATTTTTCGCCACATGTAAACACCAAGGATTTTCTTCAAAAACAGACTGTCTTTGAATAACTTCTACATTTCCTTCCCACTCTAAACGTATTTTCCCTTCTAGTAAAAGAATTGCCGTTTCATTCTTACTATCTAATAACAGCTCTTCTTTTTCATTAGACATCTTATATATGCCTATATCCATTAACATATCACTGTATTGACCGTTCATTTCTGTTAATACATTATTAATTCACCTAATTTTCCTAACATGACTTCTCCCCCTTTTTATTGGTTCTGGTGCAAATACTTAGGAAAGATATAAAGATGCGAAAAGTTTCCTAGTGAAATCTAGTCTTAAGCAGCAATTCCAAATAGTTGATGGATGAACTTCACTTGTTTTATTGGACAGACTTGTCCAATAAAACAAGTTGCCCTTTTTTCACCATATGCATAGCTTCTATTCCAGAAAGAATGGATGTAGCTGTGCGAAAGGATTTCAATCCTAACATCGAACGAACTCGCTTTTTAATAAACCGATGATCTTGTTCCACTATGTTATTGAGATATTTCACTTGCCTTAGTTGGATGCCTAATGGCATCTTTTTTTCTCTTCTCAATTCTTCAACTGCTATAGGATAAGCTGGATTCTTATCTACTGTCACGACACGAGGCTCAGAAATATGAAAAGACTGCAAAGCTTTCTTGAAGAATCGCTTTGCAGCCTTGTGGTTTCTTGCTTTGCTTAGGTAAAAATCGATGGTATTTCCTTTCGAATCGACAGCACGATACAGGTACATCCATTGACTTTTCACTTTGATATATGTTTCATCGACTCTCCAAGAGTCATTGGTTTGCTTGAGATGACGACGGATTCTTTTGTCTAATTCAGGACCATACTGATGAACCCAACGCATAATCGTTGTATGAGCAACGGATAAATCCCGTTCCTCCATCATTTCCACCAAATCACGAAAGCTCAAGTTGTACCGTAGGTACCATCTTACTGTTTGCAAAATAATATCATGATGATAATGCTTCCACTTGAATAAATTTCGCTTTTCCATACTGATCACGCACCTTTTTTAGAGTATTAGTATCAGTATGTCCAAGATTTAGAGATTACCTGCAATTATCTTGAAGTTTTCGCACCAGAACCCCTTTTTGTTTACTCTTCTAAAATTCGATATGCAATATTACATATTCTGTATATTAGATTTACAAACATGTGATAATTGGTTTATAAAATATTTAAAGTTAATATTGAAAGGAGAATACTAAATGTCTTTCTTTGCTTGGTCTCCTCTTATTTTCTTAATAGTTGTTGCAATCATCGTTTCTATTAAAAAGGCTAAGAAACAATAACTTTATATAGTTACAACAATTTATTATTAGGAGGTGTAATTATGTCATTTGCAGCTTGGAGTGCAATTTTCATGACTTTAATTGGCGCAATATCCGGAGTAATTTTTGGCACAATCTCTTCTCGAAATAAGAGCAACAATCCAAATTAAAAACTTAATAATAAAATTTAATAATCACCTCACCGACAGCTGATAAGCATTTAACCTTCCAGCTGTCGTTTTCTATTCAAATAACGCTTTTGTTTAATTTATATTTAAAAAATTCATTTTTATAAGGACTGACCTTATATGCTATACTGCTTCCTAATTAATTGTAGAAGGAATGATAAAAATGAATGATAGATCCTCAAGACGATGGAAAATGCAACAAAAGTTAAAGTCGTTGAAAACAAAAAGCAGAAATGATACAAATCCCTTGTTTAATGAATGTCTTGAATCCTTCTTTCCTCGCTTTTACATCCCATTCAAGACCTTAAAACCCTTCACATCATTTGATTACCCGTCCATTGCACCAGAAAGCGGTACACGAGCACCACCTATCAAACTAGCAAATTCCCTCTCCCGTCTCATTCCTTTATCTCTTTGACTTTTCCCCATTTATTAATCTCCATTTCTTTAAAAGGTTTATTTTATTAAAATCTTCATAAGCCATAACTTCGAATTCTTAGATCCAAATGAACCTCTAGACGGATACACCATATGCTAATTTAAATACTTTCTAGGAAAGCAGGTGAATACTATGCCAACAGTTGTAGCAAACCTTGTCGTACAAAATAGTGCTGGTTCTTTCAACTTAGGCGATTTTTATAATGTTTCTCCAAAAGAGAATACAAAATCTTATAATGGTTCAGGGGCATCAAATGTTGGTTTTGTTTTCAATACTTTTAGCGGTGTTAGTGCAACAAACACATTTGATGCTGATGTTGCAGACCAAAATCAAGTTGGGACAGCTTAAATTTATTCACTTCCTTCTCCCCCCTGAATAAAACTCAATATCCCGTCCATACTATAGATAATCCATCTTTAATGTACTGTAACCATTTAAATCTTCTTCAAGACTGAGCAGTTAGCTTTTGCTAGCTGCTCTTTTTCTACAATTGGTTACATTCACCTGATGTTTTCAACGTAATATTACGTTGAAATATAAAAGAATAAAATATATTGAGCTGTTATACCATTACCCTAGGAAACTAGGGTTTTTATTTCTACAAAATGAAATTTTTATTGAGCTTCTTCATTCTGAATAATATTTTCAAGCCCGTTTATACTAAAACGGTAACCTTAAGTTACAGATTATGAAACATTGCTTGTAGGGCCTAATTTTCTTTTGTACAACAAGTGGTTAGCTGATTAAGCTGGCTACTTTGTTGTACAAAGTGATTTTTTCTCAATATCTAACATATATAAATCAGATTCCATTTTTGGTAATATATACGTAATCTCTATAATATGCTTAGCTTTATTAAAAGGACCCACCCCCTCAATGTGGGTCCTTCTTTTTAAATGTTTTCTACTAAAATAGCGTTTTTGTTCGAAATGATGCCACATATATTTGGACACATTTACCAGTGTTTTTACCAAAAAATTCATGATATGGTTATTTAGTCGAGTACGTCATTACTTGACGATTACCCTTAGAAGCCCCGCAGACAATCGGGGTTTCTTTTATTTAAATAACGATTTTGTTCACTTTTATAGCTTGCTATTCCTCATAGTTGTGTTTTTCTTCTAGGACTTTTATAAAGTTAAAGTGTCCATCGAGATAACAATCATTGATATAACCCCCAAAATATATTTCATTAACTTCGCTTAAAGTAAAATTTTCATTTTTTCATTCAACCAAGTTCATAACATATTCTTTTCCTCCGATAAAATAATGATTAGGTGCCCCACGCGCATTTTATCCACTGGAAATAACACCTTTTACGTACTTAACTATTAGAAACTTCATTTCTGCTACTTCTGCAATAGCAATTTTGTTCACTTTTTCGATACATTTATGAAACATTCACATGTTATCTTCAATACGTTCGATCCTTTTTATAAAACCGTGTGAGATATACCAAAACAAGAAGCCCTAGAGCCCTAACTCTAGGGCTTCTTGTTTTAAATAAGGATTTTGTTTAGTTTTATAACATCTCACTTGTGTAATATTTCAATTTATTAACAATAGGACATTTAATAATGTTAAAATATAGAAGTAGTTCATTTTATTACTAGGAGGGATCTCTATGTCCATGGGAACTTGGGCTGCAATTTTTATTGCTATATTTTGCGGAGTTATTTCTTCTAATAGCAAGTTGAAAAACTCCCATAATAAAAATGGATAAACATCCCGCTGAAATGCTAGATATCTAGCATTTCAGCTACTAATCTATCCCAAATAACTATTTTGTTTAATCTTTAAAAATTTATATATACTTATAATTAATAATTAGTTATACTATTAAAGTTCCTAGCAGTCATTATTATGGAATCGACAATTGCAACAACTTTACTTCCCTAAGTCCTAGCATTTTAAGCTGGGGCTTTTATTTCCGTTCCCCTCCGATTTTCTACAAAATTCAAATTTGATTAATATCCATTATCCTGTCTCTCAAAGTTTTCTGCATTCTTCTCCTTATATGAATCAACAACATCCTCATAAGTAAACCCGTACAAATAGCAAATACGAAAGAAAATGCCAAATGCTCTTCTCAAATGTCCCATCGTTGTAGTTAAATCTCTGTACTTACACCATGCCCTTTTTGCAGTCAATACATCCTGCATATACCATTCAAACAGCATATTTGCATTGCTTGTATCTTTCTTCATAATTGATTGCATACTGAACGATGGAATGAGTTCATGTCTCCATGTACATTTATCTAGCTCAGATTATTTTCTTAAGTTTCGATATGCAATATTACATATTCTGTATGTCAGATTTACAAACATGTAATAATTGGTTTATAAAAATATTTAAAATTAATATCGAAAGGAGAATACTAAATGTCTTTCTTTTCTTGGTCTCCTCTTATTTTCTTAATAGTTGTTGCAATCATCATTTCTATTAAAAAGGCTAAGAAACAATAGCTTTAGATAGTTACAATAATTTATTATTAGGAGGTGTAGTTATGTCATTTGCAGCATGGAGTGCAATTTTTATGACTTTAATCGGAGCAATGTCCGGGGCAATCTTTGGTACAATTTCCTCTAGAAATAAAAGCAAAAATACCAACTAAAAAACCTAATAATAAAAATTAATATCTATTTTAGTGACAGCTGATACGATCTTAATATTTCAGCTGTCATTTTCTATTCAAATAACTATTTTGTAGTAATTCTTTATAAATCGCTCTTAAACTTATATAATCTTTATATAAAAATATTAAAAATCATTTAATTATAGGGGGAGCTTCGTATGCTACAAGGAATTAATCATATTTGTTTTTCTGTTTCAAACTTGGAAAAATCTATTGAATTCTATCAAAAAATACTTCAAGCAAAATTATTAGTAACAGGTAGAAAATTAGCGTATTTTGATTTACATGGATTATGGATTGCTTTAAATATTGAAGAAGATATACCAAGAAATGAAATTAAGCAATCTTATACACATATAGCTTTTACTGTAACAAATGAAAAATTAGATCATTTAAAAGAAATATTAATTCAAAATGAAGTTAATATTTTACATGGTCGAGAAAGAGACGAGAGAGACCAAAGATCTCTTTACTTTACAGACCCGGATGGCCATAAGTTTGAATTCCACACTGGTACTTTGCAAAACAGCTTAGAGTACTATAAAGAGGATAAAAAACATATGACCTTTTACAAATAACGCTTTTGTTATAATTTATGAACATATTTTAGACCTAAAAATCCTACCGAATATTTTCAGGATAAATTTACCGGGTGAGTTAACAGAAATTTCGTGTTATTCTAAACGTGTTGAATAACCCAATACATTCAACAATGCTCCTGATTGCATACTTAGTATGCATCACCTATACAGATACCTTAGCTAATACGTCCCCCTAATCGTCGTTATTGCTAAGGTATCTTTTTATACGCACTGTGTGCAGGGCTTTTTTATTTCAGTGATGATGCTCTTTTTCCCATCTTATTATCGATGCTTTTAGTCCAATTTTTTATAAAATTCAAATTTGATTAATATCCTTTATCCTGCCTATCAAAGTTTTCCGCATTTTTCTCCTTATAAGAATCAATAACTTCCTCATAAGTAAATCCATACAAATAGCAAATACGAAAGAAAATGCCAAACGCTCTTCTCAAATGCCCCATTGTTGTAGTTAAATCTCTGTACTGACACCATGCCCTTTTTGCAGTCAACACATCTTGCATGTACCATTCGAACAGCATATTTACATTGCTCGTATCTTTTCTCATAATTGATTGCATACTGAACGATGGAATAAGTTCATGTCTCCATGTACATTTATCTAATTCAATTACAATGTTCATGAAAAAATGGAGACCATCAATTAACTCTTCTAATAGTCCATTCTTAGGAACTCCAAATCCTGTGCTCCACATCTTAAACGCTCGAGTTTCATTCCATGCTTCACTAATCTCCACCAGTAATGCACGAAACAACATATCCATTTTGTCATTTCCTTTATATCCAATTCGTTTATCCAGTTCTTTTTGCATTTCAAATAGTTCCGTAATATCAAAGTTTTGTTTCTTCTCTTCAGATGTAATTGTTTGTAACTGAATCATTATAAGTTCACTCCAAGTTTGTATTTTAGTAAGAAAATAGTCACACTGATTAAAAGCCAGCTGACTAAAATGATTACCATTTCCTTTTTAAAGCTCACTCTTCTCCCTCCAACAATTCCACTAACTCCTCAAACGAGCATTCGAACAAATCTCGAAGCCCGTCCTTAGATTTATCATTTTAGCCAAGAAGACTCCTTCCTCAAGGAACGCGAAGAGAGTAGGTGGGAGATGAATTGACTTCGGACAAGGGATGGCAGGGAGCCATCTTAATTGTTCGACATACATAAACTGTTACTTCACTACCTATCGAATGTACGTTTGTTGTATAATAGAAACATACCGAAATGGAGGTGAAATGAATGATGATTAATAAAGCATATAAATTTCGTATCTATCCA
>NZ_JBHVNG010000010.1:56353-85404 GCF_042796455.1 Bacillus sp. NPDC057893 | reverse complement strand
GGACTGTGGAGATAGCCTAATAAATTAGAGTTCGATAGAACTCTTTACTTAGGAATCCCCCTCTTCTAAACGAAGTGAAAGTGGGGGTAGTTCAACAGTGAATCTAGACTTATTTACTATCTATTTTTTAAAATTATCTTATTTACTTTCTTGTATCTCGAAAATATCATTAGGTTCTTTGAAATCTCTTTCTGTGTATCCATAACTATCTAAGTATGCCTTTGCTCTTTTCTTAGCTTCTTTGATTGCATTATCCATTTTTAAGGGTGAAGTAGTACGTTTTATGCATTGTTATGCAACGTTAATAATCATTAATATATAAGGGTTTAGAGGACATATCAGCGACCATTTCCCTCTTATCATTAATAAGAAGTATTCGTTTAGTTTGCATTTTCGTTTGCAATCTGGTTAACACTTTTTTATATCTCTTCTATTACATATACCTTCACAAACACATCATACTTAGCTGCCAACTCTTCATATTTTTTAGCTTTTCTTTATTCACTTTCATTTTGTGCGAACAATCTACTTCCCTAGCATGAAGTACTCCTCCATTATCAAGAAACTTCATATCAGGAATATCCCCCTTTTTTTCCTTTTCTATTTTCCAATCCTTCTTCGTTGTAAAGTTGATAGTCTTATATGGGGTATACAAAGAAAACCCTGCTCATTAATTGCTAGCAGGGTTTAATCTGTTTTGAGATAATTGATACAGAAGAAGGAATTGTTCATAATTCACATCGACAACAACCCAGTTTCTCAACGGATCTATGTTTTATTAACTTACTTTTACTTATAAGAGTTTCTATAGAACTATTACATGCTTTTAAATATTTTGTGATTGAGCAGTTGGCTATATTAATTCTATAATTTGAATACTAATATTGGGTTGAGCAGTGGTACCTGCTGGAAAAACACTTGTTTCTCCTTGTGCCCCTGTTGTCACAATTGATAGTGTGCTAGGGCTCCCAACTGGAGTAGTAACAATTGCTCCTCCCGACGATTCATTTGCACCCGTAAAACCTAAAGCTGCTGGTTGGAAATATCCAGAACCCGGTACATCTAAACCGTTTAATTGCAAATTACCCGCCATTCCAACAGACGCATCATAAGTAAGGAAATACACTACATAATACGTATGTCCACCTTCAAGAATTATAGGGAAAGTTCCGGGTGAATGCATAATGTCTGTACCTACAATAACCCCATTATCACTAAGGTCAAGTGGTATCCCTACAATTGTCGAGAATCCTGGGACATTATATATATGAGCACTATTAGGCGAAACAGCTCCTGTCGGACCAGTCGCTCCCGTTGAACCAGTTTCTCCCGTCGGACCGGTTTCCCCCGTTGGACCAGTTTCTCCCGTTGGGCCGGTCGCCCCAGTTGGACCAGTTTCTCCTGTCGGACCGGTTTCTCCCGTTGAACCAGTTTCTCCCGTCGGACCGGTCGCCCCAGTTGGACCAATTTCTCCTGTCGGACCGGTTTCTCCCGTTGGACCAGTTTCTCCCGTCGGACCGGTCGCCCCAGTTGGACCAGTTTCTCCCGTCGGACCGGTCGCCCCAGTTGGACCAGTTTCTCCCGTCGGACCGGTCGCCCCAGTTGGACCGGGTGGTGCAGTAATTGATGAAATCGGTGGTAATGTAGGTCCTACCAAATTAGGATCAAATGGGCTATCAAATTGATTTACATTACAGTTTAATCCTTGCCATTTATTTCTCCTCTCCATATATCTCCCCCCAAAAAAATTTCCATTTCCCATACAACACAAATATTAGACAAAGTATTATTTTCTCTACAAAGGTATGATATATAGAAGATGTACTATTCCCCTCAAAGATTTTTCAATCTAATGAATGTATATCTGATGATTTACCTGCCAAATTAAATATTAGGAAGAATCAATATATATCAGAATATCCGATAACCTTCTATGGATTCCATGTATAGCCAAACATAGTTGAATAACTAACCCTTTTCCCCTTACTTCACATATACATAGGCTACGTTTGCAATTAAGTAAGACTACTGCACTATATAATTGAAGCTGTGAACGAAAAGCCCCCTTTAGATTTTCTAAAGGGGCTTTTTTATATTTCTTCTACAAATCTTATTAGCTCTATATATTTTTTAATTTATGAATGACGGAAAGAGTTAATTTAAGTGAAAGAATGTATTACTTTTGAATTGTACAAATAGGGAGAGTAACTTCAACTGTTGTTCCTTTATTTACTTCACTCTCAATAAATACCTTTCCCTGATGTGTTTCTATAATTTTATAACAGACCATTAATCCTAAGCCAATCCCCTCTTCCTTAATACTGTAAAAAGGTTCTCCTAGATATGGTATACGTTCTTTTGGAATCCCACATCCTTGATCGATAAAGCGAATGCTTATTTGATCATTATCAAGTTTATCAATTTGAATCAAAATTTCTCCTCCCATTGGCATGGATTCAATTGCATTTTTAAAAATATTTACAAATACTTGTTTTAATTGATTTCCTTCACATGGAATCAATGGAATATCCGCTGTAAAATCGATTCTAATTTGTATGTTATTCATCATTGCTTGAGGTTGCAGTAGCATTAAAACTTGATCCATTAGCACACTAATATCATTCGGTTGTATCTTTACCACCTGTGGTTTAGCTACCGCCATAAATTCAGTTGTAATACTTTCTATACGCTCAATCTCTGATGATACTATATCTATATAACCCTGATTATTCTCATTTTCCGTTGATTTTAATAATTGCATAAACCCTTTCATTGCGGTTAATGGATTATTAATTTCATGAGCCATTGCAGTCGCTAATTGTCCTACAACAGCGAGTTTTTCAGATTTTCGTAGTAATTCTTCTGTTTTTAACCGTTCAGTGATATCACGAGAGATACTTAGGAAAACTTTTTTACCATTCAAGTTAAAAACACGGACACTAAACTCAGTTGTTATTATTTTTCCTGTTGGAAAAACATATTCATCTTGCAAAGTGAAAGAAGTCTTTCCTTCTCTAATTTTTTCTAACAGCTTTATAATCATTGGAGAATCTTGTGGTACAGCATTTGGAAATGGCAACGATAGCAGCTCTTCTCTACTATATCCAAATCTTTTACACCCAACAGGGTTTACCTCAATAAATCGACTTGGAACATGATCTTCATTTAGCTCTACTACATATACTGCGTCAGTTGCTTGTTCGATTAGTGCACGGTACTTCATTTCACTATCACTTAATTGTTGGTGTAATCGATGCCGTTCTCTTTCTGCTTGTTTTCTTTCAGAGATGTCTCTACATATTGCTGATAAAGCTATCACATTTCCTCTTACATCTAGAATAGGAGAAACTGTAAGACTGACATCAAGAAGGCTTCCATCGTTACGTTGTCTAATAGTTTCTAATCGAGTAACTACGGATTCACCCGTTAGAATTTTCTGGATATTTTTAAGCGATTCGTCCATTAAGAAGTCTGGTACACAAGGTAATCTCTTACCTATGATTTCGTGTGATGACCACCCAAATATCTTTTCATAAGCTTTATTAGCTTGTAAAATATGTCCTTCTCGATCAGATATGGTAATAGCGTCTACATTATGCTTTATAAATGATTCCAGTAATTCTTTGGTTGCTCTTAATTCTGATTCTACCTTTTTCCTTTCGGTTATATCGACTGTAGAACCAACAACTTCAATAACTTGTCCATTTCGTTTAATCGGCCTAAGCGCAATAAGAATAATAGTTTTATCATTTGGCCAGGCTAATTCAAATATAATTTCTTTCCCTTCCCATGCTTGAAGATAATACTTCATCAATTGTGGAACTAAATGTGGAGGAACAATAGAAGCATCAATAGTGCGTAAGCTTTTCCCTACCACCTGTTCAGAATAAAATCCGTTTTGATAATAAAACTGTCCATCACATAAAGTGTGTATAAAGTGCTTACCCACTTTTTTAAATTTAAAGATCCCCCCTTGAAGCTCATGTACGGTATCTGTGAGTTCTTGCTTCGATTTTTTTAATTTTCGATTTATTTTAGATAAGTCCTGTGTTAAATAATATAATCTCTGGTAAGCTTCCATAAGAAATAGCCCAATTAAAAGTCCTAAAGCAATATATAATAAGCCTTGAGTGTAAAGCAATGTAGTATTAAAGAATACACCAACTAACCACTTTATTCCCACAAAAACAGAAAAATATAAAGATGCACTTTTAAATGGATTGAGGTTTTTAAAATATATTTTAAAAGTAGTAAATAGGATACCCATACCTAAATAAGCAATCACAGGTGGTTCCCAATACCCACCAATGTAAAAAATACGCATTATAATAATGCTAATTAACGTAATCCAACCAGCAATGCGACCAAAGTAAATAAAAGATAGAATAAGAGGAACAACTCGAAGATCGTAGGAAAATCCCATGTACGGAAAAGAAAAGAACATCAAAGTAACTGCGATAATCCCCCCATAGAATTTTTCAAAATATCGCCTGGAATGACTCGTAAACACTTGAATAAATATTGCTGCGCTAACAAGTAAAGAAAAAATAGAAAGATTGATGAAATAGTCTTTAATAATCATGTAATGTCCCTCCTTGCATTAAGTATATTCGACAAAAAAGCGGAAAATCCTACAAATAGTATAAACAGTTCAGATGTATAAAATTTAAAATGCATGTAAGTAATCTCTAAATCTTGGACATACTGATACTGTTACTCTAAAAAGTTGTACAATCGGTATAAATATCGAAGAATTAGTACTTCATACAAAGAAATTCTCCCTAAAGGATATTAACACGAGATTGACATATCGCAAAATCGAATCAAAATACAGACCAGAAATGAGATTGACATATCAACAGACATTAACATGTTAACCTTAGGAAGCATTAAAATGTTAACCTCATGTCAACTCCCCTTACTATTAATGATAACTAGAAACTAACAATACATCGATAAACCATAGATTTATTAGTATGAGAATTGAAATACAAAAATTCACAGCATTTAAAAACCCTCAATAAATAAAATGATTCCTTATCAATATATAAAGAATGTTTCTTTATATATTGATAAGAGAATTTTGAGCGGAAGATTAATAGAACATATAGACTGTAAAGTAAAATTACATCCAGTGTATCTGAGTGTATTTAATAAAGTAATATCAGAATTACTTTGTAACATGCAACTTAGAGATTTCCGATTTACCATTAAATACATAATTGAAGATTTAGTACTTCATATAAAGAAATTCTTCTCATAGAGTGTCGATATGACATTAACATTTCGCGAAGCAGGATCTAAACATATACCTAGAATGGTATTGACACATCAGCAGATATTAACATATTAACCCTCAAGGGAATAAAAATATCAATGTTATGTTAACTATTATTGGTTTTAATAAAAACAAGACATTAACAACAGATCTATAAAACTACAACTTTATTAGGATGAGAATTAAAATACGAAAATCTACACTACTTAAGAACCACACTTTATAAATCCCTAGAAATTCCGCGCTGAAAATTATCAAGAAATGCAGACTATCAAGCAAAGCACTGTCCATTATAGTGAATTCATATCAATAGAATACTATCTTAATTTGAGCAAAATTACTTTGTAATATAAGCTTTAGAAGTTTTAAATCCACTCTTGGGTATGTAATTGAAGGAACAATATTTCAATTAAAGATATTATTCCTGCGAGTATTGACATGAGATTGACATTCTACAGAAACAGGTCCGCATACGTACTAGAAATGAGATTGACATATCAAGAAACATTAACATGTTAATGTTTAGAGCAACACAATTGTTAATCTTATATCAACCATACTTAATTCTATCAATGACAAGACATTAACAAAACATTGATTGATGTAGATCCTTATTAGTAGCGCTATTAATATACCAGGTTCACAACGATTGAATATTATTTACAATTAATAAAGGCCGCATAGATCCTATTAGTAAAAGGTTTTTCTTTGTGATTTACACTTACAAAATAATCATTGCAGCTAATCAACAAAGCGAATAGTACTTTATAGTGTTTCAAACGACTAACAACCAATAAATTAACTATCCTATACAGTCATCTAATTAGAATTTAACGTTCATATAGACCTATAATAGTTATTATCGAAAATTGCTTTACTAGTCTTGGGATCAGTTAAAAAGAGACACTGCCTCTATTAGTCAAACAGATATCCGTTCTATACTCTCAAGTGTTATGAATGAAACAGGCTCATACTGCAATTATTAATAATATGGACTCTTTTTATCATATTTATACCTATTATTTTTGAAAGTTCAATGCTATATCCTCATAATTTATTTACAAATCGGTTATATTTACTTATCATTAATATTAAGTGAATAAAAATGTCAATCTCATAGCAACAATTTATAAGGATATAGGGGGCAAAGTTACCTCATTAATCCTATATAACATTGATGCATTTTAAGTCCCAGTTAACAAAACATTAATATTTAGCGGGAATAAACCGTGCTTTGTCAATGTGCTGTTAACACTTTTAACGTAACATGTTAATGTCATCTTTCATGTTAATATCAGATAAGGAAGGGATTCCTATTAATATCGTCG
Organism: Bacillus sp. NPDC057893; assembly: GCF_042796455.1. NCBI lineage: Bacteria > Bacillati > Bacillota > Bacilli > Caryophanales > Bacillaceae > Bacillus > Bacillus sp. NPDC057893. The sequence continues at coordinate 78,798 of NZ_JBHVNG010000010.1, read as the reverse complement.
AAAAACACTTAACATATCAATCTCATATTTCATGTTAATGTCATTTATCAGCACAATTACATACTGTTAAGGAGGTAATATTATGATTAAGCAGGAAAATCAATCAGAACAAACCATGGTAGATGATGAGAACTCATTACACGAAGACGCTTTTGAAAAAGCCTGGCGAATAACAGAGTTTTCTAAGTTAGTAGGTAGACACCATAATACTGTTTATAATTGGTTCAATACGTTAGAAGAGAAGGGATTGCACGGGACACTTAGAACTAATAATACAAATGAAAAGCTATATAATTCATTGGATTTAAATATAGCTCTTTTCATAAAACAGAAAAGGGATGAAAAGTGGTCTTTAGATGCCATAATCGAACTTTTGCCGCATCAATTCGAACTAAGGCCAGTATCTCCTGAAAACCACTCTAATGAAGTATTATCTCAAATTGATTTTCAAGACGCAGCTGAGACAATTGAAAAATTGGTGGAACAAAAAGTTCAAGCACATTTACAAAACATCGAAATACAATTCCAAGAGAAATTTGAAAATGTATTAAAAGCATTGCCTCAACCTGAAGATCCAATTGCTATGAAAGAACGTCAAAGACAAGAGAGACTTGATAACATAATAATTGAACATAGAGCTCGTAAAGAGTTAAGAAGACAAGCTGAAAAACTCTGGAATGAAAAGCCTGAGGAAGAGCGTGTGAAAAAAGTTGGTTGGTTTAAAAAAGAGGAAGATCTAGCAAAAAAACATCTTTTTATAGAGAATTATTTAAACGAAAATATGATAGAGTATGTGAAATCTATTATGACATCAGAATAAAAAAGAGGCCCGGGATATTCCCAGACCTCTTTTTTTTATTTTGATGTACCAAACATTTTGTCTGGATCCATAAATGCAGCTAATTCTTCATCATTCTCAGCATCTGCTGATGGTTCCTCATTACTAGTTCCCATATCGATGTAATCACCAAAATTAATACTGAAATCATCGTCTTGATCTTGCATTTCAATTGTACTAATTTGAGACTTTTTAAACTGAATTTGATTTTGCTTCTCTTTAAATTCATTGAATTCTTCAACTAAACCTTTAGACAAACGGGACGGTAATGCATCAGTTTTATAGAACGTATACACACTGCCCATAAAATCATTTTTACTAATTAAATACCCATTAAATACCGTACCGTTGATTGGTAATGTATTCGTAACTTCTACTTTTGCATCATCCATAAATGAATCATCAATATTCTTTTGTTCGTCTAGAATTGCAAGCATTCCAAAATGATGCACCTTAGAAGCCTCCAACTCACCATCATCGTTCTTTTTCATTAATTCTATAGGAGGGTGGAAAGAGCTTCCTTTCAACGATTCTGAGAACATATCTACTATTTCTTTACTATTTTCAATTTGATTCATATTGCGAGAAATTTTATTAATAACTAGACAGCCAGTTTTCTCTAATAAAATACGTTTAAAGTCCTGAGAATCTAAAATAACAGATGTTCCTGCGCCATTAGAAGCTGTATTTAATTCATGGATGATTTCACCAATGCGCTGATTAGCATAGTCTCGTGAATTAGCAATACCTTTTTTCTCATTTTCGTTTAATCTCTTAAATTCATCATAGAAATGTTGGTTATCCGCGAAAACAACGAATGCAACACCTTTTGCTGGTTCATTTGCTAACTTCCAAATCTCTTGAGAGAATTTATTTACTTGTCTTAGTACATCAGGTCCATCGGCTCTTACAGGGAGTGTCACAACAATACCCATTTTAATAAAATCTTTACGCTCAATTGCATTATTGAATGCAATTCTTGCATACTTTTGTTGATTTGCTATTAATTCCTCTCTAGAAATTTTCATTGCCATACTTTTAAGTTCTTCAGCGATTATAGGTTTATTATGAAAAGCCGAGAATTCTTCAATTGCTTTAATGATTGTAGAAGTACCTGTTCCACCGCCTAATCCTGCAAAAAATAGTACCAATTCATCTGTTGGTCTTACACGCTCTGTGATGAATTCTTTTAACTTTTCTTTCGCTTCATCATTTGACTCTAGTACTTTTACAGCACGTTCTGGATTCTTCCCTAGTCCGCCTAATTTTAGTGATACTTGGTTACTTTTAGGCACATTTTTTAATTCGGCTAAATCACCATCGTTACTATTTAAAGCAAGACAGTTGTACACAGATGTTCCATCCGTATGCTTATATTCAGCAAATTTATCTACCATTCTAGTTCCAGCTTGACCAAAACCAACCATTGTCATTTTTACTGCTACTTCGTTTTTCAGAAAGTTCTTCGCCATTATTTTATCTCTCCTTTTTCTTATTTATTGGTTTGTTTACGTCTTCCTAGTTCAATTAACACCTGCTGCCCTCTAATTGTTGAGATTAAAAATTTATAAGGATGCATAATCTTTTCAGTTATTAATGACATTGAAGATAATGTACTAACACTTACTTCAGCTGATCTTCTTGATATATTGGTTCGTTCAACCTCTAATGAATACGATTTTCCCTTTAATTTCTTAACTCTCCTATCAATTACAACATTACCTACTATTTCATTTATTGAGATACCCCTCATATATTTCGTCTCTTGGTATTGTTTATTTACCTCAGATCCTATGTAATGAAATACATTATAAAGTATTTCGTCTTCTTCAAGAATGTCTGCAAACATGTTCACAACTTCATCAGGAAATTTAATTACTTTATACTTTTCGCTCAATACCTCGTTCAAGTTGCCTCCCCCTTAAAACGTTGGTTAATTATTCCTACGAATATATTACATTATTATAAAGCGTATATCAAGTCATTATATATAGCACTTACATATAAAGCGTATAAGTCTTAATTTAGGCCGAAATGTTGATATATAAACATAAATATATACGACGTATATGTACGATGTATATTGTATATGTCAATTATAGGTTTCATGTAATTAACAATACCGTCTATAAAACTATAAATTCATTATTTAATTTGACATTCTTTTGAATAATCCTTTATAAAAAATATCAACCTACAAACATTTCAAGTTAAAAAACTTCACAAAGTATTCATACGCTTTATTTATAAGCTGTATTTATAAGCTCTTTTTATAAGATGTATATATAAACCTTTAAAAACAAAGGTTTTTTAGTTCCTATATCAATTTCATATCAACATATTTAACACATTTTCTTTCTACAAAGCTTATATATAAGTTTTGTATATAAGCCGTACATGTAAAGGGTGTATATAATATGAAAAAATCATTGCTTTTTTCATATCAAATGGTTTGATATGAACTTACTAATTTAATAAAGAGATCTTCCTATTCATTTTTCTTTATTAATGTTTTTTCTGCTATTTATATCTATTGATAAAGGAGCTCTGTCAATGTCATGTTATAAGTTCACTTCTCTGTTATTAACTCATATAATTGCAAATTCAGTATCTCTAGTGTTAGGTTCTAGACATTCACTTGTTAATCTCATATGTACACAATCTTTATAATTAACATGTAGAGTCATAATATTAATAAAATCAACTAAATTTATTATTTTTTTATTTAAATATAGATTTTCTAATTGAATTATATATATTACTGTAATACAGCTACTAACTTAACAAAGCAATAGATACACCAAATGGCGATTAGTTCTGTTCAAGAAATTGGACCTGTTGTATATTCTGGCAAGAAAGAGGAAGGGGGGATTGCTGATAAAATGGAAAGTGGCTCAGGATACATCAGAAAGTGAAGAAATGTTAAATGGACTAATTTTGTACAGTGGAACCGGTAAACCAAGCAATGGTTATTAAGTTTGGGTTTGAAACAAAGATGTACCGTTTATTAAAAAGATGAATCGGAATTATCTACACTTTGTTTTTTCTTATTGCACTAACGTGAAAGTCTAACTAGCTATCAAAGCTATATGTTAACATTCAGCTGAAGAATCTTTAAATTTAGGGAGATTTAAAGATGAAAATAATAAATAAAATTTTAAGCGATTTTGCTAAAGTTAATGCGGGACTACATGTGAGTAATTATTATGAGCTTCCTCTTTTATCAGAAAATAAGCAGGAAGGTATATATGAACTTGTAAAAATGGCTACACAGGCTACTAATAATGACACAATAGAACTCATACAGTTGAAAGAATGTCAAAAAGATTTCCTTGTTTGTCAATACCCTGATGGGGAAGCAGCTTGGTTTGGAACAATACCACATGGATATGATTTAAATGGATTGACATCGAAGGAATATATAATAGAACAGTTATTGAATGCATTCGAACAAGAGCTAGACGAAGTTTATTAGGTAAAATTAGAAACAGGAAATTATTAAGCATGCTGTTATGAAGAATATATCTTTAAAACGAATAGGGGTATTTATTTTTTTAGTATGTAAGTACACGATTAAAGGCATAAAATATTTTACATACATAAAAACAAGACTTCTACATAGGTTTTAAACAAACATTTACATAAAAAATATATCTTAATCTGTTGTAGAGGAATCCATTTTGATTAATCCTTCTTGTAACAAGAAGCATAAGGTGGCCGTTTCGGTCAACTTATGCTTTCTTTAGCTTGCGGCAAACTTATGCTTCTAATAGGCCTAGTCACAGGGTAGCTGCTCTAGTCCGTCAGATTATTTACATTTTACACAAATAATCTTAATTGTTTTAATTATCTAAAAATATTGTGGTTCTCTCTGGATGAAACTATACTAGTAGTAAACCGCACAAATCAGAGGGAGAGCCAATGAAATTGATGTCTGAATTTATTGCATCCAAGGGATGGGAATAAGAATAAGCAGAATTTCCGCTGACTCATGATCTCGGCGAGGCGAGTGAACGAATGATGGGAGGGATGGGAAAATGAGCGATACAAGGACTAAATTGATGCTGGATTTGCAAAGAATTGAGAAGGATGAGTATCAGTTACGCGAAGGTGAGCAGCATCGAGATTTCTTACCTTTGTTACTTCAATATATTGGCGATCCTCAGCCAGAATTACGGGATAACCTGATTTATCCGATGTTTTATATGTGGATTAAGGAAGAGAATAGGTTCAGTGGAGAGGAGTTGCGTAGCCTCTTAACTGTTCTGACTGATGAGAACCATTTGTTCTATAATATTGGCAGCGAGGATGATCAGTCAGTTTTTACAAGGACGTTCTCTGCCTTGCCTATCCCTTTGATTGTGCAACACCACAGACAGAATCCACTTTTCAATCAAGCGGAAATTGAGAAATTAATGCATGCAATGCTCCGTTATTATAAAGAGGAGAAGGATCTGCGAGGTTACCTTTCAGTAGGAGGCTGGGCTCACAGCGCGTCTCACGGTGCGGATGTTTTTGCCGAGCTGGTGCAGTGTGAGGAGAGCAGCGTCGCAATGCTGTGTGAGGTTCTTGTCGCTATTTCTGGCATGCTTCATAATGGTAGACACATTTTTAGCGATGAGGATGATGAGCGGTTGGTCAACATCGTGGATACGATGATTGACAAAGAGTTACTTCCACATCAAGAAATCGCTGATTGGATTAGCGGCTTAGCGCAATGCTGCGATTTGCCGAAAAGTCGCAGTCAGGTGATTGCTCGCGTGAACAGCAAGAATTTTTTACGCAGTCTCTATTTCAGAAGGGGACAAGATAGCCGAGGGAATGAGCTTAACACTGTCATGCTTGGTACTGAGGCAAAATTGAACAGGTTTTCTATCAGTTAAAGGATTAGAGCGGCTGTCCCAAAAGCCATGGGAAATTGGCTGAGGGATTGTCCCTTTATATGTCAAGAAAAACAACAAGAAACCATCCTTTTGTTACAGGGGGTACCCCACCAGAGTAAGTTAGTTAGTAATTAATTCCGTTTTATGTAAATAATCTTACGGACTAGAGCGGCTACCCTATGACTAGGCCTAATATGTATACAACAAAAAAAACAACTAGCCCCTCGTAAAGAGGTACTAGTTGACGTGAAATTCATTATCAGAAGTTCTCCTCATCAACAATCCCCGGCTTATCAACATTCTGTGAAACATCCTCTTCACCTACGTATGCAGTTTCTTATTCATCCCATTATATCAGTGGTTAAAAGCAATCATTGTCTTTATTTTCATTACTCCATATTTATAAAATTCCGCATAAACTAACGGTCAACTTATGGGTTAATAATTAACACACGGCCAACTTATAGGTAAAGTGGCACTTTTTCAAAATGGATTTTTTCTATGTGTTATAAAATAAGGGTTTTTAACTATTTTCAGTCAGGTTTTAATTTAAATCTACATTAAGATTCATAAAAAAAGAGGAAACCATTTTCAAAGTGGTTTCCTCCTTTTTTTGCTTACATAGACTCGATTATCATTTGTCTTTCATACCATTTGGTTAATTTATCATTAACACTGTTTGAGATACGTTTCATTTTCTTATTACAGAATCTCGATAGTGTAGCAGGGGATAAGCCTAACTCATCTGCTATTTCGCGCATTGTTCTATTTTGATGCATATGTTGGTGCATAATTTTCTCTCTAATTATCTCCTCAGTACTTACTGTACTATGAGCTATCGTATTTATAATCACATTATTTTCTTGCTTATCCGGAGTATCAATTACCTTTTTCTTTGCCAAACTCCCGATATTATCCATTAACTCTTTTGGTGGTAAAATGATGATTCCTAATTTTGAGTAATAATTCTTAAACCAGTTCCGTTCTCCAATTCTTGATTCATCAATTTCCTCAGCGTACTCCCAATGTGAAATAACTTTTTCTTTTTCTAAATCTATTAATACATTTTCTAATTGCTCACGAATACGGTGGGGGCGTCCCTTAGCTATATTAATCCCCATAACAGACAATAGTCCTTTTTCTCCATCAATTGAATATGGTCTTTTTAAATTACTGTACTGTTGTCGAATTCTCCATTGCCAAGATAAATAGCGAATTAGTCGCTTATGGAATTTGTGTCGATAACTATTATACTCCAATGCTTTTTTAGATAATAACGCTGTTGTGCTACTAGATCCGTATAAATACATCGACAAAAAGCTACCTGGCTTTATTCTACAAGATTCAATACCTACGTAATCATTGGTATTTTTATCTCTCCAAAGAACTACAGAATCTAAAACGAAAAGTCTTTTAATTATTTCACGTTTCATTTCAAATTGCTCACCAGTTTCTGCACGATCATTTAAAACCACGACTTCATTATCGTCATTTAAATAAATAAAGATACTCGCCAAAGCAGCTATACGTTGTGCAATTTTAATTTTATCTTCTGCACGATAATACTCTATACCATTTGCTGATGCTTTTGGAATATTACACATATCTAGTACATTTTCATAGCTGAAATCAATAAAATCATCTGGAGATTTCGCTTGATTCAACCACTGTATTGTAATTGTATCTAAACAGTCTGCGGTAAGATCATCCATGTTACTGATAACACCATCGACTAGTATTGACCATCTTTCTGCTTCATTGGTGTTTACTAGCCTTAAATCTTCATCCTTGTGTGATGATAGCTGAGCAACTCCGCTTGTATTTTTAGTTTCTAATGGTAAAACAGATACCGCTCCTACTTCATCTTCTTCAAAGTGATTCTTGGCTATACCATCTCGTAGTTGATAATACACCGCATCATTACTTACAGGATAGTAATCCTCTTGTAGATCAATTGAATGCTCTTTTAACTTTTCATCGGTTGTATTAGATATTATAGACGTTTCAACTTCTTCAGACGTACCTCCAAATTCTTGCTCTATTATTTTATCGAGTACATTTCGAATCTCAATTTTATATTTATCTAGATTTGCGTATATATGCAATAATGAAATCCCTTGTTCTTGTTTCTGGCCTAACCAAGAAACAAGAGCTGAAAATGAAGGGGATATATTAGCTGAAGTTACTACTTTGTCATGATTTCCCTGTACTTCCTCATAATATCTATTCCACTTTTCCCATAGCTGCGTGTTCTTTTCATACATTGGTGCAGCAAGTAAAAGGGCATCGCTAAACAACACTAATACTTTCTCCATATTCAAAAACCTCCTTACTAAATTCCCACCAATTAGAAATATAAATTATAGAACTTGAGACGTTATAGCTATATGGTGGCAACATAGCATATAAGTTGAAACGTTATCAGAATAATCTATATCGAGAAATGATTTATCGAACAGTATTTGTCCTATCAAGTAAACATTCTTGTACTTGTATTATATAAGACTGTACTTATTTGTAAAATTACTACTTTACACTACAATCTCCATGCGGGAAACCCATTTGGTATTAAATAGTGTAAATCATACTTTTAAAGTGAAACGTAATTGTCCCTGTTCTTACAAATGAAATAAAACATTATAGCGTTATGATCACAATTACTTTCTTACCAAGAAACATCGATGATTTGCTGGTTTCATCTAAAAAATTATTCGCATCATTCTATACAATGATACAAATACCCTTACTTTTATGAAACGTCATAGCTACATTGTGGCAAGTACTCCTTAGAACTTGAAACGTTTTAGCTTTATAGTGGCAAGTATATTCGAAACAAAAATTCCGATAAACTGTTGATTTCCACTTCACAAGCATTAACGCTATTTCATACTTCGACACAGATACCTCTACTTTTATGAAACATCATAGCTGCATTGTGGCAGTTACTATTGAAAACTTGAAACGCTTTAGCTTTATGATGGCAAGTATATTCTGAACAAGAAATACCAATGAATTTTTGGATTTCATTTAACAAGAATTAACGTTATTCCATATATCGGCACGAATATCTTTACTTTTATGAAACATCATAGCTACATTGTGGCAGTTACTATTGAAAACTTGAAACGTTATAGCTATATGGTGGCAACAACTCTTTAAATATGAAACATAAACGCACTAAAATCTGTTCATATAAAAAAAATATTTTTTATTTAAATTAATGCTAAACATTGATATAAAGCCATTCTTTAAAAAAACCAAAAAACCCCAATGAAATGCTATAGCTATATGATGGCAACAACTTTTTTTTAAAAAAACCTATGAATCCATATGTAACAAGGGTTTAGGTACATTTCAAGCGCAATGAAATATTGATTTCAAACATGAAACGGCATAGCTTTATGATGGCAACAATCTAAAAAAAACATGAAACGTATATAGCTATATGATGGCAATAGTACCTTGACGTAAATTAACATGAAAACGCTATACTACAACGTTTATGAATGAATTCAACACATTATTTAGTCATTTCAAAACTTGAAACGTTATAGCTATATGGTGGCAACAACTCTTTAAATCTGAAACATAAACGCACTAAAAAACCTATTATATCAAGGTTTAGGTGCTGTTTCATTAATTTCAGATACGTTTCATATTCAAAATACCTTATAGCTTTATGGTGGCCAAAAGATTTTTTTTGTGAAACGTTGAATCCCTTGTGCCTCTAAGGCTAAGGCGGCGTTTCACATTTTTGATTTTCCTCTTAAAGAGACACATTTCACCAAGATTCGATTTGATATAATCAAAATTGAATTTTTATATCCTATTTAGGTAAAAACTGAAACTCATAATAAGAGGAGGTGAAAAAGATGGCTAAACCTTTCGTTATAAAGAACAAACGTAGTTTAAATGGTGAAACAACAACTCCAGTATTAGTAACAATTAAAGCATGGCAAAAATTAGTGGAAGCTTTAGAAGGCAAATACTATAGCTTTAAAGATACATATCTAGAAGATATCGTAAATTCAATGTCTTACGAGGAACGAATTGCAGATGAAGAAGGGTTTGTTGAAAAAGCCAAACCATCTTTTTCACTTCAAATGAAAAATCTCTTCACTAAAGCAAATGGTAGAAAGCATAAGTTATATGGTATTACTAATGCAGATCTAGAAGTATTTCTATTTCTACATAAAAAATGTAATACCTATGGTGAACTTTCTCATGTTTCCATTCACATGCTTTGGGAGGACTACAAAAACTATAAAGAAGCATTTTCACATATTCATCATTCACAATTCTATGTTGCGTTGAAAAAGCTTAGCTTACACAACATCATTGAAATTGAGAATGAGTACAGTGGTAAATATAAAATTACATTAACTGATTTTATGAACAAGGAAACGAATAAAGCGAATCCTTACACGTTTATCAGCCCAATTGTATTTACAAAAGAGTTCTTCGATTTATCCATTGCTGCTAAAAAGCTATTTATTGATATCGCAATGCAGCAAAAACGAGAAACTACTTTGAAACGTTCACTATACAAATTTGATGAACAAGGACAACAGACTCATTTTGGCGGTATGTATCGCTTCTTACATAAGAAATACCCACATCAGATACGTTCTGTAATGGCTGAATTAACAACTAAATCAACTGCTACTGGATCTTCTTTGTTTAAAATTTGCAAATTAGAAAAAGGGAAAAAGAATAAAAAGCAGTATACAACACTGCATTTATCTGTACACCCTGATTTCCTGTGTAATAAGGAAATAGGGGAAGAGTATCGCGATCCATTTACACCAAGACTTACATATAAACGTAAAGCTAGGTTCATTGAAGAATCATTAGTTGAAATGAATATTGCAGAATTTACAAAAGATATAAACCAATTTGTAAATGTCTTAAAACATTCCTGTCATCGTCAAATCCGCCAAGTGATTCGTGGATTACGTGAAATGATTGATAGACAAGAGGGTTTCCCTAAAAATCTTGTTTATACACTAAGCAAATTATTAAAGCAGTCTTCTCAATATCGCGTATTAGATACGGCTGCTAAAACAGGTATTTACTCTCTGATTACACATAATGTGCCGAGAGAGAAACAAGAAGATGCGGTATTTAAATTTGGTACTCACTTCGCTATATATTCATTACAAAATGTTAAGAAGTTATTCTGTAAAGCGCATGACCTTCTTCATGCTACATATGCGGTTCCTGTGACTGAAGAAGCATACCATCGTAATTATATGCAGTATCAAGAAGAAACACTATTTAGGAAGTATGCTTTTGAGCAAGGAGTAAATGTTAACGCATATATTGCATTAGAAATTAAAATTCGTGAATTATTAAAATCTCATGGCCATAAAGAACATCATATTCCAAGTGATATTCGCGAACTGTTCATTGAAAAAATAGATAGATTGCCTAAGGAAAAAATCCGCGTAATTGAAGTTCCTAAAGACTTTAATTTAAGCGATTTTCTTCATTCCTTAGAAGCTTATTACCGTAAAAATAGTGAAACACCATGCACGGTAGATCAGCTGCTTCCTGCAATGTAAAATTACATGCTCTCCTTTTTTGAAAAATCAAAGAAGGAGGGCTATTCGTGCTGAAATTAGAAATTATATTCGTACTATCCAAACATAAAAGAGAGAGATTCTTAAATTTGAGTTAGAATACCTCTCTTTTTTTATACACTTCTATACAAAATTCCTAAAATATAATCAGTAATTCACAATTTTACTTTACTTTTTCTGAACATTCTTTCTATTACTGGCATTTAATCTACTAAAAATCGTAAATATATATATTAATTCAGTGGATATCTTAATAATATTGTCCAAATGTGTACAATAAAATAGCTCAAAGCTTTATATATAAACGTTTTATATATAAAGCTACTTAAAATCAGAATGTTTTTTGTTAATAATGTTGATTTACTGAATTATGTCTATAACTTACTTCTAAATGTTAATAAAATGTGGGTTATTTTATAGCGTATGTGGAAATCATGTTATTAATTTAAGCTAGACTACCATTAATCTTATATACACTTTTACGCATCAAAATGATGCTGATTATATGTAGGTTAAGTAATTCATCTTTATGATATTTTGTATATTTAGAGCGACGTAAAACGCAATAAATACATTTCCAATAAGTGTTTTTTTCGATTTTTTATGGTTCTATAACTTTTCAGACACTGTTATTACTGAGTTTGTAGGCCATTTTTCATAAGTATAATAGTTTTATCTTTATATTCTTTTTATATAAAAGATATATATTATATTAGGTTTTAAAGTACTATCCGAAAGACTTCTTATTATTTAAGCCTGTAAAAATTAATAATCTAACAGTAGGTAAGAAATAAATTTTAATTTAACATCACAAAAGAAAATCTTAAACTTGGACATACTAATAGTATTACTCTAGAAAAGGTGTGTGATCAGTATGAAAAGGAAAATTTGTTCAAATGGAATCATTATCAGCCTAAACTAATTTTAGATAGAAATGTACAGAAAATTACTATTCCATGTTTTAACTAAAATTTTTACACCAGAACCATTCTAAATTGAATTATATAAATAAGGGAAGGCACTTAAAATTTATTAAACTGGAACCATTGTACACGATCTTCAAAACCCCATCTTGTGTAGCGATCGATATCAGGTGGCAATCTCAAAACAATTATGTACGCATGATTTTCAGAAAGGTCTAATTGTAAAACAATTGTTGAGAAATATGCGTAATTGCTTAGGTTTTTGTAGTAATAGATAATTTATTACCACTTGTTTGTTATAATCCATATATATGTATCTGAATTTTCTAACAAGATGTGTAAAGAGGTGTGGATATATGAGTGAGTGGGTTGAAAAGATGCAAGATCAAATGAATAAGACAAATAGATCATATGATAGTTTTGCAAGAGAACTTGACATGCCTAAATCAACATTAACAGATTTTTTTCGCTATCATAAAGAAATTTCAATGCTTAGTGTATATAAAATGGCTAATACGCTCTTTAATGAGGATAGAGTAATAAATGAGAAATGTTGTATAGAAGTTTTTTCGAAATATGAAAGAAATATAAAAATTAACATGAAGAGACTGTTTGTTTTATCGTATTTAAATGGATATAATTCAATTCTAGAATATTTAATCAACATGACAAGTAAGCATAAGGATAGTTATGTTAAAAAATATTCACCATTGATAAGTTTGTTTTATGAGAGATCAAAGGGTGGAAACCCTAAAAAACATATCCTAATGGTAGAAGAAATTCGGAAGAGCATTCCAGAAAAAGAAACTTTAGATATGGAGATCATTTCTGATATTTTCTATTTGTTGTCTGTTGGGGATATTGGAGACTTTGGAATGTTTGATACTTATAGAAACCGTATTTATCAGAACATTTCTGTACATAAAAACCAAGATTTAAAATGGCTATATAAATATTGGATAGATGACATATGGAGTTATTCCTTGTTAAGAAGGTTAAGAATTGTTGAATTTAATGAGTATAATAGCCAGCTAAGGTCATATGGTTATTTAAAATATTTTCCTGTTATGGAGGCTACAATCGATTTACGTAAAGGAGAAAGTTTAATATTTACAGATTATAAGCAATCATATAAACATTCTTTAAGAGCAATGAATATATTTAAGAACCAGAGTGTTATAAAATATAAAATAGCATTAAACAATATTAATTTTTTAAAACTTGTAAATAAAGAAGCAGTTGAAACCATTGACTTAGATACACTCCATCCAGCAGAGTTAGCACTATATTTTATAATAAATAACGAGAAAAAGAGAGCAATTGATATCTTATTAGAAATTTTAGATGAAAATAAAAAGCTTAGTCCTATTCAATATTGTTACTTAGGACAAGCAAAGATGGATTTAAAAATGATTGCTGATTCCAAACAAATGTTTATTGAAAATGGCGATTACTTCTTTGCACAATATGCAGCACGAGTATATTGTGAATATAAAGAAATGTTAGAATATGGAGGCGTGAGATGAAAAAAATAGCCATATTATGTATAACAACATTTATATTGTTTGCTGGAATTAGTTTATTAGACAATGAAGAGAAGGATATGTCATTGTCTAATAAAATTCAGTATCTTGTATCTGATCCTGGTGGCATGGGTTGAATCATAAAAATATAAAAGTAACAAAAGACATCGTATAACGATGTCTTTTGTTACTTTATAAAGAGTTTTTTAAAAGGCTGAGCCGGATTTTAACGAACAAAGAAAAAATATAAAGGTGATGATTTAATGGATAAATGGGAAAATTTAATTATAGAAATCCTCTTAACTGTAGATGGAGATCTAGATGTTTTTAGTGATTTAATTGATATATATGAAGATGGAGTGTTATAAAAAGTTTTTATTTTTTATTTTGTGATTCCATCTCAATTTCTATTTGTAAAAGGTGTGCAATTCTTAAGATTTCTTTTTCTATTCGTGGCTTATGTTCTTCTGGAATATTTCTATATTTTTCAATTAGTATTTTAGCCATACGTTCTATAGGATCAGTACCAAAATCACTTTTCTCAAAAATCTCAGTATCGCTCATTGGATGGTGCAATAGTTGTGACTCACTCACATTGAAAAATTTAGCAATTGCCGGAATACGCTCGATTTTAGGAGTTTTTTCTCCACTTTCCCAACTAGAGACTGTACTGTATGGGGTGTTGATTGCATCAGCAAATTCTTTTCGACTGAGACCCTTTATTGCTCTTAGTTTTTTTATGTTTTTTCCAAATATATTATTCTCCACTTGTATTAGCCTCCTTTATCTACATGTATAATTTTTATCACTTTAGTATCGTTCTGGTGAAATTTTTATCACTTAGGTGTAATAAATGCTACTTTAGTGTTGATATTCTACTTCAAGGAGAATAGAATATATCTAAGGGGGTGAGAAATTGTCAGCATTACGTAATGTTAGAGAAGCAAGAGGACTCACAATTCAAGAAGTTTCGCAGGCTTCTAAAATTCCGGTTAAAACGCTATATAACATTGAAAATGGAAAGAAAGGAATAATTGAGAAACGAGCCATGATTCTTGCTGATTTATTTAATGAACCGATAGAAAAGATCTTTTTATCTACGTATTATCGAGAAAAATTAGAATGAAATATTTTTTGCAATACATAATTATACTCTTATATTGTAAATGAACAATGAGGAAAAGCTATAATTTTATTGTTATTTTTTAAGTTTTCAAATCAGAAAATTCTGATTTGAAAAGATCTTTGAAAACTGCATATCATTTGAGGGAGCTGTTAGCATGTTGAAACGATCGTATCAAACGTTACTCATTGGCATGAGTATGCTTCTAATTTTCTTGAATTTTGTATTTCCGCTGTGCTGAAGTCATTAATCGTGAGAAATACGAAATGAATTGGAGTTTTAGTCCCATGTACGGAAAAGACCTACGGACAGAACTATTGAAGAATGCAAATGGACAAATTGCATATTGTTTAACTTATGGGAAATTAAGTCCCAACGGTAATGACCTTCCAGAGATGGGGCGCACAGATGATATTGTGTACCGAGTTCTTCTAAATGGATATCCGCAAAAAAGTCCAGAAGAATTAGGGGTTTCTGACTGGAAAGAGGTGCATTATGCGACACAGCTTAGTGTTTGGGCAGCGTTAGGTCAAATTGACATTAACGAAGTTCAGCATCGAAATGGGAATGTTGCAAAAGCCGTGAAATACATTATTGATGGTGCAAATGCAAGCCAGGAAACACAAGACCTGTACATGAATGTAACACCAACAGACAATCAAGAAGCAAAGTTAAACGGTGAGTACTTTGAAACGACAGTGTATCAAATTGAAAGTAACGCTAAGAATGGTGTGTTTACAGTTCAACTAGCTAATGCACCAAATGGAACGAAAGTTGTTTCAACAAAAGGTGAAGCAAAACAACAATTCAATTTAGGAGAACAATTCCGTATTTTGATACCGAAATCCTCTCAAACAGGTAACTTTTCCTTAAAAGTAACATCTAATCTTTCTAATTTGCAGGCAGTAGCTTATCAAGGAACTGATAAAGTCCAAGATGCGACAGTCCTTTTAGAAAAAAATGAGGAAAAAGTGAGTGCCGATCTACAGGTAAACTGGAAATCCCTTGGAGGATTGAAAGTTGTAAAAGTGGGAGAACAAAAAGAATTGCTACAAGGTGCAGTATTTGAAGTCATGAACAGTGCAAATGAAAAAGTAGGCACAATGACTACAAATGAGCAAGGTTCAGCAAGCCTTTCTGGTTTAGAAATCGGAACTTATACTCTTAATGAAGTAAAATCACCTACTGGTTATGTATTGAATGGGCAGCCACAACAGATTGAAGTTAAAACAGGTGAGGTTGCTACGATTGCAGTACAAAACGTAAAAGTAAAAGGAAACATTGAGATTAAGAAATTAAGTGATAGCGGAAAAACTCTTCCAAAAATAGAGTTCACAGTGTATACAGCAGAGGGAAAAGAAATTGCAAAAACACCTACAAATGAGCAAGGGATCGCACAAGTGAAGGATCTTCCATATGGAAAGTATTATTTTGTTGAGACAAAAGGGGTAGAAGGATATCTTCTTAATCGAACAAAATATTCATTTGAGATCAAAGAACAAGGAAAAACGCTGACATTTACAGTTGAAAATAAAGAAGTAAAAGGAAACGTGCAACTTCTAAAAGTAGATGGAGAGAATCCAGATAAAACATTAGAAGGTGCGGTGTTCATTCTTCAAGATAGTAAAGGTAAGAAAATTAGTGAACACAAAAGTGATAAAAATGGTTTTTTTGAAGTAAGAGACTTACCATTTGGAGCATACTTATTTGTTGAGAAGTAAGCACCAACTGGCTATGTTTTAACGAAAGAATCTATTCCTTTTAGTATCTCGGAACAAGGAACGACAATCATGCTAACAGCGAAAAATAAGCAAATCACAGGAGAGTTGGAGATTAGCGAGGTAGATATTACGGATGGCAACAATAAGCTTCCATATGGAAAGTACACATATAAAGAAACATTTGCACCAGAAGGATATTTACTAAATGAAGAAATATTCTCTTTTGAAATTAAAGAAGATGGTCAAATCATTAAACATACGATGAAGGATCAGAAGAAACCGACACCACCAACACCAGAGAAACCACAACAGATTGTTATGAAACCACAACTAGAACAAACACCAAAGAAAATCGAAACTTATCTTTCAATAACAGGCGGTAAAGCCGAAAATCCATACATAAGATGGATTGGTCATGTATGTGTCGCACTTGGCTTAATTGGAGCCGTATTTGCAGCAAGAAAACGTAAGAAAGTTCAATAAAGAAAGGACTAAGAGTATATGACAAAATACCAAGCTCATTTTAGTAAAATAGATGAAAATCCGCTTGGTTTTGCTATTGGATTTCGTAATGCATGTATACTCGTAATTCCCATTTGGACAGTTGTTTTTTGGATAGGGAGCAAGATATAAGAAACCGAGAGGGAGATGAAATGAGATGAGATGTCAGGAGTCTACATCGGTAAAACAAAGCAAAAACCTGTATTCAATAGTTTTCCAGAACAATTACCATATAAAAATGAAGTGATTGTTGGAAAAGCCGGAGGAGGAAAGATGCATAGAAAGGGTGCTTGGTTGTCTGAAGAATTGATGCAAGCAGTTTCAATCGATCAAACTGTAATGAAACCATTAAAGCAACATGATTATTGGATAGAATCCGCTACAAAATTATTGGCAGGAAGTATTTTGTATCTGGATCAACGACATAAAAACCTATATTACCTAGATGTGAAAAAAGTAATTGAGTTCATGGAAAAAATATATGAGAGTGAAGCTAATTTGGTAGAAGTATTGGGTTCGCTTGAAAATGAGCATCCAGCATATCATATATTTCATGAGCTTGGTCTTTATTCAAAAGAAACAAGGGATGCGATAACTATTACATTGTTATACATTCTTGAAAAATATCAGCGTGAAAAGCAAGGGGAACAAAAAGAGTATTTTTGGTTTCAGTAGTAGTCATAAGAGGAAAGTGAAATAGGAAGGAGTGCAACGCATGTTAGGCGTAGCTAAGAAGTATACAAAGGTGATTAGAGCGTTGAAAGAACTGAATGAATGGGATAAGGTTGCAGGTGTGATAAAAGCTCGTTTTGGGGCGTATAAATCGGTCATAGAAGGTGTGAAAGAAACAACAGATGATTTTATTTTCATTTTTGATCCGAAAGGGATCTATTATGAAGATACACATCATGAAAAACGAGAACAAGGGTATCACATAATCAAACATGATTTACTAACTGGTTATGAAACGCTTGAAATGGATTTAAAACAAAAATCAGTTGTGTATATCAGTATAGAAACGGAAACAAGTACGTATCAAGATAGAGGAGAAGCATTATCAAGTTTTCTCCAGTATCTAACAGAATGCAAGAATATAAGACCGATTCATCTGGTATTTCATCAATATGATTTGTACCCGATCCCTCATATGGAGCAGTTTTTAAAAGAAAGCGCAACATACCACATTCATCATTCAATCGTAGTTGAATCTCAATCCTCATTACAGCACATATACGGAAAAGAGGCAGCACAACGCATCATAACCTCGTATAACACAACAATCCTAGCATGATATAAAGCACTCGTTCACTATTTTATCCTATCTAGATGGCTAGAAAACTATACAAGGGTGGAACGTTTTTCTCCCTTCTTAATCAAAAATAGGAGGCGATCATATGGGAAAAGAACAAAGGCTCACATTTTATGATATTTCGGCATCACAAGCTCATAGTATCAAAACTTTTGATGGGAAAACATACGAACTGAAAGGTGCCATTGCGATTGAAAATAGCACAGGAAGCATCGAAAAGGTAGCTCAAATTTATTATCAAGTGCGTTCGGTTAGAGATGAACATCAAAACTTAATTGCAAAACGGAAACATAAACAAGCAGAATTAGTAGCTGTAAAACAAAAATGTAAATAAAAAAAGCGATTTTGAAGTGTGCTGAGAACCTAGCACAAAGTAATTTGCTCTTTGACAATTTAGATATATATTGCGTATGTCTTTCCTTAAAGTAATGATGTAGAAGGATGATATACGGCAAATATATATGCGTGCCTCCCTTCAAAAGGTCACTAGAGGGGGTAGGTATACGATTATCGTTTGATGAGTAAGATCGTAAAACTCATCTGTGACCACTGGGAAATGCATTGTATCAAAGATCTGTTTGTGTCAGTAATCGTGAGGAATATCCCATGTTGACATTCTGAAGAAGCGACGAACACTACAAACAGTAGATACATAAGGTTCTACGTTCACGCCAAAATACGTAGTGCGGTATTGGGCATATAGAAGCTAGGTCGGGGTTAGTATCTATACGCATGCTAATACAGGGTTCGTCATTCCAGCCATAAATGATATTTCCATTTTCTATCCCACTTTCCTTTTAATGTTATAAAATAAAGACAGGTGTTGAAGTTTAAATGTGTCTCATCACACTTCAAAATCGCTTATAAAAATATGGCAAAGGGAGGAACATGTATGAGTCGTAAAGGGTGGATCATTTCCGCTGTTGTTGGACTGTTAATTGCAATTGGTATTGGTTCAACATTTGTCTTTAGCTCTGGAAAAGGGGAAGTAATGGAACTTAGTCCGTTAGAAATGAAGAAGTTCATGAGTGAGGATGGCACAGGTTTTGTTATGTTGAACTCTAATATGAGACATAGCAATGATTGGATTTTCCTTGTGAAAAAAATAGTTGAAAAGGAAAAAATTCAAGTAAAAGGATTAAATGAAAATCGTGAGGACATTCCAGGTTCAAGTAATCCTCATGATTGGGGGTTATCACAACGAAGAGATTCTCTTGCTTATTATGAAAAAGGAAAACTGAAAAAAGATATTGATTTTTCAAAGTTTAAAGAGTCCGAACTTGAAAAAGAAGTTACTTATTTTGTTCAAAATTGCAAAGAGCAATATCAGAAGTAATCACATAATCATTGAAAGGTGGTGATACAGTGGCGATTACACAGAAGGAATTAAAAAAAGAAAAAGATATGGTAGCAAACCTATTAAAAGCCAATGGTCAAGATTATAACCATTGGCTTCATTTACATCATCAGAAATGTATTGAAGAAAATCAAGATTTAGTAATGAAAGCTTTACAAGCTTATAAGGCAACACCAACAGAAGTAAAAGAAGACAGCAAACCGAATGAGTCAAGTCAGCTTAGTAACGTGTAAGCATCTAAAAATGAAAAGGGAGTGAATGTATATGTCTATGTTGGAAACAGTAGCTCAAATGTTAGTGTTAGGTGATGCGATGGATGGTCTAATTAATACGGGTAATTCATTTATTACTTGGATGCAAAGAGGAGCAATGGTTAGTACAGCGATTGTATTTTGCTGGGGCGCTTATCTCTTAATTTGGGGCGGTGAACGAGGAAGACATAAATGTATTTGGTGGTTTCTTGGTGGGGCAGCCGGACTTGTTATCGTAATGGGATGCCAATACTTAGCAGAGAGTGTAAATAGTAATGTTAAATTTGGTCAAATCTTATTTCCATTTCTTTGGATGAAATAGTGAATAAATATGAATAGGGCAATGAGGAAGCTATGCAAAGGGTATGGCTTTTTTTGTTGCCTTTTTTCATGGAATTTAAAGTAAATGTGAGGAAGGAGAAGCCATGTTTGTCATTTTTAATAGTAGTAATGGAACAGAAATTGAGTCGGGTAAGCAATATTCGTTTCATGAAGCTTACATCTTAACCAAACGATTAGAACGTGTTTATAGAGAAGCAGGACACCAAGAACATATTGATTTTGATTTGTTAGATGGTCATTCTAATGAAATTTATAACGGTACGTTATCACTTGGTTCGAGATATGCAGAGCATATTTTTGATCACATTTCTAAAAAAATGAATGTGATGCAATTAGATCCAGAACAAGAGGAACAAAAAAAGGAGCTGTTAGAAACGTTAGAAAGGGAAATCAATGATTCTCCTTTTCATGAAGAATATGAATATCACGAAGAATTACCAGTAAGAAAGGAAGCCCCATCTTATAGTCCATCGGCTGAAGCAAAAACACAAGTAAAGCCTGGAAAGGAAAATAGAAAAGGATTCAAGATTATTGCGAGTGTTATAGGAAGTGTGGTGTTAATTGGAGCTGGTGCCATATTTGCCTTTAAGTTATTCTCTTCCGAGCCAGTTTCGAGTGCAAATGCTGGTTCGGAACAATATGTGGTAAAAGGATTACAACAGGCAGCCATTCAACAGTATGGAGAAGCCGTTAAATACTTTGATAAGGTCAATTACACAGAACTAGATAAAGATAGTCAGAAGGCAGTTTTATTTACTTATTTATTAAATGGAAAGGCAAATAAGGCATTACAGTATGAGCCAAAATTTGCAGAAAGTGTGGTTGCTTATTTTATCGGGATAGACAACATGAATAAAATCAATGAAATAGATGTCAAAAATGATGTAATCGACTTTGAAAAGGCAGCGCTTGATAAAAAATATGAAGAGGTAATCAAGCTCAAAGGGAAAGTCAATATGGATGGTAGGCGTGAAAAGCTCATTGTTGAAGCCTTTGTAAATCTAAAAAAATATGAAGATTGTTATTCTTTTGCCAAAACGCAAGGAAACAAAACCTTGATGAAAGAGGTCAAAGAATTAGAAAAACGGGATATTCAACAATCTACGATAAGCGAAGAGGAAAAGAAAGCCAAGATTGAAAAGATTGATAAAGATCTAAAGGACATCTAAGGGGGAAAAAATAACATGCCATTAAATTATGAGAATCTGTATAAAAAAATGGGAATTGTTTTTCTTGGTGGTTCATTGATATTGGGCACTACAGGGTGCAGTTGGTTTGGAAGTAAGGAAGCTTCAAAAAGTAAGTCAGCTATTACAAAAAAAGTAGATAAAAATAAGCCAGAGGAAAAGAAAGAAAATCTGAACAAACAAGATTTTGAAGCAATTACAGAAAACGCAATTCAAAGTAAAGATAATGAAGTTGCTTATGTACTCGAAGAATTGGATAAATCAAAAATTAATTTTAAAGAAAAATCTATTGTAAGTAATCTTCAAAATGGGGATGAAACCACTTCTCGTGTTCTAGCACTCTTTGATAAAGAAACAACAGATAAATCAATTCAAGATACAGCAAAGGATAATGTGATTGCAGCTATTACAGATAATAAGCCACAAGTCACCGTGAATGGAGATCATTTTGCATTTGGCGATCAAAATATTGATTCTTCAGTAGCGAGTATAGGAGATATTTTTCCACCAGAGAAGAAACCAGATGCAATTGTGAACCCACCAATTACACCGGAAGGTGAGAATGGTAATACGGAAAATACAGGGGCAGAAAAGCCAACAGAACCGGAAAAACCAACAAATCCAGAAAAGCCAACAGAACCGGAAAAACCAACAAATCCAGAAAAGCCAACAGAACCGGAAAAACCAACAAATCCAGAAAAGCCGACAGAACCGGAAAAACCAACAAATCCAGAGAAGCCGACAGAACCGGAAAAACCAACAGATCCAGAGAAGCCAACAGATCCAGGAAAACCAACAGATCCAGAGAAACCAACAGATCCAGAGAAACCAACAGATCCAGAGAAACCAACAGATCCAGAGAAACCAACAGATCCAGAGAAACCAACAGATCCAGAGAAACCACC
>NZ_JBHVNG010000010.1:0-56256 GCF_042796455.1 Bacillus sp. NPDC057893 | reverse complement strand
AACAGATCCAGAAAAGCCAACAGATCCAGAGAAACCAACAGATCCAGAAAAGCCAACAGATCCAGAAAAGCCAACAGATCCAGAAAAGCCAACAAATCCAGAGAAACCAACAGATCCAGAAAAGCCAACAGATCCAGAAAAGCCAACAGATCCAGAGAAACCAACAGATCCAGAGAAACCAACAGAACCGGAAAAACCAACAGATCCAGAGAAACCGACAGATCCAGGTAAACCAACAGAACCGGAAAAACCAACAGAACCAGAAAAGCCAACGAATCCAGAGAAGCCAACAAATCCAGAGAAACCAACGAATCCAGAGAAGCCAACAAATCCAGAGAAACCAACGAATCCAGAGAAGCCAACAAATCCAGAGAAACCAACAGAATTAAATAAACAAGAATCAAAATCAGATATAACGGTTTAAAGGGGGATTTACTTACCCATGTATAAAGATGAAATATCAATTAAATATAAGTTAGCTGAAAAAAAAGTACTCATTCCATTGAGTACTTTTTTGTTTGTTGGAATGTTTTTAGTCGCTAATTTTTTACTCAATTTGACTTTAGAGTTAATAAGAACAACATTTAGTGATTTATTACATCCAAAACCATTTCATATGGATATAGGATTTCTTTTTCAAATGCCGATTGCAGAGCATCCGATTTATTACATGCTTGTTTTCCTTGTAGTAATTGGAACCATAGTAAGAACAGTGTACAAATTGAAATCTTCCTTTAAAAACTTAAATAATCATCAGAAAGGATCTAGTCGTTTTACAACAGTTGAAGAGCTGAAAAAGCAATATCGAGCCGTACCAGATCGAGAGAAATCATTTAAAGGTGGCGGTGGTGTTGTTATCTCTCGACTAGGTGACAAAGTATTCATTGATGATAGTCCTGTAAACAATTTAATCATTGGTACAACCCGCTCTGGTAAAGGGGAAACCTTTGTATTTCCTACAATTGATGTCTATTCTAGAGCGGAACATAAGCCATCTTTAATTTTTAACGATCCAAAGGGGGAATTATTCAGTGCATCGAAAGAAACGCTGGAAGAACGAGGGTATCACATTGAAGTTTTGAACTTGTTAAACCCACTTGATTCTATGAGTTATAACTTATTGCAACTAGTAAAAGATGCCTATAAAGACGGAGATTATTCAACAGCGCAAGCACTATGTAAAACACTTTCTCACACTTTGTATTACAACCCAACTGTCAAAGATCCTTTTTGGCAACAGTGTGCGATGAGCTTGTGCAATGCCATGATATTAGCTGTTACGGATAAATGTATTGCAGAAGGAACAGAAGAAAAAATCACAATGTATGCAGTAGCAAATATGTTATCAGAACTTGGTTCAAAAGAGGTAATCGTAGAACCGGAAGCCGATCCACAAAATGCATTAGATTTATACTTTGAAGGTTTGCCAGCAGATAGTGTTGCGAAAATGCAATATGCAACCTCAAACTTCTCGAAAGGAACGACACGAGGCGGAATCTTCACCCAAACAATGAACGGACTCTCTATCTTTACGTTTGATGAAATCGCAAAAATGACTTCGAAAAACAGTGTGGATTTAAAACGTGTAGGGTTTGGAAAAATGATAAAAGGAAAAGTAACATCTAGAAAACGAGTAGAAATTGTATTTCCGGATGGCTCAAAGGAGTCTATCAAAGCAGATATCACAGGACGTTTTGCATTGGATTATAAGCAAGTAGTAAAAGTCGGGGATACAATCCAATGTAATGAAAAGGGAAATGATAAAAAGAAAACATCTATTTCTATTACGAAAATAGATGAAAAGACGGGTCATACAGAGTTTAAAGTAGTAGAAAAAAATGAAGATATCCAGGTAACTACAGTGGATTATTTCGATAAACCAGTTGCTATTTTTATGATTACACCAGACTTTGATTCTTCTAATCATGTCATTGCTTCTATTTTCGTGAGACAGCTCTATTTTATATTAGCTAAGGGTGCATCCCTCGCTCGTGGAGGGAAATGTCACCGTGAGGTGGTTTTTTGCCTTGATGAGTTTGGAAATATGCCGAGTATTGAAGGAATGGCGAATATTATTACGGTTTGTCTTGGTAGAAATGTTCGTTTTAACCTTGTTATCCAGGCGTATGCACAATTGAAAAATAAGTATGGAGATGATGCAGATACCATTGATGGAAACTGTGGGAATACCATCTACATTCTAACAAACGATCAAGAAACAGCCGAAAAAGTGTCCAAAAAGCTTGGGAATAAGACAATTAACCTACCTTCCCGAAGTGGAAAAGGTCTTTCTACTGATAAAAATAAAACGGAAGGTCTAGATCAACGACCATTGTTAACATCAAATGAACTGATGAGTTTTAAGGAAGGAGAAAGTGCTGTTATTCGTGTCATAAAACGTCAAGATAATGAGCGGAAACGAATTAGACCACGACCAATTTATAATACAGAAGAAACAGCCTTAAAATATAGATGGGAGTACTTGGGAGTAGAGTTCGATACAGATAAATCTATTTTAGATATAGATATTGATTCCCTACATGATGATGTAGATCCGAAAACACTCATTGTAGATTTTTTAGGAGAGAGAAAGGCAGAACAAACCAAGAAAGAAGCACCAGAGCCAGAACAGGAAACTTCTTCACCAGTAGAGCCACCGCAGCCAACAGAAGAACCTAAAATGATGGGGATTGATGAAGACATTCCAGAAGAGGCGTTTCAGCAAGAAGATAATCCATTTGATTCACTCACTATTGAAAATTGGAAATCGAAAACGGTTATTGAATTTTTTGAAACTGATTTAGCGGTTTTGAAACTGGTTGATAAGTTCTTTTTAGCACAGTTAGGGAAAGCCATAGATGAGGTTGAAAATCAAGAAATGGGCGAGTTTTACAGTGAATTTCAAATGTTGGCTCACAATGACCATATCGACAAAGGTGTTTATCAAGCAGTTGAAAATAAGATTAATCGAATTTTACGTGATTTAGAAGAAAAAGAGCACGTAACGAGTTAGAAAAGCACTCAATTATTTGAGTGCTTTTTTGAATCCAAACATAAAGGAGGAAGAGAGAATGAGTGTACCGATAATAACGGATAAAATGCAATTGATTTTAGATAGTTACTCGCCGTTTGTAACAGAAGAAAATGAGGTCATTCTTGGTCTAGAAGATGCGGTTCTTTTCCTTTCAGTAGATCGGGAACAAAAAGGGAAATTGATTATTCGTATTGACAGACTGAATGAAAGGGTGAATTGGACAGCAAAGGAAGTATTAGGGCAGTAGTAAGCAAGAGAGGAGGATAAATGGTGAAAGATGAAGAGATTTTAAAAACGATAGAAGCGTTCTCGGATTATCTTCAAGTAGGAGACATCGTGAATTATGTATTCCGTTGGATAGGATGGTTCCTAATTGTAGGTTTATCTTTAATTGTAGATGCTTTAGAAGGTGTCACAGATGCCATACTGGGAATTAAAGGATTCTTTAATTCACCGGAAATACAAAATTTTGTTGATATGTTATATCCATTGTTTGTCGTTCTTTTAGCCATATCGTTTTTATATATTGGCTACATGTTCATTATGAACAAACAAATGAACCGTTCTCAAATTATCATCAATATTTTTGTAACACTGAGTGTACTTTGTTTATTAAGTACTGGTATGACAAAGGTTGATAAGTTTACCGATGATGCCATAGCAGTTGTAAAATCAGAACAAAAAGGTTCTTTGAGTGATGAAATTATTAAGAAGAACATAACAGATATTGCAGTAATAGATCAAAATAAGTGGAAAAAGAAAGAGGATATGAATCCGAAAAATAATATTCCCGAGAAAAACATTAGGCAGATAGATATTACCGAAAAAATAGATAAAGATTTTGAGTTCACAAAGGATAAAAATTTATCGGATGATGGTCAGAAAATTTTGCAGAATAAAAGAGTAATGGATGCGTTAGGAGTCGCATCTTTAGCCGAATTGAAAGATGGATGGTTTGATTTCTTTCCTGAAAAGTATTATCGCTGGCATTGGAACTTTTGGAATATATTCTTTACTTTACTGATAACAGGCGCAACGTTGTTATTGGTGAGTATTAAATTAGCTAGATTATTTTACGAATTAGCATTTAACTACTTGTTAGCGAACATATTAGCACCAGCCGATGTTGCGAATGGTCAGAAGTTAAAAGCTGTATTATCCAATATACTCAATATATTTATAGCAACGATTATGATATTCCTATCTTTGAAGCTATATATAATGGGAACGGCGTTTCTACATGACAAACTAAGTGGTGTACCGTATCTGATTGCATTAGCCGCATTTAGTATGGCAGTTCTAGATGGCCCGGCAGTAGTAGAAAGGCTATTTGGAATAGATATTGGATTAAAGAGCAGTTGGGGCATGTTAGTAGGTGGTTTCGCACTTGGTAAAGGAATTGGTGCTCTTGCAAATTCTAAACCAATGAAGGGTCTAGGAAATATGATTGGAAAAGGAACGAAAGGTGCAGCGGAAGGAACTGGTGTTGCAGCGGCTAAAACCGCAAGTGCAGCAGCGATGGCAACAGGTGGCGTGGCTGGTCTTATAAGTGGCATGAAAAAAGGTAATGAGTCTGAAAATAAAGAGTCCTTGCAAGATCAAATGAAAAAAGCAGATCAGAAGAAAGCAAATGGAAATGATTTAGCAAAAAATGAAAAAGAAAAAGGTAACTTAAATAAGGAAGAAGATAAAAAGAATGGTGGCTCGCCATCTATTCAAGAAGATATGAAAAAAGAAGGGAACGAAAAACCAGAGGTAGCAAATGGGCAAGAATCGGGAACAACAAGTCTTCAAGATGAAATGAAAGAAGCTGGAAAAGCAAATGGAGCGAGTGAAGGAAGTCAAACAGCAGGAGGAGTAAGACAAGGAACAAGTGAAGGAAATCCAAAAACAGCAGGAACAGTAAGACAAGGAGCAAGTGAAGGAAGTCAAACAGCAGGAGGAGTAAGACAAGGAGCAAGTGAAGGAAGTCAAACGGCAGGAACAGTAAGACAAGGAGCAAGTGAAGGAAGTCAAACAGCAGGAGGAGTAAGACAAGGAGCAAGTGAAGGAAGTCAAACGGCAGGAGGAGTAGGACAAGGAGCAAGTGAAGGGAACCCAACGGCAGGAACAGTAAGACAAGGAGCAAGTGAAGGAAGTCAAACGGCAGGAGGAGTAAGACAAGGAGCAAGTGAAGGAAGTCAAACAGCAGGAACAGTAAGACAAGGAGCAAGTGAAGGAAGTCAAACAGCAGGAACAGCACCAAGCGGAGGAAACCCGGCACCAATGGAAACATCAAGACCAGTAACAGGTGGAGGAAGCCCGGCACCAATGGAAACATCAAGACCAGTAACAGGTGGAGGAAGCCCGGCACCAATGGAAACATCAAGGCCAGTAACAGGTGGAGGAAGCCCGGCACCAATGGAAACATCAAGACCAGTATCAAGTGGAAGTAGCCCGGCACCAATGGAAACATCAAGACCAGTAACAGGTGGAAGTAGCCCGGCACCAATGGAAACA
This sequence comes from Bacillus sp. NPDC057893, assembly GCF_042796455.1. Classification (NCBI taxonomy): domain Bacteria; kingdom Bacillati; phylum Bacillota; class Bacilli; order Caryophanales; family Bacillaceae; genus Bacillus; species Bacillus sp. NPDC057893. Next base: position 50,723 of record NZ_JBHVNG010000010.1, on the reverse strand, counting down.
TTAAGACCAGTATCAAGTGGAAGTAGCCCGGCACCAATGGAAACATCAAGACCAGTAACAGGTGGAAGTAGCCCGGCACCAATGGAAACATCAAGACCAGTATCAAGTGGAAGTAGTCCCGCACCAGTGGAAACATCAAGACCAGTAACAGGTGGAGGAAGCCCGACACCAGCCGATATCGTAACGGTGACACACAGTAGCCCAATTATTCCTTATGAAAGTGATAGAGAAGTGGCAGCAAGTAGTAGTCATGAAACACGGACATTAGGACAATATACAACGGATAAAGTTAAAAATACGACATCATCCATGAAACAAAAAGTAAAAGGAGTGCAAGAACGAATTAATAATACTGAAACGGTACAAAATACAAAGCGTTTTTATCAGATGGGTCAAAATACAGGTAAAAGTTGGAGAGATATTGTAAGCAAAAATAAAAATAATACAGATAAAAAATAAGCGTAATCGTACGCTTATTTTTTATTGTCGAAAAGGAGGAAATCCCGATGAGAAGCTATCGGATTCCGAAGGAAATCAGTACAGAATTACGGATTAATAAAGTGCTTTATTTAATAGACTTCTTTTTATTAATTGGTTTATTAGTTGTAACGATGATTCTTAGGAATTTCGTACATGATTCCTTTCAGTTACCATTTGTTATTTTCATGGCAGCTATTGCAATAATTATGATTTGGCGACCAAGTACGAATCCTCAAAAACGAATGTATGAAGTGTTGATTATTACATTGTTAAGAAGAAAAGGTGCATATTGTGCCATTGATAACGATCAATAAGGGAGGGATCACATATGGCGTTATTCAGTGAAAAAGATGTGGAAAAAGAGAAACCAAAACAAATAGAAAGACCGATTAAAAAGGCATTTCATTTTAACGAAAAAAATGTAGAAAAAACACTTTCCGAACCCAAAGAAATTGTTAAAGTGTTACCTACAAAAAAGAAAGAGGAAGAACAAACAAAGGCAGAAAGCAAAGTGAAAAAGCAGAAGAAAGAAAAGCAAAAGAAAGATGTTGTGAAAAAGAAAAATCCAAAACTTTTAGGCTTTTTATCTAGAAAAAAGAAAGAAGCACCACCAAAGGTGAAGAAAAGTATTGTGGAAATTATGCAAATCGTAGATATGACGGAGGATGGCATATTTGAACTGAAAAATGAGGAGTTTTTAGAAATCCTTCAAGTCGAAGGTGACGATATGTTCTCTAAGAATAGCGAAGAACAAGCATTTGTTATTTTCTCACATGCTTATTTTTATCAAGCCTACAAACATTCAATTAAACTCGTTTTTTTAAACTTCCCATGTCAAACAACCGAACAACAACGGTATATAGAGAAAAAAATCAAAGAATGTACCAGCCCTTTGTATGAACGGATTTTAAATCAGAAGTTAAAAGAACTTCAATTTTTAGAATGGGGACGAACAAATCGTGAAGCTTTCTTATTTATTTACGGAGAAACGGAATTAATCGTAAAAGAACGTGTAGATGCAGCAAAGCGATATATCAAACGCTCTACTGAACTATTAGAGGTGGATGAAGAGAAGAAGCTAGAGGTTATGTTTAAATTGCATAATCAAAATGCAAAATTGGGAACGAAAAATATATGGTAGTAAGGGGGAAATAGAATGTTTGCTTTCAAAAGTAAAAAATCCAAAAAGGAAAAACAAGAAGAACTAAAAAAGAAGAAAGGTTACAATCCTTATTTAGTGGCTAGAATTCAGCCACAAGGGGGAATCAGTTTTAAAGAAAGTTATGTTCAAACAGGTGACGGATTTGCTACTTGTATTCATATCTATGATTATCCAACAGAGGTAAATGATTTCTGGCTAGAACAAATTATGAATATGCCAAATGTGATCACAACACTAGATGTGATGAGTGATGATCGAAAAGAGGTTGTTGAATCCATTAATAAATCCATGAGTGAACAAAGTGTTCGGCATGATACAGCAAAGGATAATATAGATCGGATTGATGCAAAAAATGAATTTTTAGAGCTGGAAGCTCTCTATACGGATTTGAAACAAGGTGAGGTCATGAAACGTATTCATATCCGTATCTATGTTTCCGCTAGAACTTTAGATGAGTTAGAAAAACAAGTAAAAGAAATCATGGAAACATTAGAGTCTTATAATTTTCGAGGAGCTGTCTTTTTAAATGAACAAGAGTATGAATGGGATGCACTCGTAACGAGCTTTGATACACAAAAAAATTATGTGAACCGAAGAAAAGGAAAAGAAATTCCGGCAGTCAGTTTGGCTGGTGGATGTCCATTTCACTATTCTTATTTGAACGATCCATACGGTACGTATTATGGGACAACGAAAACAAAAGGAAATGTTATTTTTGATATTTTTCATAAAGACAAACAAAGAAAGAGTTATAACGGTGTAATGGTTGGAAAGCCTGGTGCTGGAAAATCAACCTTACTAAAAAAGAAAGCCGTGGATTATGCAAGTAAGGGACATTTTATCCGTATTTTTGATATTGTAGGTGAATTTGAGGAAACAGTACGTGACTTGAATGGAAAAACAATTGCATTAGATGGTTCGCAAGGTCAAATTAACCCACTTCAAGTATATAAGACAGCAGAACTTGAAGAAATTAGTTTCACTCAACATCTATCTAAACTGACAATTTTTTATCGATTCATTGCGCCAGAAGCAAAAGATGATGAAATTAAAGAGTATGAAAATTTGCTTCGAAAATTATATATTCGTATGGGATTATGGAATGATAAAAAAGGAGCAACAAATGAAATTACAACAAGAAAACCAAATGAGTATCCCATTTTCTCAAACTTTTTATCTTTTGTTCGTGATGAATTATATGAGAATGTAGAAAATAGAAAACACCATGAGAATTTAGGAGAAAGCAGAAAACATCGTTTAGAGTTGATTGAATTAAATCTTGTAAATTTAGTAGAAGCATATGCACAATTATTTGATGGTCATTCCACTATTGAAAACTTTAAAAAAGAACAAGTTGTATCGTTTTCCTTACGAAACATTTCAAACTTTAAACCGGAAGTATTCCAAGCGCAAATTTTTAATGTTTTTAATTTAATATGGGATGAAATGATATCCAATGGTGCGCCACAATTAGAGACATATACTAAACAAAAACTTGCTTTTGAAGATGTAATTCGTTATTTCATTATTATTGACGAGGCGCATCATATCATAAACACGAAAAAAGAAAGCGCTCATGCTTTACAATTTCTAACTAAATTTAGCCGAGAAGATCGAAAATATTTTGCAGGGCTTTTATATGCAAGTCACACGATTCGAGATTTTGTACCGGAAGGATCTTCACAAGAAATGATTGATGAAATTAAAAAGCTCTTTGAACTTACACAGTACAAATTTATCATGCAACAAGATAATAACAGTTTAGATATGTTACGAAAAGTATTTGCAGGACAGTTAAGTGAAAGTGAGATTGCAGCGATTCCACATTTACCAACAGGGGATGTCATTTTAAGTATTGGGGCTGTAAAAAACATTCACTTCCATGTAGAAGTAACAGATGAAGAATTGATGTTATTCGGGGGAGGTGCTTAATACTATGCATCTAGTTTTAAGGGTTATACCAAAGAAATGGCTCATCACTTTAGCGCTAATTGTGATGGGTCTTTTTTCTTTTCTTTTACTTGGAGTTATGAGTATTTTTATTGCGGCAATGGGTGGAGAAAGTGGAACAGACGCAGGTGATATTACGTATACAGGTGAAGGGCAAGTCATGAACGTTTCGCCGGAAGTTTTGAAATGGGAACCTACGATTCGGAAGCATGCGAAAGACTTTGGTGTGGAACCGTTTGTCGCTTTAATGCTTGCACAAATGATGCAAGAGAGCGGAGGGCGTGGCAGTGATCCGATGCAATCATCAGAGGGTGCTTTTAATACGAAATATTGTAAATCACCAAACTGTATTACCGATCCAGATTACAGTATTTGGGCTGGTGTACAGGAATTTAAACATGCGATAGAAAGAGCTGGTGTAACGAGTCCTGGTGACATGGATCATATCAAAACAGCCCTCCAAGCGTACAACTTCGGAACAGGTTTTTTTGATTTTGTTAATTCAAATGGTGGCAAATATACAAAGGAATTAGCCATAAAATTCTCACAGGAGCAATACAAAAAAGTAGCCCACACTGGTATGTATCATTGCCTTAGACCAGAAGCTGTACCGTATCAAGCGTGTTATGGCGATATACTTTATGTTGATGCCGTTTTGAAATATTATCAGCCGGGTTCTGTCGTTTCTGGTGGAGGAGGAAATCCAGGAAGTGGAGGCAGTAGCGGTTCACAAGTTGCCGATGTAGGTCGTCAATGGATAGGGCGTTCTACCTATGTATTTGGTGGAGGACGTAACACAAATGACATTGCAAGAGGTATTTTTGATTGTAGTAGTTTTGTACGCTGGGCATTCGAACAAGTAGGGATGAATGTAAGTCCAATGGGAGCTGTAAGTACGGAAACATTAAATAAAATCGGTACAAAGGTATCAGCAAATGATATGAAACCGGGGGACGTTATATTCTTTGATACTTACAAACATGATGGGCACGTTGGAATTGTAATTGATAAAAATACTTTCATTGGATGCCAAACAAATAAAGGGGTTTTCATTGAAGATTTAAATAATCCGTATTGGCAAAAAGTCTTTTCTGGTCATGTAAGAAGGTTCTAAAAATCAAAAGAATAGGAGACTGTAAGAATGAAAGATAAACGCAAATTTTTGTTTATTGTGTTTGTAATTTTAGTTGTAGGTGTGACAGGTTTTAATATCTACTTGAGTAAAAAATCAATGAGTGATGGTAAAGAAAAACAGTTAAAGCTTTCAAATGAATTATTAACAAGACAGAATGAGGATTTAAAGAAACGGCTGGATAAGGTACTTCCTTCCGCACAAGAACAACAGAGAAGAGCGTATTTATCGACAGCCGAAACGTTTATTCAATTATCTTTTCATCGAGAAAAAGAAGGCTATAATGAGCGGAAAGAAAAGGCAAAGTCCATTATGAGTGAAGAACTTTTACAACAATTCTATCCCACTGACAAATACGAGTTAGGAGATACCTATAAAACGAAACCCATAGAAATGAAGTTTTATTTACAAGAAAATGAACCCGATCAAGAGGAAGTAAATGTGTTAGCTGAATTTATAAATGTCACGACTGATTCAACACAAAATCGAGAAGAAAAAGTCGAAAATGTGTTACGAATCATCATAAAAAAGGAAAAGGAAACATGGCGAGTTACAAGTGTAGAAGAGCTCAATATGAAAGTTTTATAACAAAAAAGGTGAGGTGAGAATGTGATAGGTGCAATCGGTAAGAAGAGTGAAAGAATCAATTTGAGAAGAAATAAGTCATGGATCTACATGGCAATTATCAGTTTTCTATTTTTAGGTTTTTTCGCTTTTTTGACATCTAAAATTTACATGCCAAACGATGAAAAACTATTCCATTCGGAAACAAATAAAGTAATCAAGTTGTCGGGGATGGGGAAATTGATTGTAGAACAAAGGGAATATAATCCACATAAAAATTTCATAGAAATTCGATTTCGGATAGAAGGATATGAGGAAACTGGATTTACGTTTAAGGCACAAGAAAAAGGAAAACCAGGTGTTCAATTACCTGTCAAAGTGTTGTATGAAGAGAACGGGAATTACGTGATAGAAGTCAAAGAATTATCTCCAAATTGGGGAGCCTTAGCTTTAGATATTTACAATAAAAACAGTGAAAAAGAACAAATGGATATTCGGAAGTTTACAAAAGATGCTAACGAGTACGAGGAAGAAACTACAAGTACAAAGAGTCCCAATAAACTTGTTCAGACGATTTTTACCGATCAAAGAAAAACAAAAGCAAATGATGAATTGTTAGCTGAAAATAAAAAAACATATGAGTTAGATTTTATAGAAAGAGACAAAAAAGATATTGAAACAAAAATCGAAAATTATGGGAAAGCAATCAAGCTTGAAGAGGAAAATGGGAAGACAGTTTTTGAGAAAGTAAAAGAACTAAAAGATGAAATGAAGTACCAAACCGAAGCGGAAAAAACGGAAACCCAATCGAAAATATCATCTTTAGAATCTAAAATAAAATCATCAGAAAAGAACGTTGAATTGTTTAAAGGAGAACAAAAAATTGCACGAGATAAGATCAAAAAATTAGAGCAAAAGGCACTAGAAATTAATAAAAACTGAAAAAAGTCATGTCGTGAGTGAGTCTACATCAAGGGTTCTCGTGTCGTGAGTGAGTCCACATCACGGAAAAATGAGTCGTGAGTGAGTCTACATCAGAAGATTTTGTGTCGTGAGTGAGTCTACACCTAGAAGGTTTTCTTGTTCCCATCGTTTCGCTAGGCTCCGCCTAGCTTCACACCCTAGGTGGGAACAAAAACCCCTTATGCTCTTCTCACTATTTTTTGATCTCTACCCACAATTGCAGAAAGGAGAGGGAAAAGTGGAAATTAGAATTAGAGAAGTAGATCCAATTGCTGTAAAGAAAATAGATGAAATTGCAAAGAGGAAAGGATTATCCAGACAGAAATTTTTGAAAGACCAAATTGAAATGCTGGCATTTTTTCAGCAACAAAATAAAAGAGAAATGGAATTAGAAAATATCATTCAAAAGAACATCCATATGATGAGTGATTGTTATAACGAAATGAAAAAAATGAATGAGTTTATTCAAATGATGATGCAGGATGAAGAAAATGAGTAATGCGGTTCCTGTTCAATCTTCCAGCACACCGGGTGTTGTTTTAAAAACAAAATTTGTGTTACCAAGTTCGGATGCATTTCAGAACTATATTGAGTATGTAGACCGAGAAGAAGCACAAAGTGAAGTGAAACTGAATCCGAAAATGTTTGAAACGTATCAAGAATATATGGGGAATCCAGAAAAGACATCGGCGCTGTTTACAGAACACGCAAATCGTTTATCAGAAGGTGAGAAAAAATCCTTAAAGGAAATGTTTAAAACCGCTCACGAAAATGGCAGTATCATGTGGCAAGATGTCATTTCTTTTCATAATCCTTGGCTTGAGGAACAAGGCATTTATGATTCCGAGACAAAGACATTAGATGAAAAAAAGTTAATGGATGTAACCAGGCTTGCGATGAAGGAAATGCAAAAAAGGGAGGGGTTAGAAAAAAGTTCTACCTGGTCGGCAGCCATTCATTTTAATACGGATAACATTCATATTCATGTAGCAACTGTTGAACCATTTCCAACGAGAGAACGTGGCAAAAGAAAACCCAAAACATTAGATGCGATGAGGGGAAAAGTCGTAAACAATTTGTTAGATCGTAAGCAGGAACAAAAACAAATTAATGATCTGATTCGAAACAACATGGTGGGAAGTAAAAAAGAAGATTCCGTTTTTGATTGGCGCAATCAACATTTGAAACCATTGTTTTTACAAATCTATAAACAGTTACCAAGTGATAAAAGACAGTGGCAATATAGCTACAATACAATTCAGCCATTAAAGCCGGAAATTGATGAATTAAGCAGGAGATATATTCAACATCATCATAAAAAAGATTACGATCAGTTTCTCCAAAAGTTAGATAAAGAAGTGCAAGTTTTTAAAGAAGCATATGGGGAAGGCAAGTATGATAAGAAACAATATGAAAATTACAAGACGAATAAAATTAATGACTTGTATAAAAGAATGGGTAACGCCTTTTTACAAGAAATGAAGACATACGATAAAGAACAAAAGAGAATCTATCACATGAAAAAATCAAAGCCGTTTCAAAAATTTCAACAGAACGTATCTATTCAGTATTCTATGAAAAAAGTAGAACGTGCTTTTAAAAGTGAATATGAAAGCTGGAAGAACCAAAAGTATTATGAGCGTATGCAAAAAGAAAGTGCATATCAAAATGAGAGGGGTTATTAAATGAAGGACTTTCGCATGCAAATTACATTGGATGAAGAAACAGATACGTATATTAAAGATTATATGGAAGAACACAATATCAGATATAACGGTGAAGCAATTGTAAGGATTTGTAGAGAACATCAATCATCAAAAAATACAGAATGGTCTTTGAATTATATTTCAGAAATTGTTTCTAAAAATCTTCATGACATATTAAAAAATGAGCTAACAAAAATTCGTCTTGGTGCAAATAGTGCGGATCGAAATACACAAGTTTTAATTGAGTTATTAAATGGTTATTTCTTTTTAGAGGGCGTGGATAGCATTATCACAACTGATAAACAAGAGATGGAAAGTGTAAAGATGGCAAAGAAAACTGTGGAAGAACGAATTAGTCATGCGAGACAAAAACGTCTAGATCATGAGGCATCAAAGAACAATGTAACGTAAGCTACATTGTTCTTTTTTATAAAAAAATAGGAGGTTATTAGAATGTTATTATTTCATGAAGATATCGCATTAGGAGTCATTAAAACAATTGGAGAAGGTGAACTCGTTTTACTTGTAAAAGAGGAAGAATTAACAATCAAAATTACAAGAGAACAAGAGGAAGAACTTGCAGTTCATGTCATGAATCAAGAGAATATGTTAGTTCCGGTTAACGTAAAAACACATGCGCTTTTCTTTGATACAAATGAAAGATGGAATGAAGAAGACATGGAGGAATTGCAAAGAGCGAGTGAAAGAGTAGGAGAAGATCATGAGTAAGAATTATAAGAAAAAGTATCAAACAAAATCACCAGAAGAAAAGAAAGAAGCGGTGCAAGCTTTAACAAAAAAGATGGAAAAAAGCGTAGAAGGCTATTTTCGTACACCGGGAGATTTGAAAGAGTATTTAACGTTTATGGCAAAGTTTTATCACTATTCACCATCTAATATTTCATTAATACAGAGTCAATTCGAAGGAGCCAGTGCAGTTGGTTCCTTTTCTTTTTGGAAAGAAAAAGGGTTTGCGGTTAAGAAGGGAGAGAAAGGAATCCAGATCCTTGTTCCAAACCGGACTATAGCAAAATTTAAAGACACAGAAGTGACATGGAAATCCGTTACAAAGGCAAATGAAGAAGAGAAAAAGCAAATTGAATCTAAAAGCGTAGAAGTGAAACCAGGTCGTTTATATTTTGCTGTCGGTCATGTGTTTGATGTGTCCCAAACGAACGCAAAAGCGGAAGATCTTCCTCGTATTTTTCCGAATCGTTGGCTAGACGGGAGCGTAAAAGATTACAAGAGTTTGTATAGAGGAATGGAAGCTGTTGCGGAAAAGAACGGTGTGAAAATTATTGAACCAAAAGCAGAGCTGGGTGTCGCAAAAGGTGTGAGTTATACCCTAACAAAAGAAGTTGCCTTGAATCCACGAAACAGTGAATTGCAAAATGTAAAAACCCTTCTTCATGAATTAGCACATGCCAAACTTCATACAGCAGAGACACATATGAATTACACAGCACCAGAAAAAGAGTTCCAAGCAGAAATGATCGCTTATGCCGTTTCTTCTTATTTTGGGATTGATACAAGCGAATATTCTTTGGGGTATTTAGCAAGTTGGACACAAGGAAAAGAAATGAAAGATAAAACGAAATTATTGAAAGAAGTACATGAAACGTCGATTGAATTTATTGAAACAATTGAAAGCACATTAGAAAAGGAAAAAGAAAAAATAAATGAAAAAGAGGTGGAAGGTATGGCAAATAGAATTGAAAAGCAAGATGAAAAAAATATTTTATTGGTGGAATACATGAGTTTAAGTAATACGACACAAGAGCTTGTTTCCGTTACAGAGTTAAGGGAGCAAGCAGAAAAAAATCGAGCGTTTGAGCCTGTAGAAGGTGCAGAAAAATTGAGTGATAAAGAATTTATTGAAGCATTTAACAAGGCGAATCAAGAAAAGTATGCAGCATTAAATCAGGATGAAATTACTCGTCCAACTATGTTAATTCAATGGAGTGAAAATGAAAATTTTACAGGTAATCAATTGATCCCATTTGGAGAAGCCAATGAAAAAATGTCTGAAGTCATTTCAAATATTGAAAAAGCAAAAGAGGAAGCAAAAGAAAGAGATGATTACGTACCATATGATAAAACCCGTTATCATATAGCTATTCCCAAAGAAGTAGATAGAGATTTTGGGAGAATGGAGCTTGTGAGTATGGATCGTTTGGATATGGGGGATGGAGATTACAAGACACCATATGAACAAGTATTAAACGAGAAAAGGTATCTATCGGATGAAGTAAAACAAGCGTTACGAGATGAGGTAGTGAATCATAGAAATAACAAAGAAATACCGATGGAAAAAGTACAAGAAAATACATTAGAAAAATCGAAAGAGACACCCAACCATTTAGTAACAATTGAAGTATTAGCAAATGGTATGCAAGATGAAGAACTGGCAAGAATCCACATGATGGATGCTGTTACGAAAGATATTAATTATTTATCAGTATGGAACCAAGATAAAACAGATCGGGACGATTTATATGTTTCCTTAATGGAGAAAAACGGAGAACGAGAAAATGTCTATTTGGATAACATTTTGAAGCCGGATTTATATGAAAAAGTTCAAAGTTCTATTTTTGATGGCAGGGGAAATTTGTCATTTGTTGTTTATGAAAAAGATGCAAATATGAGTCTAGATGAAATCGTAAAAGATGAACGATATGGAATCTTAGTTGATAAGGCAGAGGAACAAAAAGATCCTTCATTTAGTGAAAAAGAAGTGGAATTGTATAAAGAAATGAAGAAAGAGGGCTATGCACCTATTGCCTCTTTAGATCAACAAATTCAGCCTTCAAAAGAAAAAGAGTCAACTACGTTAGATAAGGACTTAAGCCGAAAATTCGAGGCATACAGACGTTCACAATATGAAGAAGCACCAGATAATATTGACAGTATTGTCACTCGTGTAAAAGCTGAAGAGCGATATTATACAACAAAGTATGTTTCGATTGATAATGAGCTAGTAAGCCAGGAACATATAGTGAAATTAGAAAACCAGGTGGATGAGAAGCTTGGGAAAGAAGGAATAACGGTGAATCAGTCTACAACTTCAAAGGAAATAGATGTAGATAAAAAGTTTCAGCCATTAAACGGAAAACAAACGAATAGTAAAGAAAAAGACAAGGAGCCAGAACCTGGTAATGTAGAGCAGTCGAAGGCTACAAAGAAATCGAGTAGAAAAAGAGAAACAATGGAAATGGAACGATGAAAAATTTTATAACAGGAACATCAGATTAAATCATTTTTTGTTACTCAATTGAGATAACGGAGAATGATTTTTTTATATCTAAAAATGAAAGAGGGTAAAAGTAAAAGCCCTCTTTCTCATTTGTAAAACGAAAGGAGCGAATGTCATGAATGTATGGCTGTTTGGGGGCTGTATGTTCCTTGTAGCGGTCTTTTTGAACACGTTGTTATTATTCGTTCGCAGATTAATGAAAAAGCGGAGAAATAAGAAATGGAAGCGTGAAACTGAAATTACAGATTAATAGGAGGTATTACGTATGGGGAAAACATTGTTTATTGCAGAAAAGCCGAAGGTAGCTGTTGAATTATTAAAATCACCTAGATTTAGAAACTCACAAAAGCATCCAGGAAGCAAGCCATATTATGGCTACTATGAAAATGAAAATTACATTATTAGTTGGTGCCGAGGGCATTTATTAGAACTAAAATATCCGGAGGAAATGGATGAAAGATACAAAGAATTTAATTTTGATCACTTGCCAATTATTTTAGAGCCGGAATATAAAGCGAAATCAGATAGTCTTGAACAAATTGAAATACTGGTTAAGTTGTTAAATCGTCCCGATGTAGATCATGTGGCAAACGCTTGTGATGCGGATAAGGAAGGTGAGCTTATCTATCGTGAAATAGTTGAATATGCAGGTGTGAACAAGCGAGAATCCCGCCTTTTTATCTCTTCCTATGAGGCCGCAGAGTTAGAAGGAGCATTGAACCGATTAGAACCAGGAGCAGATTATGATGGACTTGCACAATCCGCTAAAGCACGGCAATACCTGGACTATATTCTAGGAATTAATGTTACAAGGGGCTGTACATCAAAACTAGCAAGAAACCAATTCTTATTGGCTTCTGGTCGTGTTCAAATGTGTATTTTGAATGAAATCCGTCAAAGGGAAGTTGCTATCCAAAACTATAAAGAACAAACCTATTACAATTTAAAGCTACTAACGGAAAATGGTTTATCACCAGTAATGAAAACCGAAGAGCAACTGATAGATCCATCGCCACTACAAAAGCTTGGAGATAGCTTGAAAGAAACGAATGTAATCGTAACGGAATTTAAAGAAAGTACGAGAAAAAAGAAACCAAAATTATTATATAACTTAACGGATATCTACAAAGATGCTCATGCCAAGCTGAAGATAAATGCAGAAACAGCAAAAAAATATATTCAGAGTTTGTATGAAGAAGGCTTTATTACGTATCCTCGTTCTTCATCCAGGCATTTACCTACAGAGCAAGTGGAACGAGTGAAGGAAGTAATGGCAGTATTAGAAAAAAGCTCCTATGCAAATCTCGTACAACAAGTAATTCCATCTTCTATTACGAAAAAACATTCTACTTTTAATGATGAATTAGTCAATAGTCACTTTGCCATCATCCCAACAACAAAATTATATGTCGGAACCAATCGAAATCCATTAGAAAAACAGTTATATGACTTAATTGTAAAACGATTTATCGGGAACTTTATGAAACCAGCAATCTACCTGGTAAGAGAAGTACATTTTATAGATCAAGAGGGCAACACATACAGTACAAAAGAAAAGATCCTACAAGAGAAAGGGTTTCTAAGTGTGTTTCAAGAGGATATAGAAGAGGGATCAGTTGAAGCATTTCAGATACCTATTTTACGAGAAGGAGATTCTTTCAGAATCGTTCAGTATGACTTGATTGAGTCAAGAACAAAGAAACCAGCCTTTCATACGGAAAGTTCCATTTTGACCTTTATGGAAACGGCAGGGCGTAAATTGGATGATGAACATTTGAAAGAACTTATGAAAGGAAAACGAATTGGGACAGTCGCAACGGAAGAAACGTTTATTCCAAAACTGTTAGAGCGAAGCTATATTGATGTTACCAACAGTCAGATTCGAACCACTAATATTGGTCGTGCGTTTATAGATGCTTTTCCGGTAGATGAAATCAAAAATCCAGCTTATACGGCTGAAATGGAAGGGATGATCTACATGATCGAAAAGAAAGAAATGAAATATGAGGAATTTGTAGAGAAAACAAATACGTTTGTAAAAGATACGGTGGAACAATTAGGCGCAATGGATGATAAGGTATCGGATAGTATTATTAATACCTGGAATCAGCAGATTGAGGTGTGCAAATGCCCTTGTAGAAAAGGAAAAATCCTTCATAAAGGTAATTTCTATGGTTGCAGTAATTATCCGGAATGTGAAATCTCCTTACCGAAAAAAATTAAAGAACAAGCGATTCCGGAAGCGCAAGCGAAAAAGCTGTTTGAGGATAAGAAAACAGATCTTTTAAAAGGATTTAAGTCCAATGAGAAGGAGTTTTCCGCTTATCTAGTGTTACATGAAGGGAAAGTTAAATTTCAGTTCCCAACACAAGAGGAGCTGTCATTTGGTAAATGTCCAAAATGTAAAAAAGGGGATATGCTTCATCGTAAAACATTTTATGGATGCACGGAGCATAAAAACGGATGTGATTTTATGTTACCAGCCAAGATGAAAGGGAAAGCAATCCCTGGTAATCAGATGAAAAAGTTAATTCAGTATAAAACAACGGATTTTATCAACGGCTTTCAAGGAGAAAAGGGAGAATTTACAGCAGCTATCTATATGGAAGCGGACGGAAGTTTAAAATTCCGTTTTCCAACGACTGAAGATCGTACCATTGGCAAATGTCCATTATGTAAAAGTAGAGTTCTTGTAGGGAAAAGTAATTACTTATGTGAGAAATACAAAAAAGGCTGTGACTTCATTATTTTTGGTACATTCTCTGGTAAAAATCTAAGTAGTAACCATGTGAAAAAGTTATTAGAAAAGAATGTAACGGATCAGATTAAAGGGTTTATCTCGAACAAAAACGGGAAAAAATTTGATGCTCGTTTATCATACAGCGTACAGGAGAAGCGATTAAAATTCTTATTCGGCAAATAAAAATGAAATGTATCAACTATAAGTAGCAAAAGAGGACTAGGAAACGGAATAGTCCTCTTTTTTATTTCATTTTATAGAGTAAAGGGGGGATTCCGTAATGGCACATGTCAGTACGGAGGATGCGATGAAAGCAAGAAATATTGACTTGATTTCATATCTGGAAGCAAAGGGAGAAACGTTTAAGAAAGAGGGAAACTATTACCGTCATACGGAACATGACAGTCTCATCGTTAAAGGGAATCAATACGCCTGGAATAGTCGTGGCGAAAAGGGCTATGGAGCGATTAGCTTTGCGATGATGTACTATGACATGACATTTCCGCAAGCTGTATTAGACATCAATAAAGGGGATTACAAAGAGTTTGATCGTTCAAAAGCTGAAGAGGAACGCAAAAAAGAGCAGCAGCCTTTTAGTTATCCAAAACACTTAGAGGTGCCGAAACAAACAGAGATTAAGCAGTACTTAATTGATGAGCGGAAAATAGATCCTCGCCTGGTGAACTGGTTAATTAAAAAGGATCTCATCGTCCAGGATAAGAAAAATAATGTCGTTTTCAAATGGAGAGAAGAAGGGGGCAAAGGGCAAGTAATAGGAATGAACCGTCAAGGTACTGTCAAAATGGAGAATAAAAGAGGAAGCTTTAAGCAAATTGTCCCGAATTATGAAAAAATCCATGCAGGTTTTACGGTTGATGTAGGTAAGCCGGATAAGATCTATTTTTATGAAGATCCAATCGACATGTTATCTCATTGGAGCATTAAACAAAACAATATCCAAAACGCTCGCTTGGTTTCTATGCATGGATTAAAGTCAAAAACAGTGATTCAATCTTTAATGGATGCGAAAAAAGAAGGGCACGATATTAAAGAAGTCATCATGGCAGTTGATAATGATAAGGCTGGGAAAGACTTCATTCAGACAATGAAATGCTTTGTAGATCTTAAAGAGGACATTCCAACGAATGAAAAAGATTGGAACGATGTCCGGAAGAAACAAGTGAGTGAGCAACAGGCAAAAGAAACAGCCCAACCAAAGAAAATGAAACCAATTAAAGAGGTGGAGCGAAGTGTCTAATCTACCAGAAATGCCAAACATATTACAAATTTTGATGTATGGTTTTATCCTTTATGTTCTTTTTCGTATTTGTAAATTCATGTACCGGAAGATCCAGGAGCGAAGAATATTAAAGCGAATGGCTAAGTCTGGTATTCGTTATATAGACAAAATGGACGGACATCAATTCGAAGTATACCTAAAAGCTCTCTTTCGAGAGTTGGGTTATTCTCCAACAGTCACAAAACAGTCAAATGATTTCGGAGCGGATCTGATATTGAAGGGGAAAAATCGTATTGTAATCCAGGCAAAACGCTACGGGATGAAAAATAGAGTCGGCATTAGTGCCGTACAAGAGATATATGCAGCACAAGCCTATTACAAAGCACATGAGGGCTGGGTTGTAACAAACAGTGTATATACAAGACAAGCAAAGGAATTAGCGGAAGCTTGTCATGTAAAACTAATAGATCGTGTAGAACTTCAGAAATTGATTAATAAAATTAATCCCGAATATTCGGCTGAAGATGTATATCAAGGGGTAAAACCTGCAGAACGGAAATGTCCAACATGTAAACATGATTTAGTGATCCGTAATTCAAATAAAACCGGAAATAAGTTTTTTGGTTGTTCTCAATATCCTACATGTACACATACAGAACCAATTCATACATGAGCTGTGATGAAAATCCAGCTCTTTTGTTATTTTTAGGAATTAATTAAAAAAATCATATTCTCATCAAAAAACGGCGTCTCAGATTCCGTTATAACAAATGTTTATTTAGAAGTGAATGACATAAGACCTAAACAACAAGAAATGTGTTATAAGCGAAAAGAAACGGTTTAAAGCGAGTTAAGGATGTTATCAATAATTTTTTATAAAATATCTGAAAAAAATATATAATAACCTTGTAAGGTTGTTTGTTTTGTTATAAAATAGCCTTACAAGGTTATTTTATAGAGATAAGGAGTGAGAATATTGGAGAATACAGTAAAAGAAATCATTGATGATTTAGAGTATCTGTTCAGGAATGGAGAAATTGGCATGGAAGTAAGTAATCCGTCTTACTATCAGAGATTTTGCAAAGTACTGGATGCAACAGAAATGCGCTATGATTTACACATTCATGAATATGATGAGGATTCCCTAGTTGTTAAATTAGTGTAAAATACAAATGTTTTAAGGGGTTAATTTTCTTGAAGTATAAAAAGGGAATGGGGAGGAAAAGGATATGAAAATTGGTACATCTGAATGGCTTTCTCTTAGTAAGGATATTAAGCTGAAGTTGATCCGTTTGGCTGTCATAGATAGTAAATATAAACAAGCAAAATAAAAACCCTTCATTTGCTTAACAGCAAACAAAGGGCTTAGTTAATGAGTGACTGAAGAAGAAGGAAATCTAGTCCATTTCCTTCTTTATTTATTGTAACATAAAAGGAAACGCACAAACAAAGGAGAATTCCCATGAAAGAAATTAATAAATACATGACACCATCTGAAGCAGCTTTTTATTGGGGGATTCCTCGTGAGACAATTAAGAATAAATATAGCCCCTCTTTAATGAACGAAAAGCAAATAAATGATTTAGAGCGCATGTTACAAGAAGGTTTAGTGAAGTACTTTTTGCATCCGGAAGGGAAGCGTAAGGAATGGATTATAAGCCGACAGGCAATGTATGAATGGTTTGGAGAACCAAAGGACAAGTAAGAAAGGATGATAATAATGCAAGAGGAAACATTTTCTCTCTGGGGAGGTTTCAAGAGTGCATTTAGTTTGATTATTTGGTTTTGGATCGTTATGTTCTTGCTATTTGGTGAAAGCTTGCTACAATAGAATCGAGTCGAAAGTCAAAAGACCCTTAGGTAGCTCTCATAGGTGTAAAATCTATGGGGGCTTTTTTACTACGACATACAATAATTTCACGTACCGTAATAAGTAATACAAAATAAAACAACACCCAAAAAAGTTCCCTAAACGGTATTTAATGTTTCGTATGATACTTTGTTTTTAGTAATGGGGTTTTTATATGCAATTTCAAAACTTGTCTTTGCAAATAGGGGTCTCACCAACAAAACGCGGATTTCGTACGTTAAGGAATTTTTCATATAAAAAACTTGCTTTTTCCGTACGTTAAGAAGGTCCCATAAACGATATTTGTTGTTTAGTATGATACTTTGTTTTTGGTAATGAGTTTTGGAACTAAATTTTAAACATACTTCAGTCAGTTTTGATAGAAGTAAATAAAGTTCCTTAAACGACCGTTTTAGGGACCATTTGGTACTGGTGAATCTACCTCAGTCGTAATAACTATAGGGTTTTTAAAACAAACTAGTGGATCAAACCCATTTGTTGGTTAATCTAAACGTACGAAATCCGCGAAATGTGGTGCTACCCCTTAATGATTTTCTTCTTAGTTAAAAATTTATTTGCGTCATAAACAAATAACCAAAAATTATTACAGCCAGTCCCATAGCAGCACCTAATAATATTTGCCCATCAGTATCAGTCCAAAATTCTTTTAAATCTGCTTTTGCCTTTTTCCTATTTTTGCCTGTTGAAAATAGATAACGAATAGAATATATAACTAGTAAAAAAAATGACGTGATTATATCTATCATGACTTATGTACCTCCTAATATATATGTACCTTTAATTATCCAGTAATTTTCTTGCACCTTGTATCAGCCTGAGTAACTGGAATGCTTAGTTCAATAAAAGCCAAATGACAAAAATTACTCCTGTAACTGCTGCAGATCCAAAAAAACCTACCAACATTTTCCCCTCAGGACCATTAATAAGCTCTTTTAAAACTTCTTTTGCTATTCGCTGACCTTTACCACTTAAAGATATCGAAAGAATAAAGAATATTACCACTAATACAAATGAAAAAATTATTAGCTCCATGACTTATGTACCTCCCTAATATATGTGCGCTATTAATTAACCAATAATTGCCTTATATATTATATCAGCTAGGGTACATGGAAGTATAACAAGTTATTTTTATAATTTGTTTTATTAATCGACATGTTAAAAAAAGACACCGAATAATTCCTTAGCGTACGAAATTCGCGTTATGTTGGCGGGACCCCAAATAGACATTGCTAACGTCTCCAATTCATAAACTTTAATGATACAATATAAAAGGAATTTCAAATCAATTCAGAAAATAGAGGGGGAAACAACTATGTCACGTTTACAGCAACATTTTGAAGAAAGAAGAGAATACATCTTTAATCGCCTTAAACAACCAGAATACATGGAAAGAAGTATAGAGAAAGTTCGACAAGCTCAAAAAGAGATTAAAAATACAGTACGAACGATTAAAGATTTGTTACTCTTAGACAAAACAACTGATCCTTGTTTACCAGAAGTCGCTCAATTTTCTCTTCAACGTATTATTAATTCCGAGTCTTTTGAGAATGTAAAAAACCTTGTTCCATCCTCTATGAAAAAGTTAAGTGAAGAAGAACGCGCAAAAGTGTTAGATGAAACATTAAGCGTCGCAAACCAAATCATGAATCTAGAACGTACCGTTTTTATCATGATGTTTAACGAAAAAGAGAAAATCCTTATGGATTCTTATAAGAAAAAGCGTAGATCACAAACAGAACTTCATTATGATGTTGCTGACAAAGAAGGGTTCGACAAAACGTTTTATGAAGAGCGTATTGATTCATTACAAAATGATATTCGTATGATATCTTTTAAAAAGCTATGTGATAATGAACCAGCACCAGAGGACTTAGAACTATTCAAAGAACGTTATGAAACAGTTATTTTACCAAAGATACAGGAAATTGTTTCCCTAATTGAACCAAGTCTAATAGATATAGACGTATTTTTAAATCCAGTAATCGAATACGGTGTAAGAGAAATCACTTTAGATGAAATGATTCAAAAATTACACGAAAACCTTTCTTTATTTCATAAATTATCAAAGGCTGAATATTGCCCAACGGTTGAGCTAACAGTAAAAGAATATTTATTCTTAGAAGCTATGAACCGTTCTAAAAAAGGAGACGAGTTACAACCATCTAAATGATGTATACATAAGAAAAGTTTTATGAAAAGCTAATGGGTTACGGAAACGATTCAATGAGGTTCCAATACGTGGGCAGATCCTTAATTCTCCAAATAATAGCCTGTTTAAATACAAAAAAAGAAGATTGATTGATCTCAATCTTCTTTTAGATAAGGGTACTAATGACAGATTACTACTCCAACTCCTAATTAATTATAATAAAATATGCCATAATATTCAATTTATTTAAAATTTTCTCAATGTGTTTGTTGTATTTTAAAATTATAATATAAGTAATTCTTTTTTTTATTATATATTTGTTCTTTCTTGTTGCAGAATCCTTATAATAAGGGTTCTATTTTTTTGCATTAATTTTCTATAAACAAAAATGGGTACAGCCGAGATACATGTAATTTTGAGTCATAGGCTTACTTTTATTTCCAAACATAATCAAATCGGGGGTTTTTCTATAATTTTTGAACCTATTACCATACACCCTAATCACACAATTGAAACGAAGTGTTTTCAGTAACTAACTAATGGATGATTAGGGTTAACCCATAATAGACGAATTCTTTAATAAAAAGATACAAGCATACAAACATCCAAATAATCTAGACATGTTTCTCAATAAGCTATTTGGGCTATTAGTGATTTGAGAGCCATATACATAACCGGTATGGGTGATATCATAAATCACTGATATAAATTAGGTAAAGAGGAGTGGAAGAATCAATGACATTCAAAGTAGGTACGAAGTATATGTTTAAAAATAAAAATAGTAAGAAATATCTAGACATATTAGGAAATTCAACAGCAAATAACGGAAATGTCCAGCAATATCAATTTATACCAGATGGACCTTCTGAAAGGTTTTTTCTTCATCCACTAGATAACAATTATTATGCAATGATTAATTTTAACAGTGGTAAGGTTATAGATATATCAGGAAATTCAACAGCAAATAATGCTAATATTCAACAATATGAGTGGCGTGGTGATTTACCATCTGAATACTGGTACTTTCATCGTGAAGCGGATGGGTATTATGTTATTGAATCAAAACTTAGTGGAAAGGTATTAGACATAAAAGGAAATTCAACAGCAAACAATGCCAATGTTCAACAATATCAATTTATACAAAATGCACCTGCTGAAAGATTTACCGTTGAAGAAGCTGGAAGCGTTGCCCTTCCATCAATAGGCACGCAACCATTACCACTTGTACCACAATATAAAACTATTGATGATCAACTTCCAAGAGAAACAGAGCGTGCAGTAACATGTTTTACAATAGTTCCGTCTATCGCAGTAAAAGATCCGCAATATGGTGGAGATACAGCCAAGCAAATAAAAGAAAACCCTTATTATATGGTTGTGAAAAAACAATGGTGGACACAAGAAGTATCTCGTGTTTTAACTCCTGGTGAAACATATAAATATACAACAAAAACTGGTATAAAAGTAATTGATCAAGAGACATCTACAAAGACGGTAAGTTGGAGTATTGGTGCTGATATGGGATTTAGTTTTAAAGGATTTTCATTAGGGATGTCCGCTCAATATTCAACACAATTACAGACTACTATAAGTCGTACAAATGAACAATTAAAAGAAGAAATAAGTGAACACGAGATAAAAAATACATCTTCAAATAGAATGGCATATTCTAGATATATATTAACGACGGAATATTCTGTGCAAAGAAAAAATGGTACGATTGTAAATACTCCATGGACGCTGACTGATAAAACAAACACACATTCCGTGACTTATCCAAATTCTAAAGAAAATGGATTAGAGGAAAGTACAAGACAACTGTTAGAAACTGAAAGTGTAAATTAAAGGATATTTATGAAAAACACCTGATTTCTATACATTGAATCAGGTGTTTTATATTCTAATTTCTTTACTTGCTTGGTTTTGAATGTATACTTTGATAATCCTTTTTAAGGGAAATGGATAAGTTGTGATAAACCTAATTAAATGAATAAAATGAAAGTAAACTAACATTCAATAGTTTACATTGAAATAAAAAAACTCCTTCCACGATTTGTGAAAGGAGTTACGATACTTTGAAAGGGTATTTCCATTTTAGTATATGAGATAAAAAACTTGTATTGATAAAGTGTACTTTTTGACATGATGTATAAATTTCTAATGAATTAAGCTGATTTTCCCGTTTCGGGGATTATGTAATTGATTTACAAAGTTTCATTCCTTTTTGATTAAATTTTTTTATAAAAATCTCATATGTAACTAAAAATGATAGGTTCTAACGATTGAAAGAATAGCTTCCATAACTTGTATTTTAGTCCTTTGAGCCCCTTTTTGTATAGGGATATGCAAGAGTATAGAAAGTTAGAAAAAGAAGTATATGGTATTATTATAGCTATATCATAATATACAAATTTAATTTTATAGAAAGGGAGTGCGTCTGGGTGAGTGTAAAACTTAACTTCGCCTTGTGTGGAACGAATATCGTACATATTGAAGATAGACTATATAAAAATATTAAATATAGGTGTCCACACTGTCATGAAGACGTAATTTTTAAAAAAGGGAATAAAAGGGAACATCACTTTAGTCATAAACCTGGAAGCGATTGTACTATATCTCGTGAAACCCTCTTACATTTCGAAGCGAAGCATTTTCTTGTTAATAAGATAAATAAAGAAGAAGACATAAAGCTTAAAATTGATTTGAGTTATTTTAAAAAGAAATACAAAGAATTTTTAAGGGCCATTAATATAGATTCTTACGAAATATTATTATTAGAAATGTTGAAGTTTTATAAAAAGAGGTTTGCTAAAGTTGAGCAATGGGTAGGGGATTCTATAGCTGACGTTGTAGTAAAAGACGAATATGACAATTCTCAACCTTTTGTAATAGAGGTTTATGTAACACATGCAAACGAAGATGTGAAAGTACAATATTTTGATGAAGAAGATATACCGTTTATAGAAGTAATTCCAACCAGAAAGAACAGTGAATTCATATTCGAGGTATCTGATGCTTCTATTTCTAAGTATGTTGATTATATATCTTCAAAAATTTTATCGTCTGCAGCTGATATTAGTTATAACATCTTTAAAGATGAATTGATTGATATAGCTAGAGAAGACTTAACAGATGAAATATTGCTTCAATACAAGCAACAAGCAATCTCTGAGGTCGAGGATGCAATAAAGCATATAAATTACCGTTACTATATTAATGGAGACATTTATAAGAAAATGAATAGTGTTGAAGCTAAATCCTATATGAGTATTGAATCTAGCCGAGAAGAACTATTTGATATATCTTATAAAAGTTCTTCTCAATCTAGAGATAAATACTTGATGGTAAATGACCGTTATTTCTTATCTAACGAACAAAATTTATTATATTCATTAATATACGAAATACAGGAACATTACCAGGTTGAAGCTATTGTAGGTGGTTGGGAACATACCAAAAAGAAAAAAGTAATAGGATTTAATATATTAATGCCAAATAGTAAAATTGTAGTAAAAGAAATGAATAGAATACTAAATGATATGTTATCTACAATCAAAAGAGAATAGATAAATAATTAATTTTCTACATTGGATGTGATTATATATACAGGAGGGTAATATTAGTGAAAATGCAACATCAAGAAAGGGTATATAAAGGGATTAAGATAGCTGATTCGGTTAGGCTATACAAAAAAGATGGTAGTTACAATTTACAGATTAAAAGCGCTTTAGATAGGTTGGTTACCAAATTAAATGAAGACAAGCATAAGCTGTTAAGTGATTATGTGAATACTTCGACCAAAATTTTGATTGACTTTAATTGCGGTCATGATCCACATTGGATAACACCGAACGACTACAATAGTGGGTACAGATGTGCAAGATGCGGTGGGACATCCTCAATACAAGCAGAAGAAGAGTTAAAAAGACTATTAGAAGGTAATGGTCACACACTTTTAAGCGAATATAAAACAGCCCAAATTCATGTATTAATTGACTTTAATTGTGAGCATGACCCACATTGGATAAAGCCTTTTAACTATAAAACGGGGTATCGCTGTCCTAAATGTAGTGGTAAATCCTCTGATCAAGCTAGAGAAAATTTTTATAAAGAAGTTGAAAAAGCAGGCTATACATTGTTAGGTAGCTATAAAAATGCGTATATCAAGGTTAAACTGGAATGTGATAAAGGGCATGTTTTTGATGCGAAACCCAATAGTTTTACTTCGACGGCTAAATCAAGGTGTCTGAAATGCTCAGGGAAAGACCCTGAACAAGCAGAAGCAGGATTAAGAAAATTGATGAAAGAAAATGGACACGAACTGTTAAGCGAGTATATAAATACGGATACAAAAGCCCTAATAGATTTTAAATGTGGGCATGCACCGCACTGGTTGCAACCTTATTTGTATAAACAAGGACAACGCTGTCCAATATGTAGGGAATCCAAAGGTGAGAGGGCAATACGGGTATATCTTGATTCTAACGGAATAGCGTATATACATCAATATAAGTTTCCAAACGAAAACAAAGCGTACGATTTCTATTTACCAGTTGAAAACACTATTGTAGAGGTACATGGACAACAACATTATGAAGAAGTAAAAATCTTTCATCACCGTAGCCATAAAACATTTGAAGATGAGAAACGTAATGATTTACGCAAAGAGGTGTTTGCTAGAGAAAAGGGTTGCGAGTATATTGTGGTCGATTATCGAGAACATAAGCCGGAATTAGCCTTACAGCGGTTTATATCGGCGTACAACAAGTTAAAGGAATCAAAAACTTTTGTATAATGTTGTAGAAAATCTAAAATGTGTATTTTAAATTGTAATCCATATCGGATTTGGATTATTTTGTATTAATCTTCCTTTTCAGGGTGATGGTAAAAACATCCTTTTATTGTTTATATTTTGGTATTTCCTGTTGCAGAATCCTTATAATAAGGATTCTATTTTTTTGCATTAAATTTCTACAAACAAAAAAAGATAAGATCGGAGAATACGATCTTATCTTCAGCACAAGGAGTAAACATAAGTGATAACCATCACATTTTTATTATACTTTAATTTTTGTTAATTTTGAATATTAAAACCATAATTGACAAGTATATCTATATTGAGAAATTTAATACAAATTTAGTTGTAAATATTTTCAAAACCCGAATGTAAACTTTTAGCCAGGAGTTTACTTTCAAATCACCTGAATCATTGACTTCACAACAAATATCTTCATGTCCTCAAAATTAACAACAAAAGTATACATTCAAAACATTGACAACGAAGCGGTTAAATCATACATAAACAAAAAATATAACACTAGATCCATGCTAACGTTATTTATATGTTTCTGATTAAGACACCTTATTAGTAAAATGAGTTTTTTATTTAAAAGAGGAGTCCCACAACAACAAGCGATACCAGCAAGTTTAATTTTTTCTCAATATATTTTATGGATAAAAATAGTAAAATACGAAGTGCAGTTAGAAAAAATTCACATTTGAAAATCCCTAAAATAAAAATCCCTTATGGAGCATGTGAACAATATGTATATTAAGAGACATCTGTTTTAGGAATATACTCAAAAGGAAAAGGAGTGTTTTGCACATATGACTTCAAATAAGAACGAAAGTGTTAACACGAACTCTAATAGTCAATTAACACCAGCAATTCCAAGAGTACTACCGATAGCTCCAATTGTAACATGGGTAGGATCTTCTATTGGCGGTTGGACTTTAGGTGAAGGGTTGAATTTTCTAAAAAGCTTAATTTTCCCAGGATCTTCACCACTTACTATGGAACAAATACTTGCAGAAGTTGAAAAACTGTTAAACAAAAGACTTACCGAAGAAAGAAAGAAGATATTAAATGCAGAATACAAAGGATTTAATGATCTTGCTAATCGATTTTTAGCAGCAACAAAAACAATTGCATCTCATGAGAAAAATGAATCTATAGAGGTAGAAGAAGCTAGAGCAACTGCACGAGAACTTTTTGTAGCTTTAGATATTTTAATGATTCAAAGGTTACCACAATTTGAAATCGAAGGTTATGAAGGAGTTTCTTTACCTTTATTTGCAGAAATATGTACTTTACATCTAACGCTATTAATTGAAGGTCTTTTAAATGAAAATAACCTAAATCTCGGATACATAAATCATTCGCTGTCACAGTTGGAGCACACAGAGAGCCGTAAGTACGATCATGTTGTTTACCTGGACCTGTATGAATATGTAGGAACTGTCCACTTAACAAATCATACTCAAGTTGAATTTTTATCCCAGCTGTATGGCTGCATCCTCCTGCACCTGGATAAACCGATGAAAATACATCCGGGAGTTGAAAGGCAGTTGAATCTAAAATACGGATACGCTTGAAAACAGAAGTATATGGAGATAAAATCGGCATAGATGAGGTCAATTTTTGCTTTAATAGTTCAGCTAATAGATGTTGTAAAAATTGGACAGCCGCTTGATTAAATCGTTGATTCAGTCCTTCAGGACTGATGAGTACTTCTGTTGATGCTTCTAAACAGCTAGATAACTGAGTTAAAGACGTCGTAGCGACATTTTGGTTCATCCATACACATAAAGCGACTAAATCTTTTGCTTGGTACTTACTGGTTCGTTGCACAAAACCAACATCTCTAGCAAGAGTTCGTAAGATATTTGGGGATAAGAAGCTTTGAATTTCTTGAGCAAATAATTGTAATTCATCAGATACAGAAATAGACATACAAAAACGCCATCCTTTCCTATGATTCTACAGAAAGAATAGCGTATTTTTTCATTTTAAGAAAATTTTATTTTATTAGCTTAATAGCGATAAAGTCCTATCAATAAAAGCGAAAAACATACGCTAAGTAAATTTCGACTTAAAAAAGCCGATTTTTCCTACGCTAAAGAATCATCAGCCTGTATTTTTTATATCGGATTAGTTTAAGTTTCTGGAATAATTGTAATAGCGATGGTCCGAACTGGAGCCTCTATTGCGTTGCCCTTACTTTGGGCATGGTAGTATTTAGTCATTAATTCATTAAGTTCGTTTTGAAATTTTATAAAGTGTTCCTCATCTAACTTTAATTCCACGACAGAAAAAGTAGCATTATCTTCTTGGCTGTTTTGTTCATCTAATTTCTTAAGATAACTTTGATATTGTGTCATAAGTGATAACTGGTAATAGGAAATGTAGTTTAACTTTTCCTTATTAGATAATCCCTTCCATTCACTTCCTTCAATTTTTGCATCTTCTTCATTTATTGCGTAATATTTTTCAGAAACAGATTTCACTTTTTTTTCTTTAATCACATGGACAATACCAGAATCAACCATGGTTTGTAGATGTCTATATAGAGTTGCTTGTGGTACATTTTCAATGATTTTTACCATTTCTAATGGTGTTAACCCATTTTCCTTATTTCTCATAAGTACTTGGCAAATTTTCATTCTTACGGGATGCATTAAAACTTCAACTTTATTACTCACTATATCACCTTATTTATTATTTATTTTATTCTCATTATAAATAATGAGAATAATGATTGCAATGTATCCACTCTTGTTTTATCATTATTAATAATGATAATGAATTTAGGAAGGAATGGTGAAAATGCAACTACATTATGGATTGAATGACCTTAAAGACATTGATATTATGGCTTTTCTCCCCATTGTATTGCCGATTATTGCAGTGGGGGCACTATTAGTTTTCATTGCACTAATTGATTTATACCGACATAGGAAAACAAGAAAAAATGTACTTGTATGGACGCTAATTATTCTTTTTGTCAATGTATTGGGACCTATTCTGTACTTTGTTATAGGGAGAAAGGACAGTGAGAAATCGTGAAATTAGAGATTAGAAATGTAACAAAATCATTTAAAGGGAAAATTGCTGTCAATAATTTCTCGATGGAACTGCAATCGGGGGAATGCGCCGGATTAATTGGACCGAATGGAGCAGGTAAATCCACATTAATAAAAGTGATTTCGGATATTATTAATCCGAATGCTGGTGAAGTTTTGTTGAATGGGATAAAAATATCAAAAATGAAAAGAGAAATTGGTTACCTACCGCAATACCCTAATTTTTTTCATTGGATGACAGCGAGAGAAACCCTTACGTTTATGGGGCAACTTTCGGGATTGAAAAAAGAAGAATTGTCTAAGTCAATTCCAAAAATTTTGGAGAAAGTTGGACTAAGGGGCGAAGAAAACTCAAAGGTTGGTACATTTTCTGGTGGAATGAAACAACGACTTGGTATTGCACAAGCATTATTGCATAAACCTTCACTAATTGTCATGGATGAACCGGTATCCGCATTAGATCCAATCGGCCGACGGGAAGTATTGAATCTGATTGAAGAAATAAAAAAAGATACAACCATTTTATTATCAACCCATATATTAAGCGATGCAGAAGAAATCTGTGAACGATTTGTCATTATAAAAGATGGAACAAAAATAGAAGATACAACGATTACTGAGCTTTTACACCGTAATAATGAAAATAAATTAATTATTGAAATCACAGCTAAAGATCAAAAATGGATTGACGTTGTTAAAAAATTACCTTATGTGAAGGACGTAGAAGTGATTGGGCTTAAAGTTAAAGTGAAGGTTGAAAGTATCGAAGTAAACAAAAATTTATTGCTCCAAAATGCACTCGAACATAAAGTGGACATCGTTAAGTTTGAAGTGAGCAACGATACTTTAGAAGAAATTTTCTTGAAATTGGTGGTGCAAAAATGAATAACTTAATGGTATTGATAAAAAAAGAATGTGTTCAAATGTTACGTGATTTTAAGGTGATTTGGCTACCAGTTGTTTTTATATTTTTAGGGGCAACACAGCCGGTAGTAACTCATTACTTGCCATCAATTCTAGAAGCATTAGGTGGCGGTCAGGGTATTACCATTGATTCGAGTATGGCAGCACAAAAAGGAGGCGAAGTACTAGCGAGTACTTTGGGATCCCAGTTTGATCAGCTTGGAATTATGATTCTAGTAATTTCTATGATGGGTGTCATTCAAACAGATAAAGCAAACGGTATGTTGGCCTTTATTTTAACAAGGCCCGTTACTGTTACTTCATATATAGGTGGGAAAATAGTATCAAATTATTTAATGGTAGCTTTTAGTGTAACAATTGGATACTTTACCTCTTATCTATATGTAAATTATCTTTTTACTGCTGTTCCATTTTTACACATGATTACTGGGTTAATATTTTATCTAATTTGGGTTCTTTTTATCGTATCTTTCACAACAATGATAAGTACTATTTTTTACAGTCAAGGTATTATTGCGTTAATTTCAATAGTTTTCCTTTTAGGTTGTAGATTAATCGTCGGTTTGAGTCCAATAATGAATCAGATTAATCCAGCCAGTATGAGTAAACATGCAATGGAAACGCTAGTTACGGGATTAGTAAATTCAAACGCAATAAGCAATATACTACTAACTGTTTTTTTGATTTTATTGACACTCTTCGTAACGAATTATTGGATTATTAATAAAAAGTTTAATCATGAATAAGCAGGGAACAACCGTGATGAGGATATGGGATTTTTGCGTTGGTTTAGTGGCAAGGATCTTAATTCTGTATTTATTACCTTACTATCAATCTTAATAATTGGGAACCATCTACTTACTCATGAATGTACAGAAACTTATAATTTAAATAAATTAAAGCCGATGGTTCTTTAACGTGGGAATAATCGGCTTTTTTTATGCCGAAATTTACTTAGTGTATATTTTCGTTAAAATGTTGGCGGGACCCATACCCATCAACTTAAGAAAAATAAACGCCTCCAAAACGATAAAAGTGAACTTCGGTGCTAAAAAACACAAAAATTCCATTTAGGGGTTACTTTAAAATCTTAGGTTGATGGCGATGGGGTACCGCCACATCGCCATCAACCTAAAGAATCAAAATCCCCCCATAACGAAAATTTTATTCATTATTGACTACTGATAATGAGAAGTTATGTTAACCCCACATGAATACTATATACAACCAAAATTACACAACATATTACTCCTCCTAAATGGTACAATAAGGAAAAAGGGGGTTCTGAATAATGCCTTTAGGAACCACTATTTCTTACATCATTATTGCAATAATCATCGGTGCACTGTTTGGCGGGATTATACGTATAATTCGGCATACCAGCAATCGCAAAAAGCAAGATCCAGTTGAGCAAAAGTTAGATAGGGTTATTCAACTGTTAGAAAAACAAAACAAAGATTGGCCCTCCCTCCAAACAGGAGGGGTTTGCTGTTGAGATGAAAAAAGGAGAGGAACATAAATGGAGTTGTATCGCAGTAAAATTAGAGAACTACTTGAATTCAATAATTTAAGGGAGCATTTCTATAAAGAGAAAGAAGAAACCATTCAAGAAGTTGAAGAGAGACTGAACGTAAAGCTTTCGGGCAGTTACCGATGGTTTCTAAAGGAATATGGCGGAGGAGGCAATGGTGTAAATGTGAACGGCTGCAACGATATTTTGTATTACCATGACAGATTTAAGTCCTTCAACATTCCGAAAGGATATATTATTATTGAGCATTGCGATGAGTATTCCTATTGTTTAGATACGGAAAAAATGATGAACAATGAATGTCCTATTGTAAACTGGAGTGCCCATGAAAAAGGTATCTATCCAGAAGCAGACAACTTTTACGAACACTTATTAGAGGGAATTGAAAATGCAATTGAAAATGAGTGGTGGGAAGAATAATATATAACAAACCACAATACAACTCCTTTCAAAAGATACAAGCAGAATTACTTCCGCCCTCGGATTTTATGTGAACTAAAAAATATATTGAATCTAAGCAATGCGTAAAAAATAGGAGTTGGAATGGGAGAGAGCAATGATTTTAAAGAGTGAGATCACACAGTTAGTGCCGTCAAATGTTAAATTAGGGTTTTATTTACTAGATACCAAAACAAAAGAGCAAATAGTGATAAATGAAAATGACTGGTTTCCATTAGCTAGTGTTTCAAAATTAATCACAGCCATTTTCGCTTTAGCTAAAAATATCAATATAAATAGAGAAAACATTTTTAATGTCATTAGTAAGCATTGTGGTAGTTCTTATAAAAGATTATTGGAAGAAATATCAAGCGAAGAAATAAACCGCCGACTTGTAGAGTTAAATATAGAAATAAAAGTTGATAATGATAATAAAGACATAGCCAATAACTTGGGTACTCCTAATGGAATACATAAAATTTTGTCACTTTTATTAGAAGGAGAACTTTTGGACAGTATCTCTAAACATTTAATTATAAAGAGCTTAGAACAACAAAATGATGAAGATGGTTTTAAGTTAAATAAATATTATAATTGGTATCATATGACTGGTGGTCTCGATGGGATCTGTAATGATATAGGATATTTCGAATTTGAAGATAGAAAGATTATTGTAATAGGTCTAATTGAAACTACTGATACAAATGCTGAATGGTATCACCTTGAAGAGATTCTACAAAAAATAGGAAGAATAATAGTGAGTAATTACTAATAATACAGATTATATCTAGAAAAGTCCCTTCAGATCTTCTGAAGGGACTTTTCTAGATATATTGAATACCGATAAGTGGTGTTATGTTAATTAACACCACTTCTTGTTTTATAATGTGAGGTTTGTAATAAAATAGCCAAATTCATAACCTGTTCTTATTACTCCGGCTCCTAATATTATATATAAAGAATATTTAATAAAAGGGTTCTCTTTTAAGAAGTTTTTTAGATTGTTCATGTTTAATCCTCCATATTAATATTTGTTAATTAAAATATTAACATAGATATGTAATGATTGATGAATTTAATTTTATTAATAGGGGTACAGACCCATCACCATCAACCTAAGAAAAGCAAATACCCCAAAATGAGAAAATTGACATCTCCAGATTAAAATGTACAATTTTCTCGTTTTGGGGAACTACCAATTTATTAAGTTGATGGGCATGTATAGTGACCCCTAAAAGGAATAAATTTTTCTTAAAGTAGAAGATTGACTCTTTCTATGTCGAATTTGCTTATCGTATATTCTCGTTAAAATGTGGGCGGTACGCCTATTAGTATGTCCAAGTTTAAGAGGTTACTTCTAATTATTCTGAATTTTTTTCGCGCCAAAACCTCATATAAAATCCACATATCTCTAGTTAATCTACATATATACTCCAGATTGATACTTTACTATGGCATCAAGGAGGTTAGAGAACATGAATTTTATCAAACGATCATTTTTAAGTTTACAATCAAGGAAGGGAAAGTCACTTATATTAATTGCTATCTTTCTAGTTGTTATTAATTTGGTATTCGCTGGTTTTACGATTCAAAGTGCATCCAGTAAAGCAACCGATTTAGCCAGAAAACAATTAGGAGCTGATATCAACTTAAAAATCGATATAAATAAGTATTTAGAAGAACAAAACAGTAATCAAAATGCTAATGAAGCAAGAAAGGTACCTGGTATCGAAGAAAAAGAAGCTGATAAATTAAAGAACTCTAAGTATTTAGATCACTATAATTATCTAAAAAGTGCTATTGCTGAGCTGAAAGAGCTTCATAATGTCGAACCATTTGGAGGAGCTCAATCATTTGGCCCAAATAATAATTTAAATTTCACTTTACAGGGTGTTAGAGACTTTTCTTCATTAGAAGCTGCTCAAGACAAAAAATTAAAGCTTGTTGAAGGAGAGGAAATTACGCCAAAAACAGTAGGAAAAAACGTTGCTATGATTGAAAAAAAACTAGCTGAAAAAAACAATTTAAAAGTGGGTGATAAACTACAGATAGGTGAAGTAATGGATGAGGAACTTACCACGAAAGAGCTAGAAATTATAGGTATATATGAGACTAAAGAAGAGGCCCCATCTTTTGGAGGACAATCTTTTGCTTTATTAGAGCCTGCTAATCAAATATATGTACCGTATTCTGTTATGAATTCATTGGAAAATGCAATCTATTCATTAAAGGACCCTAAGGATATTGATGCATTTAAAGAGGAAGCAAAAAAATTAGGGTTACCAGCGTACTATGAATTAGATGCACAAGATAACGTTTATCAACAGATGATTGGTCCAATCGAAAATATTGCATCTTTTTCGAAAACGATTGTAATTATGGTGTCTATTGCAGGTGCAACTATTTTAGGATTAATAATTATGCTCTCTATTAAGGAACGTAGGAAAGAAATGGGGATTTTGTTATCTATAGGTGAGAAAAAGTGGAAGTTAATGGGCCAATTACTAGTTGAGGTAGTATGTATTGCTGTATTAGCATTTGGTTTATCTTTAGCAACAGGAGAGAAAGTTTCCCAAAAAATCGGTGATAATCTGTTATCTAGTGAAATAGCAAAGAATGAAGATAAACCGGAAGATCCTATAGCAAAATTCAGTGGTAATCCTACTGCAGGCGTAGATCCGGTTGATAAAATCGATGTAAGTATTTCAACTGAAGATTTAGGAAAAGTAGGGGGGATTGGATTAGGAATCGCTATGCTGGCAACGATTCTTCCAGCATTATCAATTCTTCGTTTAAATCCAAAACAGATTTTATTAAAAGACGAATAAGGAGAATTCATATGGAGACAATTTTGCAGTTTAAAAATATCAATTATCATTATGAAAGTAATAATAAGAGAACTACAATCTTACAAAATGTAAATTTTTCTTTTCAAACTGGAAGTTTTTATACTATCTTAGGGCCATCCGGTTCAGGAAAAACAACAACTCTTAGTTTAGCCAGTGGATTAGACGTTCCAAAAAGTGGATATGTCTTATATAAAGGAACGGATATACGTAAAATTGGTCTCGACTCCTATCGAAATCAGTATGTATCCATTATCTTTCAATCTTATAATCTCATTACTTATATGACTGCACTTCAAAATGTTATAACAGCAATGGAAATAACAGGAGTCGATGTAAAAGATAAAAAGACAAGAGCATTGGATCTACTAAAAAAAGTTGGATTGACAGAAATAGAAGCAAAAAGAAATGTATTACAGCTTAGCGGTGGTCAACAACAACGTGTCGCAATCGCTCGTGCGTTATCTTGTAATGTAGATTTGTTAATTGCAGATGAACCAACTGGAAACTTAGATCAAGAAACGTCCATGGAAATTATTGAGTTGTTTAAAGAATTAGCACATAAAGAAAATAAGTGTATTATTGTTGTAACTCATTCACAAGACGTGGCCAAACAGTCAGACAAAGCTGTTTATCTACAAAAACAGAATTTAGTTGTACTAGATGTTTCTTGAAAATGAATGTATTTACTTTAGAGAAAACAAAGAATGGCATAACTTCAAAGTAACTGTAAGTTCAACTTATACACTTTTTATAAAGAATAGATGCTACAGCTAAGAGAGGAATGAAGAGAATGAAAGGAACGTGGATTAAAGTATGTGTTTGCAGTAGCCTAATTATAATTGGTATTTTAATAGGATATGTAACACATGTTATTATTCAAGATGACATAAATGAGTCTAACCAAGATCAAGTAAATACTTTCCAAGATGGGATAAACTCGAATCAAAGACAACCCTCATTTATTGAAGGTGGGAATTCAGGACACGGTACTACTAAAGAATATAATGAAGACGAAGTGAAATCTAAGCCCCAAGGAAGTAATTAATAAAATATAACTTCTTTAAATAAGTCAACAACCGGTTCCTTAACATACAAGGAACCGGTTAATTTATATACAAAATATGTATATGTCGAGGCAGACTTGACTACTCTCCAGAATATATCGCCAACGATAGTGATTAAGAAAGTCGAGGTATAAAATCACACAGTAATTTATTTGTAAAAAATTAACCATTATAAATTTTAGAGAAAACAAAGAATGGCATAACTTCAAAGTAACTGTAAGTTCAATTTATACGCTTTTTATAAAGAATAGATGCTACAGCTAAGAGAGGAATGAAGAGAATGAGAGGAACGTGGATTAAAGTATGTGTTTGCAGTAGCCTCGTTATAATTGGTATTTTAATGGGATATGTAACAAATGTTATTATTCAAGATGACATAAGTGAGTCTGACCAAGATCAAGTAAATACTTTCCAAGATGAGAATTCAGGACACGGTACTACTAAAGAATATAATGAAGGTGAAGTGAAATATAAATCCGCAAGGAAGTAATTAATATAATATAACTTCTTTAAATAAGTCAACAACCGGTTCCTTAACATACAAGGAACCGGTTAATTTATATACAAAATATGTATAAATGTCTAATTTCCTTTAAATTATATGTCGAGGCAGGCTTGACTACTCTTCAGAACATACCACCAACGATAGTAATTAAGAAAGTTGAGGTATAAAATCACACAGTAATTTATTTGCAAAAAATTAACCATTATAAATACTCAGGATAAATCATAAATAAACTCCCCTATTTAAGGGGAGTTTATTTGGTTCTGTTGCAAGGTTTTCTACATGAAGCTACACTCTAGAAAACAGAATCTAGGCGAATCAGACATGGAATATTTAAAAGGAAAACAATTCAAGAAAGATATTACTTTAGTAGCCGCCCTGTACTACTACCGTTTTTCTTTAAGTTATCGCGATGTATCTGAGATCCTGAAAGAACGTGGTCACCCAACAACCATCATGCGATGGGTTCATGAATATGGAAATCTCATTTATCAAATTTGGAAAGTGAAAAATAAATCTGCACGCTTATCTTGGCATTTGGATGAGACTTATATCAAAGTTATGGGAGAATGGTATTATCTCTATCGTGCAATTGATAAAGATGGAATCACATTGGATATTTAACTTCGTAAAAAACAGAATCATCAGGCTGGCTATGCCTTCATGAAAAGATTAGTAAAACATTTTGGAGGACCAACGGTTCTCACTACAGACAAGGCGCCGGCATTACTTTGCGCATTTAACAAATTAAGAAAACAAGGATTTTATCAAACTACAATCCGTTGTATAATCAAACATTTAAACAATCATATAGAACAGGATCAAAGGTATGTAAAGAGCCGTTTTGCCAAATCAGCAGGATTTCAAAATCTTCGTCATGCTTCACGTACAATAAAAGATACCGAGGGTCGAACCCTTATTTTAGATACCAGTCAAAGGCGTTTTTATAAAGAATTTTTTTTATGGCTTCTTCCTCAAATTCATTTTTAATTAACTCTATATCTGAATATCGGAATGGTATCTTTGCCCTTGTTGAAGGCAGATCAGTTCCAAACATTAACGCATCAGGGTTAATCGAATAAATTGCTTTCATTGCTTCAGCAGCATCAAAGTCAATTCTTCCAAATCCAGTAGCTTTTATTCGAACCCCTTTTTCGACTAATGCTAATAAATTAGGGAGACCTTCTTTTGATAAACCTAGATGATCAATTGATACTTTTGGCAGTTTTTCTAATATATTAGTTATCTCTGGTAAGGCATTTGAATTAATATAAAGCTCTGTATGCCAATTTACTAAATCATATACTCTTCTAGCAAAATTGTCTAAACGTGATATATCCTCTGAACCACCTCGATTTACGTTAAAACGAAGTGCCTTAACACCTTTCTCATTCAATTTAATAATTTCATCATCTGATGTATCATAGGGTAACTGCGTGACACCAACAAAGTTCTTCCCTAATGTTTGTAATGCATTTACTAAGTAAGTTTGATCAAACTTTTGAAAGGAACCAGAGACAATTGCCCCACCAATTACATTTAAATTGCTGACAGTTTGTAAATAATCTTCAGACGTAAATGGATCTGGCATATACCCTTGATTTTCGTACAATGGAAATTCTGGATCGATAATATGTAAATGTGTGTCAAATACTTTCATAGTTTCACTCCATTCAAACGAATTTATAAATAAAGCATAGACTTCTTTCTGCTATAAATAAATTGGTTATTAATTATTAAAGTTTATAAGCATATCTAATCGAATAACAATAATACAAAAGATGTGTAATGAAATTTCATTACATAATCAATATTTTTGAACAACTTTATTATTCACGAACAATGTATACATAAAAAAGCTAGTAAAATATTAACTTTTTTGTACTTCTCATAAGAATGATTATGAGAAGTAATCAGGTCGCTTATTTAACAACAGCAATTCTTTTTACGTATATAAACTTTAGTTTGTTAGTTTATTGAAGAAAAGTAAATATTTCATTTAGGGGGCATTTCTTTTTATTAGCTTGATAGCGATGTGGCGGTACCCCATACCCATCAAGTTAAAATCTAATACCACTCCCAGAACGAAAATTTTGTGCATTTTGCTCGTATTTATTGTTTTGGGATAACTCGTTCTTTTAGCTTGATGGCGATACTCCTTTATGAACTTTCCGATTTAAAAACAAATTTACGAGGTGGTAAACAATGAATAACACTGAAATCAAAACAATGATGGATCTTTATAAAAAATGGAGCAAAGAAGATTACAAGTAATAATTCGATATAAAACAAAAAAGGAGCTGTTCATATATCAAACAATTCCTTGTTAATTACTCTTTTTAATAATTATGCTTGTTTTATTAATGTGTGATTTGTTTCATCCATCCCTCTAACATCTTCTCATCCATTTCGCCAACATTCTTTTTGATGACTTTTCCCTTTGAATCTAATAAATAGGTTGTTGGTACTGTTGTAACTTGATATTTTTTACTCACTTCACCTTCAGTATCTATAACAACCGGAAATGATAACTCTTTTTCTTTTATATATTTCTTCACATCAGTTTCTGGCTCTTGTAGGTTAATTGAAATGATTTCTATGTTTTTATCTTTGTATTGCTTATATATATTTTCAAAGGCAGGCATCTCTCTTTGACAGTAGTCACACCAAGTTGCCCAAGAGTTAATGATGACACCATCTTTTGTTATATTATTTATTTCAACCTTTTCATTATCAATGGATTTTAGTGCAAAATCCGGAGCCTTATCACCTTCTACAACGTTAGGATATCGTTCTTTTATTATCCCTTCGTATATTGCATATCCAATAGCTGAAACCAGTGCAACAATAATAAGAATTCTAATAGTACTCTTTCTGCCCCTTTTCATTTTATATATCCCCCTCCTATCATCTAATTGTACAACATATCAGCTCCCAATAAGGAAATAATTGTTAAATATATTTTTGATACAAGGGGTACCCCCACACGCCCATCAACTTAAGAATTTTATAACACTCCCAAAACAAAAAATTGTACATTCCATATCCATTTCATAACCTCCTGTGTATGTAATAATTATTTTACAAATGAATATATCTCCATTTATTAAACTTAATATAATAGATACTGTTTACGGAACACATTTAAAATCGATGATACATTAAGTTTATGGAACACAATTGAAGAAAGAAGCATAACAGTTAAGAATTGGGTATTTTTGCCCATCCCCTCGAAATGGGGGAATAAGAAAAATATATCGTGAAAATTCCTTATAAATAAGGGTTTTAAGGTTACTTTTAAAAAATATACATTTCAAAATATGTACAATTGCATTGACACGTTTCAAATGTTATTAAGTTGTAATTTTGAAACGGAAAATTCTAGTTTTTCAGCTATGTCATAAAGTGTACTTTTTGACACAACGTATTATTTTTTAATTAACCAGGCTTAATCCCCCATTTCGGGGCGATGGGCAAAAACATCCAACCTACATTTAACAGTAGAAACAAAAAATTTCACGTACCGAAATTTTCAATAAAAAACAAAAACATAATCAATAGTCTACATTTAATTTTTATGCCTAATTAATCCGCTCAATGGATTCGGTCTCGTCTGTTTTGGATATTATTTTTATTTCGGATAGATTACTTGCGAAATATGTACCTAGAGCCGTATTTTAATTTAAATGTGATACGATAGTTGTATATATGCATTTAGATGGTAAAAGGGGATGAGTGTTGATGAAAAACCATATAAAAGTAAATGGAAAACTCCTTCAGACAAATAAAAAGTGGTCACATCTCCGGCAAAAACAAAAAGATCATATTTCTAATTGGTTACGTAGGGAATACATACAGTTTGTAAGAACTCATCATCGAAAACCTAAAAAATACGAGCATGATGAGATTCTTCATGAAGTGATGGATCAAATACAGGAACGTGAAATTTGGATTCCGTATGGTGAAGTGAAAAAATACTATGTAAGCAAAATAGGAAAATGGTTTAGAAAAATAGAAGGTGAATGGGAAATACAAATAGACAACAATGAGCGGCAGCAAGTATTAAAAGAAAAGTAAATACAAAAAGGGGGCGCATTTCATGTATAACTTACAAGAAGATATGTATGAGCAATTAAAAGGAAAAAAAGGGGACATCACTATATTTTTAAAGAGTGGCGTTCCCATACGTGGGCAGATCCTTGCAACAGATAAATTCACCGTTCTTATGATGGCTAATGGTAAGCAACAACTAGTCTACAAGCAAGCTATTTCCACAATTCTTAAGTAATTATTTTTCCTTTTTTCGAGGGAAGAGGAAAAAACACAAAAAAAATAGAAGATTGAGATCAATCTTCTTTAAAAAAGGAACAGATGACAGATTACTACTCCAACTCTTAATCAATTATAAATAAGTGTGCAGAAATAATAAAGTTGTTTAATTTTTAATAAAGTCATTTAAAAAATAATATAGTTGTTTAAAAATCCTTATTCCACGAACGGAGCAGGTTAGTGGAAGCAATAGTAATTAGGTTTGACTGGGAAAATTGTCGATGATATTAAAAAAGACACCGAAGTGTCTTATGTTTTTCAAATTAAGCATATCGATAAATTGAAATTTAATTACTTAACATTATGCTTATCTTGGGAGCGAGGTATTTTATCGGTGAGTGTATACAAACCATGTAATGCTTGCTGTTAATAATGCTGACGAAATCAAAGCTGTAAGAACACTATATGTTTGCCAAATAAGTATCGTTGACCAATCGAAAGCACAGCACAGTATACCCAGGGCAATCGTAGCGATCAGGAAAATAACTGTTACGATTATTCTCTTTTTTGTCATTGGCTGCCGCTCATTCGTTTTCCTTCTGCGTAATCCTAAGAGAAATAGCAAAACGGCCAATAGGCAAAGAATAATTGTGATAGACGACAAAATAATATCCAAAAGCTGTGTGCCGCTTATTTCATATGACTGAGTTAGATTGCCGTCTAATATATCTTTAACTTTTAGTACCAGGTTTATATTGGTATTTGCGCCGTTGCTCAGCAAGCAGACGGCTGTTCGTTCATTTAGCAGTATGACTACTTCGGTTCTGAAATTTGGATTGCCCCCAGTGTGTTCTATAATCGTTTGGTCGGCGTTTACCGACCAGCCTGCCGCATAATACATATCGTTGACAGCCGAAACAGACATATCACCCCTATGTGATTTTTCGATAACCGTGTGAAATATTTCGGGTATGTCCTGCACAATACCCATCTGTATGCCCATCCAACGCGCCATATCTTTTGTATTAGAAATGATGTAGCCTGCGGGCTTATTCCCAGCATAATCCGGAGCTTTAAATGGAGTTGTCATAAAAAAGGAAGAACGGTAGCCCTGTGCCAACTGTCCAGTGGCTTGAGCATCTTCTTTATAAACATACGTCTGGTGAAGACCTAACGGCTGAAATACCTGTTCCCTCATAAAGTCTTCATAGCTTTGTCGCGACACAATCTCAATAACCAAACCCAATACGTCATAATTAACGGTTCCATAGTTATACTGTTCACCGGGAGGGAACGCCAATTCAGCATCTACGAGCATTTCCACAGTCTTTTGCAACATATCCGGTGTATTGCCTTGTGGAATACTTTGAGTATGCCTAATATTTGTTAGACCACTGGTATGGTGAAGAAAGTTATTTAGTGTAAGGCTTTGCATATCAACAGGTTTCCCTTGATACTTTAACGTAAACCAAGGTAAATATTTTTGGACAGGGTCAGTCATTGAGAGCAGCCCTTGCTCTTCCAACAGCATAATACCCATACCGGTAAAAGCTTTACTGACCGAGGCTAACTCATAGAGTGTATTTTCACTTGCAGACAACCCCTTTTCACGGTCAGCATACCCTGAAGAAAAGTAGAACACTTCATCATCAGCAAGTATTGAGATTGACATTCCCGGCACACCTGATATACGAGTGGCATCATCTAGCAACGCTTGTATTGCCGCAGATTTCGAATCAGACAACGCATAACTTTGTGTTGCGAATCCTGAGAATAATATAAATATCGTTAATACAAAAACAGTAATCTTTTTCATAAACTCTCCTTTTTAAAAAATTATAATAGAATAATATAAATAACCTACTTTTACAACTACTAAACTAAATTTTAATTTATCTTTCTATTCACCTATATAATATCAAGTAATTGTGAAGAGTTACACTTAACGAACAGATGCGTTAGTTCAATAAGGGGTCCCGCCACATGCCCATCAAGCTAGCCAAGTAATTTACTAGGTACGAAATAATCCTTGTTTCAAAACTAGCAAGTGATAAAAAAGTAGGCATGCTAAATAAGCCTATTAAAACGCGATTTTTTCGCTAGGCAGCTTGTCTATGCTTCACCGTCGTTTTATACACAATCCCTAGAATATCAAAGACGGTCATCTTCTTATGTCTATGGCATTTACGACCGTTCTTTTTGAGCAGTTGATAAAGGCGATGCAGAATTTTTAAAAGTTCTTCTGTGCCAACAGCTATCGCTTGAAGCAGTAACGGAAAGTAATCTTTAATCATATAAATCGCTTTGTATTCACTCAGTTCCTGCTTTTTCTTTTCAAGCAGAAATTGTCGCATTTGAAACATCGTAGAAGAACAGAGGAGAATGCCGATGAGTTGTCCATATAAATGGCACTCTAGGCGTTCTCTTTTTATATTTTGACATTCATCAATTTCAAAGAATGACTTCCACGTTTTAAACAAAATTTCAATCTGCCAACGAAGTGAATATAATGAATGCACGTAGTTCGTCGGTACTTCTTCTAGCGACGTATTCGTGATATATACATTCATGCCCATTAAACGTTTACTTTTATCCTTCATGACAATGCCTTTTTTCTTTTCGCGTATCGCTTGGTTTTTCAGACGTGTTGTGTTTGATCATCGGTTAAACGATGGATAATGACACGTGCTGGAAGCTTCTGATTTTGGCCAATGAATGCCTCGGGGATTTCCAACGTTTCACCAGGGATTAGACCAGACAACATTTGTGTCATATCAAGCTGGATGTATTCTGTTTGCTTTTTTAACGTACCATTGTTGAAGTATTCTGGCTCAGGGTTCTTGATATAAATGCGTGTATTCAGCTTCAACCGCGAGATATAGTAAGCCTCTTTATCATGAATGGTCTGTAAGTCTCCTAAATCGAAGTAACCAAGATCACGTAAACACAAATCGCCCGCTTCTACGGTTTCAAGGCATATGGTACCGTATGTTTTATCATTATTCTTTCCTGGTCCAAGCTGCACGTTAAGAAATTGACCACTAAGTAAATCATATTCCAATTGGATTTTCACGCCTGCCGTATTACTACTCCCACCTGAACCTTGATAGTCAGTGGCGAAATGGTCAGGCAGTTGAAACACTGTTGCATCTAAAATACGGATACGATTGAAAGTAGAAATCACGTGTGCAGAAAGTGAGTGATTTGAACAAATTTTTTGTGTGAGAAGAGAAGTAAAGACTTTTCGAAGAAATGCGACAGCTGCTGGATTAAAGCGTTGATTTAATCCTTCTGAGCTCATCAGTACCCCAGTTGAAGCTTCTAACTGACTGCACAATTGTGTAAGTGATGTGCTAGCAATTTCTTGACTGAGCCATACACAAAGGGCAATGAGTTCGTTTGCTTGATACTTACTAGATCGCTGTACAAAGCCAACTTGTTTGGCGATATCTTGTAGGACTACTGGAGATAAAAAGTATTGTAGCTCTTGCGCGAAAAGATTCAGTTCATTTGAAATGATAGGATTCATTAAAAACGCCATCCTTTC
The DNA here is from genome assembly GCF_042796455.1 of Bacillus sp. NPDC057893. Taxonomy (NCBI): domain Bacteria; kingdom Bacillati; phylum Bacillota; class Bacilli; order Caryophanales; family Bacillaceae; genus Bacillus; species Bacillus sp. NPDC057893. The sequence continues at coordinate 8,521 of NZ_JBHVNG010000010.1, read as the reverse complement.
TGTATATTTCTACAAAAAGAATAGCATTATTTCTTTAAACTGTGTTCCGTAAACAAACCTTGTTAAATTCATTTCAAAAAGTTTACGGAACTTTAATTCTGTTAACTAAAATAATAAGTGGCCCCAAAAGTAGTAATCTTTGCCGTACCCCTACAAGATTTTATGCAAAAAATAGGGAGACATAGGGAACAGTCGGAAGGCCAAAAGCCGCGCTAGGATAGAAATATATAAAAAGATGTATAAGCGAATGCAAAGAGAAACAGGTAGATCTCTGATGAGAGTAATGGATCCTCATGTTTCCTCGTTACCAATAATGATGTGTTATGTCTTATATAGTTGCTTTTTGTGTCAGGGCGTTTGATGTGGTTATTTCCGCATATACATTGTTTAAAGCACTAATAAAAGATTGATGTACCTGTTGGGCAGGAATAATGTTTTCTTGGAATGCTAAATCTTTTGTAGTACAAGCATTTTCTATAACAATACAGTTAAATCCTAAATCATTAGCAGCTCTTACAGTTGCATCTATACACATATGAGTCATCATTCCACATATAACAAGAGTGTCAATATTTTCTTTTTGAAGAACATTTAATAATTTAGTATCTCTGAAGCTATTTGGAAAATGTTTTTGTATCAAATATTCTTCTTCCAATGGTTCTACTTCTTGATGAATTTCTGCTCCTTCAGTATTTGGAAGAAAAAAAGTAGCATTTTCTTTAGTTGAAATATGTTGGACATGGATAATAGGTCTTTTTTTGTCTCGGAAGAAATCTAAAACTTGTTTTGCATATTGTACAGTTTCTAATGGTTTACTTAACTCCATTTTTCCATTTGGAAAATAATCGTTTTGAATATCAATTAATACTAAAGCTGTTTTCATTTTTCATCCCCCAATATTCTGAAAATTATTTTATAATTCTATTATAGGGAGATGAAATGAAATTTGTAATATTCTCATGAAAGATTTTAGCTTCAAATAATTTCATCGTGAAAGGATTTAAGATTATGGTTGATTATACAGATATTAAGATATTAAATTTGTTAAAAGAAAATTCGAGGGTACAGTGGAAAGATATTGGTAAAGAAATACATATGACTGGGCAAGCTGTTGCGAATAGGATTAGAAAACTGGAGGAAGAGGGAATTATAAGAGCCTATACAATTTTATTAGATGAGATGAAATTAGGGAAATCTCATTTGGCTTTTATTACTATTTTTATGAAGACTAATGAACATTCTAGTTTTTTAGATTTTATTGTAACAAAAGATTCTGTTGTAGAGGCTCATAAGATAAGTGGAGAAGGTTGCTATATATTAAAAGTTTTTTTAGAGTCACAGGAACAGTTGAATAATTTGTTAAATGAGATTCTTATATTTGGAAATTATCGCTTGAATTTATCAGTTAATAAAGTAAAAGGATAAGATAAGGAAAGAGATCATCTTTTAGGGATCTCACCACACCAACATCAAGTTAAGAAATTCATTATTTCCTAAAACAACAAATGAATTGGATTCCCATAGACAACTATGAAGAGATAAAAATTTCGTTTTGGGGATACTTCAAACTCTTAGCTTGATGGGCATGCGACTGAACCCCTATTTTACATAAATTGTGTTGCGTTAGCGACCAATCTCAATAGTTTTACTTCTTTTAATACAACACAAATGATATTGTGTTGTATTAATCGTTCTTATTGTTTTTAGAATTAAGTAGTTTTATGTTGAAATTGGATTAATTGACTTTTCTCTGAAAGTAGTTCACACTAAAACAGTTCATCATCGAACTGTTTTAGTGTGAACTATGTAAAAAGAGAGGAAGTTACTACAATGATACAAAAAAATCAGAACCTCAAAAAAGAAGAGGAAGTTGTACAGTCATTTGTAGCAATAAATAAAGAAATTATAAAATTTATAAATCAAAATGCCTCTAGTTTAGGATTAACAGTACAACAAATGGGAATTTTAAACACAATTTATGGCATTCCTAATATTACTCTTAAAAGTATTTCAGAACGACTTTCAGTCCCTAAAAGTACAGTGAGTGTAAATGTGGATGAATTAGTTAATCTAGGATTAATCGAACGAAAGCCCTCATCAGAAGATCGTAGAGAGATAAAATTAAAAGTAACAACGAAGGGTCAAGAAACATCAAAAAAATCTATTGAAAATTCTACTTCCTATAAAGCTATGTCATTAGCCTTAGAACAACTTCAGGAAACAGAAATTCAAACATTATTACGTATTCATAAAAACTTATTAAATTCTCTACAGCAATTTAATTAATTTATACAAACTATATTTTTACGTTTTTTAAAGATTAAAGAGCCGCGTTACTCTTAATAGGGTAAAATGTGGCTCTTTTCTTATCCAAATTTACTTAGCGTGGTTTTTTTCCGAAATGCTGGCGGGACCCCATCGCTATCAAGCTAAGCTTATGCAAAGTCAATTTTAGGCGAGATTGTTTCTTTTTTCTAAAGGGCAAGTGTAGATGATTGAAAGATTTGCATACGAAATAACCCCTAACGGGTTCCACTTTTTTGAATTAAGCAGCTTGATTATCAGACAGGGTACAATTGTAAACGACACCTAATATATCAAAGACCGTTTTTTTCTCATATCGATGAGATTTCCGCCCGTTTTGCTGTAGGAGATTGAACAGACGAAGTAACACCTTTGATAGCTCTTGGGTGTTTTTTTGTATAGTTTGGAATAGAAGAAGAAAATAGTCTTTAATCATATAGATGGCTCTATACTCACTAAGCTCTCGTTTTTTCTTCATGAGGAGCAATTGGCGCATTTGAAACATGATAGAAGAACAGAGTAGAATGGCAATCAATTGACCATATAAATGGCACTCCAATCGTTCTTGTTTTATCTTTTTACAATGATGAATTTGAAAGAATGACTTCCACGTTTTAAATAAAATTTCGATTTGCCAACGCAAAGAATACCAGTCATGTACCTGTCCCATCGGGACAATATCTGTAGGGGTGTTTGTCATATATACATTGATACCACTGAGTCGTTTACTACGAGGAGAATACTTCATTCCTTTCTTTTTTTCTCTTACAGCTTGATCTTGTAATCGTTTTTGTTGCTGTTGTTTTGTTAATCGATGAACAATTACACGAGCTGGCACTTTATCAATCATTCCTACATAAGCATCAGCTATTTCACATGTTTGTCCTGGTTGAAGGGAGTTCATTAACGTCTCCATATCTATCTGTATATACTCTGTACCTTTCTTAATTCTTCCATCTTGAAAATAATCAGGGTTAGGATTTTTTTGATATATACGTGTATTCGACTTGATACGAGAGATATAGTAGGCCTCTTTATCTTGTATATATTGAAGGTCTTTTAAATGAAAATAACCTAAATCTCGGATACATAAATCATTCGCTATCACAGTTGGTGCACACAGAGAGCCGTAAGTGCGATCATGTTGTTTACCTGGACCTGTATGAATATGTAGAAACTGCCCACTTAACAAATCATACTCAAGTTGAATTTTTATCCCAGCTGTATGGCTGCATCCTCCTGCACCTGGATAAACCGATGAAAATACATCCGGGAGTTGAAATGCAGTTGAATCTAAAATACGAATACGCTTGAAAACAGAAGTATATGGAGAAGAAATTGGCATAGATGAGATCAGTTTTTGGTTTAGTAGTTCAGCTAGTATGTGTTGTAAAAGTTGGACGGCCGCCTTATTAAATCGTTGATTCAGTCCTTCAGGACTGATAAGTACTGCTGTTGATGCTTCTAAACAGCTAGATAACTGAGTTAAAGAAGTCATAGCTACATTTTGGCTCACCCATACACATAAAGCGACTAAATCTTTTGCTTGATACTTACTAGTTCGTTGTACAAAACCAACATCTCTAGCAAGATCCCGTAAGGTATTTGGAGATAAAAAACTTTGAATCTCTTGAGCAAATAGTTGTAATTCGTCAGACACAGAAACAGACATAAAAAACGCCATCCTTTCCTATGATTCTACAGAAAGAATAGCGTATTTTTTCATTTTAGGGTGCTATAAAATTCTTAAGTTGATGGGCATGCGGCTGTACCCCTGAAGGAGGACTGATGTCGAAAAGTCTCGCGATTGTCGTCATTGGAGGTCTTATTCCATCCACACTGCATATATTAATAGTCGCATCTATTATTTTTGAGTTGATAGAGAGTATGGCTTCGAGAAGAGAGAAAAAACGGAGCGTCACCCTATCCGTCTAACTCTATAACATTCTGGGAGGATGTCACGTTGATAATTGATTTAATTGTCGCCAATTTAGTAATACCTGGCTTGTTGTCGTTGTGGATCTGGAAATCGCAAGGATCGAGCTTGGTTGGGACCGTAACTTGTTTGTTGACTACTATGTCTTATTTCATATTTTACTGGCTCGGGGATTCCTATAAAGCATTGACAATTTTCGGTTTAATTTGGATGCCATTTATCATTTTCGCATCTTATCGATTAATTAAAAAAACATATGGAAGTCCTGTATTTCCACACGAAATAGGTAAGTTGGCGACTCTAACTATCATCATCATGACCTCTTTTATATTTATTTATTTGAACATGACTGCCTTACAATCAAGTTTTTATAAGAATCAGAAGGAAACAGATCACTTCATCTTTTACAGCTCTAAAGCGGATTATTCAGAGGTTGTAAAGCTTGCTGACAATTTAGAACAGCATTACGGGCGTATCATTGGCTTACTTAAAACAGAGCCAAAGACGAAGACAAAAGTAACAGTTTTTTCAAATCAAATCAATCTGGTATATTCGTTGGGGCTATTTTCTAATTTTTGGTCATTAGGCGTATTTAGCGATGACGAACTATTTATCTTATCACCGAAAAACCGGTCTTCTATATTAAATTCAAGCATTCATGAATTTACACATGTCGTGCTGTCTCATATTGACAGTAAACGACCTACGTGGCTGGAAGAAGGAGTTGCCAATTATTTGGGGAATACGGATCTTAATGCCCAAAAAGTGCTCCCAACCTTGGTTTCTGCTGATAAAATACCTAGCTTTGACGAGATAAATGGGCCAGCATTCGTGTATAGGAACGGGTATCCATATTCCTATACGATCGTGGAATTTTTGGTAATTAAATATGGATATGAGAAATTAAACGACTTCATTCGGCACCCAGAGGAATATAACCGAATATTTGGCGTCAGCAAATCAGAATTACACAGTCTTTGGGTTGATTATTTAAAAGCGAATTATAGCCACTGATCCTAGACTGTTTCAGAAAGGATATCCCAATGAAACCAAATGTATTATATTGTTTGCCGCACGCGTATCTCTCTGATTTTCACCTGTATTTTTCTTTCCTTGTCCAGCTTTACACACGTACATGCCGGCGTCCTTGTTAAACTCGAATTCTTCTTCTTTTTGACGTTTACTTTTATTCCTTTTCGATTAAAGAATTCTAAGTGAGTTTTATTCAAACTTTTTTATAAAAAATAACTCCTCTACAAAATTATACCCACCCATTTTGTTCAATCTTTTTTCAAAATAAAAGGGCTTATTCTATTACAAAATCAACGTTCGTGACACTTTCTTAATCAAACTTTGTTTTAAACCAACAGTATTTTTTCATTTTAGGGGGTATTTTGTTTTATTAGCTTGATGGCGATGTGGCGGGACCCCCGTATACACTTGTTTTTTCTTACGTTCTCGAAGTTGTTTTTCAGTTAATCGATATATAATAACGCGTGTAAATAGTTTTTTATCCTTTCCAATATAAGCATCTGTTATTTCATAGACCTGTCCTGGTTTTAAGGTATTCATAATGTGTTTGATGTACTGAGACTGTTTTTTTACTGTCCCATTTCGAAAGTATTCAGGAAACTCATTTTTGATATACACCATATTATTTAGTTTAAGCCGCGATATATAATACACACCTCGTTGGTCCATTTGATCTAAATCGTCCAGTGAATAATAGCCTAAATCCCGAATGCATAGATCGCCAGGCCGTAATGTCGCTAAACATTCTGTTCCAAAGGTCTTATCATTATTCTTCCCTGGTTCAACTTGAAAATTTAAAAACTGTCCGCTATGTAAATCATATTCTAATTGAATCTTTATACCCGCTGTTTGTGCACAACCACCTGATCCAGGATACACACTAGCTAAATGTTTTGGCACTTGAAAAATCGTCGCATCTAAAATACGAATCCTTTGAAAATAGGTGATTGAAGAGCTTGGAATCACTGAGGTTTCACAAATCTTATTTTTTAATAATGCAGAAAAAACATGTTTTAAAAAGCAAACAGCTTTTTTATTGAACCGTTTATTTAGTCCTTCTGGACTAATAAGAGTTCCTGTAACTGCATGTAGTTGACTACACAGTCTAACTAAAGAATCACTCGCTATCCGTTGACTCACCCAAACACAGATAGTGGCTAAGTCCTGTCCTGAAAACTTACGCTTTCGTTGAACAAAATCTAATTCTCTAGCAAGCCCTTCTAAAAATGAAGGAGTAAAATATTGATATAATTCCTCAGCAAATAATTGGAGTTCATCTTGAATCAAAAGATTCATAAAAAACGCCATCCTTTCTGCATATTTCTACAAAAAGAATAGCAATTTTTTCGCTATATGGATACAAATTTATCTTAACTTGATGGCGATGTGGTGCTACCCCAGTAGGCGATTCAAGCAAAGCATTGTAACAAAAATGTACAGTATTTTTACGGTGCAAATAATTCTTAACGTGGGTTTTATGTTAGTACGTTGGCTGTACCCAATATCACCTATGAAAAACGAATTTTTTGACAATTAATCCTATCATTGTTATTATTAATATAATTTTTAACTTTATTAAATAAAAGGTGGGATTCTATGATAAAAAAAGAAAACAGTGTATTCTATATCTCCATCTTGCTTACAACCTTATTTATTATATGGGGTGTAATTCCAGCAAGTTGGATACAAGGCTATGATTTACAAAGTGTTACCTCTTCTTTAAACGCATTTATTCTCAATAAGTTTGGATGGTTTTACTCTCTACTTATGACCACAATGATTGTTTTAGCTGGTTATTTAGCATTTTCAAAGTATGGCTCCATTCGTCTTGGTAAAGATGATGAAAAACCGCAATATAGTTACCTCTCTTGGCTTTCCATGTTATTTGGAGCAGGAATGGGCATCGGACTTCTCTTTTATGGAATTACTGAACCCATTTCACACTTTGGAGCGCCGCTTACTGGTGAACCTGGAACTGAGGAAAGCGCTAAACTTGCTATGCAATATTCATTTTTCCACTGGGGTCTCTTCCCTTGGTCACTTTATGCAATGGTCGCTCTAACAATTGCATATTTTACATTCCGAAAACAAAAAGGTAGTACAATTGGCGCTACAGTTACTCCATTATTTAATCGATCGAAACATTCTCCTATTGGAAAAACAGTAGATATTTTGGCTGTTTTAGCAACTGTATTTGGAATCGTACCATCCGTAGGAATCGGTGCACAACAAATCGCTGGAGGATTAAGCTATTTATTCCCTTCTATTAATAATGCAATTGGTACACAACTCGTACTTATTGCCATTTTCACTGTACTCTATTTAACAAGTGCACAAACTGGCTTAGATCGTGGGATTAAATATTTGAGTAACTTAAACTTCTCCCTCGCTGGAATATTACTCGTTTCCTTTTTAATTTTAGGGCCAACTGTCTTTATCATGAAGTATTTTACTTCCACACTAGGCTCTTATATTGGAGCATTACCAAGCATGGGATTAAATTTAGGTGCTTTTAGCAAAGAATCCTCTTCTTGGATTGAAAATTGGACTATTTTTTACTGGGGTTGGTGGATTTCTTGGTCTCCATTCGTCGGTACATTCATTGCCCGTGTTTCTCGCGGACGTACAATTCGTGAATTTATTATCGGCGTCGTATTAATCCCAACATTCATTTGTACATTTTGGTTCGCTGTCTTTGGCGGTACAGCTATTCATATGGAAATGTTCCAATCACTTGGAATTGCTGATGAAATTGCGAAAAATGGTACCGAAATTGGGTTATTCGCTGTCATTTCGCATTTACCATTCTCAACATTTTTGACCATTATTGGACTAATTTTAGTCGCAACATTCTTCGTTACCTCTGCTGACTCCGCAACATTTGTTGTTGCTATGCAAACAAGCAATGGTAACTTATCACCGAAAAACAGTTTGAAGCTTATTTGGGGATTAACAATTGCAGCTATTGCAGCCATTCTCTTGCAAGCTGGTGGGTTAAATGCACTGCAAATTGCAGCGATCATAGCAGCTTTACCATTCTCTATTGTAGTCGTTCTTATGGTCACGTCGCTCTTTAAAGAATTACGAAAAGAGAATATCATTACTCAAACGAAACAATCACCGCAAAAAATAAAAAAAGTTATATAAGGGGTAGCACCACATCGCTATCAAGCTAACAAAATAAAATCCCCCCTAAAATGAAAAAATACGCTATTCTTTCTGTAGAATCATAGGAAAGGATGGCGTTTT
>NZ_JBHVNG010000009.1:74998-96479 GCF_042796455.1 Bacillus sp. NPDC057893 | reverse complement strand
CAGGATCAAACTCTCCAATAAAGTTAGTTTGTCTAGCATCTAAAAATAAAAATTGACGTTCACGTTGTTTGTTTCGTTCAGTTTTCAAAGAACTAAAAGCGGGTGAAGAGAATCGAACTCTCGACCAGAGCTTGGAAGGCTCTTGTTTTACCACTAAACTACACCCGCGTGGTCGGGAAGACAGGATTTGAACCTGCGACCCCCTGGTCCCAAACCAGGTGCTCTACCAAGCTGAGCCACTTCCCGTTATGGCGCGCCCGAGAGGAGTCGAACCCCTAACCTCTTGATCCGTAGTCAAACGCTCTATCCAATTGAGCTACGGGCGCTTATTCATGATGTTTTTTCGTCGTTGTATTTTGGCGACTCAATTATCTTATCATACTACATTTTCAAATGCAAGTACTTTTTTAAAAGATTTTTTTGATGCGGCCGAGAGGACTTGAACCTCCACGGGGTTTCCCCCACTAGGCCCTCAACCTAGCGCGTCTGCCGTTCCGCCACGACCGCGCGGAAAAAACAAAAGTGAGCCATGAAGGATTCGAACCTTCGACCCTCTGATTAAAAGTCAGATGCTCTACCAACTGAGCTAATGGCTCGTAAATGGCTGGGCTAGCTGGATTCGAACCAGCGCATGACGGAGTCAAAGTCCGTTGCCTTACCGCTTGGCTATAGCCCATTGAAATAGTTATCTTCTTTTCAAAGACAAATGTTATTGTACCATAATGTCCAATAAAAAACAACTGCTATATAGCAGAAGTTAAAATGGCGGTCCCGACCGGGGTCGAACCGGCGATCTCCTGCGTGACAGGCAGGCATGTTAACCACTACACCACGGGACCATTTGGTTGCGGGGACAGGATTTGAACCTGCGACCTTCGGGTTATGAGCCCGACGAGCTACCGTACTGCTCCACCCCGCGATAATATTATTTATATAATTTATATGGTGGAGGATGACGGGATCGAACCGCCGACCCCCTGCTTGTAAGGCAGGTGCTCTCCCAGCTGAGCTAATCCTCCGAAGTGGTGACCCGTACGGGATTCGAACCCGTGTTACCGCCGTGAAAGGGCGGTGTCTTAACCACTTGACCAACGGGCCAATATATATGGCAGAGAAGAAGGGATTCGAACCCTCGCACCGCGTTAGCGATCTACTCCCTTAGCAGGGGAGCCCCTTGAGCCACTTGGGTACTTCTCTGTATATGGCTCCGCAGGTAGGACTCGAACCTACGACCGATCGGTTAACAGCCGATAGCTCTACCACTGAGCTACTGCGGAATAATAAAGACAATTTGTATCTTATAAAAATTCTCATCGTAAGTCAAGAAGTTTTTTCACAACGTCTTGCGCAAACGGGACATGTTTATAATATACTGGATTGCGTTTTCACTGTCAAGATGTTTTCACTACCAGTTTTAGTTGTCCTTTGCACTTTCCACATACATATCTTTGTGTATTTATTTGACGTCTTCTTACATATTGAAACGAACAACCCATACATTCATACGTATAAACTTTCGTTTCCTCCTCACTAATCATTCGTTTACAAAAACGTGGTGCACCTACTTTCTTTAATAACTCACGAAAATCTCTATCTCCGTGCTTATACCCTTTTCCTGTGATATGTAAGTGATAATGACAAAGTTCATGTTTAACAATCCCGACTAACTCTTCTTTACCATATATTTCGTAATATCGATAATTCAATTCTATATTATGATTCTTCAATAGATAGCGCCCACCCGTTGTACGTAACCTACTATTAAACATCGCTTTATGTAAAAACGGCATTCCAAAGCATTGTAACGATACCTCTTCCACTAACCTCTGAATTTCTTGCTCATCCATTCTCATTCCTCCTAAACAAAAAAATATTTTTACACTTTTCTCCCTTCCTATACATATATTAAATAGTACATATACCCATCCTCATTCAAGAAGCGTGATTTCTAAAAATGCAGCATTGATAGAAATCCACTCACCAACCTCTCATCAATATTTCTTTAAATAAAAGGAGGAATTTATGAGAGCAGGATTAAACAAGGAGGGATTCCTATGCCTACATGGCTAAAGAAACAAATGCAACGTGCATATTTCGAAAAAAACCGGTATCAAATCAAGTTACTAAATGAATGCTGGTTTTATTATAGTAAAATACACCAAAGCTCATAATCAATGAAACTTTCCTATCCATAAAAAGAGAGCAGTTTCATCTGCTCTCTTTACTTTCTATTCAATTGGTAACATTGATAATGCAACACGACCTTTTTTCGTATCAATATCATCTACCCATACCTTTACAATTTGTCCCACGGATACGATATCTAATGGATGCTTTACAAATTGTTTACTTAGTTTAGAAATATGTACTAAACCATCTTGCTTCACACCAATATCAACAAAGGCACCGAAATCAACAACATTGCGGATCGTTCCCTCTAATTCCATACCACGCTTTAAATCTTCTAATTTTAAAATCCCCTTTTTCAAAAGTGGCTTTGGCAACTCATCCCTCATATCTCGTTCCGGGCTAATTAAAGCATCCATAATATCAACTAATGTCGGCTCACCAATCTCGGTCTCTTGAGATAATTTAGAAATATCTACTCCTTCTAAACTCTTTTGCAAGTTCGGTTTCCCCACATCATTCTTTGATAACCCTAGGCTCTTTAATAATAATTCAACATTTTTATATTGTTCTGGATGAATCCCTGTGCGATCTAACGGATTCGCTCCTTCTAATATACGTAAAAAACCGATACATTGTTCATATGTTTTTGCACCTAAACGCGGGATTTTCTTTAATTCAGTACGCTTCGTGAATTTCCCATCTTCCTCACGCTTAGCTACAATATTTTTCGCAACTGTTTTTGATAACCCCGAAACATATTGCAACAATGCAACTGAAGCTGTATTTACATTAACACCAACTCGGTTAACTGCTGTCTCTACTACAAATGTTAATGATTCATTTAATCTCTTTTGAGATACATCATGTTGATATTGTCCCACCCCAACAGATTTAGGGTCAATTTTCACAAGCTCTGCAAGCGGATCTTGCAGACGTCTCCCAATTGAAACGGCACTTCTTTCTTCAACCTGTAAATTCGGAAACTCCTCGCGAGCTACATCAGATGCTGAGTACACACTAGCACCCGCTTCATTTACAATAATGTAAAATACATCTCGTTCTACATTTTGTAATACATCTACTATAAATTCTTCCGTTTCCCTCGAAGCTGTACCATTTCCAATCGCTATCATTTCAACTTCATATTTATCTATAATGGAAATGATTTTCGTTTTTGCATCCTCATATTTACGAACAGGCGGATGCGGATAAATAACATCTATGTGAAGAACTTTCCCTGTATCATCTACTACAGCTAATTTACAACCGGTTCTATATGCTGGATCTACCGCTAACACAACTTTCCCTTTCATCGGAGGTTGTAATAATAAATTACGTAGATTCTCAGAGAAAATATGAATCGCTTGTTCTTCGGCCGTTTCCATTAATTCTTTACGAATTTCTCTTTCTATTGAAGGTTGAATTAATCGCTTATATCCATCTTCCATCGCTAATTGTACATAATGCACACTTTTAGAAGCTTCATCAAGAATCATTTTCTTATGTAAAAACTGAAGAATTCCTTCAATTGGCGTGATAACAGAAACTCTTAATACGTCTTCCTTTTCACCACGATTCATAGCTAGTACACGATGTGGCACTACTTTTTGCAACGGTTCTTCATAGCCATAATACATTTCATATATATTCTTTTCATCTTTTTCTTTATCTTTTACAGATGAAGACATAATCCCTTGTCGGAAAGTAGTATTGCGAATCCAACTACGATATGCCGCATTATCCGAAACAAGTTCTGCAATAATATCTTGCGCACCTTGCAACGCATCTTCTGCAGACGCCACTTCTTTTTCTGCATTAACAAATTCCATAGCCTTCTCTGCTGGATTTTCTTTTTTATATAACAATAGCCACTCAGCTAACGGTTCTAATCCCTTTTCTTTAGCAATTGTAGCTTTCGTTCTTCTTTTCTCTTTATATGGACGATATAAATCTTCTACTTCCTGAAGTTTTTTTGCAGCAACAATATGACGACGCAACTCTTCCGTTAGTTTACCCTTTTCACCAATAAGACGAAGAACCTCTTCTTTCCTATCTTCTAGTTGCATCATATATTGCCATCTTTCTAAGATTGCACGAATTTGCACCTCATCTAGAGATCCTGTCCATTCTTTTCGGTAACGAGCGATAAATGGAACTGTGTTACCTTCTTCTGTTAATTGAATAACATGACGAACTTGCTTTTCTGTAAAGCCTAATTCTTTCACTAACATTTTCATTAACCCTTGTCGATTATCTACCATTTCCATATCCAACCGTAACCTCCTCTATAATAAAAAAAAGTTGCCCTGTAAAGAGAGCAACTTAAACTGCCGATTTAAAAATCTATTAGTCCTAAACTAATTTGTAACGCTTCATCTACACGACTCATCATCACTTCATCCAAATGAGTGATTTTGTCCGTTAAGCGTTGCTTATCGATTGTTCGAATCTGCTCAAGTAAAATAACAGAATCTCTCTCAAAACCATACTTTTTCGCATCAATTTCCACATGAGTGGGTAATTTCGCTTTTTGAATCTGTGCAGTAATAGCCGCTACAATCACAGTCGGACTAAAACGATTTCCGATGTCATTTTGAATGACAAGAACCGGACGAACGCCTCCTTGCTCAGAACCAACAACTGGGGAAAGGTCTGCAAAATACACGTCGCCGCGTTTTACAATCAAAATATTACCCCCCGCTAACTAAGCGTTCTACTGTATGAGCTGCTTCATACTCTGCTAAGAAAGCTTCAGATGCAATACCAAGATTAATTTTTCCCATTTCAATGTACCCACGTCGCATTGATTCATGTTGGTAGCGTTTCTTCGTCTTATGTTGACGCAATAACAGTTGTGTTGCCTGGCAAATTAGTTCATGGCGATTCTTATTCTCTTGTTTTCCAATCCCGTCCAATTCCGTTACCATTTGCTTTGGCAACCGAACCACGATTTCAGTAGTTACACTTGATTCGGACACAAAAATACACCTCCACCGTCAACTACACACCCAAATATATATATGACACCTATTGTAATAATACCATTGTATGGAGCCTGTTGCAAAGACTTCCTTATTCCCTGCTTATGTTTTCCAATTCATAAACAAAACATTCATCTTCTTTTACTTTTCATCTCTTTCAAACAAGAAATAAAGAAATCCTTTCCGCAACATTTCATTGTAACTTATATTAATAACAATTATAAAAAGAAGCTCCCTAGCAAAAAAGAGCCTATTTTCCATTAGCGAAAATCCCCTAAATGACGAGATGCTGAGCGATAATACCTTCTTCTATATATCATTTAAATAATTGATTACTTCTACAACTTTACCGTGTCGTATAAATATTCTCGGTACACGGAAGCTTATCGTTGCGATAATTTCATAATTAATAGTCCCGGAATATTCAGCTACCTCGGTAGCACTAATATACTCATCGCCTTGTCTCCCAATGAGTGTAACTTTCGTACCAAGTGGCACTTCACAAGGAAGATGTATCATGAATTGATCCATTGTCACTCGCCCTACAATCGGTACTCTTTCACCATTTACAAGTACTTTAAACCCTTGCAATCTTCTAAGCCAGCCATCTGCATATCCAATTGCAACTGTCGCAATCCATTCTTCAGTTCTCGTTCGGTATGTGACATTATAACTAATCCCATCCCCTTTAATCACTTGCTTAATATGAGCAACCTTCGTATGAAGTGACAACGCTGGTTCCAATTTAAATGGTAAAAAAGGACGTATTTCTACAGATGGGGATAGTCCATACATCGCAATACCAATTCGCACTGCATTAAATGTAATCCCTTGAAACCTTAACGTTGCAGCACTATTGGCTGTATGGACAAATTTAGGGTTCACTCCAAATTCTTTCAACCAACTTAACTGCTGCAAGAATGTATTATATTGCTTATCAAAGTAAGAAGTCTCAACCTCATCGGATGTTGCAAAATGTGTATATACTCCTTCTAACTCTAAAAATGGTGCGCCTTCTAAACTCTTTAAGAACCCCTTTAATTCTTTGCGTTCACGTATTCCGATTCTCCCCATACCACTATCAAAATTAATATGGAATTTCATTATTAATGAACCATCCCAGAGCTTTATCGCTTCTTCCACCCATTCTTTTTGAAAAACAGTTAATGCTACATCATTTTCAGCAGCTACGTTTACATCACGGGGCGGGGAAGGACCTAATACTAAAATCGGTGCAGTAATACCAGCCCTCCGAAGCACTAAAGCTTCATCTAAAAAAGCAACTGCTAATCTTGTTGCTCCTGCTTCTAATGCAGTTTTAGCCACCGGTACATAATCGTGCCCATATGCATTCGCTTTAACTACAGCAAAAATCTCTACATCACTTGGAATGAACTCTTTAATATGCGTAACATTGTTGTAAATCGCATCTAAATCCACTTCCACCCAGGTGTCACGGTAAAACGGTGCGTCTTCCATAAATACACTTCCTTATACACGATATGCGAAGCTTATTCTTTTATATGCTTCTTTTATGAAATCCACCTTCAAACTAAGAAAAGACGCGGTGCACATATATCACCACGTCTAAGATGTTTACTTCACCTGCTTCGCTGTAACCGAACGAGCAACCATCAACAACTCATTCGGCTCTAGACCTTTAGACACGAGCATATATTCTACTCCGTTATGCGACCACGTTACAGAGTCTTTCGTCAATGCACCAATCGTGAAACCAAGATCAACCGGCTCTCCACTTACACTTACCGCCGATGAGGCCTCTGCAACTTTTGCCTTTTCTTGTATTAAAGTAAAGGATTTCTTACTTCCAGTGTATGTGAGTATCGCACGCTTGCCACTGTCTGTCTTCAACTCTTTTTCCTCTTTCAAAGTCATGCCTTGCGGCGTATCACGCGGATACAAAATAGCAAACGGTTTGTCTTCTTTCGCTGCCGTCTGAACATCCACTTGTGCTCTAGACATATTTTGTTTCGTATCAAATGCACCTTTATCAAACTTTGCATCAAACTTTACTTTAGTGAAATCTACTTTTACAAGGACATTTTGGTCATTATCCATCAGCTTCACAGAAACTGGTGTTAAATCACTTTTATTCAGCTTAATTTCTTGTTTCGGCAACATATTTTGATGTTGATAATTTGTTTTTGTTTTAAATACATAATACTTATCTGTTTTCTCGAAAGAGAGATTTTTCTTATCTTGCAAAATATCTCTTACAAGTGATTCATATAAATAAGCCTGGCTACTATTTTGCGGCCAATCACTTTGAAAACGGAAACTCTTATTAAGCGCCGGTGTTAATACAAATACACCTTCATCATTTCTTAAAATAATTTGACTCTGATCCTTTTTCGCATTCTGCAAATTCACACGATAATACGAAGGTTCTTTATGCCAAATTTCTACATTGTACTCCTGAGGCTCATTTCCTGTTTTAATAGATAATTTCGCTTCAGCTTGATAACTCTTCATACTTTTAACTTTCGCTTCTAAATCTCTCACAACATCTTCCTGTTTCTTTTCCATACAACCCGCCAACACAAAAACGGTCAATAAACCGACAAGAACTAAAAACAGACGCCTTTTCATCACTTCAGCCCCTTTGCCCCTATAAATGAATGGAAGATATGCCTTCCTTATCGCTACCTCAAATATATGAGACAAAGATATAAAATATGCAGACTAGCGTGACGAGCTTTCCAAAACAACTTGAGCAACGGCAAATTCTTTACTATGACTAATTGATAAATGAACAATATGCTCTGTATTTGTAATGATAATCGGCTTACCTCTATCATCATTCCTTACTTCAATATCTAAAAAACTCACTTCTTTCCCGATACCGGTCCCTACCGCTTTAGAATACGCCTCTTTTGCTGCAAATCTTCCAGCTACGAATTCTGTAAGACGACTTCCTTTCAGCCCCTCGGCAACACCACGTTCTCTTTCAGTTAAAATACGTTCCATAAATTTAAGCTTTCCATCTAGCATTTTTTCAATTCGATTTAACTCAATAATATCGATTCCAATCCCTACAATCATTTCAAAATCCCCTTCTTCTATTTAGCTTTCTTCATTCATATTGTAAGAATAACAGAGAATCTTTCTGATGCAAAAGGAGTGATACTAACAACATGCTAATACCATCCACTCGCATTTCCTTACAACCGATTATCATCTCTTTACTTCTTATACAATTAGTCATGATTATATTGAGCGACTTTTCCCTCTTTCACCTGGCAGCCTACAATGAATATATCGCTAAAGGAGAATGGTGGCGTGTCATAACTTCCTTACTTGTACACGTAGACTTACAACATTTTCTTTCTAATAGTATTTGTTTATTTATACTTGGTTCTTCTATTGAAAAACAACTAGGACACTTTTCTTTCATCATTATTTTTTTCCTTTCTGGCATTCTTGGGAATATTTCTTCTTATATTATTATGCCTCTTGAATATATTCACGCCGGAGCATCTGGTAGTATTTTCGGATTACTAGGCGCCCAATTATTTTTATTGTATAGTCGATATCGTTCTTCAAAACCAAGAGACATCGCTATTTTTTCAATAATGATACTTATATTACTGCTATTTACTTTCTTTAATCCCTCTGCCAATCCTATAAGCCATTTAACAGGATTGATTATCGGCGGCATGTGCACCCCTTTTTTAACAAAAAAAATCGATGGCGCAGAGCTTATTTAATATAGAAGCTCGCACCATCGACAATTTCCACATCTGTTTGTTTACTTAAATCTCTCATTAGTTGAAATAAAGACTCATCCTTTTTCTTCGCCTCAATCATACAATCAATTTGCGGAACACTCCCCTTTATCTTTTTCAAAAAAGATAAGAAGGTATCTACATCAATAAAATCCGCATGTGCTCTTAGATCTTTTCCATCTCTAGGACTAGAGATGTGCATTTTAACTGGTAATAAAGACGATTCCCACGTATGTACAACACGTGCCCAATCTTCATGCCAATCTTCCTGGTCATTATTCATCATATGATGGTGCAAATCAAACACGACTGGAATGTCTAATTTCTCACCTAAATACAATGTTTCTTCTAAAGAAAAGGTCGTGTCATCATTTTCTAATATAATCATCTCTTGAATACCTCTTGGAACAGTTGACCAATTTTCTATAAAGTGTTCTAATGCGAGCTCCTTATCGTTATAACCTCCTCCCACATGTAATACACATCGTTGCTTATGTTCAATTCCCATACCCTTTAACAATTTTTTGTGCATCTGCAATGTCTTTACAGATCGTTTGAAAATACTCTCCTCAGGTGAATTTAGTACAACAAAATGATCTGGATGGAAGTCAATTCGCATATTCATACGAATTGCATATTCACCTAATTCTTTCAGATTTTCTTTTAAAGGACGAATATAGTTCCAATCTAACAACTCCTCATGATTCGCTAAAGGAATAAGCTTGGAACTAAGTCGAAAGAAAAATATATCATGTCCTTTATTATGCTTTAATAGCCGTAAGCAATTTTCCAAATTCGAATTAGCGATTCTTTCGAGTTTACGAATCGCAGCCTCTCGATCATCAATCCGCTGAAACTGTGCATATGTCATCGTTTGAGATGGAGATGCATTCTTCAAATGCACACTCATCGCAACATACCCAAGTCTTACTAGCATATAGCACCCCATTTCTATACGAGTTATTATGTAGTATGCACAATTACAGAAATAAAAAAAAGAGAATGCCAGCAAAGGACATTCTCTTTTTTATTAAGCTTGTGGACGGCTATGATGTTTTCTTTCGCCGCGTCCATTTGAAGATCCAGGGCGACCTTCACCTTTACGACCACGGTTACCATCACGGCTACCACCATCACGATTGCGATCACGGTTACGACCATCGCCACTTCCACTTCCACTTCCACTTCCACGTCCATCACGATTGCGATCACGGTTACGACCATCGCCACCGCCGCGTCCATCACGACTACGATTACGGTTACCATCACGGTATCCACTTCCGTTACCACCGCGTTTTTTAGAACCGCCACCTCTTGAAACAACTGGTGGTTCTGATGTTAAAGCGATTGGAGTTGTATCTGGTTCTTTTGTCATCATTTTTAAAGCAGCAGCTACTACTGTTACAGAGTCATTCTCTTCCAACATTTCTTCTGCAATACGCTTGTAGTATGATAAGTTTTCATTTTGGATTGTGCTTTGAAGCTTTTCTGCGATTAAACGTTGTTGACCTTCTAACGCCTCGTCAAGTGTCGGTGCTTCCATACGATCAACCTTACGTTTTGTTGTACGCTCGATATTTTTCAATTGTCCTGATTCACGTGGCGTTACAAATAACATTGCAATACCTTTTTTACCTGCACGGCCAGTACGACCGATACGGTGAACGTATGATTCTGGATCTTGCGGGATATCGAAGTTGTATACGTGTGTTACGCCTGAAATATCAAGACCACGTGCAGCAACGTCTGTTGCAACAAGAACTTCGATAGCACCTTCTTTAAATTTACGTAATACAGACATACGTTTTGCTTGTGTTAAGTCACCATGAATACCTTCTGCTGCATAACCACGTAAGTTTAATGCTTCTGATAATTCATCAACACGACGCTTTGTACGACCGAATATGATTGCAAGCTCTGGAGATTGAATATCTAGTAAGCGTGTTAACACGTCAAACTTATTCTTTTCTTGCACTTCTAAATAGAACTGCTGAATGTTTGGCATTGTTACTTCTTTTGCTTTTACTTTAATGTGTTCAGGCTCAGTCATGAAACGCTCAGCAATACGACGGATTGGATCTGGCATTGTCGCTGAGAATAATAATGTTTGATGTGTTTCTGGCACATCTGTTAAAATCGCTTCAATATCTTCAATGAAGCCCATGTTTAACATTTCATCCGCTTCGTCAAGAACAACAGTCTCTACGTTTTGTAAGCGAAGTGTTTTACGGTTAATATGATCTAAAATACGACCCGGCGTACCAACAATAATGTGTGGGTGTTTTTTTAGAGCACGAATTTGGCGGTTAATATCTTGACCACCATAAATTGGTAGAATACGAACACGTTTATGTTTACCAAGTTTGTATAGCTCTTCTCCAACTTGAATTGCTAATTCGCGCGTTGGCGCGATAACAATACCTTGAACTGCTTCTTTATTTGTATTCACTTTATCTAATAGTGGTAATCCGAATGCTGCTGTTTTCCCTGTACCTGTTTGCGCTTGCCCAATAATATCCTTACCTTGCAATGCATATGGAATTGTTTCAGCTTGAATCGGCGTAGCCTCTTCAAAGCCCATACTTTCAACAGATTGTAGTAAAGACTCACTTAATCCTAATTCTCGAAATGTTGTCAATGTTACTTCTCCTTTTCTATCCTATACTTATCATTTAAAAAAAGGCGTTTTCCGAACTTGCGGAAAAGCCCTTTTCCTGAATACTGACGTATAACCGGGCGTATATTCTTCACGAAAATACTTCTAAACGTTATCACACTTTATCAATTATAAGTTTTGTAGGTGTAAAAAGCAAACCCCAACTGTTACCTTATTTCATATTCAGAGCTTTTTTCTTTACTTTTATTTTTTTATCATTTACTGTAAGCGCTTATTATAAGTTTCCACTATTTTCGTGGCTATCATCCCTATTTATATACACCAATTATTTCAACATCGTAATTACTTCTTCTAATTTCATACCGCGAGACGCTTTTACTAGCACAACATCTTTCGCATCAACTACTGCTTGTAAGTCTTTTACAAGTTCTTCTTTGTTTTCATACGCTTTTACACGTTCTTTAGGGAAATTAATTTTTGCTCCTTCAGCAATTTGAGCTCCTAATTTACCATATGTGAATACATATGAAATTTTTGCTGGATCAATTAATTTACCTACTTCATAATGAAATTGCACTTCTTGATTTCCAAGTTCTAACATATCACCAAGCGCAACAATTTTTTTAGCAAATCCATCTAAGCCATTCATTAGGTGGAACGCAGCTTCCATAGCCGTTGGGCTCGCATTATAGGCATCATTGATAATTGTTAAACCACTATCTGTTTTTACAATTTCCATACGCATACCTGTCATTTGAAGTGTTACTAAACCTTTTTTCATTTCTTCCCACGTTACACCAAAATGTTTCGCAATTGCCATTGAAGCAAGTGTATTATATACATTATGCTTTCCTAGCACCGGTAGATAGAATGACAAAGTTTCATCCCTGTTCATCTTAAAGTGTGTTCCAGTTGCCTGTAATGTTACAGTAGTTGGATAGTAATCATTTGCTCTCGCATCACCAAATGTAACTGTTTCCGCTGCTAAATTCATTTCTGGAACACGATTCGTTAA
This sequence comes from Bacillus sp. NPDC057893, assembly GCF_042796455.1. Taxonomy (NCBI): domain Bacteria; kingdom Bacillati; phylum Bacillota; class Bacilli; order Caryophanales; family Bacillaceae; genus Bacillus; species Bacillus sp. NPDC057893. The sequence continues at coordinate 83,990 of NZ_JBHVNG010000009.1, read as the reverse complement.
TAGCGGCTCATCTCCATTATATACGAACACGCCACCCTTTTGTAAACCTGTAACAATTTCTAACTTCGCTTCAGCAATCGCCTCACGAGATCCTAAATCCATTAAGTGTGCCTCACCAATGTTCGTGATAATAGCTGCATTAGGACGAGCTAACTTAGATAGAAATTCAATTTCTCCTTGGCTTGACATGCCCATTTCTAATACAGCTACTTCTGTATTTTCCTCTAAATTTAAAATAGTAAGAGGTAAACCGATATGGTTGTTGAAATTACCTTCTGTTTTTTGAACTTTAAATTTAGTCGCAAGAATACTTGTTACAATATCTTTCGTAGATGTTTTACCATTACTACCCGTTACACCAACAACTTTTACATCCAATTGATCACGATAGTTTTTCGCTAACATTTGCAATGCTGCTAGTGTATCTTCTACAAAAATAACTGGAAGATTTTCAGGTGGGTTTTCTACATCTTTCATCCACAATGTAGCAATCGCCCCGTTTTCAAAAGCTTTATCTACAAAAGCATGTCCATCGAAACGTTCACCTTGAATCGGAACATATAAGTTTCCTTTTTCAATCTTTCTCGTATCAATAGATGCTCCTTGTATAGTAATTCCCTCATATTTCTCTGCTAATCCAGTACCATCTACCATTTTCTCTACTTGTTTTAACGTTCGCTTAATCATAAAAAAACACTCCTTACATAGAGGAAGCACTATTCCTTCGAATAGTGCTTCCTCCTTTTTTGTTAGATTGTATATTTAATTTTTTGTTTTTCTTCGTGACGTTCAATCGCTAAACGAATCAACTCTTCAATTAATTCCGGATACGGTAACCCTGTATGTTGCCATAATAGTGGGAACATACTAAACGGCGTGAATCCTGGCATTGTGTTTACTTCGTTAATATATACTTCTCCATCTTTCGTTAAGAAGAAATCAGCTCGTGTTAAGCCCGAACCATCTAATGATTGGAATGCAATAATTGCATCTCGCTTAATTACATTAGACTCTTCTTCTGTCATTTCAGCTGGAATAATTAACGCTGTATCACCATCGATGTATTTCGATTTGTAATCATAAAAATCTTTTTTCGGTACAATTTCACCTACAACAGAACATTTCGGCTCATCATTACCTAATACACCAACTTCTACTTCACGACCTACAATATTTTCTTCTACAATAATTTTACGGTCAAATTGGAATGCCTCTTCGAATGCATTCTCAAGCTCTTCACGATCGTTACACTTATTAATACCAACACTTGAACCAAGGTTTGCTGGTTTTACGAAGCAAGGATATCCTAATACTTCTTCTACTTTTTCATACGCTATTTCACTATCTTTTTCCCATGCGCTACGAATGAAAGATGCATATTTCGCTTGTTTCAATCCAGCTTCTGCAAAGATATTTTTCATAACGACTTTATCCATACCAGCAGCTGATGCTAATACACCGTTACCTACATAAGGAATGTTCATTAATTCTAATAATCCTTGAACCGTTCCATCTTCACCGTTTGGCCCATGTAGTAATGGGAAAATAACGTCAATAGCATCTTCTTGAGAAGTTGCAGACGGAATAATTTCTGTGCTTAATGATAACGGGGAAATCGCATTTTCTGCACCGCTCATTTTTAAAGTTTCAACATCTGTTACTTCACCTTCAATACGCTCACCGCGTACCCATTGACCTTGTTCTGTAATATAAATTGGATGAATCTCGAATTTATCTTGATTTAATGCTTTAATAGCAGCAAGAGCCGTTTGTAGCGAAACTTGATGCTCAGCTGATTTTCCACCGTATAATAAACCTAATTTAATTTTTGTCACTGAAATCACCCTAACCAATTGTTTTCATTTTTCTATTTTAGCACTTTTTATAAAAATAGGTAGTTCCTATTTGAAATAAAATGTAACTTCCATAAATAATTAAAAGACACCACTTATTGGTTTTCTACACTTTTTCTCTTTAATTTTCTACACACCTAAACATAATTAAACTTTAAAGTAAGGTTGCTATCTAATCTGGTTATGTACCTAAAATATGTAGAAAGCCACTTTTTGTGTATGTCATCTATATTATCCTACCATTTATGGAGAATGAAAAAACACTGATTAAAGTTTCATTTTATTAAGAAGACTGTTTTCTAAGCGTATCTTTTTGCCTCTGCTCAACAAGACGATCTAAAGAAACATATACAAAGCCTGCAACTACACATCCAACACCTAAAATTGTAAATAAGAAGTGACCAAGCAAACGATCCAATAGAAAACCACCAAGAAGCGGACCAAATGCCCCCCCTGTGATCCACTGCAAACTGGCCGCTCCCATATATGTTCCTCTCAAATGCTCAGGGGCCAAATTCGCTACAAACGTCATCTGTACAGGTGACATAATCATCTCACCTAACGTATATATTGCATAAACGAACAGTAACGTTATTAAAATAATCGTAGCATTTGTATCTAATCCCCCAAACCATTTCGGTAACCACCCTATTAAAAACAAACCAATCCCGAACAAGCACGCACCATATAACATCGTCTTTCCGACAGGTTTATCTGTCGCCCATTTTGAAATTTGAAATTGAAATAAAACAACTAATAGACCATTTAACGCCATTAAATATGGATATGGATTATTAATGCCCTTCATTTCGTTATCAAAGTGCAGCGGCAACATGCCTTCTGTTTGAGAAAACCCCATAGAAATAATGATTCCCGCTAACAAATAAATCATTAACGCCTTATCTCTCATTAAAATTTTCCAAACCGCACCTGATTCCTTCTCTTCATTCTCTTCTTTTTTATCTGCGGCTTTTGGCATTGTCTCCTGAATAAAAATTAATACAAGTAATGCATAAAATAGCATTGTCGACGAAGCGATAATAAAAACAAGGTTCTTCGATAAAACAACTACTGACACTCCCATTATCGGCCCAATTGCAGCACCAATATTGTGTCCCATTCGCAATAAACCATATGCCTCTGTTCTTTTTTCTGGCGCCGTCACATCTGCAACCATCGCTGATGCCGCTGGATGAAATAGAGAATTACTTAACCCTAAAAAAATAGATAAAATGGCATATGGGATAAACCCTTCTATAAATAAAAAACCGAGCATTAGTAATGCATTACTCGCCATCGAAAATATCATAATTGGCTTTCTTCCATATATATCAGCTATTCTTCCGCCTATAAGTGAGCCAAAGCTTGCAGCAATTGGAGAAAGCGCCATAATAATTCCAACTTGTAATAAAGAATCTACCTTATCTTTTAAATATAGTGCAAAAAAAGGCATTAACATCATCATCGCAATTCCGTTCAATGTCTCACCGATAAATCGAATCCATACGTTACGATCCATCGCCCTTAGCTCACGCCATGTATTTTTCATACTTCCCCCCCTTAATTAACCAACAATTATCTTATAACATATTCAGAAAAATGTAAATTTTCAAAACAAAAATCCATTCTAACAGAATTAGAATGGATTTTTCCACTTATAAATTTGCTACATCTTCTTCTTTTTTACCATTACTTAACGCACTATGTTTTCGGCTATATAAAAAGTAAACTGCTATACCAATAACCATCCATACCCCAAAACTAATCCACGCTGTTCCGGATAACTGAAGCATTAAGTATAAACAAAAAATTACCGTTAACGCTGGTAAAAATGGTACAAGAGGTGCCTTAAATGCCCTTGGTAAGTCAGGATGAGTTCTTCTCAGGACAATAACCGCAACTGCTACAAGTGCAAAAGCTGACAATGTCCCCATATTTACAAGGTGTGCTAAAACATTTAAATCAATTAACCCTGAAATAAGTGCTGCAATAATCCCAGTTGTCCATGTATTTAAAAATGGTGTTTTAAATTTCGGATGAACTTTAGCAAGACGCTTCGGCAACAGCCCATCTCGGCTCATCGCATACGAAACACGAACTTGCCCATACATCATAACTAGCATTACAGTTGTAATCCCTGTAATTGCTCCTACCGAAATTACTCCCGCTAAACTATCTTGTCCAATAAATTGAAGTGCAAAGGCAACTGGATCTGATATATTTAGCTGTCCGTATGGAACAATTCCTGTCAAAATAAGTGAAACAACGATATAAAGAACAGTACAAATTAATAACGATGCGATAATGCCGATTGGTAAATCACGTTGCGGACGTTTCACTTCTTCTGCAGCTGTTGAAACTGCATCAAATCCTATGAATGCGAAGAATACTGTAGCAGCTCCAGCCATTACACCATCTAAACCAAATGGCATAAAAGGCGTCCAATTTTCAGGTTTCACATAATTAAAACCAGCAAAGATAAAGATAAGAACAACCGCTATTTTAATAAATACCATGATATTATTTATTCGTGCACTTTCACGAACACCTCTAGATAAAAGAGCTGTCATAACTAGAATAATTAGAACTGCAGGTAGATCAATTATTCCACCCTTTCCTGTACCAGGAGCCGAGGAGAGAATGGTCGGAATATGAATCCCAAATCCCTTTAATAACGATTGAAAATACGCTGACCATCCATTGGCTACAGCAGATGTAGCTAATAAATACTCGAGCATTAAATCCCATCCAATTAAGAATGCAAATACTTCTCCCATCGTCGCATACGTGTACGTGTACACACTCCCTGAGACAGGAACTGAAGAAGCAAATTCAGCGTAACAAAATGCAGCAAAGGCACAAGCTAATGCAGCTATAGCAAATGATAATATAATAGCTGGTCCAGAATGTTTCGCTGCTACAACGCCAGTAAGAACAAAAATACCAGTTCCAACAATTGCTCCGATTCCAAGCATTGTTAAATCAAGTGCCCCTAACGTTCTCGATAATGTCTTTTGTTTACTTTCTTGCAGTAACGTTGAAATCGGCTTCTTTTGAAAAATTTGCTTCATACTGTGCTCCTCCATGATTTTAGTTTTCTGAAAATTTAATTTACTTTTTTCATTTTACCTACAGTATGTTTTTTAGTCAATACTTTTGTCGGAATAAACAGAAAACTATCGAGATACGCGCTATACCCTTATCATTCTTTCTATAAAAAGATTCACAAAATCATATCTATATATCTTTTCATAACTGTTTTTGGTATTAGTATACATGTCGATTCCACAAAAGAGGCATGCTCCTTTATTGAGCATGCCTCTTTTTACTTATTTCACAGTATATGAACCCTCTTCAATCCAGCTATACATATACTTTTCATCTTCCGTCTCATGTGCTTGTTTCACAATACGAAGCGGACGGAATGTATCTATCATAACAGCTAATTCAAGTGTTTCTTTCTTCCCTATACTCGCTTCTGTTTTTCCAGGATGCGGCCCATGTGGAATCCCGCTCGGATGAAGCGTAATAGAACCTTCTTCCACACCTTTTCGGCTCATAAAGTTACCTTCTACATAGTAAAGTACCTCATCACTATTCACATTACTATGATAATATGGTGCCGGAATTGATTCTGGATGATAATCATATAAGCGTGGTACGAAAGAGCAAATAACAAAATTATGCCCTTCAAATGTTTGATGTACTGGTGGTGGCTGATGAATACGACCTGTAATTGGTTCAAAATCCTCAACATTAAATACCCATGGATATAAATAGCCATCCCAGCCAACAACATCTAACGGATGGTGCCCTAAAACATGCTTATGCATATACCCCCTCGATTTTGTCATTACGACAAACTCACCTTTTTCATCATATGTCTCCAATTTCTCCGGACCACGAATATCTCTTTCACAAAACGGACTATGTTCTAACAGTTGCCCATACTCATTGCGATAGCGACTTGGTGTTGTAATTTGGCTATTTGCCTCTACAACAAGAAACTTAGTCTCTCCTTCATCTGGAATAACACGATAAATCGTTCCAATTGGGATCGTTACATAATCACCTTTTCTATAGTGAATCGTTCCGAACATTGTTTCAATTTTCCCTGTTCCATAATGAACAAATAACATTTCATCGCCATCACCATTACGGTAGAAATAGTCCATTTTTTCTGTTGGAGTCACTACTCCAATTAATAAATCCTCATTCCCAAGCATAAAGGTTCTTCCGCTTACTGCATCGCCAGTTTTTTTATTTTCTTTCGTGCGAAAATGGCGATGTGCAAGAGCTACATCTTCTTCATACTGCAACTGACAAGAATGAGATAATGCCGCATGACCTACTTCCGTTGGCATATAATGATGGTACAAAATAGACTGCGTACCAGAAAAACCTTTCGTTCCCATTACCTGTTCACGATAAAGCGCTCCATCTTTTTTACGAAATTGTACATGTCGTTTATGAGGTAGCTCCCCCATGTGACGATAAAACATGCCCATCACCTGCTTTCATGTCTTTTTTGACCGTATTACGTAACGTACCTAAACCAGTAATCGAAAGCTCTACAACATCTCCATCTTGTAGCCACTCTTCTGTACCAAGTTCTAAAATACATCCTGTTCCTACTGTTCCAGAACCGATCACATCTCCCGGATATAAGGTCACGTCTTGTGAAGCACGTTCAATCATTTCAGCAAACGTATAGTAAATATCTTGGAAGTTTCCCTTTGATAATAATTTCCCATTCACGTGAGCAGTCATCTCTAAATCATATCGATTACCATTACGATAAATGTCTAATTCCTCTTTCGTAACGAGATACGCTCCTAATGAAGTTGCAAAATCTTTTCCTTTTGCTGGTCCAAGCCCTACCTTCATTTCTGTTGCTTGTAAGTCCCTTGCACTCCAGTCGTTCATAATACAATAACCAAAAATATATTCCTCTGCTTGCTCACGAGAAATATTTCGTCCTTCTTTTCCGATTACACAAGCAATCTCTAATTCATAATCAAGCTTTTTAGACTTCTTCGGGCCAATTACAAAATCATCCGGACCAATAACAGCACGATGGTTAGTAAAATAAAAAACCGGGATATCATACCATTCAGGTACAACATCTAGCCCTCTTCTCCCGCGGGCTGTTTTTACATGCTGTTCAAATGCATAAAAATCTCGAATGCTACTCGGATTAGGAATTGCCGCTGCTAATTGAACTTCCTCTAAGGAATATATACCCTTTTCAGGATTCTTAATATTACGCAATACTTCTACATACTCATCTGCTTTCTCTAAAAAGGCAAACATAGAAGAAGGTAATTGTCCATCACTCGCAAGATTCATATCGATTACTTTGTCACCTTCAAGCCATCCAGCTCGCATTTCTTTCGATGGGAGACGAAATGTAACAAATTTCATCATGATTCCTCCCTATGAAAATGAAATTTCCACCAACAAAGGAACTCTTGCTGGTGGATACAAATTTTATAAATTTCCGCGACGCTCTTGTTCTCTTTCAATTGATTCAAATAACGCTTTAAAGTTCCCTTCGCCAAATCCACGAGAACCTTTACGTTGGATGATTTCAATAAATAGAGTTGGACGATCTACAATTGGTTTCGTAAAGATTTGTAATAAATAACCTTCTTCGTCACGGTCTACTAGAATCTTCAATTCTTTTAATTTATCAATTTCTTCATCAATTTTCCCCACTCGTGCAGTTAACTCATCGTAATACGTATCTGGCGTATCTAAAAACTCAACACCATTCGCACGAAGCACTTCAATTGTTTTTACAATGTCACTTGTTAATAAAGCGAGATGCTGTACACCCGCTCCGTTATAGAACTCTAGATATTCTTGAATTTGTGACTTTCTTTTTCCGTCTGCTGGTTCATTAATTGGAAACTTAATACGGCTTCCATTCGTCATAACTTTTGACATTAATGCCGAATACTCTGTGCTAATATCGTCATCGTCGAAATGGATCATTTGTTTAAAGCCCATAACATTCTCGTAATAACTAACCCACTCTTCCATTTTCTCAACGTTACCAACTACATGGTCTACAGCAATTAAACCAGACTCTTCAAATGGAATATTAAACTCAACCTTTTGGAATCCTGGCATAAATGTTCCTTTATAATTTTTACGCTCTACAAGCGTGTGAATTGTATCACCATACGTACCAATAACCGCTTTCTTCAAGGTACCGTCCTCATCTGTTAACTCCTCAGGTGGAGCAATTGCGACGGCACCACGTTTCACCGCTTCCGAATATGCTTTATCAACATCATCAACAAGTAAAGCTACATCTTTCACGCCGTCACCATGAGTCTTTACAAACTCTGCGATACGATTATCGCTACCTAGGGCTCCGGACACAACAAAACGCATATTTTTTTGCACAAGCACATAAGATACCTTTTCACGATTTCCTGTTTCTAATCCAGAGTAAGCCACGATTTTGAATCCGAACGCTCTCGCAAGGTAATAACTCGATTGTTTTGCATTCCCTACGTAAAACTCCAAATGATCTACATCACGTACCGGAAAAAAGTCCTCCATTTGTGCAGCTAGCGTATCCATAGATTTTTGTTTCATAATATCTTCATCCCCCTGTAAATAGATTAAATGGTCCATACTTAAAACCAACCGAAAACGCTTCCAACATCAATTAATAGAAATTAGTTAGCAAGCTAACAAATTCTGACCTTTAAAATTTTCTATCTTTTCTGTCAAATTCCTCTTTTTTTCTTACATATAAAATTCGACTTTTTTCTCTTTAAAGTAATGGGGAATATTAATACTTGAGGATATATATGAGAGGAAAATAAAAAAGACCCCAACATATTAACTACTTACTAATACGTTAGAGTCTTTATTTTTTTTGAATGATTGTATTTATATTTCTCATACTAATATATTTGCAAGGAATAGAATAAATGATGTTAATATTACTGCTCCGCCTAATGATCCTAATAAATCTGTTTTTGTTACTTGTAACACTTGTTCACTGTTCATATTCCTCATTCTCCTTTCATTTTGTACGATTTAAAACTTCTATTATACTAATACACTTGATAGAAATACGATTAATGCCGTTAATACCACTGCTCCACTTGCTGATCCTA
>NZ_JBHVNG010000009.1:74544-74899 GCF_042796455.1 Bacillus sp. NPDC057893 | reverse complement strand
ACGAAATCACCTTTTGTTACTTGTAATACTTGCTCTTTCATTTTTTCATTCTCCCTTCTTTTTTCTTTTGTTACAAAACTTCTATTATACTAATACACTTGATAGAAATACGATTAATGCCGTTAATACCACTGCTCCACTTGCTGATCCTACGAAATCACCTTTTGTTACTTGTAATACTTGCTCTTTCATTTTTTCATTCTCCCTTCTTTTTTCTTTTGTTACAAAACTTCTATTATACTAATACGCTTGATAGAAATACGATTAACGCTGTTAATACTACCGCTCCACTTGCTGACCCTACGAAATCACCTTTTGTTACTTGTAATACTTGCTCTTTCATTTTTTTCATTCT
>NZ_JBHVNG010000009.1:0-74445 GCF_042796455.1 Bacillus sp. NPDC057893 | reverse complement strand
TCCCTTCTTTTTCTTTTGTTACAAAACTTCTATTATACTAATACGCTTGATAGAAATACGATTAATGCTGTTAATACTACCGCTCCACTTGCTGACCCTACGAAATCACCTTTTGTTACTTGTAATACTTGCTCTTTCATTTTTTTCATTCTCCCTTCTTTTTCTTTTGTTACAAAACTTCTATTATACTAATACGCTTGATAGAAATACGATTAATGCTGTTAATACTACCGCTCCACTTGCTGATCCTAAGAAGTCGCCTTTTGTTACGTTTAATACTTGCTCGTTGTTCATAATTTTCATTCTCCCTTCTCTTATTTTTGTTATAAAACTTCTATTATACTAATACGCTTGATAGAAATACGATTAATGCTGTTAATACTACTGCTCCGCTTGCTGATCCTAAGAAGTCGCCTTTTGTTATGTTTAATACTTGCTCGTTGTTCATATCATTCATTCTCCTTTTTTATAAGTTATCTATATGTAATTACTAAGAAATGATTAGTTCATAGTTTTCATGTTAACGTTACATTAAAATTAATCGCGTAACGTTTGTAACATTAATGTAACATAACTATTATTACGTTGCAATATAATTACGTAAATTTTGTTACACTTTTTTTACGTTTTTTTAAATAAACACTCAAAAACCTTGTTTTAATGCGTTTTCTACTACACTCACATTTGTAACACTCGTGTAACATTACGGTCATAAAGTGAAATGTAATATTATTCATCTCTATTTCGTTACAAAACAAAGTGAAACTTTAATCAGCGAGGGTTCCATTCCCTACTGATTATTCCCCCTCACCAATCGAGCTTTTACTGGCAATTAATGCGGGATAAAATACTATCTTTCCAAGATAAGTTTATATGTTTCCTCTATATAACTATGTATAATAAAAACAAAGAGGTGGTCATTTTGAAATTAATCGCATTAGATATGGATGGTACACTACTATCATCTAATCTTGAAATCTCCAAAGAGAACTTACAAGCTATCCAAACCGCAAAAGAAGCTGGTCATATTGTAATGATTTGTTCTGGCCGCGCGAAAGAGGATGCTTTAAAATTATTGGAAGAATATAAACTATCTCTTCCAGTTGGAGCAAGCAATGGGGCAATTGTTTATGTGGACGGAAAAGTAATTAACTCGCGTTGTTTACAAAACGATAAAGTATACAAGCTTGCAAAATTACTAGAATCTGAAGGTTTCCCATATAAGTTGTACACAAATAAAGGGGTTTATTCTCCTTATACATGGCAAGGTCAAGTCATGCAGGCATTCGAAGAAAACAAACATACACTAGATGTTACACTTGAGGAACTTGAAAGAATTACAGAAAAACAAAAGAAATCTAACTTAATTACTGATTTCAAAAAAATCGAAGATGTCGTAAATAATCCAGAATTAGAAATATCTAAATTCTTCATTTTAACATTTAATGCTGCTCATCGTTCACAGCTATTACAAACTTTACAAGGAGATACGGACATTTCAGTTACGGCATCAGCTCCTACTAATGTAGAAATTATGGATAAGCATGGCCATAAAGGCAATGGTTTGCAAGAAATGGCGGCTTATTTCAATATACCGATTGAAGATACTGTTGCAATCGGTGATAACTTTAATGACGTGCCAATGTTACAAGTTGCTGGTTTATCTGTTGCAATGGGAAATGCTGAAGAAGATGTAAAAAAACTATGTGATGTTGTAACATTAACAAACAATGAACATGGTGTTGCTCATGCAATCGAGCAATTTGTATTGAAACAAACTTCATCTAGTAAATAAAGTGAAACTTTAATCAGAGGTGGGGTTCCTCTGATTATTAGTTGAACCAATCGGGCTTTTACGGGCAGTTAATCTCCCACCTAACTTCCCCGCATGTGTCGATTTTTCAGGTGGGAGTCTTACTGCCCACAAATAGCGGGGTAAAAAAAGGACTCTTTCACTTTTTGAAAGAGTCCTTTTTTTACACATGGTGACAAGCAACAAAATGATTTTCACCCACATTACGGAATTCTGGTACATTCGTTTTACAAACATCTGTAGCAAAGGGGCAGCGTGTATGAAAACGGCAACCTGACGGCGGATTTGCCGGACTTGGAATATCCCCTTCTAGAATAATCCGTTCTCGCTTAACCGTTGGATCAGGTATTGGTACTGCTGATAATAATGCTTTTGTATATGGATGAAGTGGATTCGCAAATAACTCATCACGTGGCGCTGTTTCCACAATAGTTCCTAAATACATAATTCCAATTTTCGTACATAAGTGCTCCACAACACTTAAATCATGTGAAATGAATAAATAGGACAATCCCTTTTTCTCCTGTAATTCACTAAACAAATTAATGATTTGCGCTTGAATAGATACATCTAATGCCGCAACAGGCTCATCAGCCACAATAAATTCTGGATCTAATACCATTGCCCTTGCAATAACGATACGCTGACGTTGCCCGCCGGAAAACTCATGAGGGTACCGGTCAATATGATACGGCGCTAAACCACATAACTCCAATACTTCTATCACCTTTTCACGGACATTTTCTTTCGTCGCTAGCCCGTGAGCCAACATTGGCTCACCAAGCGCTTCTCCAATTCTCATTCTTGGATTTAATGAACTAAATGGATCTTGAAAGACGAGCTGCATATTAGGACGATGCTTTCTCAATTCCTCCTTGGATAAGGAATGAACATCGTGCCCTTTAAACTTTACTTCCCCCTCCGTTTTTTGGACGAGACGTAAAATTGTTTTTCCTATCGTTGTTTTTCCACTTCCCGATTCTCCAACGAGGCCGAATACTTCACCTTTATTAATAGTAAAACTTACTCCATCAACTGCTTTTACATGTCCAATCGTTCTACTGAATATGCCTCCTTTAATTGGAAAATACGTCTTTAAGTTTTTCACTTCTAATAATGGTTCACTCATTGTTCCGCACGCTCCTCATATAACCAGCAAGCTACTTTATGATCCTCATCGTGTACATTCAGATTTGGTGCTTCTTCTTTACATATTTCCATACAATGCTCACAACGACCGCTAAAGTAACAAAACTCATCTAAGCCAACTAAATTCGGAACTTGCCCTGGAATAGAATAAAGTTTATCTGTTCGTTTCCCCATTACTGGTTTTGATTTTAGTAACCCTTTCGTATATGGGTGTTTAGGATTTTGAAATAGCTCTACCACTGGAGCTTCTTCAATGACTTTACCACCATACATAACAACAACGTAATCGGCCATTTCCGCTACAACACCTAGATCATGTGTAATTAATAAGATAGACGTTTTAAATTCCTCTTTTACTTGTCTTAATAAGTCTAATATTTGCGCTTGAATCGTAACATCAAGAGCTGTTGTCGGTTCATCTGCAATTAATAACTTAGGGTTACAGCTTAGTGCAACAGCAATCATAATACGTTGTAACATGCCACCGCTTAGTTCGTGCGGATAAGAATGGACGATTTCATCCGCGCGAGCTATACCAACTTTACGAATTAATTCGGTTGCCTTCTTATACGCTTCATTTTTACTAAGTAATTCATGCTCTCTTAACGTTTCTACAATTTGTTCTCCTACAGTGAAGACCGGATTTAGCGATGTCATCGGTTCTTGGAAAATCATCGCAATGTCATTGCCTCGTAAACTACGAAGCTCTTTCTCTTTCATACCTAAAAGACTTCTTCCTTCATATAAAATATCTCCACCTACTACACTGCCTGATTCAGCAATAAGTCCCATAATAGATAGCGCAGTTACACTCTTCCCGCAGCCTGATTCACCTACAACACAAACTGTTTCACCTTCTCGAACTGCAAAGCTAACATGATTAACAGCCTTGACTGTCCCTTCCTCTGTCTGGAAGTGTGTTTGTAAATCTTTCAGCTCTACTACCGTTTTACTCATATTTCCTCACCTACCGTCTCATCTTTGGATCTAACGCATCACGAAGTGCATCACCAAGTAAGTTAATTGATACAACTGTTATAAAAATTGCAAAACCGGGCGGAATCCATAACCACGGACGCTTTTGAAAGTCGATTAATGAGTTAGCTGCACTAATCATATTTCCCCATGATGGTGTAGGTGGAACGACTCCGAGACCTAAGTAACTTAGTGCGGACTCTCCTAATATAGAACCCGCAACACCTAATGTTGATACAACAATTAATATTGGTAAAACATTTGGGATTAAATGATATACAATTTTGCGGTAATCTTTTATTCCTAACACATCAGCAGCCTGCATGAACGATTGTTCTCGAAGCGATAAAATTTGACCTCGTACGAGACGTGCAAGCCCTGGCCAACCTACTAAACTTAAAATAATCATAATGACATAAAGACGATAGTCAGATGGTACTTTCCATTCTGATAAAATAGCTCCCATTATAATAAGTAAGGGTAATCCTGGCATCGACATTAAAATATCTGCAAGACGCATTATAATATTGTCGACGATGCCACGATAAAAGCCTGCAATAGCTCCTAATAAAGCTCCTAGTATAACTGATAAAACCATTGAAGCTAAGCCAATTGTTAATGAAATCCGCCCCGCTTGCATAAGCCTTGTTAAAATATCCCTTCCTAATTGATCTGTACCAAGCCAATGAGAAAAACTAGGTGGTTTGTTAATTAGCGCAACTTGTATTTTTCCGGATGCATACGGTGAAAAGAATGGACCGATAAAACAAAATAAAAACATAAAAACTAATGCATAAAACCCTATAAGTGCCATCTTATTTTTCTTTATCCTTTTAAAAGCTTGCCTCCACGGTGATGATCCATTCCGTCTTTTCTTTTTTGCTTTTTTCTCTGTAATTGCTGTAACAGTTTCCATCTCTTTCCCCCCTTACTTCAACCGAATACGTGGATCAACAACTGCATATACAACATCCGCTAAAAAGTTTGAAAAAATTGTTAAACAAGAAAGAAACATCGTAAATGCCATTAATACTGTATAATCACGGAAATTAAGCGCTTCTAATTGAATATTGCCGATACCTGGCCAGTTGAAAATTTGTTCAATAATAATTGCCCCTGAAAACAATCCTGGTAACTCAAATGCAAGCAATGTAATAGCCGGTAAAATTGCATTTTTTAATGCATGTTTATAAATAACAGTCTTCTCCTTTAAACCTTTTGCTCTAGCCGTTCGAATATAATCTTGCCGTACAACTTCTAACATACTCGTTCTAAAATAGCGAGTTAATGAGCCTACTCCAAGGAGAGTTAAAATAAACACCGGTAAAACCATATGCTTTGAAACTTCTATTACGTAAGCAAGTCCAGTCGAATTACTACCAACATCAATCATCCCGCCTATCGGTAATAACTTTAAATCAACCGCGAACACTTTAATTAAAAACAAGCCGATAAAGAATGAAGGAAATGACATCGCTGCAAAAACACCAATTGTTACAAGCTTATCGAATAAAGAATATTGCTTTGTCGCTGAAAATACACCGATAATAAGTGCAATTAACCAAATAAAGAACAATGCAACGACCGCAACAATAAATGAATTCCATATAAATTTATTTAATAATGACGTTACAGGTTCTTGATATTGAAGAGAAAAACCAAAATCCCCCTGCAATGCATTACCTAGCCAGTGGAAATATCGCTCAACAATTGGTTTATTTAAACCATATAGCTCTCTAAGCTCCGCAGCTCTTTGTGGTGTAATCTTTGGATTTGAATCAATATAGTCACCTGGAAGAAGCGCGAACAAAAAAAAGATAATAACTGACGCACCCAACAATGTAGGAATCATTTGTAACAGCCTACGAATGATATATGTTTTCACCCTTTTTCTCTCCAATCTTATGCTTAAAATAGAAGAACATTTTTTCAAAGCGGCACTATTAATTGCCGGATGAAAAAATGCCTTCTACTTATACATTCTTATCGTTATTTTTCAAATGATAATACTGGTAAGTTTGCACTAATACTATTGTACTTTTCAGGGTCAATTCCTTTTATATTCCCGTTGTATCCTGTAATTGTCCTACGGTAGTTTAATAGAATTACTGGTGGGTCATCACTTAATTCTTTATACAGTTCTTTATAAATTGGTTTACGTTTTTCAATATCAACTGTCTCAATACCCTTTTTAATTAACTCATCTACTTTCGCATTTTTATAACCAAGACTCTTCTCATTGACACCAGATAAATATTCACCAGCTGTTTCACTTGGGTCACTTGTAATCGGTGTCGAAACAGAAGCTAAATCATAGTCACCTTTGTTTACCTTCGAAAGCATAGTATTAAAGTCCATAAATTCAGGATTAAATTCTACACCTATCTCTTTATAATTCTCTTTGGCAATTGGAATTAGTAAATCACTATCCTTAGCCGAACTTGGGCCGAAATAAGAAAGCTTTAATTTTTGACCATCTTTTTCACGAATTCCATCCGAACCAGCTTTCCATCCCGCTTCATCTAATAATTTTTTCGCTTTTTCTTTATCGTATTCATATTTATTAACCCCTTCTTCCGTATAAGCCCAAGAAGTCGGATGGATTGGTACGTTAGCTACTGTACCGTATCCTTTTAATGCTGTATCAACATACTTTTTGCGATCTAATCCATAAATAAGTGCTTGGCGAACCTTTTTATCCTTTAAGTACGGTTTATTATTATTCATATAAATATAATTAAATGATGCCGCTGTTTCGATTTGAATGTTCGCGAATTGTAAACCTTTCGCCTGTTCAAGAATTTCATCACCAGTACCTAGGCCAGTATAATCAACTTCACCTGTTTGGAATAATTGTAGTTTTGTATCACCAGCAGTAATTTTATAAATGAAGTTTGGAATTTTCGGCTTACCTGCATAATAATTTTCGTTTGCTACAAAACGAACTTCTTGACCTGGAATATACTTTTCAAATTTATATGGACCCGCAGCTATCGGTTTTCCATATAACTCTTTTAAATAATCTAAACTTGTATTTTGTTTATAGTCTTTTCCATAATACGCTTTTGATAACACTGGTCCACCTAAAGCAGTTAGTGTCTGCGAATTAACTTTTTCAGTCGTAATTTTAATTGTCTGTGGATCAACAACTTGAATTCCTTCAATAGAAGTTGCTTTTCCTTCTTTATATTCTTTACCACCTTTAACAGCATATTGAGAAATGTCTATTTCACCTTCATATGCCTTATCATGTAAAAGCGTCAATGTGAATGCTACATCATCCGCCGTTAATGGCGAACCATCACTAAATTTTAAATCTTTACGTAAATGGAATGTATATGTTAACTGATCAGAGGAAACATCCCACTTCTCAGCTAATTCTGGAGTCGGTTTTCCTTGTTTATCTGTCGATACAAGAGATGCAAAAATAACAGAAGTTACATTTCCATCCCAACCATTTTGCTGGAAGTATGGTAAAAAGACACCACCCGGTTTACTAATCCCAACAACTAACGTGTCTTTTCGATTTTTTGCTTTATCAGGTACTTTCGTCTTATCTGTAGCAGCAATCTTTTCGATTTTTATATTTTTTAAATCTTGCTGTTTAACTGGTTCTGTAGAAGCCGTATCTTCCTGTCCCCCGCAAGCAGATAACACAAACGAACTACTCAGTAATACTGAAAATACACCAGCCCATTTTTTTGTCTTTTTCTTCATTGTCCCCACCCTAACTTTTTTTTAATAATTACACTTTATGAACTGCTTGCCTTATGTATGCCTCCCACAGCAACATTTTATAGCCAATCGGAAAAGTCGGTTTTGAACGTAAAAAAACAGATGTTTTTGAGGGGTAACAATCTTATTCCGACCTTTCCGGTAGACTTTATGGTTATTAGCTTATATCTTTCAGTATATTTTGTCAATTATTTCTATATAAATATTTTGAGAGTTCTCCAAAAATTATTGAGCAATATTCAATTTGGGTAAACTTAACAATATACCATTATAGTTATCTTCTTGTAATCCTTGAATTCGTGCGTTGTGAGCAGAAACGACTTTACTATTGTTTAAGAAAATAACAGGTGGATCTTCACTTAACTCTTGATATAGTTTTTTATAGATTTCTTTTCGTTTTTCAATATCCAATGTTTCTAATGCCTGCTTAGCTAATTCATCTACTTTCGGATTATGATATCCATCATAATTACGCTTACTTGTCGAAACAAACTCCTCAATTGTTCCGCTCGGATCATCAATCATCGGTGTGGAGACCATCGCTAAATCATAATCTCCTTTAATTACCTTGGAAATCATCGTATTAAAGTCCATGTATTCAGGGTTAAAATCTACCCCAAGCTTTTTATAATCTTCTTTCATAACAGGGATCATTACATCATTGATTTTACTTGTAGGAGAAGCAAAATAACTTACCTTCAATTTCTGACCATCTTTTTCACGAATTCCATCTGACCCAGCTTTCCATCCAGCTTCATCAAGTAGTTTCTTTGCTTTTTCTAAATTATATTCGTATTTATTAATCCCTTCTTCTGTATACGCCCAGGAGACTGGTGTAATTGGTACATTGACGAGTGAAGCATAACCTTGGAAATACGTATCAATTACCTTTTGGCGCTCTAATCCGTAAATAAGCGCTTGGCGAACACGTTTATCTTTAAAGTATGTTTTCTTATAATTCATTTTAATGTAGCCGTAAGAACTTCCTGTATACACATTAATATTAGCGAAACCTAACTCTTTTAATTGCTCGATCGTCTCCACATTTGTCGTAAATCCATCATAATCTACTTCCCCCGCTTGAAACTGTTGCAAATTCGTATCACCTTTTGTAATTTTATAAATAAAGTGCTCAATCTTCGGTTTACCCTCAAAATAATTTTCATTTGCTACAAATCGAACTTCTTGGCCTGGAATGTATTTATCTAGTTTATAAGCTCCAGATCCCATCGGCTTGCCATATAACTCTTTTAAATACTCTAAATTCCCTTGCTTATACTCTTTACCGTAATAAGCTTTTGATATAACTTCTCCACCAATTAACGATAATGTTTGGGCATTTACCTTCTCAGTTGTAATCGTAATTGTTTTCGGATCAACGACTTGAATGCCTTCAATAGCTGTTGCCTTTCCTTCTTTATATGCTTGCCCACCCTTTATTGCTGTTTGGCTTATGTCCGTTGCACCACTATAAGTTGGATCATGCAGTAACGTTAATGTAAATGCTACATCATCCGCTGTTAACGGTGAACCATCACTAAACTTTAAATCATCTTTCAAATGAAACGTATATGTAAGCTGATCCTCCGAAATATCCCACTTCTTCGCTAGAATTGGGATTGGTTTCCCCTCCTTATCCAATCCAACGAGAGGAGCAAAGATAGCTTGTGTTATATTACCATCCCACCCATTTTCCATAAAATGCGGAAGGAATATCCCGCCAGGGCTCGGCATTCCCACTACAAAGGTATCTTTTCTTTCTTTTGCCTTTGCTGGACTTTTTGCTTTGTCACTCGCCTTAATAAACTCATCTTTTACTTTCGGCATCTTTACTGCTTCATTTGTACTTTTCTCTTCCTGAGCACATCCTGCTAATAAAACCGATGTACTAAGGAATGTAGCAAGTAACCCTTTCAAAGCCTTTCGCATAATTCTCACCTTTACTTTCCTGTTTTTTAATTAAGAGGTAACATAACGCCCCTTTCTGTAACTATCTTTATTTTACCTATAAAAATAGTATGAATTAATTTCAAGATTATTCCTTTCCAATAGTCATGTCAATCCTTGCTAATTGTTTTCTCTCAAAAAAACAAAAAACACCTTCTATTACCTAATAGCCACGCATAGAATAATAACAATTAACTACCAAAAAGGGGGCGAAAATATGGACAACCTATTCCAATATGTCCTGCACTATGTATTATTGACACTCATGATAGTCGGGGCGTTATTACTATTCCCTTTCTTCCCAAAGTTCGTCCTCTTTTTAGCTTTTTTTATTATGCTCGGGATCGCTATTATAATTTCAACGAGAGAAGATGCCACACAAAAAGAAAGCAGAGTTCAGCGCGTAAAGCTGTGAACTCTGCTTTCTTTTTTCAGTCATAACGTATTCTTGTTAAACCAATTACGAAAAATACTCCCGCAAATAAAATGAGTATACCAATATATCCTCCTATATCTGCTAATGTACCTCCCCTTACAATTAACTCAGTAAAGCCACGCATCGCCCACGTTTGCGGAACAAAATTTGAAGCCGCTTGCATCCATGAAGGCTCAATTTCAATTGGCCAATAAAGACCACTAATCATACACGTTGAAATTACAACGATATTCCCTAGTGCGGACTGCTGTTCTGTTGTTTTCACGATACTTGCCAATAATAAAGCTAGACCAATAACCGCTAATAGTAATACTGAAACGAGTGTAATAACCCCTAATAAATTTCCCCACTGCACATCAAATAATGAATGCGTTAATATCATTAAAACACCAAATTGAATCCACCCTATTAAAAAGAAGGAAAGGATATATCCTGCTAGTATTTGAATTTTTGAAACTGGTGCCCCTAATAAACGAGACCAAACACCAAGTTGTCTAGCTTTCAAAATAGTTCCCGTCGCACTTAACATGACAATCATGACGAATAGAATTGAAAAACCTGTAGCTCGCCCTGTAACGTTATTTAACTTTTGATCATCGTGTAAAATCGATTCTTTTTGAATCGAAACAGGATCTATTTTTGTATAAATTGTTTCATACATCGTTTCCCACGAAGTGTTACTTTTCTTCTCAAAATCTCTTGCTGCACTAACTTCTATCTCCATCTTTTTTAATGCACTTGCTAATACTTGCTCTACAGAAGTTCCACCCGTAAAATCAGCACTGGCTTGCAATTGAATATTTTCTACTTTTCCATCTAGCATACTCTTTTGAAAATCTTTCGGAATGATGATTATACCAGATGATTTCTTGTCTTCGATCCCCTGTGTCCCTTCCCTATACGTTACCTTTTCTATAGAAATTAAATCACTTTTCTTTATTTCCTCATAATACTTGCTAGATAATATAGAACCATCTTTATCTACTAAACTAATATTTACTTTCTCATTCCCACTTCCGCCTAAAAGTCCACCGAAAATGAGTGTGAAAATAATAGGCATTCCAAACATGAGTATATAACTTTGTGGCTTAATTAAAATTTGTTTTAATTCTAGCCAACAAAGCGCCCAAACCTTCTTCATCATTTCCCCTCCTATCTCGTACGTAAACGTAACGTTCCAATCATAACGGAGATAATTCCTGCACTACATAAACTTAAAATGACAGGGAATAGCACATCCCAAGATGTTCCCGACATAATATTTAAGAAGCTCGTAAGTGCCCATTTATTCGGAGCAATATTCGCAACTGTTTGAAGTGTATCGGGAAATACATAAATCGGTAACATTGATCCCCCTAATATAGCTAGTATTTGAATACCGATTCCCCCCATTAAATCTGCCGTTTTTTCCTCACGGATAAAGGCTGCAATTAACATAGATAAACCAGAAACACAAATTGCATAAGAAATTCCCAACACTACTATTTGAGACACGTCTTCGCCCCATTCCACATGAAACATAAAGTGTGTAGCAACTATAAATATTCCAAATTGTATACAGGAAAATAGTAATGTACCTAAAAACTTTCCGAATAAAATTGAAAATGAGCTCGTCGGTGTACTGAACAAACGCGCCAACGTTTCAGTTCGTTGCTCTGTTACAACTGACTTTGCACCTACTGTTATGTTATATAGTAAAAACATGACTAACATTGCTGCTGCATAATATTGCATCGCTGCAACTGTTCTTTTACCTATCGTTCCTTTTTGGATGTTATCCACACTTGCAGTTGCTATCGTCTGTAGACTTCCACTTACTTCTTTTGCAACTTGTGCTACATCACCCTGCTGAGATTTCGCTAATTCTGTTACAACACTTTTAGTAGATACTGCGACTGTTTGAACACGTTCTGAAAAAGAGCGGATCATTGATTCGGCAATTTTCGCTTGTATATCTTTTGATGGGTCTATAAGCACCTTTGGTTCTTTTAATTTTCCATCTTGTATTTGTTCGCTCCATTTATTTGGGATGACAATTCCTACATCAATTTTCTTTTCCTTTAACATATCTTCAAGCTCTTCCTGAGAATTAACTACCTTTACTTTCACATCATCTTTTATTTCTTTAGATTGCAATACATCTTTTTGAAAGACATCTGCAAACTCATCCGTTCCCTCTTGATAATAGCCAATTATTGTTTTCGGTAGTCCACCACTATCAAATACATTACTTAACGCTGAACCTAAAATCGCTGTTAATAAAAGCGGCATAATTAACATCATCATAAATCCGCGGCGATCAATTAAACGGATTTTTAAATCTTTCCATGCAATAATGAAACTTTTCATCTCGCACTAACCTCCTTAATCACGCAGTGAACGTCCTGTTAATTGTAAAAAGAGTGCTTCTAAATTCGGTTCTTGTACTTCCAGTTTTAAAATTTGAGCATTGTTCTCAACAACTACTGAAACAACCGTGCCAATCGCCTCGCCACCATTTAGTCCAATGTCAATTGTGCTAGTATCTTCGTCAAGAATAATCCGCTCAACAACAGGTAGTGCCTTCAACTTTTGTAGCAGTTCCGTACTATAGTGATTTAATTGCAATTTCACTATAAACCCATCTGTCAGACGATTACATAACTCTCTTTTCGTTCCTAGTGCAATTACCTTCCCATGATCAACGATGGCAATTCGCTCACATAAATACTCAACTTCTTCCATGTAATGACTCGTATAAATGACCGTCATGCCTTTTTCATTTAACTTTTTAACAGTCTCTAAAATATGATTTCTCGATTGCGGATCAATCCCGACTGTCGGTTCATCCATAATTAATAACTCTGGTTCGTGCATAAGTGCTGCACCAATATTAATGCGCCTTTTCATTCCACCTGAAAATGTTTCAATTTTATCTTTTCCCCGATCCTGTAAACCGACGTAAGCTAACACTTCCTCTGCTCGCTCTTTTGCAACTTTTCCATTTAAACCGTACATCTTTCCCCAAAAAACCAAATTTTCCTTTGCTGAAAGTGTCGGATACAGCGCAATGTCTTGCGGGACAATACCGATTTTCTTTTTCGCTTCTAATGGATACTCTTTTACAGATTTTCCGCCTACTTTTATATCACCACTATCGTATGGAATTAATCCGCAAATCATTGATATCGTCGTTGATTTCCCCGCTCCGTTTGGTCCAAGCAATCCAAATGTTTCACCTTTTTTCACTTCAAAAGAAACATTCTTTACGATTTCCTTCTTGCCAAATGATTTCGTAATATGATCTATGACTAACATATTGATTCAGCCCCTTTGCATTCATCTACACTTTCATTGTAGAAAAATTTCTTCTTCTCTCCATCACCCTTGAGATAGAAATACAAAATAAAAAAGCAGCAAATTCCGCTGCTTTTTCACACTTATATATGCCAAAAGTCATGTGTATGTCGTAACACCATATCTTACTGCGTATATTGCTGCTTGTGTTCGATCTCTCAGTTCTAGCTTACTAATCAAATTAGAAACGTGATTCTTTACAGTTCCCTCTGTAATGAATAACTTTTCAGCAATCTCTTTATTATTTAAACCAAGCCCAATTTCCCTTAAAACACCCACTTCACGCTCAGTTAATTGTTCTAGTTGTTTTGGCAGGGGGCACTCTACTGCTACTTTTGTCTTTTTTAATTCCTTTACAATTTGCGCTGTTATATCTTGAGGAAGCACAGCACCTCCACCGTGTACCGTTAAAATGGCTTGAACGATTGCATCCGTCTCCATGTCCTTCAATAAATATCCGCTCGCTCCTTGCTCTAATGCTCCAAAAATAAGCTCACTATCACTAAAAGTCGTTAACATAAGAACCTTTATATGAGGAAACTGTTCTCTAACTAAACGAGTTCCTTCAACACCATTCATACGAGGCATCCGAATATCCATCAAAATAATTTCAGGCTGTAATTGTTTCACCTTTTGTACGACTTCATCCCCATCACTAGCCGTCCCTACCACTTCCAGTTCCGGACGTAAATTTAATATCATTGCCAATCCATCACGAATCAGTGATTGATCATCAACAATCATAATTCGAATCATAACGCTCCCCCTATTATCCATGTTTTTTCTCGGAGTGGGAATTCGATTTTTAGGCGAAAACCTTTTTCTATTTCACTCTCAAATTGAATGATTCCACCATGCTCCTCTACACGTTCTTTCATATTAAGTAATCCAAACCCAGGGCTTACTTCATTGACTCCCATACCATTATCGGAAATACATAACTTAACTTGTTCCACTGAACAAACTAAACTTACTTCACATAAACTAGCTTTCCCGTGACGTTTTGCATTCGTTAAAGATTCTTGCATAATACGAAGCAACGTAGGCTGTAGTGACAACGGAATCACAACCGGATCCCCTTGTAATTGAAAAGATACTTGTACTTTCGTCGCTTTAGAATATCCATGTAACATTTCTCGCATATTCTCTATTATATTCCCTAGTTTACTTTCTTCTTTTAAGGCATGCACAGAAGCTCTTACTTCTTGAAGTGATTTTCTAGCTAACCCATGACATGTATGTAAAACCTCTTCAGTAGCGTCCGATTTTTGTTTCCATAAAGCCTCTGCCAGTTGCAACTGAACAAGTAAAGCAGTCATATTGTGACCGACGGTATCATGAATTTCTCGGGCAATATCATTCCGTTCCCGAACAGCTGTCAATTCTTCCACCTCTTTAGCATATAGCCGTAATTGTTCATGTGCTTCTTTTAAAGCTGTATGAGATAATGCTAATTCCCCATATTGCTCATCTACCATTTGCCTAGCAGCTGTAAGTTTTTTTATCAAGTTTCCAGCTAAAGCACTAAAAATGATAAACATAAAGTTAATTGCATTACTCTCCAATTCCAAACTCCCTGTATGTTGGTACGTATGCATTATATTTATAAACCAACAAAGAAAGAAAAAAGCGATGAAACAATAAGTCATACTTTTACGCCAATCATGAATAAATAATCCTACCGCATCAATTCCAAATATAATTAAATACAAACATGTCTCGGGAAATAAAAATCCTAATAATGCTGTGACAATACCGTTTGCGAGCAAGGTATAAAAAATGAGTTTCCTACTCTCTTTTGCTTTTACAAGTAAAATATGATTCACAATATAAATGAAAAGTGCAATACCGACAAAAATTTGTAAATTTGCTGTTTCACGTGAAACATGATTTGCGTAAACGAAACAAATCATAACGATTGTAGCAATCCGCGCGTATCCTAACATAAAATTCTCCTCACATTTTAATAACCTAAAGTTCGTCTCGTTATCGCATCAACAAGAAAATTATACCAATTTTTTCTCTTTCCTTATAGAAAAAAGAACAAGCCCTCCCTCAAAATATGAGAAAACAACTTGCTCTTCCATTCTATTTTCTTTACCCCACAATATTCTCTAACTCATTATATAACTCCGCTCGTAAAAACTCTTTTTTCGTTTTTTCTTCATACAATTGTTCAAGCATTTCAACATCAACTACATGTTCCATTTTACATTCAAGTGCATATATATCTTCTTCTATATGCATTAACTCGCTTTCAACTTCCTCTAAATTCCTAGCCTTCTTCTTTTTTATAGGCATTACTTCTAACGCTCTATTCCCTTGCTGTTGCTGCTTCTTTTTTGCTACTTGTTTCTCAATTCTTTCTTCCCACTTTTGACGAGCCCATGCATAGTTCCCTGCAAACTCAAATAATTTGTGCTCATCAATCCAATATGTCTTTTCAAACAATTTATTTAAGAAATAACGATCATGTGAAACAGCTAAAATCGTCCCGTTATATTGTTCAAGGGCTTCCTCTAAAACTTCCCTTGATTCAATATCAAGATGATTCGTCGGTTCATCTAAAATGAGAAAGTTAACATCTTGATACATAAGTTGCGCGAGTCTTAACCTCATTTTTTCTCCACCGCTAAGTTGCGTTACTTTCTTAAAAACAGCTGGACCATAAAATAAAAACCGAGCTAATATATGTCTTGCTTCTCCCTCTGCTACAGCTACACACTCTCTAAAAGCTTCCAATACATTGTTCTTCATATTCCCGTACGCATGTTGCGATAAATAACCGATTTTCACACTACTACCAATCCGAATTTCACCAGTATCTTGCTTCATTTCTTCTAGTAGTAATTTTAATAACGTAGTCTTTCCTGTACCGTTACGTCCAACGATAGCTGCGCGCTCCTGAAAACGAATATGCAAATTTACTTTCTCGAATAAAGATCTGTCAGCAAATCCTTTACTCACTTCTTTCATTACAACAACATCTTTCCCGCTTCTCTCTTGCCCATCAAACTGAAGTCCCATCTGTTTTCTATCCAAAATGGGTCTCTTTAGTTTCTCTATGCGCTCTAATGCACGTTCCATATTTCTCGCTCTCTTATGCAATCCTTCATTCGGCGGATTCGCTTGATTTGCCCATTCTCGCAAGCGCTTAATTGCTTCTTTCATTTTCTTTATTTTCTTTTGCTGTTCTTGATACGCTTGAAATTCT
Organism: Bacillus sp. NPDC057893; assembly: GCF_042796455.1. Classification (NCBI taxonomy): domain Bacteria; kingdom Bacillati; phylum Bacillota; class Bacilli; order Caryophanales; family Bacillaceae; genus Bacillus; species Bacillus sp. NPDC057893. The sequence goes on along the minus strand of NZ_JBHVNG010000009.1, from coordinate 57,840 downwards.
TGAAGCAATCTTTCTTCCTTTTCCTCGACAAATTGTGAATAGTTCGTATGATATACGTGAATTTCTCCATCTTCTAAATCAAAAATTTTCGTTACAACTTCATCAAGGAAATAGCGATCATGTGAAATGATCATGACTGTTCCTGTATACTCTTTTAGAAATTGCTCTAACCACTCGACTGCAAATAAGTCCAGATGATTTGTTGGTTCATCTAATAAAAGTAAATCTGGTTTCTGCAATAGCATATACGCAAGGCTTACTTTTGTTTGTTCTCCACCACTTAACTCCATAAATGATCTTGGAAATAGTTCCGTCACCTGTAGACCATTTGCTACCTTCATAATATTCGCTTCTATTTCATAACCACCGAGAAACGCGTACCTTTCTTGAATTACTCCGTATCTCTCCATCAATTTTTGTAAAGCAGATGATTCCTGTTCTTCCGCCATATTTTTTTCTAAAGCATGCATTTCTATCTCCAACTCTTTTTCCTTTTTAAAAGCGGAGCTTAATACATCATATACATTCATTTCATTATTGAATTTTGGAATTTGTGCTACATGACCGATGCATGTACCTTTCTTCATATGAATGGCTCCTGCATCCAAACTCTCCATTCCTGTTAGAAGCTGAAAGATAGTTGTCTTCCCACTACCGTTACGACCAACTAATCCAATACGTTCTCCATTCTTTATTTCAAGCGATATATTTTCAAATATGATGTTTCCACCAAAAGATTTCTTTACATTATTTACACTACAAATTGTCATTTTCCGTACTCCTTTCAATATAAAAAACCATGGGAAAGAAACATTCCCCATGGTTTTTGTCATAGAAAAAGGAAGCCAAATAGCTCCCTTTTCACACGTTTATCAAAAATGGGTGAAGAGACTTCTATCGTTCAATAGCTACTATGCAATTGTTAAAAAAGGGCATACGTATCCCGTTAACAACTACATCATGAAAAATCGCACGACAAATATAGATATAATCTAAAAATTTTGCGCGCGTAGCTAAAGAACATTTCATCTCATTCACTCCTTTCGTACGGAATTTAATACTTACTTCTTTATTATACTTCCCCGATTTATGTTTGAATAGTCATTTTTCTGAAAATAATGAAGATAGACTAAACATTTCAATAAGTGACATCAAATCTTACAAAACTGTTATGTTCACGTAATGGAAAGCGATAGTACGAAAAGATACCTCCCTATACAATAAAGATGTAAACAAGAGAGACAAAAACAAGGAGGAAACAATCATGATGAAAGAAATCGTAAAAGCAATCTTTGAGGTATTAGTGAACGGACAAGCAGTTGTAAAAGAACTAAACGAACTATAAAAGGGAGGAAAGAACTATGATGAACATGGTAAAAATGATCTTACATGCTTTAGTTGATGCGAAAGCAGTTAGCCATGAATTAAACCAACAATAAAAAGGGGTATATGAATATGAAGAAAGCCATTATTGTAATCGCAAGTACAGCAATTGCCTTATACACAATAAAAAATAGAAAAAAGAAACAAAATGAAAATGCTCTATATTATCCATACACACTATTAAAGAAAAAATAAAAGACAAGGTACCCTATTGCAATGAGGATATCTTGTCTTTTATTTTTCCCTATTCCCTTTAAAGGATTTCCTTCTCCTTTTCCCGAATGTATTAAGCGGGATTTTTACATATATTTTAAAGGGGCATATACAAATGGATACACAACAACTATATTTTTTAAACGATATCGGTAAACAAAAACCAGAAAGCATTCGGAACAGAAGCGCTGCATGTCCTTTTTGTGACAGAGAAAATTTAACGGATATTTTAGCAACTGAGGGCTCTATTATTTGGTTAAAAAATAAATTTCCTACATTAAAGGATACCTTTCAAACCGTGCTAATCGAAACAGATAATTGCGAAGACCATATCGCAACATATACAGAAGAACATATGAGAAAACTAATTCGCTTCTCTATTCTCCATTGGTTAAACTTACAGGAAAATGAAGAATTCACTTCTGTGATTTTATACAAAAATCATGGTCCATTTTCAGGCGGAAGTTTGCATCATGCACATATGCAAATTATCGGAATGAAACATGTAGACTATCTTGAAAATATTGAGGAAGCAAATTTCCAAGGGGTAATTGTTCAAAAAAATGAACGCATTGAACTCAATATTTCAGAGCGTCCTATTATCGGCTTTACTGAATTTAATATCATCATTGAAGATATTGCATTTATAGATGAAATGGCCAATTATATTCAGCAAACTGTACGTTACATACTGACAGATTTCCATAAAGGATGTAGTAGTTATAACTTATTCTTCTATCACTTAAACAGGAAAATCATTTGTAAAGTTGTTCCTAGGTTTGTCGTTTCACCGTTGTATGTAGGATATAAAATACCGCAAGTTTCTACAAAACTAGAAGATGTGAAAATACAACTAGCGCAGTATTTCACGAAAGAAAAGGATGAAATTATTCATAAAAAAACAGAGTAGGTATAGAAAACCTACTCTTTGATTACACCTTTATTTCGATAGTATACATCCTCTAATCCGATGTTATACTTCATATTGTTATCCGTCCACTCTGGTCCTAAATTCCCTGGCCATCCAGATGTATTCGCTATATATTTCAGTAATGCAAAATCAGTCAAACCTTTTTGCACCCCGCGCTTATAGCCTTTCATTAAATGTGGCATTGCAATTTGCGCATTTGTACGTGGATCTTTCAGCTCTTCATCAGTTAAATGATCTGGCGCAAGCCCACCACCGCGGTGTAATTGAAACAATCCGAATGAAGTTCCGTTATCTCCAACACTTCTTGGATTTAACCTACTTTCATGTTCGGCAATTGTAAGAGGTATCCATTCCGGAAGGTTTACTTTCTTTGCTTCCTCTATAATGATTTGTTTCATCTGTTTTGCTTCTTCTGAATCAACATAGCTTGTTTCATTCATTAGCTTACCCATTCCTTCAGACTTTCCTTGGAAATATAAATACACTCCAAGAACAACTAAAAATCCTACAAAGAATTTCTTCACTACCTCTACCTCTTTCTCCGCTGAAATTTGTCCCCTTTCAGCCTTCCCTTTACAATTACCACACTCTATCACTCTCTTACTCTCTTACTCTCTTACTCTCTTACTCTCTTACTCTTTAATCATAGCAAATAACTATACATATTATCATCATGCTTTAGACCGATTTTGTGAAAAAACATATGGTAAATACGTGCAAAAATGTAACTTACATAGACTATAACTTATTTTTTGTATATAATTGTAAATTGAATTCCATATATAGAATAGGAGAATACATAAATGAAAAGAACTCTACTAATCTTTTTCGGCATTTTACTACTCATTCCTATACATACCTCTGCGCAAACATCATCAAAACCAAAAGTACTCGTTTTGTATAGTACAGAAGACGATAAAATTACAAACAATGTACAAATCCTTAATACTCAGTTAGGACACTTTACAAATAATATAACAGTAAAAAATTTGAAAGAAATAAGTAAAATTACTGATTCAACTTCTTATACACATATTGTTTATATCGGAGAGAAAAAAGAAGATCTTTCTACTAAAGCAAAACAATTTCTAGAAAACTTCTCGGGTCCAGTATTAGTTTTAGGACAAAATGTTGAACAATTATCTAATCGTTTTTCTTTCATTACCTCGAAAGAAACCGATATACGAATTCACACTATAGAATATCCGACTAACCAGTTAAAAAATGAATTACATGAAGAACGCTTAATGAAGAAAGTTGAAACAAAAGGAACAACTCTTGCTTACGCCTTGAGTGCTGATGGAACTCATCCGTTAATCGTTCAGCAAGGACCATCCTATTATGTCGCGACTCCAAACCTTTTTGATTGGATGTCTCATTACGTCGGTGAAATGCTATTTTCTTACTTTGAACAAAAGCCTATGACAAATAAAACTTTAGCTTATTTACGTCTTGAAGACGTTCACCCAGCTGTAGATGTAATGCAATTAAAAGAAATCGCTGAATTACTAAAAGAGAAAAAGCTCCCTTATATGATTACCGTTATCCCTGTTTACAAAGATCCAGACACAGGAAAAACAGTACATCTAAAGGATAATTCTGAATTAATCGATGTTTTACGCTTTATGCAAGATAATGGTGGCTCTATCGTTATGCATGGTTACACCCATCAATTTTATGATAGTGAAACTGGCGAAGGTTTTGAATTTTGGGATGTAAAAACTGATCAACCAATTCGTCAACCGAACCATGAAAAGCCAAAAACAAAAGACGATTTCCAATCTACAGAGGACTATAATAAATACGTTGAAAACGGAAAAGCCTTTGAAGAAAAGTATATTAAAGAGCATATTGAAAAAGGGATTACAGAGCTTGTAGAAGCTAAATTATATCCAGTTGCTTTTGAAGCTCCGCACTATACAATGTCTCAAAAAGGATATGAAATACTATCACAATATTTTTCAACTTATGTAGGACAAATACAACTAAACGATACAACTTGGAAATCGATGCACTCACCGGCTTATATAAGTACACCTTCATTTTTACATGGGATGAAATTAATTCCTGAAACGGTTGGCTTTATTGAAGAAGATAAGCCACAAGCTATAGCAAAAATGAAAGAACGTGCTTTATCTGTCGAAAAATTATCCGATGGAATTATCGGTGCATTTTATCATCCTTACTTGGGCGCTAAACCATTAAAAGAAGTATTAAAAGAACTAGAAAGTATTCCAAACATAGAGTGGGTTGATTTACAAAAAGAGACGAATGAAGTAAAAATGAAAGATATTCATATTACTACTAATAAAGACGGCATTCATGCTGAACAGCCAACAAGTGCGAAGGACATAATTGATTATATAAAACAATATGGGTTCTTCCTTATAATTGGGTTCATTATAATTGTCTTTCTTTTATTATTAAGACGCGCGAAAAAATTAGAGTCATAATAAAAACACCAAGCGAGATGCTTGGTGTTTTTTCATCTATATTATTTAACAATTAAGTTTGTTATTATATCAAATAATCCAATACACACTACGGCAACAGTAAAGTAGCTACAGAAATCTTTAATTGGAAACTTCACTACTTCTTCTTTACGCATCCCAGTTTTCTCCCTTCTTAATATATCCCTAATTATTTTTTATCTATTTGTATCTATTATGCAAAAAATATGACAAATTTACTATCGAATTAACTTACTTAAACCTTACAATGTTGTAAGGTTTAAAAAAGAACCCCATCTAAATAAAGATGAGGTCTATTAAAAATCAGTTGGTTTTTCATTCTTCATTAACATTACAAACAGAAAGTAATACAGTGAGACTTTCTAGTTACACTATATGAAATTCACTATATTTTAACCATCGAATTACATTACAGAAGGCTTACAGATTTGTAAGCTATGTGTAATGTAATTCGATAGTTTCCCTTACCTATATTTCGTACAATAAGGTTAGAAAGTAAGCCAAATAAGAAGAACACTCACATAACCAAATTACATTGATAGTGACCCAATCTTCTTATACTTTCATTTTTGTTACTACAATGTGTCCCCTTCCCCTTTATATAAAAAATGCCCTAGTTTATATGAACTAGGGCATTTTTATGCACCAAACAAATACCCCTATCTAGTATTTTTCCTTTCGACAAAAAATAGATGGGGGTATATTTTTGCTATCTCATCGCCAAAAGTTTACTCTTCGCATTTATAGGAATACTTGTAGTCTCAATCTCTTCAATTGACTCACCGTAACGCCCTTTTGCGAACACCTTTAACGCTTCGTCTCTCTTTAACATATGTTTAACAGTTTTCTTTATTTTTTGTTCTCTTCCACGTTCATCAAATGCAATAAATTCATATTCATACCATTCATCACCGACATGCTGACCAATCGTATCCACGATTGTATAGTATTCTTTCGTCGTATAAAGTGGATTATATTTATCAATAACTGGTCCAAGTTTCGTAGGTAATAACACTACTACTATCGCTATCATCGCTATTACAGTAGCAATCATTTTTTTCTTCATAATACGTAATCGCCCTCCTCTATTGGATACTTATTCATCCATTCTAAATAGAACGAATGAAATCTACCATTCAATCCCATTACATTCCCCTTACATTTTTGTAAGAATAACAAAAAAAGATGAACGAATTTTCTCGTTCATCTTTTAGCTTGCTTTAAAACCACCGCCAAGTACATCACGTACATCGTGAATGACAACGAAGGCATCTTCATCAACTTGGCTAATAACTTGCTTTAACTTAACAAGCTCTTGTTTATTAATAACAACATATAATACTTCTTTATTTTTACCAGTATATCCGCCGCGACCTTCTAGTACAGTAACACCGCGTGTCATGTTTTTCGTAATGGTCTCACGAATTAAGTCTGGCTGATTTGAAATAATCGTAACAGCCTTTTTTGTATCCATTCCTTCTACAATGAAATCAATCACTTTCGCTCCGATGAATACAGCAACAAGCGTATACATTGCCTTTTCTTGTCCTATTATAAATACAGAACCAGCAATTACAATAATATCAATAATAAGTACGCCTTTTCCAACACTCCACCCTAAATATTGATTTGCTAACTGTGCTAAAATGGCTGATCCTCCTGATGTACCTCCAGCTTTGAACATACACCCTAATCCGATACCTACAAATACACCCGCGAATAAAGCGGCTAATAGCGTATCGCTGTTTACTTGATACTGAATATGTTCTGTAACATATAAAAACAAAGATGTTTCTACAATCCCTAAAATTGTATAAACCATCGTTTTCTTATCAAAAAATTTATAACCAATAGCTAATAAAATTGCATTCAAAACAAGATTCGTAATTCCTGGTGACCATCCAAATAAATAATAAGTAACAACCGTTAGACCGATGATTCCACCTTCTGATAAACGGTTTGGAATTGCGAAGTAATTAATACCAATTGCAAATAGTAATGAACCGATTGTAATTAATGCGATTTCCTTCATACGTTGATTAACCATAGTTCATCCCTCCCCCCATTTGACATTGTATCACTATCTCCTAGAGGTTTAGAAGTGGTTTTTATTACGCATTTTTTCTCATAATGACTGAGACATTATGTTTAAACAAAGGGGTGATTAATTATTCATATTTTCTCTAACTGTACGAACAAATCGCTCCACATTCCCTTTCTGAATATACTTAGCTCTAACCATTTCATGATTACAAGTAAATTCAAAATACGGATGAAAATCTATGCTATCTATATGTAAATATGAATACTCTCTAAATGTTGAAGGATAGTACGGAAATTCCCCGTAAAACAGGAGACGTCTAGTAGTGGCAACAAAAATTCCATGTTGATAACATAGCGTAAAATTATCCTTCTCAAATATTCCTACCACAAAGGCTAAAATCTTTTCGTCATCCTCTACATATTTTTTTATACTCGATAAAAGTTCATTCATGTATATCCCTCCAAATTCTATTCATCGCTTTAACACTTGAAAAGACTCCATGGATTGTTATAAACCGGTGTAACTCCTTTATAAAGTATGAAACGCGTTTCCTGTCAAAGATATTTCAAAAAAATAATCCGTTATGTGATTATACACATAACGGATTCCAGCTAAACTGTAGAGCGTTCCACAAGTTTATAAGGCATTTCCACCTTTTCTTGTTTAGAACTCTCATCATTTACTTGCCTGTAAAACATTTCAAAAGCCGTCTTACCTATTCCCTTTAAATTTTGGTCAATGGTTGTAAGTTGTAAAACTTGAGAAATCGGTTGATTATCAAAACCAATAATCGCTAAATCCTCAGGAACTTTAATACCTAATTTTTCAACTTCTGTCATGATTCCAATCGCAACTTCATCTCCTGCTACTATTAAAGCTTCCGGGAGATTCTGCATCTCCTTTAACTTATGAGCCACTCTCACACCATCTTCTAATGTAAAACATTCTGTAAAAATCCATTCTTCATTCACTTCTTCATCTATAGATTGCAGTTGCTGTTTATAAGCATCAAAACGTTTTTGACTACTCGGCCCTAATCTTCTTCCCGTACAATAACCGATTTTTTTATAATTTTTTTCAATCAAATAATTCATCCCTAATTGAAAAGCAGCTGAATGATTTGTATATACACTCGAGATATTTGAAATATCGTTATCCTCACAAGCAATTATTGTGCCGTAAGAAGCATACGGTTCTATCACTTCCCAATCATTTGCACGTGAACAAATAATAAGCCCATCCAACTGTTTTGTCTTTAACATATGTAAACTCTTCATTTCTTCCTTCTTATTGTAATTCGTTTGGCAAAGTAGCACTCTGTAATTATGAGCTAACGCTCCCTCCATCATTCCTCCTACCATTGCATCGAAGCTCGGATGATTAATATAAGGCAGAATTACACCAACAATATTCGTCTTTCCTTTCGATAAATGAACCGCATTTGCATTTTGTGAGTAATTCAATTTCTCAACTATTTCTAAAACAACTTTCCTTTTTTCTTCACTTACATACGGATGATCATTTAATACCCTCGAAACAGTCGTAACTGAAACCCCAGCCATCTTTGCAATATCTTTAATATTAGCCATACACTCACCTCTACTTTTAACTTAATGAATCACATGAACATATGTCAAATCTTCTCATCATGACACTTTCATTCGTTTTTCTTACAAAAGTGTAATTTTCCTGTAAGCTAATTCGATAGTGACTCTCCGCAACATTTCATATAATTAAGTCAGAAACAGGGCAACAACCATTTGAAAAGGAGCGGATCTATATGATGAACAAAATGAAAACGAACAATTCCTTAAATACAATGAGCTTGGTATTTTCCGCTCTTATCGATGCAAAAGCTGTTGCTTCTACATTAAACAAGTAAGGAAAATGCATTATGAACAACATCACTTTTAATAAATTAGATTTTTTAGGACTAGCTAGCGGCACGGTTCTTCTTACTGCTTTCATTTACGCTGCTACACTATAACTTTGTGTCCCCTTTCCCCTTTATATAAATAGTAATAGAAAAGACGACCGTCTATGCTCGGTCGTCTTTTCTTATTTTTGATTTGGCTGCAAAACTTCCTTTAGTTCGTCAAACTTTGCATTTAATTCATCTGTCATCATTTTCATAGCCGTTTTTCGATCTATTTGTTCTTCAGCATCGATTTGAATTGGGTCTCCAAAAACTAATCGCGCTTTTTTTCCTTTTATCAATTCTTTTACGCTTGATGGACCAACATAAGCTGCCGGTATTAACGGAACATTAGAACGCATTGCAATTGTAACAGCCCCAGCTTTTAGTGAAACGTCTTCTGATGATCTCGTCCCACTTGGGAAAATCCCTACTACTTTCCCTTCTTTTAATAAACGCGATGGAATTTTCAATGTGCTTGGCCCTGGATTCGCACGATCTACAGGGAATGCATTTACATTTTTAAAAAACCAGTTTTTAAATTTCCCTTCAAACAATTCTTTTTTTGCCATGTAATGAATTTGGGTTGGGTACATTCCTGCTGCTAACATTAAAACGTCCATAAAGCTTGTATGTGTGCAAGCAACAACGTAAGGGCCACCTTCTGGTAATTTCTCTCTCCCTTGTACTTCTACTTTCCCGGCCATTTTAAATATATATTTCAACGAAAATGTAATTGGTTTATACATTCATTTCGTTCCTTTCTAAACATCCGAATTGGAATCATATTCTTACAACGATTATAACACTAAGTTTTAGGAGTTGGTAATAAAAATAAGTATTTATTGTTAAATTTCAATTCTTACAAAAGTGTAATTTCCTTGTAAGCTAATTCGATAGTGACTTCCCCCAATCTCTTATACAATTAAGTCAGAAAGTAACAACAACCATTTGAAAAGGAGCGGATATATATGATGAACAAATTTAAAACGAACAATTTCTTAAATACAATGGGCATGGTATTATCCGCTCTTGTCGATGCAAAAAATGTTACTACTACATTAAACAAGTAAGGAGAATTTATAATGAATAACATCACTTTTAACAAATTAGATTTTTTAGGATTAGCTAGCGGCTCGGTTCTTCTTACTGCTTTTATTTACGCTGCTACGCTTATATGAACTTTGCGTCCCCTTTCCCCTTTATATAGAAGAAGACGACCGTCTATGCCCGGTCGTCTTCTTAAATTTTTCTTTCCTGTAACTCTTTTAAAAGCTCTATCAGCTCAGCCTGCTGTTCTATCTTCTTACGACCATTCCGATTAATTGCTGCAAGTTCGCAGGCAACTCCAGCAGCAAAGAAAAACAATAAACTTTCTAACATGTAAAAATCCTCCAGTTACCTATTAAACAGCTTGACGCAATTGATCTTCTTGTAAAACTTGTTTATTTATATTTTCTTCTTTTCTCTGACAAACATTATTACGAATAAGCGCTGCAATAACGAGTAATGTTCCTACAATATCAAACATTGTTATTTTATATCCTTGCATCATCATAATAACTAAAGTAGTAATTGGTACAAAGTTAATAAATAAAATGCCATTAATTGATGATAAGATTTTCACACCATAGTTCCAAGCAAGTAGTGCTACGATACCTGGTAATGTCATCATAAATAACAAGTCATATTTCACAATAGAGATCGTTTCCATACTTGGAATTGATACATATCCAAACGCCGTAATGATTACAGTTATAATCCCTGTGACAGTCGTACCAAATACACACGTCAACGTAGAATAACGTAATGTTGACCAATCGCTACACGTTTGACCACCCATCGTATAAATAACCCAGCCTACAACACCAACAAATATAAATGCTAGTGAAAACATATTATCTTTCAATGTTAAAAAGAAACTCATATCACCTTTCGTGATAACAAATACAGCCCCTACAAACGCGATAATCATGCTCGTTATCATATACTTCTTCGGCTTTATATTTTTATATCCCCATAAAATACAAATTGAAATCATAGGCATAAGCGCCTCCATAACAGAAGCTACCATTACACCTGATCTTCCCATTAACATTTGTCCTAGAAAAATTAATACATTGTATACGGTAAACGCCATTGTTCCAAAAAAGACGAGTAACTTTCCTCTTCCTTCTAAGCGAAATGCTTTCTTTCCTTCTTTCATTAGCAATAATACAATCAGTACAATTGCTACCGCCCCATAACGAATTAACGAAAAATAAAACGGATCTATGTATTCTAGCGCATGATCAGCAACCGGAAACATCGCTCCCCATGACATACTTGCAATTAAACACGCTAAAGCACCTATTATCATTTGACCTTTTCTCACCACAATCCCCCACTTCTTTCTATTTGCACAAGGAGAATTGTAAAAGAAAAAATATATCACGTAAAATGATTCAAAATGATGCTAACTATCATTTATAATGATAGTTAACATCAAGGGGGAGCATAAAATGGAATTACGAGACTTACAAATCTTCCAGAGCGTTGCTGACCGAGGTAGTGTAAGTAGCGCAGCAAAAGAGTTAAATTACGTACAATCAAATGTAACCGCGCGTATTAAGCAATTAGAAAACGAGCTAAAAACACCTCTCTTTTATCGTCATAAACGAGGCATGACTTTAACAGCTGAAGGCAGAAAAATGCTCGTTTATGTTAATAAAATTTTGCAAGATGTTGAAGAGCTAAAACAAGTGTTTTTAGATAGTGAAACACCATCTGGTATATTAAAAATTGGTACAGTCGAAACAGTCAGTACATTACCTACCATCTTGTCTTCTTACTATAAAAGCTATCCAAATGTCGATTTATCATTACAAGCCGGTCTAACGGAAGAACTTATTAGAGAAGTACTCGATCATCAATTAGATGGTGCTTTTATATCAGGTCCTATTAAACATCCACTAATTGAACAATACGATGTTAGTACTGAGAAATTAATGCTTGTTACACAAAGTAAAGCTTTTCATATAGAAGAATTTACTACGACGCCCCTACTCGTTTTTAATCAAGGATGTGGATACCGTTCCAAGCTAGAACGATGGCTTAAAGATGAAGGTTTGCTACCAAAAAGAATTATGGAATTTAACATATTAGAAACAATATTAAACAGTGTTGCACTTGGCCTTGGAATTACACTCGTACCACAGTCTGCCGTCCAGCATCTTTCCAAGGCAGGTAAAGTACATTGTCATGCCATCCCTGAAAAATATGGTAGTATTTCAACAGTTTTCATACGTCGCAAAGATAGCTACATGACTAATTCAATGCGTAGCTTTTTAAAAACAATTGAAGAGCATCATCATATCAATATGCTCTAAAAGACATTCTTACACGAATGTCTTTTTTTCTTACAAAAGTGTAAGTCTTACGTAAGCTAATTCGATAGTTGCAGGCGGCTATATTTCATATAATTAAGACATAAAGCAGGGCAACAACAATTCGAAAAGGAGCGGATACGCATGATGAACAAAATGAAATCAAACAACTTTTTTAACACAATGGGCATGGTGCTATCCGCACTTGTCGATGCAAAAGCAGTTGCAACTACATTAAACAAATAAGGAGAGATTATAATGAACAACATTACTTTCAACAAATCAGACTTTATCGGGCTTGCAAGTGGAGCGACTCTTCTTACAGCTTTCATTTACACACTCGCTCAAAGTCTTGTTTAACAATTCGTTTCCCCAAACCCCTTTATATATAGAAAAAGCTGCTCGTCTTATAGACAAGCAGCTTTTTAGTTTGTTTCATATATAATTTGGCCTGTTTTCTTAATATCGTATCCGCCAATCGCTTTTAACTCATTATGAAATTCTTCCGATTGCAGAATGTCTTTCATAACTTCAATAAGCTCTTCGTTTTCTTTATTCTTCAAAATTACTAAATCATACTGTTCTTTCATTATTGGAATAAAGTCTACGTTCACAATTTGGGAAAACTTTTCTGATCCTACCCCAACATCAGCTTTTCCATTCGCGACTTGCGAGGCAACACCAAGGTGATTCGATTCTTCCCATTCATACCCGTTAATATCTTCTTTACTTAATTTTTGAATTCGCAATTGCTCATCCACTAACACCCTAATACCAGAACCTTTTTCTCGATTTACAAATCGTATAGATGACTGAGATAAATTAGCCCATGTTTTTATATTTTGTGGATTCCCTTTTTGCACATAAAACCCAACATTTCTTGCTAATAAATTAATCATAATATATGGTTGTCCAACTAAAATACGCTTTACGTACGGAACATTATATGTACCTGTTTCGCCATCAAACAAATGCAAACTAACGACGCTTCCTTCTCCTTGGTACATCTTCACTAAACTCGTTAAACTGCCCTGATATGCTCTTAATATATTAGAGTTTGGCAGACGATTTTCTATATGCTTTGCCAACATATCTAACGTTAGTTCTTGACCACTAATGATGCGTGTATTCGAACTACTAATTTCGTCCTTCTTTACAGGAGTAAATTGTACCTTCCCTGTTTTCATTTGCTTTATATATTGTTCTAAATCCACTGCATCAATGCGCATCTGTCTACCAACTCTATAAGAAGGCAGTTCTCCTTTTTTAATTAAGTCGTATACAGTTAGTTTTGATACTTTTAATCGCTTTGCTACTTCTTCCGTTGTGTAGGAATGATGATCCATAGACGATTCCTCACTTTCTTCCTTCATTGTAACAAAGAAAAGAATATTTCTCCTAGTTTTAAAAAACAACTATACCGTTCAAATTATATTCAATTATAACTAGTTATAATTAGTTATAATTAGTTATAATTGAATATATCAAAACAAAAGGGGATTTTTTTATGAATAAGTTTACATTACGATCCATTGGGGCACTTATACTTTCTTTTCTTCTTATATTTAGTGCTGCATGTACAAGCGGAGAAAAGAAAGAGAAATCAACTGCTAAAGAAGGAAAAACAGTAGAACTTACTATATCCGCTGCTGCAAGCTTACAAGATGCACTAAAAGAAATTGAAACAAAATATAAAGAAAAAGAACCTAATATTAAACTTTCTTTTAACTTCGGTGCTTCTGGTGCACTTCAACAACAAATTGAACAAGGTGCGCCCGCTGATTTATTCTTCTCAGCAGCAGAAGATAAATTCCAAACTCTTGTTAAAAAAGGATTCATTGATGAAAAAGAAGGGAAAAATCTTCTTGGAAATGAACTAGTTCTAGTTGTCCCAAAAGATAGTTCTCTTACAAAATTCCAAGATTTAAAAGATGAAAAAATCAAGAAAATTGCACTTGGTACACCTGAATCCGTACCTGCGGGAAAATATGCAAAGGCTTCTCTCACACATGAAAATCTTTGGAATGACATTCAAAATAAAGTCGTATTTACAAAAGACGTTCGCCAAGTGTTAACATATGTAGAAACAGGCAATGTCGATGCTGGTATCGTATACAAAACAGATGCTCTTATTTCAGACAAAGTAAAGATTGGTGAGCCAGCAGCAGCTACTTCTCATGAGCCAATCCACTATCCTTTAGGTGTTATAAAAGAATCTAAGCACAAGAAAGAGGCGACTTCATTTTATGAGTATTTGCAGTCAAAAGATGCACAATCTATCTTTAAAAAATATGGATTTACAGTCCTATCATAATTGCCATGAGCTTTGATGCTATTTTGTCACCTGTCTTTCTATCCTTGCGAGTAGCTGCGTGCGCCACAATAATCGTTACGATCTTAGGAACGATTATTGGACGAGCATTAGCGCGCTCCTCGTGGCGATATAAAGTACTACTAGAAACTATTTTCTTATTACCAATGGTGCTTCCACCAACTGTTATCGGCTTTTTTCTAATTATCATTTTCGGAAATAACAGTCCCATTGGAAAGTGGATTGAATCATTATTTCAGCAGTCCATTATGTTTACATCTACTGCTGCTATCATTGCTTCTACAGTCGTTGCATTTCCGCTCATGTACCAATCAGCAAAAACAGGATTTTCTATCGCAAATGTACAAATTGAAGATGGCGCGCGCGATCTTGGTGCAAGTGAATATCAAGTTTTTTTACATGTCACACTCCCGCTTGCATTTCCTGCGTTACTAAGTGGTATGATTTTAAGCTTTGTTCGCGCACTTGGTGAATTTGGTGCAACTTTAATGTTTGCAGGAAATATACCTGGCAAAACTCAGACGATTCCAACGGCGATTTATATGGCTATTGATGCAAGTAATATGCAACTAGCTTGGACACTTGTAATCATAACGATTAGTATGTCCCTTCTATTCTTACTATGTATTCAACTCATTAATAGCAGAATTACTACTTCTTAAAGCAACTTTCGACAAAAGTTGCTTTTTATTTCCCGAAAAATAAAATGATTTGATTATTGACTGAATTTTACCTCTTATTTAAATATACATTTTATTCAAATTCACTTTCTAAAATAGGTAATTTCCTGTTATTATATGAAAGTGTTTCAAAAAATGAAGAAATGAAAACGCATTTATATCGTGAATTCTTCATCCTGTTTTAGCGATCGGTAATCTTCTACTCTATTAGTGGGACATTACCGATCGTTAGAACGATATGTAATTATATTGGTATAGAAAACCGAAGGGAGTCTTGTAATGGACATTTTATTAGCGCTTCTTCCTGCAATCGCATGGGGAAACATCTTATTAGTAAGCGTAAAAATGGGCGGTGGTGCATATAGCCAAACGGTAGGTATGACAATCGGTGCTCTATTCTTCGCAACAATTATGTATGTATTTACTCAACCAACTTTAACAATGACAGTCTTGATTGTTGGCTTTATTTCAGGTTTATTCTGGGCTTTAGGACAAGTAAACCAATTAAAAACAGTTGAAAAACTAGGTGTTTCAACTACTGTAACTATTTCTACTGGTATGCAACTTGTTGCAACTTCTATCTTTGGAGTTATCGCTTTCCGCGAGTGGACTACTACAACAACGATCGTTATGGGAACGATTGCAATCCTATTAATCGTAGTTGGTGTAGTATTCACATCATTAGATGATAAAGAAAATGCACAGCCACCAGGACAATTGAAAAAGGGACTTCTTACTTTAATTGTTTCTACTTTCGGCTATCTTGTATATGTAATTATTATTCGTTGGTTTAACATCGATGGTTGGTCTGCTATTTTACCACAGGCAGTTGGTATGTTCGTTGGTGCGGTTGTACTGACGTCTAAACATAAACCATTTAACAAATATGCCATCCGTAATGCTGTATCTGGTTTACTTTGGGGAACAGGAAACTTATTCTTACTTCTTTCATTACCACGTGTCGGAGTAGCGACAAGCTTCCCATTATCTCAAACTGGAATCGTTATCTCAACATTCGGTGCGATTGTCTTCTTAGGTGAAAAGAAAACAAAACGTCAATTGATCTTTATTGCACTAGGTAGTGTTTTAATTATCGGCGGCGCTGTATTGCTTGGTTTAACAAAAGCATAAACTTATATTCTATTAATAAACCCCTGAGGCGTATATGCTCCAGGGGTTTTTCGATTCCAATTGTTTTCTAAATATAATTATTTGTATGTTCTTGTCCCTTATAATTGTTCTTCCACTCTAGCAAACCAGCTACACATATAAAGAGATTAATAACAGCTAATATTAGCATAACGTATAAACCAGTGGAAATATAAATCACAATGCTAACTACGTTATATAAAATCCATAAATGCCAGTTTTCTAATATTTTTCGACTGAGCATAAATTGAGCTACTAATCCTAATACAGCATTTAAAGCGTCTAAATATGGACTTGTTGATTCTAAATAACGGACTTGATAATAACCCCAACCAATCCAAGCAACTAAAATAAAAATTATATAAAAAGCCCACTCTTTCAAATCTAAACGAACTGTTGCTTTTACCTCTCCCTCCCCACTACGTGCAATCCAATAATACCAACCATATACATTAAAGATAAATTGAAAAGCTGCCAATACCGCCATTGCATATAAACCTTGTGCAATAAAAATATACAGAAATACCGCAACAGTAATCATGCCAAATAAAAAGTTGGATACTTTTTCTCTTGCTAATAACCAAACATTAATAATCCCCATAATCGATGCAAAAATTTCAATATAACTCGATTGAATATACAATCCAACCAATACGCAAATTATACTAGAACTGAGTAAAAAAAGTGGACTTCTAACCATGATTATCTCTCCCCAGATGTGTAATAAATTCCCTATCACCAGTATAAGGAATAGCTCTCCCCTTTACCATGAATTTCCTGACCCTCGTTATCCATTCCACCTACGGTAAGTCTTTTCTTTTTACAAAATTCTCTTAAAGATGATATCGTTTTTTTATAACATATCTCTACTAGAAAGGAATAAAGGATATGCCTAATAAACATCGAATTTTATTTATTGGTGCCGGTCGTATGGCAGAAGCTATATTTGCTGGACTACTTACAACAAGTAAAGAATATATCGAAGAAATTATTGTTTCCAACCGAAGCAACATAGAAAAACTAACGCAATTACAAGCTCAATATGATCTATCGATTACAACTGATTGGAAGCAGCATATTAAATCTGTAGATACAATCGTTTTAGCAATGCCACCTGTCGCACATGAACAGCTATTAGCTGATCTATCCCCTCTTCTAACTGATCAATTTGTCGTGACAGTTGCTGCCGGAATCGGACCATCTTATCTAGAAGAAAGACTTCCCCAAGGGACACCCGTTGCTTGGATTATGCCAAATACAGCTGCTGGAATTGGAAAGTCTATCTCCTTATATACGACGGGACATTCTGTAGATGAAACACATCAAGAAACGTTACAACTTCTTTTAAAAGGTATCGGTACCTCACAGTTTTGTACCGAAGAAGAAGTTCACCAACTTACCGCAGTTACTGGTAGTGCACCTGCTTTTCTCTATCACTTTGCTGAAGGTTTAATTGAAGCAACGAAAAGCTATGGTATTGATGAGGAAACAGCAAAATACCTTGTCATTCAAATGATTGCTGGCTCTGCCGCTATGCTCCAGCAAAATCAGGATCCAGCTATGCTCCGCGAACAAGTAACAACACCAGGAGGTTCAACGGCTGAAGGCTTAAAAGTTTTATATGAAAATAATTTTTCAGAAGTCATTCAACAAGCAGTTGAAGCGACCAATAAAAAAGCTAGGGGGAATTAATATGACTTTAACAAGTTTAAACGACTATACAACATTACATAACGGCGTGAAAATGCCTTGGTTCGGCTTGGGTGTTTTTAAAGTTGAAGATGGTACAGAAGTAATTGATTCTGTAAAAGCAGCTATAAAAAATGGATACCGTAGTATCGATACTGCTGCGATATATAAAAACGAAGAAGGCGTTGGACAGGCAATTCAAGAATCTGGTATTCCTCGTGAAGAGTTATTCATCACTTCAAAAGTGTGGAATAGTGATCAAGGTTACGAGTCAACATTACAAGCATTTGAAACTACATTAGAAAAATTAGGTCTAGAATATTTAGATCTATACTTAGTACATTGGCCTGTAAAAGGAAAATACACTGAATCATGGAAAGCTTTAGAGAAACTTTATAAAGACGGTCGTGTGCGCGCTATTGGTGTGAGTAATTTCAACATTCACCACTTGCAAGACGTATTTGAAATTGCTGAAATCAAGCCAATGGTCAACCAAGTGGAATACCACCCTCGCTTAGCACAAGAAGAATTACATGCTTTCTGTAGAGAACATAACATCCAGCTTGAAGCTTGGTCACCATTAATGCAAGGGCAACTACTGGATAATCCAACATTACAAGAAATCGCTACAAAATATAATAAATCGACTGCACAAGTTATTTTACGCTGGGATTTACAAAACGAAGTTGTAACGATTCCTAAATCAATTAAAGAACACCGCATTATTGAAAATGCGAACATCTTCGACTTTGAATTAAGCTCGGATGATATGAAAGCAATTCAAGCTTTAAATGAAAATCATCGTGTCGGTCCAGATCCAGATAACTTTAACTTCTAGTAGGAAAACCACTGCTATATGCAGTGGTTTTTTCATTTTTAAAAAACTGAAAATTTAAACTATATTTCATTTGATTGACACTTCATTATCTAAGGTGTAAGATTTTGAATTATCAAAGAAACATAAAAATTAATAAAATTTATTCGTTTACTCATTGTATCAAGAGAGGTGGAGGGACTGGCCCTTTGAAACCTCGGCAGCAGGTTCATTTTGAATACTGTGCCACTTCCTGCAAGCTTTATGCTTGAAAGATAGAATGAGGGACTTCGTTTATATACGGGTGCATAACTTGTACGTAAAAATCCCTCTTTCTCAATCCGAAAAGAGGGATTTTTTATTTTTCATTTCCCTCATCATCATCCAATCTTATTAATTATCTAGGAGGAAAATCAAATGAAAAAGAAGTTTGTACCCGGTATTGCATCAGTTGTAGGAGTAAGTATTTTATTAACTGGTTGTGGTAGTTATAAAAACGAAGCGAGTGGAGCAAATGCAAAAGATGAGGCACCTAGTAAGCAAGTTTTAAACTTATCTTCACCTACTGAGATTCGAACAATGGATACAGCTCGTGCTACAGATACTGATTCTGGTCAAGTAATGAGAAACGTATTTGAAGGTTTGTATAATCTTGGTGAAGGTAATAAACCTGTTCCTGGTGTTGCAAAATCTCATGAAGTAAGTGGTGATAAAACGAAATACACATTCCATTTACGAGATTCAAAATGGTCAAACGGTACTCCTGTTACAGCGAAAGATTTTGTCTTCGCTTGGCAAAGAGCTGTCGACCCAGCAACAGCCTCTGAATATGCTTTTTTATTCTTTGATATTAAAAACGCTAAAAAAATTAATAGTAAAGAGCTTCCAGCCGATCAACTTGGTGTAAAAGCAGTTGATGACCATACGTTTGAAGTAGAATTAGAGCGTCCTGTTCCGTATTTTATTAGCTTAACGGCGTTCCCAACATTTCTACCAATCAACGAGGAATTCTTTAAAGCACAAGGTGATAAGTACGCTTTAGAAGATAACAAAATCTTGTACAACGGAGCTTTTACACTAAGCGATTGGAAGCATGAACAAAGCTTTAAATTTAAGAAAAACCCTACATATTGGGATAAAGATAATGTCAAACTCGAAGAAATCAATTTCAACGTTGTGAAAGAAAAATCAACAGAAGTAAATTTATTCGAATCCAAACAATTAGACCGTATAAAACTAACATCTGACTTCGTTGATAAATATAAAAAGGATGCTAACTTTAAAGAACGTCCGAACGTAGGCGTACAATTTTTACGTATGAATCAACAAAATAAAATACTTCAAAACGTTTCTGCGCGCCAAGCGATTGATCAAACTATTGATCGAAAATCCTTTGTAAATACGTTATTAAATGATGGCTCTACACCAACCTTTAGTCTCGTTCCAAAAAACTTTGCAAAAGGGCCTGATGGAAAAGACTTCCGTACTGCAAACGGCGATTTAACAAACGTTGATACAGCATCTGCACAAGAATTATGGAAGAAAGCAAAAAAAGAGCTTAGTTCTGAAAAGATAACATTAGAATTATTAACAAGTGATGGTGACCTTGAGAAGAAAACTGGTGAGTTCCTAAAAGGACAACTAGAAAAGAATTTAGATGGCTTAACGGTAAATATAAAACCGCAACCACGTAAACAACAAGTTTCACTCTTATTAAAAGGTGACTACGAGATTGGAATTGACGGTTGGAGCCCTGACTTTGCTGATCCAATTACATTCCTTGAACTATTTACGACGAATAACCCTTATAACTTAGATCATTACTCTAATAAAGAGTTTGATGACACAATTGAAAAAGTTAAAACTACCTTGGCTGGTGATGAAAAAGCTCGCTGGGAAGCGTTACTAGCATCAGAAAAAATATTATTTAAGGACTCTGTTATCGCTCCTCTTTACCAAAAAGGAGAATCTTATCTAGAGCGTTCTTATGTAAAAGGAATTGTACAAGTTGACTTTGCAGGCCAGTTAAACTTCAAGTGGGCAAAAATCGAAAATTAAATTGTAACTTTGATCAACGTTATCCCACCATACTAATTATTTTTTCATAAAATACATTAAAAGTAGATTCCTTAATACACGGGAATCTACTTTTTTAATATATTATTTCAAGAAATTAACATTCTATTTTTATTATTGACATATAGTTCTTTCCAGTGTTAATATTCTAAATAATCAAAGAGACGAAATATTTAACCATCAAAATGTAATGTCTACAAAGTTGAAACATATAACGTCAGATTATAGTTCAACATGTATATACATATAGAACACCTGATTACCTATATACACATATTTATAATAGGTTTTCTCTTCTGTAGCTACACTTCAAGACATGGACATTATGGCGTTACGAACAACACATTTAGGGAGGAAAGAACAATGAAAAAAAAGTTGTACCTGTTGTTGCATCTGTTTTAGGGGCAAGTCTATTACTAACTGCTTGCGGGGGAAATAAAGATAATGTAAGCGGAGCGAAAGCAAATGATAAAGCACCTGATAAACAGGCAATTAACTTATCATTCGCTTCAGAAATTCCAACAATGGATGTTGCAAAAGCAACGGATGGGGAATCCATGAACGTAATGCGAAATGTTTTTGAAGGTTTATATGCAGTGGGAGAAGATAATAAACCAATTCCTGGTGTTGCTGAGTCGGTTGACGTTAGTCCCGATAAAACAAAATATACATTCCACCTGCGTGATTCGAAATGGTCAAACGGTACTCCTGTTACAGCAAAGGACTTCGTCTTCGCTTGGCAACGTGCCGTAAATCCTGATACAGCAGCTGAATATGCATTCTTATTCTTCGATATACAGAATGCGAAACAAATAAATCAAAAACAATTGCCAATTGATCAACTAGGGGTCAAAGCTCTTGATGATAAAACTTTAGAAGTACAACTAGACCGTCCTGTTCCCTACTTCTTAAGCTTGACGACATTCTCAACATTCTTACCAATTAATGAAGATTACTTAAAATCCCAAGGTGATAAATATGGTTTAGAAACAAATCATTTAATTTACAACGGTGCCTTCACATTAGATAACTGGAAACATGAACAGAGCTTCCAATTGAAGAAGAACCCTAACTATTGGGATGCTAAAACTGTAAAATTAGAAGAAATCAACTTCAATGTCGTGAAAGATAAGTCTACAGAAGTTAACTTATATGATTCAGGACAAATTGATCGTGTTGCTTTAACTGCGGAGTTTGTTGATAAATATAAGGGCGATCCAAACTTCAAGGACCGCGCTGAAGTTGGTATTCAATTCTTACGACTCAATCAAAAAAATGAAACATTAAAAAATCAACATGCACGCCTTGCTATTAACGGCGCAATGAATAAAAAAGCATACGTAGAAACAATTTTAAATAACGGTGCTGTTCCAGCAGAAGGAATGGTTCCTGCGAAATTCGCAAAAAGTCCAGACGGTAATGACTTCCGTAAAGAGAATGGAAATCTAGTCAAAGATGATATGAAATCCGCAAAAGAAAACTGGAAAAAAGCGAAACAAGAACTTGGTACTGACAAAGTAACAATTGAACTATTAACAAGTGATAATGCTTTAGCTAAGAAAACTGGTGAATATTTAAAAGGTGAATTAGAAAAGAATCTAGATGGATTAACAGTGAATTTAAAACCTCAACCACGTAAACAACAGTTAAAACTACTATTAAGTGGTGATTACGAAATCGGAATCGATGGCTGGGGCCCTGACTTCGCGGATCCTATTACATTCTTAGATCTATTCACAACAGATAGTGCTTATAACTTCGATAAATACTCTAACAAAGAGTACGACGAGCTTATTCGTAAAGTAAAAACTGATTTAGCTGGTGATGAAAAAGGTCGCTGGGAAGCAATGAAGCAAGCTGAAAAAATCTTATTACAAGATGGTGCTGTTGCTCCTTTATACCAACAAGGGCGCTCTTACTTACAACGCGGATTTATTAAAGGACTTGTAACAACTGACTTCGGCGGTGAATTTAACTACAAGTGGACAGAAGTTGCAAAATAATAAGTACTAATAAAAAAGGTATCCTTCGTGGGATACCTTTTTTACTTTATACTTCTTTAACTACAGAGCTTCTTCTCTTTACCATTCCTTTTATAACTAGAGTAATTCCCGCTATCAATTGTGTAACTAGTATAATGAGTAATAATGAAATAACATTTACCTTTAAATTAACTCCACCAAATATTATTGTATAATAACCATTCGCTGCGTATGTTGCGGGAAATAACTCACCGATTATTTGATATGTTTTAGAAAGCATCTCGTGTGGTACTATTACACCCGAACTTACAAGTTGTAACGATAGAGAGATAATATTAAAAATCATACCTGCATTTCCGAAAACAGTTATAAACATTTGTGTTAATGAAAGAAATGCGAAGAAGACTATCGCTTGAAACACCCATATACCCCATACTGTTTCGTGCATTTCAATTTGGAATCCTTTCATTAAACCAATTGTAATACATGCAAGTAAAATTGATACTGTACCGTTAATGATTTGTCTTGATACGAAATTACTCCAACCGTTCTTTACTTCCTTTGCAACTTTTGATAGTTCCATACTCATGATCATTGCTCCTACAAATGAAGCTAATACCATCATTAATGGTACCATGTTAGCCGAAAATCCTTTGACATCATTTACTTTATGAACTGTAAAACCAATTGAATCTTCGGTTAACCCTTTTATCACTTCTACATTCTCAGGTCCTACAGCTTGTAATTTCCCAACAATCGCTTGTTCTTTATGACTTGCTATCTCTTTATTCACATTATCTCGAATTTGCTTTGCTGCTCCTTCCATCATTTGCTTTGCCATCATGGCATTCGCTTGATTAATGTGAAAGTTTAAATTTGCTTTTCCTGTTTCATTTATATCTTTTGAAAAAGAAGCTGGAATTTCAATAATCATATCGTACACATGATCATTCATTTCTTCGTTTGCTTTTTCCATAGACCGTTCTTTCTTCACTTGAAATGGTAAATTTCTCTGTAAGCCTTCTGCTATTTTACTCCCTATATTCCCATCCTCATTCACAATAGCAATACGCATTTGATCTGCTCTTTCGTTCACTCCATCATACGCCGTTAACCACACACAAAAGAAAATAAGTTGGAACGATAGAGCTACTACCATTCCCACATACGTACCTGGTCGTTTTAAAAACTGTTTTAATGTATCCATCTTCGCGCTCTCCTGTTCAGCAAGCAAGCACTTGCTTGCATTTTATTTTAAATAAATACTAGGGTCTTAAAGCCCTAGTATATAAAACTATATTATTCTCAATAAATTTCTCATCATCAATTTCCATAAGTCGGTTTTCAAAACGCAATTTAGATAGAAAGTAACCAAAATTAATCCATATAAAATTCATTACTTGCGCTTCAATATTTGTATGAATAATCTTTCCCTGTTCCTGCATCTTGGCAAAATAAATTATTAATTCCTCTTTTAATCCTTTTGGAATTTTCGAGATTTCCTCATCTAATTCAGGAAATTCTCTCGCCTCACGTATACCGATAGAAATAATATCTTTTATGCTATTTAAAAATTTATGATAATGCCTTGCTAAGTTCTTTAAATCAGTTTCTAATTCCCACACAATTTCTGTTTGCAAAAATTGTTTTAAATGCGGTATATATGAAAATTCAGCAACCGCCGCTTCAATAACGCCCTTCTTACTTTTAAAATTGCGGAATATCGTTACTTCATTAACACCAGCACGCATTGCAATTTCTTTCGTCGTTGCTGCCGTATATCCTTTTTCTTTCACTAATTCAATTGCCGCTTGAATGATTTTTTCTGCTGTCTTTGAGCGCGCCATAAAACCCTCTCTTCCTTATGCAAGTGATCACTTACATTTTGATTATATTACTTTTCTAATAATTGTCAATAATTCTCTTTCGCTTCTTTTTGCATTTCAGTACCTCCTCACAACTTAAATTTACCATATACATACAAATCCTTTTTGATTTAAATTGCGGACTAATCCTTGAAGCTATGAGAAAATAATTTATTTTCATCACATACATAATTACATGAAATTAGGAAAAACTTGTATAGAAAGAAGTTACATAAGGAGGAATTTATAATGAGAATTTTACTATCAATTTTATTAGCTCTTATGCTAGTACCTGCATTAACAGGATGTAAAGCTCCTGCAAAAGAAGACACAACTTCTAATAAAAAGACTACAGAAGAGGCAAAGAATGAAGCGCCTGCTGATTTAAAACTAAACTTTAATGAATTTGATTTAAAGGCAGACTATCAAGATACAAAGAAAGACTACGAAGCTGATTATAAAAATGTAGCAGCCGATAAAAAAATGGAAGCAAAAGTTGAAGACCATAAAGCAGATGTAAAATTAACAGGCGACGAGGCTATTACAAAATTAAGCCCACTTCTACAAGAGTTGAAATTTGATAAAGATACTCCTGACCAAGAAGTAATTGATCAAGTAGTAAATGTATTCAAACTTGATAAAGACTATCAAAAATTCGCTTTAGAAGTTGTCTTCTCTGATGGAACGAAAAAAGAATATAAGAAAGAAATAAAATAAAGAAGTAGGCGGTTGCCTACTTCTTTATTTTTTAATTTTTACGTATCTTAGTTCTGGACTAGAACCAATAATGAATTGGACGCCAGATACTGATGATTTTTGTAAATACGAAGAGCTTGGGAAAATAATTGGGATCAATGGTGTATCATCAAACATAATATCTTCTGCTTTATGCAATATATCAAAACGTTTATTTTCATCTTGTTCTGTTTTTGCTTGATTAATTAAATTATCAAATTCTTTATTGTACCACTTCGCATAGTTACTCGGACCATCACCTGCATATAATTCTAAACGGGCACTAGGGTCTAAGTTAGAACCTCCCCACCCCATATAAGCTAATTGGAAATCACTTTGCTTGTATGTGTCGATGTAACTCTTCCACTCTTTATTTTCTAATTTAATATCTACACCAAGGTTTTTCTTAAACATTTCTTGCATTGCTTCTGCTACTTTTTTATGTTGTGTATCTGTAGTGAATTTTAATGTTACTTCAGGTAATGTAGACCATCCTTGCTCTTTCATACCTTCTTCTAATAATTTTTTCGCTTCCGCTGGATCAAATTTTACGTAATCGCCTTTTTCTTTACGGAAATCACGACCACCTTGTGTTTTTGCCCCTTCTGGAACAAAAGCATATGCTGCTTGTGCATTATTTTTATACAATTTTTCAACGATAAATTTACGATCAACTGCTAATGAAAATGCTTTACGTACTTTTGCATTTGTAAATGGCTCTTTTTCTACGTTAAAGGAATAAATATAAGATGAAAATCCTGCAACACGTTTATATTCTTTATTTTCTTTTTCTTTCTCAATCATCTCTTGTGGTAAACCACTTAGTAAATCTAATTCTTTTGATTTAAATAATTGATACGCTGTTTTAGAGTCTGGAATAATACGAAACTCAATTTCTTTTAATGTTACCTTTTTATCATAGTATTCTTTATTTTTTTGTACTGTAATTGCTTGGTTATGCTTCCATTCTTTTAACGTGAATGGTCCGTTCGTAATTAACTCTTTTGGGTCTGTTTTTAATTTATTATTATCATCAATTGATTTTTTAGGTAATGGAATAAATAATGAACTTGCTAGCTTTTGTTTGAAAGAAGCAACTGGATATTCAAGTGTTACTTTTAACGTTTGAGGATTAACCACTTGAATCCCAACTTGTCCCTCTTCACCTTTTCCAGTATTATATGCCTCTGCACCTTTAATAAAGTACATTTCTGTCGCATTCATAGAACCCGTTTTCGGATTTAATAATCGCTTCCATGCAAACTCAAAATCATTTGCTGTAATAGGAGAACCATCTGACCATTTAATATCTTTCTTTAAATGAATTGTATATTCAGTCCCATCAGCATTTACTTCTTCTTTATCCGCTAACTCATTATGGATTTTCCCATTGTTATCCTCAGTATATAGACTTGAAAATAAATTCCCAATTACATATCTCGAAGTAGTATCTGTCGCAATAGCGGAATCAAGTGTATATGGATCACTACCGATATTCGTTACTAATCGATCTCCTTCACCCTTACCAGCACTTGCCTTTTGCGTCTCTTTCTTACCGCAAGCAACAGAAGTAATTGCTAAAACAGTCATAATGACAAACAGTAAAAACTTCTTCATCCTACATTCTCCTTTAACCTGAAATTTTTGGTGTTGATGCTAATAATGTTTTTGTATAAGAATGTTGTGGATTACGGAATACTTCATCCGTATTTCCAAATTCAACAAGTTCTCCTTTATATAGGACAGCCACTTTTTCACATAAATAGTGAACCATCGGTAAATCATGTGCGATAAATAAATATGTATAGCCTTGTTCCTTTTGAATCTTTTGCAGTAGATGTATAATTTGGATTTGCAGTGAAACATCTAATGCTGAAATTGGTTCATCAAGGATTAAAACTTCTGGCTCACATAATAACGCTCTTGCAATAGCAATACGTTGACGTTGTCCCCCGCTAAATTCATGCGGATAACGATCAATATATCTTCTATCTAATCCAACACGCTCTAGTGCATCACCTGCGACTTTATCTTTCAATCCTTTATCGCCTAAACCGAATGAAATATAGCCTTCTGTTACAATATCTCGTACTTTCCAACGCGGATTTAATGCAGCTGTGGAATCTTGAAAAATGAACTGTACTTTCTGCAAGAAATCCCGCTTATGAGCTGATTTCAGCTTGTGAACAACTTGACCGTTATAATCAATTTCACCAGACGTTGGACGCTCGATCCCAGCTATGAGCTTACCAAGTGTTGTCTTTCCAGAACCACTTTCTCCAATAATGCCAAGCGTTGTTCCTTTTGGGATAGAAAGTGATATACCTTTTAACGCTGCGATTTCTTTATTTTTACTTCCATACGTTTTCGTTACTTGCTTTACAGTAATCAAATCTGTCGTCATGAGGCATTCACCTTCTCTTTTGATTTCGCTTTATTATGCTCCAGAATATGTTGCCAGCAATGTGAGCTATGCTCCTCAGAATATGTCGTTCTCTCTGGGAAGCGATGAATACATTCTTTTATCGCTACAGGACAACGATTCACAAACGGGCATCCAAAACTATTTAACGTTTCAATTGAAGGCGTTGTTCCCTCAATTGCTCTAAGTACCTTTTCTGAATCATCCATATTCGGAATTGCTTGCAATAAACTTTTTGTGTAAGGGTGCTTAGGTGAGCCAATTACTTCTTGAATCGTTCCTTTTTCAACAACACGTCCCCCGTACATAACTACTACTCGGTCAGCTACTTCACGTACAAGTGCCAAATCATGTGTAATTAATAAAATACTCGTATTTTGTTTTTCCTTTCTTTCTTTTAACAACTCCATAATTTGCTTTTGAATCGTTACATCTAATGCTGTTGTAGGTTCATCTGCAATAACGAGCTTCGGGTGACAAGCAAATGCAATTGCTAAACAAATACGCTGCCTCATACCTCCGCTTAACTGATACGGGTATTGTTCAAAGCGTTTCTCTGCTTCATGTATCCCTAAATCATTTAGTAAGTTAATTGCAATTTCTTTTGCCTCTTTTTTCGATTTCTTTTCATGCTGCACAATTACTTCTGTAATTTGTCTTCCCACCTTCATCGTCGGATTTAAAGATGAAAGCGGGTCTTGAAAGATAAAGGAAATATCTTTCCCGCGAATTTGATTCCATTCTGATTCCTGTAAATTAGTTAATTCCTTTGATTTGAAAGATATATCTCCATCATCAATATGAATCGATTCTTGATTTAAGCCGATAATAGATTGTGCTGTAACACTTTTTCCTGAACCACTTTCTCCTACAAGTGCAACAATCTCACCTTCGTTAATAGAAAAGGAGACATGCTTCACAATTGCTTGCTTACTATTCTCTTTTTCAACGGCTAACGTTACGTTTTCTAAAGATAAGATTTGTGCCATGTTTTTTCTCCTTTCGATTACGTTTTACGATTTTCGGATCAATCGCATCTTGCAAACCATCACCAATCGCATTAAATGCGAACATGATTAGTGCAATCATGATTGCCGGGAAGAAAAGTTGCCACCACTCTCCGCTTAGTAATGTCCCGAGTGCATCGTTTGTCATCGTGCCCCAGCTCGCTGCTGGTGATTGTACTCCAAGTCCGATAAAACTTAAAAATGATTCTGAGAAAATAGCTGCTGGAATTGTAAATGATAAATTTACGATAATAATCCCTGTTAAGTTTGGAATTAAATGTCCGTATATAATTTTCATATGAGGTGTACCTAATCGCTCTGCTGCAATAACAAATTCTCTTTGTTTCAATGAAAGTACTTGCGCCCGAATGAGACGTGCCATGCCAATCCATCCCGTTAACGCAAGAGCTATAATAATTGTAAAAAGTCCTGGTTTCATAATGATTAATAGTAAAATAACAATTAATAAATATGGGATACCGTATAACACTTCAATCCCTCTTATAATCCACTCATCAATTAACGTTCCAAGACGATTACGCCCTCTCACATATCCACTAAAACCTCCGATAAGTACACCAAGCCCTATATCGAGAGCTGCTGCTACCAATCCAACTGTTAATGAAATTTTCCCACCAGCCCAAGTACGCGCCCAAATATCTCTCCCTAAATCGTCTGTTCCGAACCAATGCTCACTACTAGGCGGTAAATTAGTTGCTTCTTTTACTTGTTCACTCGCAGTAAATGACGTTAAACTTTCGCCAATAAGCGAGAAAACAATAATTAGTAATAACGTCACTGCCCCTAAAACTGCTATAGGATTTGATACAAACTTGCGAAACACTTCCTTTTTTCGGCTAATCGTTTGCTGATCTTTATTTATCGTTAATTCTTTTTTCTCTTCATTCGTTAATAACTGGTCATTAATTTCATAAGCCCCCATTTAAACATCACCCTCCTTACGTAATAGAACGAATGCGCGGATCAACAATACGATGAATGATATCTGTAATAAAAATACATACAATTAATAGCGCACTATAGAAAATGGTTGTTCCCATAATAACCGGATAATCTCGGTTAAAAATACTATCTACAAAATATTTTCCTAAACCAGGAATTGAAAAGATTTTTTCAATAACAAAAGTCCCTGTTAAAAGTCCAGCCATTAATGGGCCAACAAATGTAAGTACCGGAACAATCGCATTTCGAAGAGCATGTCTTATAATGATTTTCTTAATTGGTATACCTTTCGCTCTCGCTAGCTTAATATAATCACTCTGCAACACTTCAATCATATTAGAGCGAACAAATCTTGTAATAACTGCGATTGGCCCGAGCGCTAATGCGAAGGAAGGTAATACAGTATGCTCAAATGTTCCCCAAGACGCCACTGGTAATAATTCAAATTGTATGGCGAATACTTGTATAAATAGTGGCGCTAAAATAAAACTAGGAATAGAAATACCGAGAATCGCAAGCAAGCTCACACTATAATCAATCACTTTCCCATGATATAGCGCGGCAAATGTACCTGCTGCAATTCCAACTAACAATGAAATAATAAGTGCTTGTAAACCAATAATCGCTGATGGACCAAAGCCTGTCGTTATAATTTCTGATACACCTTGCCCCGTCGATTGAACGGATTCACCAAAATCAAAATGCACTACGCCATCTAAATAAGCAACATATTGATTCCATAACGGTTCATCAAGGTGATACTTCGCTCTCATGTTTTGTATTACTTCTTCAGGAAAGATTTTCGCATCTGATGAAAATGGATCCCCTGGAATAATATGCATAATCAAAAATGTTACTGTCGTAATAACCCATAGTGTAAATACCATAACCGATAGTTTTTTAATCACATACACTTCAATAACCCCCTAAACACATGAATTTACTTTGTTTTATTGACATATTTGTTCCCATTACTCCTTCTCCACTTCTTAAAACACAAAAAGCCTTGATCTTAAAAAATAAGATCAAGGCTTAATAAAACTATGCCCATCACTTATCTTTCAAGACTTGCTTGCTGGAATTAGCACGGTGTTCTATTACAGAACCCGCTGCTGAGGTGTCATAGGGCCAGTCCCTCTACCTCTCTGGATAAGTAAATTGCTATATTATTATTTGGTTCAAATTGTATATTTTGAATTATAATTCTGAAAAAATGAAAAGTCAATCTAATCGGATATTTTTAGAAAAATCAGTTTTTAATAACGTTAGTTATTGAAATTACAGTCTTTCGCTTATAATAAAAAAAATTATGTTAAAGGAGTTATAAGACGGCTCCCTTACTTCTGGATACTATAGGATTGCCATTAACAATCGTAATACTCGTCATCATTGGTTTTTATAAGCTCTTTATTAAAAAGAAAAGCATCACCTCTTTTTATCCCGCTATTTACGGGCAGTAAGACCCCCACCCAAAAATTTGGACGTGAAACAAAAAGTATTAGTATGCGAAGATGAAGATGGAGATGGTAAGAAGAAAAAATAACCTTGCATGCGCAAGGTTATTTTTCCGTTTCTGTTTGAAAACGTTTATAGTATGTCGATGCTGTTGAAAAATTAATTTCTATATCACGAATCAACGATGAATCTTCTTCTTTAGCTAACTTCTGTAATTTTTTCATCGCTTGTTCCGATTCATTTAAGAAACCAACATACATTTCATGCTCTTGTTCTTTCGACTTCGGTACATGAATTTCTTTACGCATATGATCTATATCTTCTAACATGCCCGTTGTTACATTTTGCACGTCTTCCTTAAATTTAGCATTCGTTATTTCCTTACCGCCCTTTTCTTTTGCCACTTCAAATAACTGTAACGCTTTATTAATTTCCTTGTTCATCTTCGCATCATACTTTTCATGTACCTCGCGATACACTTTCATATCTTCTGTCTGTTCAGTAGATTGCTCTACCTTTTCTTTCGGTTCTTTCGCTTCTTTATTCCCATTACATCCTGCTAGAAGGAGCATACCTCCCATTACAGCAATACCCAAAACCTTCTTCATCTTTAATTCTCCTTTTATCTACAGCTACTTCTAATTATAGTTTCTTTTATCTCCACTTGTTTTATTATACCGAGAACATCCTAAATTTTGCACTTAAGATGATCTCTTAATAAATATACACACATTTTTGTCACATTATCGTCACTTTATGCAAGTAACTTCACTACTCTACCTTACACAACTGTAAGCACACATAGAGAACAAACCATGCTAGACTTACATATGCATAACGCAAGCGTAGTTAAGTTTTTAAGGAGAATCATCTATGTACAATACAATACCTTTTATGGGAGAAGATATTCGTGTCCTTATTCGTGAAAGATCACTTCATATTGAAAACACAGAAAGCCTTCGCCGCGTATTAAAAAAGCAACATGCTCCATTTAAATTAGCCCAATATTTAAAACAACAACATACAAATCAATTTCATACTGTGCTAAATATATCGGATAAATCATTAACAATCGAGATTATCGGTCATGTCTACATTGGAAATTTTGCAGATGTCTTAAAAGAAATTCCACGCATACCGAAGATTGCTCCTATTATCGTTGAAAGGGCATATAGAATTACAGATCATACTGATATTATTGACTGCGGGGAGAAAGAGGTCGACAGTAACCGCTGGGTATGGGATAAACTTGCTTTCTTATATGATGCGATCATGAATAATATGTATGAGTTATTTCAAAGAAATGAAAAAAAGAGCTGATTCAGAGAAATGTTTGAATCAGCTCTTTTTTGTTAAGCCTCTAAATTTTGTTTTTGTTGCAGTTCAAACTGCTGTTCACTTCTTTTTGCCATGAATAAATAGCATAACACAGCACCAATTTCACAAAGAGCTATAACAACACCCATAGGAAGTGCTGTATTACTTCCACCAATACCTACTAGCGGTGCAACAAGTGCTCCTGAAATGAACTGTAATAAACCTAGTAAGGCTGATGCTGTTCCTGCTGCCTGTTTTTGATTTCTCATCGCTAACGAGAAGCCAGTTGTTGATACAACCCCAACACTTGATACAACGAGAAATAGCGAGCATAAAACACCGATTAGCCCTATTCCAAGTGCGATTGTAAGTAGTAACGATAGACCGCCAACAGCCGCAATAACAATACCGAAAACAAATAATGTCTTCTCATTCACTTTTCCTGCTAAGCGACCAGTAACTTGACTAGCAATAATAATGCCAATACCGTTAATCGCAAAGAACAAACTAAACTCTTGCGGTGATGCCCCGTATATATTTTGCAACACAAATGGTGAACCAGAAATATAAGCAAACATTGCAGCTGTTACTAATCCTTGCGACAATGCATAACCCATAAATAAACGATCTTTCAGAAGCTTTCCGTATGTCGCCAGCGTTCCCGACAAACCACCTGTCTCTCTTTCTTCAGGTGGTAATGTTTCACGTAATACGAAAGTAGCTGATATTAGCATGAATACACTAATTGCTCCAAGAACGATAAAAACGCCGCGCCATGATGTGAACTGTAATAATTGCCCTCCAATAATCGGTGCCAAAATAGGTGCTGCTCCGTTTACTAGCATAAGCAGTGAGAAAAACTTCGTCATTTCAGAACCTGAATACATATCACGTACCATTGCACGTGATATAACGATACCAGCAGATCCTGAAGCACCTTGTAAGAAACGTAAAAGCACTAAACTCCAAATCGATGGTGCAACAGCACAAAGTAAAGAAGAAGCAACATAAATAATAAGAGCGATAATAAGAGGTTTGCGCCTTCCGTAAATATCACTAATTGAACCAACAAATAACTGTCCTACTGAAAGTCCAAGCAAACAAGCTGTTAATGTAAGCTGCGCAAGGGATGCACCCGTTTGTAAATCATCTGTTAACTTCGGTAAAGAAGGCAAGTACATATCAATAGATAATGGCCCAATTGCCGTAAGTGTCCCTAATACAAGAATCATCCATAACCTGTTTGTCTTTACAGGTTTATATACTTCGTGATTAACTCCATTCACTTTTTTCATTCACCCTTTCATATAAAAAATCTAATCGTAACAATTATAGTTACAACATAAATATACGTCAAGTATACCGTATTTTCCTGTTTAATAATGTAAAAAAAGCGATAGAATCTCTATCGCTTTACTTTTTCAAATTACTATTTGTAAATTTAGATACAGATGCCATCATTTCTCCTGTGTCTAAATATGTGATTTGAATTGGATCTCCTACTTCTGTAAACATTGCATATGGGAATTTCTTCGCCGGTACCATGAATACTTTTTGCTCGTTTTCTAATAGTACGTACACAATCGTATTTTCACCTGATTTTTCTTTATACACACGTTGTACAGTACCTTCTTTTTGCGCTTCTTTCCCATTTGAAGTCGGCCTAAATGAATCACCACTTCCGCTCAGCGCATTTTTATAATTCTCAAGTGCTTCTTTTTGCGTTGAACCTGTTGCAAACACTTTTGCATTAGAAGCATATATAACAGTATGAGCACGTACTAATCCCCCGTCATCAATAACCGGTACAATCCAAGAAGGTTTACCATATACGTTATAAATAACCGGCATTGTTCCATGCCATTTCTCTCTCTTAAAGGAATTATCCACTACTTCTGTAGCAGCCGAACCGTCCATAATTCCCTTCACTTCTTTTCCGTTATAGTAATACAACTTTCCTGTACGTGCATCAACTAATGAGTAACCGAGGGCAGAATCTACTCCTTCTTTCGGAGAGGTAAAGTCTGTAAAGTAATACAGTTTACCATCCTTTCCGAAGATTGGCGTAACGCCTTCCTTCGTCCCCCACTCAGTCGGAATCTTCATGTCAGTTTGTGAGAATTTCGTATTCCAAAATCCGTGAATATATTTTCCGAAGTACGTATTTAACGTAGATGCTGTTTCATGATTTAATACACCATCAACGAATTTAGGTGCATTCCCTTTATCATATCGTTTCACATCACCTGTTTGTGCATCAACAACGACAACGCCTTCTACTTCAAACCCTGATCTTCCTGAAATAAACTCACCATATGTCATTGTATAATACGGTTTTCCTTTATCATCAACTTCAAATTTTGGTTTCCCTTTAAAAACTAAATCTGGCTCTGCTTTTCGAACGACACGTTCTAATTTATTACCGAAAAACATGCTTGGTACATACTTCATTTTATATCCAAGATGTAATTTTGCTTCCGCATCAGGATTTGTACCTGACATTGTTACGTAACCTGGAATTGTTTCCGCTTTACGTGCTTTAAAAAATCCCGAAACTTCTATTGGTGCTACATACAAGGCTTCACCATTTACCATTTGTGGCGTTAATTCCCCTAGCTCAAAATAAGCTACTTTCGGAATATCACCAAATACCTTTTTCATTTTATTTTCCGCTGTTTTAGGCGGAACTGTAAACGGTTGATCATTTTCAGTAAATGGCTCTGAAATATCTTTCTCTACCTTCACGACTGAATCATATTTCTTTTGCGAGATTACTATATCGTGCAAATAACCAAAATAGCCGTAACTTGCGAGTAAAACAAACATTAGAAGTCCTTTTAACGTACCTTCTAATTTCCCTACCTGCTCTTGTGAGAATAAAACAAGCCCAATTAAAATCGCTACTGCAACAGAATAATGAGTAAGAATAGAATCTGCTCGATCATCAATTAGCCAAAAATATTCATAGATTGCAATACCTATCCAAAATAAAACAGGAATAACTAAAATAGATGATTTCTTACCCTTTACAACTTTCTCATTTCCTCCTTTATCCACAGCGCGAATTTTATTACCGCTTCTAGTCCATGGAATCAAAAACAAAGTGAGAATAGCTAAAACTATAAATTTCATCAAAGGCAATGTCCCCTTTTCTTTTGTCTTCTCCATAAGTATAACAAATAAAGGGTAATCAGGTAAAAATGGGTATGATTATATTTTTTTGCTACTTAATACAATTCCACTCACTGCATATAAAATAGATGCAATATAAAAAATGGTGCCAATCGTAAAGAAATCTACTAAATACCCCGTTGCAATAATCGCTACTGCGCCTCCAATTGATGTCCACACATGATATTTTCCAATCTCATAACCAGCCCTTTCCTGAGCAACCTTTCGCGCTAACGACGTCTTCTCCGTATTACGCTGCACAGCACCTAAAACACCCATTAAAATTTGGAGAATATATACATACCAAACTTCTGTTACGATAGGAAAACAAAGCATTAATATAGCCATAGACCAGGCGTATACAATTAATAGCTTTCTATCTCCCACTCTGTCAGAAATTCTTCCAACTAACGGATATACTAGAGCTGAAGTTAAGGCAAATAAACCGTACGCCCAGCCAAATTGCGAGAAACTATTTCCAACATTTCGAAGCAATAGTATATAAAAAGGAAATACCATACTACCCGCCATCATAATAATGCTTTGTGAGGCCACAAATCTTCTATATGTCATTTGCTATACTCCTTATAAAATAAATTCACAAACCTTTCCTCTGGGTCTACTTCCTTTTTCTTCTGAAGGAATTCTTCTATGCGAGGATACGCTTTCTTTAGTTGCTCCTTTTCCGGATAAGAATAATACGGTAAATAATAACTTCCATTATGCTTTAAAGTAACATCAATCATCTTCTGAATGACCACTTTTGTTTTCTTTATTTCATCCTCAGAACGCCCTTGATTAATTAGAAGCACAAGCGCAAACATATCATCTTTCGCATAAGATAGCACCGCATTCTCATTCTTTTCTACATAGCGGATTGTAATGTTAAGAAGGTTTAATTCCTCTTCATTTAAAACAATTCGCAAATCATCTATATACTCTGCAAAACCATCTATCGGCACAAAGTACTCTTGTAAAACTTCGGTCAAGTTTGGATTATCGTATTCCATAAAAGCACTATCAGATCTCATTACGTTATTTCGAGTTTCGTACTTACCATCTGTACGTTCAAAATAACTTCTTTGTATATCCCAAAATGCGCCCTTTCCCCAGTCACTATAGCGTGATAACCCCAGTAAGAATTTCGGCGCAGCTATAATAGTTTCTTCTTTTAATTTGCTGTACCCTTTCAACTTCTGTTGATCTTCTGCCAGTACATAATCTGTCACATACATTTCTTTTAAAAATGAATTTGGGGCAACAGAAATACGTGCTAAATGCATACGTATATTCTCGTCCCTTCGCACTTTATTCTTAAAGTATGAAGAGTATTCTTTATAATCTAGTACCTTCGTATGCGTTTCATACAATTCATCGTTTGTTAACTGTAGCGTCACATCTAAAATCACACCAAACAATCCATATCCCCCAATTACATACGGAAACAAGTCAGCATTTTCTTCTCTACTTACATTACGCACCGTACCATCTGCCATTAGCAATCTGAACGACTCTACTGTATCAATCAGTGCTTCATGACGAATATCACGCCCATGTACGTTCACACTTAACGAACCACCAACAGTAAAAATATTTTGAGATTGCATCACCTGAACTGCAAGGCCGTATGGATTTATTTTCTTTTGAATGTCATTCCATGTCACACCACTTTGTACTCTAATCCTCTTCTTCTCCGGATCGAATTCTAATATTTCATTATAGCCCTTCATATCAAGCATCGTGCCGTTCGGATAGTACGTCTGTCCGCCTTGGCTATGTTGCATACCTGCAATCGAAATCTTCTCTCCAGAAACATTTGCATCTCGCACCAGCTTTTTTAATGAGCCCTCATCCTCAGCATCTTCAACACGCTTAATTTTTGTTGGAAGCAACTTCCCTACATCGCTCATAATAGGATGATCCAGTTGCCCTTTATATGTATGTATAGATGTCGCGAGCAACACTGTATACGCTACAATTACAACCGCTATTTTTCTTTTTTTCAAATGGCACTCTCCTCGTTTGAAATTCTAATCTCACTAGTACTTCTCTCTATGCTTATTGTACCTACTTTCTTAAAAGGAAAATACTACACTGTAAAAAAGAACTATCTTTCTTTTACTTATTATGAAGCGAAACTATACGCATGATTTAAAAAACATTTAAATATGATGTAGAGGAAAATAACTTAATTCAGGAGGTTGCTATGAAAGCAATTATTTGCACAAAATACGGGCCACCTAACGTTCTCAAGCTTCAAGACGTAAAGAAACCTACTCCTAAAAAGAATGAAGTATTAGTTAAGATTCACGCAACAAGTGTAACAACTGGCGATTGTAGAATGCGAAGCTTTACTAGTCCACTTTTATTTTGGATTCCTATGCGACTTGTATTAGGACTTAGAAAACCGAGAAAACCTATACTGGGAGTAGAATTAGCTGGAGAGGTTGAAGAAATAGGAACAGATGTGACTCAATTCAAAAAGGGAGATTCCATCTTTGCATTAACAGGACTTAACGTTGGTGGTTACGCTGAATACACATGTGTACATGAAAACGGATTGATAGCATTAAAACCTACCAATGTGACATATGAGGAAGCTGCCGTTATTCCTTTCGGCGGAACTTCAGCTTTACATTTTTTAAGAAAAGGACACATAAAAAAAGAACAGCAAGTACTTATATATGGCGCCTCCGGATCAGTAGGTACCGCCGCTGTGCAACTTGCTAAATATTTCGGTGCGACTGTTACAGCTGTTTGTAGTAATTCAAATTTTGAGCTAGTGAAATCTTTAGGGGCTGATAACGCAATTGATTATACGAAAGAAGATTTTACTGAACGAGGCGAGTGCTACGATATAATATTTGATGCAGTTGGAAAGTATAAAAAATCCCTTTGTGAAAAAGCATTAACGCCTAATGGAAAATACGTATCTGTTAATGGCACAATCGCAAAGGTCAGCAAAGACGATATGAGCCTATTAAAACAACTAGCTGAAACAGAAAAGCTAAAACCTGTTATTGATAGAACTTACCGATTGGAAAAAATTTCAGAAGCCCATACGTATGTAGAGGCAGGACATAAAAAAGGTAACGTTTCTATTACCTTAAAATAAAATATATTCAGAAAATAATATTGACAATTCTTTTTGTAAGATTTACTATTAGTACCATATTTAAAAACTACATACACATACTCTTATCAAGAGTGGCGGAGGGACTGGCCCGATGATGCCCGGCAACCGAGCTTATAACGTATAAGCTAAGGTGCTAATTCCTGCAGAACGATTTTCGTTTTGGAAGATGAGAGAGGAACCTATTTCGTCTATTCGGCACCTCTCTTATTTTTGAGAGGTGCTTTTTATTTTGGAACGCATATTAAGGAGGAACTATAAATGAAAAAGGTATTATTAAGTATTGTAAGTGGAGCTGTATTAGTGTTAGGCGCATGTGGTGCTAATTCTGATAAAGAGGTAAAAGTATTAGATGAGAAAAAGATTACCGTTGGTGTAACAGGCGGACCGCATGAACAAATTTTTGAAAAGGTGAAAGAAGTTGCAGCAAAAGATGGTCTCCAAATCGACGTAAAGGTATTTAATGATTATGTAGCACCAAACGTATCTTTAGATGAAAAAAGCCTCGATGTAAATAGCTACCAAACTAAATCTTATTTAGACGTATTTAAAGCTGAACGTAATATGAAATTAACTGAAGTATTTTCCACAGTAACATTCCCTATGGGTATATACTCGAAAAGCTTAAAAGATGTAAAAGAATTAAAAGAGGGCGACGCAATTGCTGTCCCAAATGACCCAACAAATGAGCTGCGTGCTTTAAAGCTATTTGAAAAAGCAGGAGTTTTAAAAGTTGATCCAAAGGCTACGGAAAAAGCGACTGCAAAAGATGTAATTGAAAATCCGAAAAATTTAAAGATTGTTGAATTAGAGGCATCTCAATTACCAACGCAGCTAAGTGAAGTGAAAGCGGCTGCGATTAATACAAACTTTGCATTAGGCGCAAAATTAAGTCCAGCGAAAGATTCTATTTTCCGCGAAGGAAAAGATTCACCCTATGTGAACTGGGTCGTTGTTCGTACTGAAAATAAAGATGATGCAGTTGTAAATAAATTGAAGAAAGCTTATCAATCTAAAGAAGTAAAAGATTTCATTGAGAAAAAATTCGATGGTTCTGTTTTACCGTCTTGGTAGGAGCTGACTATAATGATTGAATTAAAAAACGTCTCCAAGGTATTTACAACAAAAAAAGGGAATGTTGAGGCCCTTAAATCAACTTCCCTTAAAGTAAAAAAGGGCGAGGTATTTGGAATCATTGGATATAGCGGCGCTGGTAAAAGTACATTAATTCGCTGTGTAAATTTATTAGAAAAACCAACGACAGGAAATATCATTATAAACGAACAAGATTTAACAACCTTATCGACAAAAGAACTCGCAAAAGCGAGACAAAAGATCGGCATGATTTTTCAAGGATTCAATTTACTTAAAACCGTTACCGTTTATGAAAACATCGCACTACCCTTACGTCTATCTGGTCTTCCCAAAGATGAAATTGAAAAAAGGGTAGAAAAGTATTTACGCATTGTTGATCTCTTTAATAAAAAAGATGCCTATCCAAGTGAACTTTCTGGTGGTCAAAAACAGCGTGTAGCGATCGCTCGCGCACTATCTCATGAGCCTGAAGTGTTATTAAGTGATGAAGCAACGAGCGCATTAGATCCGGAAACGACCGATTCTATTCTTGATTTATTATTAAAGATCAACGAAGAAATCGGAATTACGATTTTGCTAATTACACACGAAATGAATGTCATCCAGCGTATATGTGACCAAGTTGCTGTAATGGAACATGGATCTGTCGTTGAAAGTGGAACCGTAAAAAATATTTTCACAAACCCACAACATGTAACAACGAAGAAATTTGTAAATAGCGCATTTGCAGCTAAAATTCCAGAAGACGTACAGAAAGAACTACAAAGTACTGGAGAAATCGTAACACTTTCATTTATTGGAACCTCTTCAGGAGAGCCAGCGTTAGCTGTCGCTACAAAACGTTTCCACGTATACCCTAATATTTTATCAGGCAATATTACGCAGCTAAAACATGAGGCATATGGGAGACTGATCGTTCATATGCAAGGTGAAAAAAGTGAAGTACACCGTGCCTTATCATTTTTACAAGAAAAAGGGATCATCGTAGAAGGAGGTAGAACAGATTATGGGAAACAAGTCCTTTTTGGATGAGTGGGGTAACGTAATATGGGAAGCAACGATTCAAACCTTTCAAATGACATCTATTTCACTACTTATCTCTATTCTAATTGCGTTACCACTCGGTGTAACACTCGTTTTAACAAGACCTGGTGGCCAACTAGAGAATAAAATCGTATATCCGATTCTTAATACAATTATTAATGTCATTCGCTCTCTACCATTTATCATTCTATTATTCTTTATTTTACCTTTTACAAAATTTCTAATGGGGACATCTATTGGTGTGCAAGGTGTTATCGTACCACTTGTCGTATTCACAGCTCCCTATATTGCTCGTTTAATGGAAACGGCTTTACTAGAAGTGGACCGTGGTGTTATTGAAGCATATCAAGCAATGGGAATTTCTACTTTAAAAATCATTTGGCACGTCATGGTTAAAGAAGCTCGTCCATCTCTCGTACTCGGATTAACAATCGCAACGATCGGCTTAATCGGTGCAACAGCAATGGCTGGACTTGTAGGTGCTGGCGGGCTAGGGGACTTAGCATATCGCTTTGGGCATTTACGCTATGAACCTGAAGTAATGTATGCAACCGTCTTTATTTTAATCATTCTCGTTCAAGGATTACAGTCATTAGGGAATGGTATAGCACGAAGATTGAAGAAAGATTAAAAAGAGGGTATCTCACTAAAGTGAGATACCCTCTTTTTATCTTTTAAATCCACCTTCTGAATGAATAACTTGCCCTGTAATCCACCCTGCTTCTTCACTTACTAAAAACTTGATTAGTCTTGCTGCATCCTTCGGCTCACCAATTCTGCCAAAAGGAAACATCGGTTTTAACCCTTGCTTTATCTCTTCAGTCATCCATCCTGTATTAGTTGGACCTGGATTAATCGCATTCACTGTTATACCTAAATGGGCTACCTCCGCTGACAACGTACTAGTAAGAGCGTCAATAGCTCCCTTCGTTGTCGCATACGCTAACTCTCCGGCCATAGGTCCTTTAAATTGCCCCGAAGTAATATTAACAATTCTACCACCGGACTTCTTCTTGAATCCACGTGCAAATTCACTACTCAACAGTGTAGTCGCACGAACATTTACCATGTAATGATTATCTAGTACTTCGGCAGTCAAATTAGAGAAATCATTATTCGTAGAATACGCTGCATTATTAATTAATATATGAGGGTACCCTAGTTGTTCAGTGACTTTATTTATAAGCTGCTTTTGTGCATCATTCCGAGTTAAATCTAACTCCATGCTTGATGCTTTCACACCGTTTTGTAACAGCTCTTCTTTTAATTGTATTTGTTCATTTTTCTCAACGCCCCAAGGCATGTCTTTATCGTAATTCGTCCAGTACGTAAAAAATACATCGTATCCTGCTTCAGCTAATTCTTTACAAATCGCTGCTCCAATACCATCTAGACGACTAACACCTGTAACAACAGCTACTTTATTTTTCAATTGATTCATACTATACTCCTCCAAGTTTAAAGGACGCATATTTTATATAAGAGATATAAATTTCCCCGCAAAAAAAGACAGATACATAAAATAGGCATCTATCCTTACAAAAGGGATGTACAAGCCAAATATGCAGTCCTTGCATGATTTACAGATAGCTAAATAAACCCTCACTTATGAGAGAAAAATTCATCTATCCAATTTCTAATCATTACAAGTTCATCCACATATTGAGTCTTTGTCCCCTCTCCATATATCTCCAAATTTTATTTTATCATTAAAGATTTAATATTTCAAAAAATAAAATAACCACTCCTATTTATGAAGTATCATGTACTATAAACCATAGCTAATAACTAATTTAAATTTAAGTGTATACATTTATCATTACCTATTCGTTGTATAAGTGTAGGGAGGAAAAATGATGGAAAAAGAAAATATATTGACCTCCTATCTTATCAGTTTAGGAGAGGAAGTGTTCAAACTATTACTAGCGAAAGGGGCTATAAAAGAAGATGCAGAAGACATCATCCAAAATACTTTCTATAAAGTATACACGCTGCTAGATGATCTAACCGAGAGTAACATACGGCCATGGTTTTTTAGAGTCGCACTAAACGAATACATTGACTTGAAGAGAAAAAAAGAACAGCAAAACATCTATTTAACTGAAGAGATTTATTCAAAACTACAATATACAGATCGAGAATTAGATGCTGTTTTAAATAAAGATGAGATTTTCTATCTATTAAAAGATATAAAACTAGAATATAAAGAAGCCTTCTTTTTAAAGTACTACTACAACTTTTCATATGAAGAAATCGCCCTAATACTAGATATTAAAGTGAACAGCGTCAAACAAAAGTTACATCGCGCGCGTAAAACAATTCATTCTACAGTAGGAGGAAAAACTTAATGGATACTTCTTTAAAAGATGCATTAAAAAAAGCGAAAAGGAAACAGTTACTTAAAATCATCATTACTTCTATTATCGTTGTAATCATGCTTATCCCTATAATTTATAAGATTGGCAATTACTTCGCAGCGAAAAGTTCTACGAAACTTCACGAACATCTCTTTTTACATAACGCAATTGCAGAACCGAATGTACAAATTGATTCTCAAGTAACGAGTAATTCATCCATGTTTGGCGGCAATATTATATCAAATCGTTCCAAAAACATTAACGGTTATGTAGTCCCCTGGAATACATTAACAAGCTCCTATGGTTGGCTCCGTATCAATATCGATTCCAATGAATTAACGCCTGGTTTTTATTGGTCCAATACAGAGTTCTATGAGTACGATAAACAAACAAAGAAAAAATTTGCAACATTTTATAATCCCTCTATTAAGGAATATTTTGATGGTGTCCAAAATGAATTAGGGGAAGTTTCACAAATGAACAACTATGTTGCCGAAGTCGCTATCTCTTT
The DNA here is from genome assembly GCF_042796455.1 of Bacillus sp. NPDC057893. Classification (NCBI taxonomy): domain Bacteria; kingdom Bacillati; phylum Bacillota; class Bacilli; order Caryophanales; family Bacillaceae; genus Bacillus; species Bacillus sp. NPDC057893. Next base: position 13,721 of record NZ_JBHVNG010000009.1, on the reverse strand, counting down.
CAATCAACCCTATACATTAAAAGAAGTTCAAACAAAAATACCAGATAACTTAAATATCGTATGGCTATATATGACCTCACCTATTGGAGATGAAAGTAAAGGGCCTGCTGGTATGCCAGTTTACGGATTCAATCCAGACAAGTCTCCTGAGGAAGCGTACAAAGAGTTCGTTGATTCACTTAAACAATACGATGACGATGGATATGACAAATATATTCAGGATTTTTTAAAATCAAACAAAAACAAACCATTCGATCAAGTAAAAATTTTAGGTGTTATGCTAACAGGAAAAACGGAAAACTTTAAGGCATTAGAAAACCAAGGCTTTATTCGCGGTGCTTCTGTAGGAGTGACTGCGCAAGTTGTTCCTTACATAAAACCGGAGAAATAATAAGGAACGCCCAGATAAACTTAAAGAACGTACATGAATCTGTTTACTACGGGAGCTATCCGCTAAAATAGATAGCTCCCATCCCTCATTTATTGCTCAACTTTCAAAAATAAACTTCACAATATTTTATGTGCAATTTTACAAATAAAAAATCATAAATTTGTTCACATTATATCCATTGTGAATTTATTCACAATGGATATATAATAAACATGTAAATACAATACATTGGAGGGATTTCAATGGTTATCAACTTTTTAAGAACTGATAAACGCGCTACTTTCATATTATTATTTTTACGACTTTACATAGGATATGCATGGCTCGCTGCTGGAATAGGCAAAGTTTTTGGACAGTCTTTTGATGCAAGTGGTTTTCTAAAAGGAGCTATCGCTCAAGCATCAGGTAGTCACCCTGCAGTACAAGGTTGGTGGGCAGATTTCCTTCAACATTTTGTTCTTCCAAACGCAGACCTATTTAGCTTTTTAGTTCAATGGGGAGAAATTTTAGTAGGTCTAGGTTTGATTTTAGGTGGATTAACAAAAACAGCTGCATTTTTCGGAATCATAATGAACCTTTCATTTTTATTAAGCGGAACTGTTAGTGTAAACCCAAACCTGCTTATTTTAACTATGTTCATTTTAGTTGCAGGACAGAATGCTGGACGTATTGGATTAGATGGTTATGTTTTCCCAAAACTTTTCAAAAAAAATAACCGTGAAGCATATAAATTAAGTAAAACTGCATAGTAATAGTTCATCTTTAAAATATAAATAAGAAGAGAGCCTGAATGTAGGCTCTTTTTCTTATTTACACCAAATTTAAACCTTTAGCGAACCACGAAAACCTCTGGCAGCATAATAGGAATCTGCTCCATTGTGGTACACAAAAACGTGTCCAAAGCGATAATCGCAAAATAGAGCTCCACCGAGTTCTCTAATATCAGAAGGTGTTTGCACCCAACTCGATGATTTCATGTCAAACTCTCCAAGTTGTTGCAACTCTCGATATTGTTCTTCAGTTAATAGTTCAATACCCATAGCAGTTGCCACATCAATAGCGTTATTTTCTGGTTTATGTTTTTTTCTTGATTCTAACGCTTCAAGATCATAACAAAGGCTTCTGCGGCCTTTAGGACTCTCCTTTGAACAATCATAGAAAGTATACTCATCCTTCTCTTTGTCATAACCAACAACATCCGGCTCACCGCCAGTTACTTCCATTTCGTTAAGCGACCCTAATTTTTCATTATTAGTAGTCAGCTTCGCTTCAACTTTAGCCCATTCAAGTCCTTCATGGCGGTTCATGTTTTTCTCAAAACGAGCTTTTAATACTTTTAATAGTTCTTCACGCTGTTCTACTGGTAACACATTTTTATTCTCTGTCATATTAGTCCTCCGAATTACGTTTCCTTATAATCACTTAAATCTTCTCAATAATGGTTTAAATGCAGTTTACAACAAATTATATAATTTGTTGTATCTCTTTTTCAACAATCTAACCCGATTGCACAACGGAAAATCCCTGTGCGGATATCCATTATATAGTACTAAAATCCTCCATACTTTCTCTTAGAATATAGTGTGAAAACCACATCAAATTCTGCTTCATAATAGCTACATGAATTCCTGGCTGGTCAGAACTATACGCCATTCCTTTAAATATAATTAATTCTGTATCAACTTCCATATCCCTTAACCCTTGATATAGCTCATATGCATTGGAAGTTGGAATTCTTGCATCCTTTTCGCCATGTTGGATTAAAGTGGGAGTACAGGCTGATTTAATATACGTCATTGGTGATGTTTTAGTATAAATCTCTGGATCATTCCATGGAGTATTCCCTAAATACATTCTAATAAAATAAGGTATATCCGTATTTGCATAATGGGTACTCCAATTAGTAATTCCGCCTCCAACTGAAATAGCTTTAAATCTACTACTAAATGTAGAACAGAAAGCTGATATATATCCCCCGTTGCTCCATCCCATAACCCCTACTCTATTTTTATCTGCCATCCCTTTTTCAACTAATTTATCCACTCCAGATATAACATCATCATAGTCAGCAATTCCCTGTTTTCTATAGTTTGCTTTTAAGAATTCATTACCATAACCAGAACTTCCTCTGTAGTTTGGCTCTAAAACGATAAAGCCTTTTTCGATGAACTGTTCAATAGGGTATTTCTCATTAAAACAGTCTGAGAATATGGAAAAGGATGCCCAAGCCGGACCGCCATGGATTACTACTAATAAAGGATATTCTTTATTGGAATCAAACTCTACTGGGGTTGATAAAACACCCTCTATTTCAAGACCATCACTATTTTGCCATGAGATTATTTCCCTGTTACTTTTAAGCTTACCTTTAAAAAAGCTATTTTCATCCGTTATTTTTTTATCGTCTAAATAGATTTCAAAGGTTTCATTTGTTATAGCTTTATTATAGGATATATGATTCCCATCCTTTGTTATAGAAGCATCCATTATAAAGCCATCTACTTTTAAGCTTAACATTTCCACAGTGCCATCCTCACGTAGCAATCCAATACGATAGTTAGTTTTATCCTGCCATCTAATTAAAATCCCCTTAGCTGTCCACTGTAATGGCATAACCGTACTATCAAAATTTATTAAAGGTTGAATTACCTCTCCAGTATTCATATCATATATCTCTAATGTACTGTCTTGTATATGGGTCTTATAGTGCTCCTTCTCTCTTATACTTGCTGCGTAACATATTTTGCTGCCCTCAGGAGAAAAGCAAACGCTCCCGCCCAACAACTTATCTACATTCATCTTTTGTAGTTCCTCAGCTTCAACATCTAATATGTATAGATCACCATTCATATGATCGTTTAGGCTTGGTGTAGCCATAAATACAACCTTTGTCCCATCATTTGAAATATCAAAGTTATGTATATAAAAATCCTTATCCTCCGTTAATTGATAAACACCGCTAATTTCTCGTTCCCCTTTATCATTTTGTATCACTTTTTCTATTTCAATGTAGTATAAACAATTATTCTGGTGTTCCTTACCTATATGTTGAAAATCTCCATATAGTTCCTTACGTTTCTTTATCTCCTCGCATTCTTTTGACTGCGCAACATAATAAAAACCCTTGCCAGTAGGCTCCCATTTAAAATTACTGACCCCTTCTTTCTCATCAGTAATTTGAACCGCGCCATAACCATCTATCGACTTAACAAAGATCTGATTTTTCCCATTACCAACAGGGCTAAGGTATGCGATGTTCCTAGGATTTGGAGACCATAATGGACATGCACTATCTATATCCCCATTTGTTAATGGGTAACTCTGCCCCTTATCTTTTTCATATACCCATACATGATTCCTATATGTATTGTCTTTCCAGTTAGTCATCTTCTTAACAAATGCTACGTTTTTTCCATCATCACTTATATTTGTACTTGATAAGGTTGGTAACGAAATAATCTCTTCTATACTTAAATAGGTTTTTTCTTTCATTTTCATTAATAAACCCCCTCGTAATATCTATTAATCTATCGTCTCTTCTTTTCGTAATAAAGGAAATTGTTCACGAATACTTAAAATGATAGCGGAAGATTCAGATAAATGAAAGCGATTCTGTTTCAAATCCGATAAAGTTAAACTTTAATCAGTGGGGTTCTGTCCATCCCCCACTGCTAGTTCCTCGCCCCTCTTTAATCCACTTATCGATTTTAAATGTTCTCTTTCTTTTGGACACAAAAACACCCCTTTAGATAAAAATATCCAAAGGGGTGAAGCTTCACAAATTTATTTCAAATCTACCAACCTCTACTCAACCGTAACAGACTTAGCTAAGTTACGTGGCTTATCAACGTCACACTCGCGGTGAAGTGCTGCGTAGTATGAGATAAGTTGGAATGGAATGACTGCTACTAGCGGCGCTAGTGCTTCGTGTACAGCTGGTAATACAAAGCTGTCACCTTCCATTTCTAAGCCTTTCATTGAGATGATACATGGGTTAGCTCCGCGTGCTACTACTTCTTTCACATTACCACGAATTCCAAGGTTTACGTGCTCTTGTGTAGCAAGGGCGATAACTGGTGTACCATTTTCGATTAAGGCAATTGTACCGTGTTTTAATTCTCCTCCAGCAAATCCTTCTGCTTGGATGTAAGAGATTTCTTTTAGTTTTAACGCACCTTCTAAACCTACGAAGAAGTCTACGCTACGTCCGATGAAGAAGCAGTTACGCGTTGTTGCTAAAAATTGTTTTGCTAATGCATCCATTTCTTCTTTTTGATCACAAAGTACTACCATTGCGTTTGCTACAAGCCCTAGTTCGTGAGTTAAATCGAAATCAAGAATTTCACCTTTAGCTTTAGCAATGTCAGCTGCTAAGATTGAAAGTACTGCAAGTTGTGCTGTGTAAGCTTTCGTTGATGCAACTGCAATTTCTGGTCCTGCGTATAGCGGAAGTGTATAATCAGCTTCACGAGAAAGCGTAGAACCAGGTACATTTGTAATTGTTAATGCTTTATGGCCCATTTCATTTGTTTGCACAAGTACTGCACGGCTATCAGCTGTTTCACCACTTTGTGAAATATAAATGAAGAATGGTCTTTCTGTTAATAATGGCATGTTGTAAGAGAATTCACTTGCTACGTGTACTTCAACTGGTAATTTCGCGAACTTCTCAATGAATTGCTTTCCAACAAGACCTGCATGATAACTTGTTCCGCATGCAATGATATAAATACGATCGCTATCTAAAATTGCGTTACGGATATCTTCATCCAGTTCAATCTCGCCATTTTCACCTTGGTACTTTTGAATAATATTACGGATTACAAGTGGTTGCTCATCGATTTCTTTAAGCATGAAATGAGGATACGTTCCTTTTTCAATATCACTTGCGTCTAATTCCGCTGTAAACGGTGCACGTTCAATCGTTTCACCTTGTAAGTTTTTAATTGTAATACTTTCTTTCGTTACAATTACGATTTCTTTATCCATTAATTCGATAAATTGATCTGTAACTTGTAACATCGCCATAGCGTCGCTCGCCACAACATTAAAGTTGTCACCAACACCTACTAATAGCGGGCTTTTGTTTTTAGCAACATAAATCATGTTTGGATTTTCAGCATCAAGTAATCCGATTGCATAAGAGCCATGTAAAAGAGATAGCGTATTACGGAACGCTTCTTCTACACTTAGTCCTGTGCTCACTTGTTGTTCCATAAGCTGTACGATAACTTCTGTATCTGTCTCACTTACGAACGTTACATCTTGTAAATATTCTTTTTTCACTAATTCATAGTTTTCAATTACACCGTTATGAACTAGCGTAAAGCGTTTTGATGTACTTTGATGCGGATGCGCGTTTACTTTGCTTGGAACACCGTGTGTAGCCCAGCGCGTGTGTCCGATTCCCACGCTTGCTGCTACATTCTCTTCTACGACTTCGCGAAGTTTTGCAATACGGCCTTTTTCTTTGTATACAACAACACCGTTCACTGCTTGTACTGCAATACCTGCTGAATCATATCCACGATATTCTAGCTTTTCTAAACCTTTTAATAAAATTTCCTTTGCATCTTGCTCTCCAATAAATCCTACGATTCCACACATGTTTAGTCGCCGTTACAAATGCTTACACTGCTCTGCGAACATGTAACGACATAGTCCGATACCATTTTTATTTGTACTAAAAAACGGATTACATATTGCTAGCCCTGTAAGCTTGTAACGGCTTTCACCTTCCTCTCGATTGGGTTAAAGTCCGTATATACTTATACAGCTAGTATTCATCCGTTCCTTTTCTCTCATCACACTTTCACCTTTGTCCACTAAGTCACCTTAATGTTTTAAGTAAAAGCTTGCGGTTGTGATGAACAACCGGGAGTTATCCGCCGAAATCTCGATAAAACTCCTCCTCGTCAACTACACTACTTGTAGTTCTGGCGCTTTTATAATTTACAATATTTCCTTTGAGAAAAAGAACAAGACAATCGTATAACAAACAATATAAATCGTCAATGAAATTTTTTTCATTGTCTATAAAACATATGAAAAAGGAGCACTTTTTGTGCTCCTTTTTCATAGAATCGGCGAATTATTCAACGCCAACTTCAGCTTTCACAACTTCTACAATACGATGTACATACCCATCACAAATTTCTTGTGTCGGTGCTTCTGCCATTACACGAATAAGTGGTTCTGTTCCAGATGGACGAACAAGAATACGACCGTCTCCGTTCATTTCTTCCTCTACAACACGAATAATTTCTTTAATTTTCTCATTTTCTAATGCTAGTTTTTTATCTGTTACACGAACGTTTACTAGTAATTGTGGGAATTTTGTCATCTCACCTGCAAGCTCAGATAATGGCTTTTTCGTCATTTTCATGATGTTTACAAGTTGAAGTGCACTTAACATTCCATCACCAGTTGTAATGTAATCAAGTAAGATAATGTGACCTGATTGTTCTCCGCCCAGGTTATATCCACCACGTTTCATCTCTTCCATTACGTAGCGGTCACCCACTGCTGTTTTATCACTTGTAATATTGTTCGCTTCAAGTGCTTTGTAGAAGCCTAAGTTACTCATAACTGTTGAAACAACTGTATTATGTTTCAATTGACCAGTTTCTTTCATATACTTCGCACAAATAAACATAATTTGATCGCCATCAACGATGTTTCCTTTTTCATCTACCGCGATTAAACGGTCGCCATCACCATCAAAAGCAAGTCCGATATCAGCACCTTTTTCTTTTACTAATTCAGCTAAGACTTCTGGATGTGTAGATCCTACGCCTTCGTTAATATTCATACCGTTTGGAGAAGTTCCCATCGTTGAAATATCAGCTTCTAAGTCTGCAAATAAGTATGGAGCTAAAGAAGAAGTTGCACCGTGTGCGCAATCTAAAGCAATATGTAAACCAGAGAAATCTTCCTCTACAGTTTGTTTAATGTATTGTAAATATTTTTGTCCACCTTCAAAGTAATCACTCACTTGGCCAAGGTTAGTACCTGTTGGACGTGGTAACTCGTCAACTTCTTTGTCTAATAATGCTTCAATTTCTGCTTCTTGCTCATCTGTTAATTTGAAACCATCTGAACCGAAGAACTTAATTCCGTTATCTTGTACTGGATTATGAGATGCAGAAATCATAACACCCGCTTGTGCATCTAAAGCTTTTGTTAAATAAGCCACACCTGGTGTAGAAATAACACCAAGACGCATTACTTCTGCTCCAGTTGATAATAGACCTGCTACTAAAGCTCCTTCTAACATATGTCCAGATACACGTGTATCACGGCCAATAATTACTTTTGGACGATCTGTATCTTTTGTTAATACATAGCCGCCAAAACGTCCAATTTTGAATGCTAATTCAGGTGTTAATTCCTTATTTGCAACCCCGCGTACTCCATCTGTACCAAAATATTTACCCATTATGATTCGCTCCTTTTTCTTGCTCTTTTTGATTATCTACTGTTGGTTCTTTACCCGGTTCTTGACCAGTTTCTTTGTCTTTTTCTTTATCTTTATTTTTTTCCTGATCCTTTTCTGGATCTGGTTCAGGATTTTTTGGCTTTTCAGTTTGATTTCCCTGATTGTTTGTTGAATCTGGGTGTTCAATATTACCCTGTACTTCTTTATCTGGCTTTTCTTTCTTCACAATTGCAACTTTAGCACTTTTTTGTTTTGGCTCTATCGAAATATTACCAGGACCGCTTACTTGAATAGAAATATCTTTTGTTCCCGGAGATGCATTTTGTAGATTCATCACCGCTGTTATTTGAGCAGCTGTTATTTTATCTACTATACTTGCTTCTCCTGAAATATCAACGCTTATCTTCCCATCCTGCGGCGAAAGTAGCTGAGCAGTAACATCATTCGGAATTCCATTTTTTTGAATCGGGATACCATCAATAGTTTTACTTTTCGTTTGCTTTACTTTTTGTACCCCTACTGAAACCTTCACTTGATTTGGTTTTGCACTTGTGACACCCTTTGGCAATAAAACAGAGGCATCGAATGTTGTAGAATCCGTCAATTGACTAAGATCTACCTCGACCCCCTCTATAGATTGTATATTATCCAAAATGTCTTTTGGACCGGCTATCGTTACTTCCTTCGGCTCAACACTGATATTTGTAACAGCCAATCCTTCTGGTAAACTACCCTTTTTTATATATGTTACAGGAACAGTTTTTTCAGTATTATTTGCTGTAGCTTGCGTTGCTACATTCAACGTTACACTTATTTTAGATGGATTCGTTTTTACATTTAAGCGTTTTCCTTCTTTATTGTACAATGTAACCTCTGCTGTTTTTGTAACAGTTTTATTAACATCTTTTAAATCTATATATGCCTTAGCAGATGAAATACTTTCTATTTCTTCTTTCGTCCCAACTACCTCAACAGTATCAGGCTTAATACCTGATTTTTCAAGAGTAGCACCCGCTGGCATCTGATCTTCATTTGATAATTTCAAGTCTACATGAACATACTTTTTCGCTTTTTCATGCAGAGTGACTTTAATTGTTGCTGGTTGGACTGTTCCTTTCACATCATCTGGAAGCCCATTCGCTTTTAAAGAAACTTCATAAGTTCCTTTTGGACTATCTCGCAAATCAACTGATATATCAAATTGTTTTTTTGCTTTTGCTGTAGCAACTGCTGATTTTGGGCCTTCCAACTTCACCTTGACTCCACCTGCTGGAATACCACTTACAATATATTTCTCTTCATCATACTTAAGGGTAATAGGGTAATCAGTTAATGTTTCTTTCGTTTCATTTACGAAAGGTAATATACTCGATGTCGTATTTTTTTCAGTTAAAGTTGCTGACATAAAAAGCATACAAGACAATAGTAATGAGATTCCTTTTAAAAACCAATGATTCTCCATTAACTTATCCATGACGCTTTCTCCTCCAATTCCATAAAGACGAAGAAGTCGTTTTTTCGTTCCCACTAAATTCTGCTAACAACATATCCTTTAGCTGTTCTTTCTTCAAATCACGATGTAACTTACCGTTTTTTGTTAAAGAAATTTGACCTGTTTCTTCCGACACAACTACTGTAATACTATCCGTTACTTCACTAACTCCCATTGCAGCACGATGCCTAGTTCCTAACTCCTTAGAAATAAACGGGCTTTCTGATAAAGGAAGATAACATGCTGCTGCTTTAATTGTACTTCCTTGCATAATTACTGCTCCGTCATGAAGAGGCGTATTTGGGATGAAAATATTTATTAGTAATTCCGATGATACGTTTGCATTTAGCGGAATACCCGTTTCCACATAATCACCCATCCCGGTCTCTTTTGATAAGGTAATTAATGCACCAATTCTACGTTTCCCCATATATTCCGTTGCTTTCGCTATCGCTGTAGCAACAATTTCAGGTTCCTCATCCTCTTGAGTCCCCACACGCGAAAATAAGCTACCCCGGCCTAGTTGCTCAAGTGCTCTTCGTAATTCTGGCTGGAAGATAATAATAACGGCTAAAAATCCCCACGTTAATACTTGTTCCGTTAGCCAATATAGCGTATGCAATTCAAGTAACATACTAATCATCCGGACGACAATAATAACTGTAATACCTTTTAAAAGTTGCACAGCTTTCGTGCCCCGGATTATAAGAATTAGCTTATATATAATAAACCATACAACAGCAATATCTAATGCCGTACTAAGATATTTCAAAATGGTCGTATCTTCAAAAGGCATGCTAACCCTTCCTCCTACTTACGAGCAATTCTATCCGTATATTGAAATATTGTTTTATGCTCTATCTGTATGTATTTCCAACAACTAGTTAATTATACCATACATGAAACAAACGACAATTACAAACGACCCCTTTCGGCCTAAATTGGTAAGATGTCAAACTTTCTTATCCTACAGTACAGTATAATATAAGTCATTATTATACGCCTATTTTCAAATAAAAAAAGCAACTTCTCAGTTGCTTTTCTTACATTTATTTTAGTTTTTCACCGAACAAAGAACCCATTAAAGCAACCGCTGTTGTTGCTGTTCTGTTTCTCTCATCTAAAATCGTATTTACTTCAACAAATTCAGCAGATGTAACAATATCAGCTTCTGCTAACATTTCCATCGCTAAGTGGCTTTCACGATACGATAGACCACCAATTACAGGCGTCCCAACTCCTGGTGCATCATGAGGATCAAGACCATCTAAATCTAATGATAAATGAACACCGTCAGTATGAGATAAGTAAGCAATTGTTTCTTCCATAACAGCCGTCATACCCATACGATCAATTTCATGCATTGAAAATACTTTAATGCCTTCATTACGAATAAAGTCTTTTTCCCCTTCATCTAATGCACGTGCACCGATAATTACAACGTTCTCTTTTTTCACTTTCGGGTATGACCCGTATAAGTCTACAAGTGAAGAATGTCCATAACCTAAACTTGCAGCAAGTGACATACCGTGAATATTTCCCGATGGTGAAGTTTCTTCTGTATTTAAATCACCGTGTGCATCATACCAAATAACACCTAAATTTTTATAATGTTTCGCTACACCAGCTAGCGTACCGATAGCAATACTATGATCACCGCCTAATACAAGTGGAAAACGACCTTCTTCTATAATATGATCAACCTTAGTCGCTAGTTCATTACATACAGTTGCAACTTGAGTAAGGTTTCGTAATTTTGTATTTTCATCTACTTCTTTTTCTCTCTCTATACATATATCTCCCATATCTTTTACGTCATATCCAATTTGTTCAATTCTTTCAACTACCCCTGCATAACGGATCGCGCTTGGTCCCATATCAACCCCACGACGCATCTGTCCTAAATCCATTGGAACTCCAATAACTGAGATTTCTTTTTTCATAGATAGTATCCCCCTTTTATGCCTTCGCTAAATATTTTAAATCTTTTATATAGTCTGACTCAACTCGACATTTTTCTGCATGGATATACATTTTATTCACTTATATTTACGTTAGAATCCCAATTTTTAAACTATTCGATGTATAAAGTTAACTTAATAAACCAACTAACTTTTCTATCAGCTAATATTTTTGTCAGTGCTTTTCTCCATCACCACCTAGAATTACACAAAATATCCTCAAATAACTGAACAAAAAAACACTTCTACATTTAGAAGCGTTTTTCTGATGCTAGTTTCCACACTGCTGCAATATTTTTTGCTGTCATTTCGATATTCTCTTCTGCCGCTTTATATGCTTCTTCTAATGTCATTGGACTAGCTGTAATACTAAACACTGCATCAATTCCCTTTTCATAAACAATTGCATAGTTCGGAGATACAGATCCACCAATAGCAATTACAGGGATATGACGACATTTCGCCCGCTTCGCGACACCAACAGGAGCTTTTCCATAAGCTGTTTGTTCATCTATTCTTCCCTCACCAGTTACAATAAGATCGGCACCCTCTATACACTTATCAAAATTTGTATAATCTAATACAATTTCAATCCCTTTTCTTAGCTGTCCCTTTAGCACTGCAACGACAGCAGCTCCCATTCCTCCAGCTGCCCCCGCACCCGGTATTTCAGATACATCAAAAGACACATGTTGTTTAAGTATATTAGCATAATGTTTTAAATTCTCATCTAGCTCTTTCATCATCTCTACATTCGCACCTTTTTGTCTCGCAAATACAAAAGACGCCCCGCTCAGTCCAACTAAAGGGTTATCTACATCACATGCTGCCTCTAACTTTATATCCTCCAGGCGTGAATCAATCCTAGAAAGGTCAACAGTGGTTATCCAATGCAATGTCCCTCCAGAGGGTTCTATTACCTCACCTTTCTTATTTATAAATCTTGCGCCTAAGGCAGATAGCATACCAGCCCCACCATCATTTGTAGCACTTCCTCCAAGCCCTAAAATAATGTGTTTGGCTCCTTGATCTAATGCATGTAATATAAGTTCGCCTGTCCCTTTTGTCGTTGTAATAAGTGGGTTTCTCTTTTCAGTTGGAACGTGTTGTAATCCTGATGCTGCCGCCATTTCAATAAATGCTGTCTTCTTATCCTTAGACATACCATAAAAGGCTTGCACGCTCTCTCCAAGCGGCCCTGTCACATTAAGTGATATAATTCTCCCCATTGTAGCGCCAACAAGAGATTCAACCGTTCCTTCGCCCCCATCTCCAATTGGTACTTTAACATACTCTGCTTTAGGAAAAATTGCTGCAAAGCCTCTTTCAATAGCTTCACATACCTCTATAGCTTTCAGGCTTTCTTTATATGAATCCGATGCAATGACAACTTTCATAGTTACCTCCCTCTTATTCAATCCCTTTTTTTCATTTTAAACGATATACGGAAAAGTTGCCTTTTGGAGTGGAATTTAAGCACAAAAAAAGCTTACATCATTTGATGTAAGCTTTCCCTATTTATATGGAGCCTAGCGGGATCGAACCGCTGACCTCCTGCGTGCAAGGCAGGCGCTCTCCCAGCTGAGCTAAGGCCCCTTAGTAATTAAGCGGAAGACGGGATTCGAACCCGCGACCCCAACCTTGGCAAGGTTGTATTCTACCACTGAACTACTTCCGCGAAAATGGTGAGCCATGAAGGATTCGAACCTTCGACCCTCTGATTAAAAGTCAGATGCTCTACCAACTGAGCTAATGGCTCGTAAATGGCTGGGCTAGCTGGATTCGAACCAGCGCATGACGGAGTCAAAGTCCGTTGCCTTACCGCTTGGCTATAGCCCATTAATATTTACTAGTATGGTTATCTTTTCAAAAAAATAAACCCTTTCAGGTTATTTTAAAGAAAATGGTGGAGGGGGGCAGATTCGAACTGCCGAACCCAAAGGAGCGGATTTACAGTCCGCCGCGTTTAGCCACTTCGCTACCCCTCCGACATTTAAAAATATATGGTGGAGGATGACGGGATCGAACCGCCGACCCCCTGCTTGTAAGGCAGGTGCTCTCCCAGCTGAGCTAATCCTCCAAAAGTGATGACCCGTACGGGATTCGAACCCGTGTTACCGCCGTGAAAGGGCGGTGTCTTAACCACTTGACCAACGGGCCAAAAAAAATAAAAACTTTTCCCAAGCTTCCAACCGGGCTTGAACCGGTGACCTCTTCCTTACCATGGAAGTACTCTACCAGCTGAGCTATGGAAGCATAATGGCTCCGCAGGTAGGAATCGAACCTACGACCGATCGGTTAACAGCCGATAGCTCTACCGCTGAGCTACTGCGGAATAATATAAGCCTGGCAACGTCCTACTCTCACAGGGACAAGGTCCCAACTACCATCGGCGCTAGAGAGCTTAACTTCCGTGTTCGGTATGGGAACGGGTGTGAC
>NZ_JBHVNG010000008.1:0-114911 GCF_042796455.1 Bacillus sp. NPDC057893 | reverse complement strand
ATCTTTAAAGCACCTACATATAGACTTTCGAAAAAAAGAAACAATCTCTCTTATCATTGACATTACATGAGCTTAGCTTGATAGCGATGGGGTAGCACCACATCACTATCAACCTAACAAAATAAAATACCCCCTAAAATAAAAAAATACGCTATTCTTTCTGTAGACTTATAGGAAAGGATGGCGTTTTTTTAACACTTGGGGGTAAAGAAAATTCTTAAGTTGATGGATATGATGGTGACCCCTATTATAGAAACTATTTTGATCGTAAGGGATTTGTAAGGAATAGGTAAGGAAAAAGAGATTTTCATTGTGTATGATCAAAATATAAATAAGCATGAAAGGCGGAACAGATATATGATTTCTACTGCTGACGACTTAAATAAATTCTTCTCTTACTTATTCAGTGGCAAATGACTGAAGGAACAGCAACTAAAACAAATGCTTACTACAGTTCCTACAGGAAGAAAAGGAATCGATGGATAGAGTCTTGCAATCTATGAAATTAAGCTTCCAAACTGTGTCTCGATATGGGGACACGGAGGCGCCATTCCAGGGTTTCTTACTTTTGCTGGAGGCACACTTGGAGGTAAGCATACGTTAGCCGTCAATTTGAACCGCTTGGGTAAAGCTGACAGTCCTGATTTTTATAAAAATATTTTACTTGCTGAATTTAGCAAGTAGGCAAAGAGGAAAAACGGATAGATTTTGTCATATTTTTTATAGTTAAACAAATAAGTGATGAAATCGATCACTTATCTAAGGAGGCAATTCTCTCATGAAAAATAAACTATCTGGGGTATTAGCCGCTACATTGGCGCTAACGATGACCCTACCAACAGGCGCGATGGCGTCTTCTAGCAGTAAGACTCCGGTTGTAGCTAACCAAGAAGTTGCTAGCCAAGAACTGGAGAAGATTGCGGCAGATAAGGCTGCCCTACTCACGGAGTCCCATGGGACGACTAGCGTGCAGTATGCGCTGATTGATAATGGCAAACTTATTTTGTCGGGTCAGACAGACAAGAACGATATGAAAAGGAAACAGTCGCCGACTAAAGATACTCTATACGGGATTGGTTCAGTCAGTAAAATGTATGCAGCAACGGCTGTAATGAAATTGATCGACGAAGGAAAAGTCGATTTGGATGCTCCTGTCGTCCACTATGTTCCTGATTTCAAGATGAAAGACGAGCGGTACAAACGCATTACGCCGCGTATGCTGTTAAACCACTCCTCCGGCTTGCAAGGTTCCACGTTAAGTAATGCATTTTTATTTAACGATAATGATACCTATGCCCATGATGTCTTGTTGCGGCAATTGTCCAACCAGAGCTTGAAGGCGGATCCTGGCGCTCTCTCGGTTTACTGCAACGACGGCTTTACGCTGGCTGAGATTTTGGTGGAAAGAGTCAGCGGTATGAGCTTTACCGAATTTCTACATCAACGGTTTACAGAACCCTTAAAGCTGAATCATACGAAAACGCCGCAGGACAAATGGGAAGGCGAAAAGCGGGCTGAACTTTATTTTCCGGCGTACCAAGGGCAACTTCCCATTGAATCGGTGAATGTGATTGGTTCGGGAGGGATCTCTTCCACGGCAGAAGATACGGTACGATTCTCACAATTATTTATGGGACAGGGAAAAGGGATCCTCTCTGATAAGGCAGTCAAGGCGATGGAGCAAGAGGAATATAAAAAAGGAATGTGGCCGGGGGATGGAGATAATATTTTCAACTATGGTCTTGGCTGGGATAGTGTGAAACTATACCCATTCAGTGAATATGGGATAAAAGGCTTGGCTAAGGGCGGCGACACGTCACTGCAACATGCTATACTGGTCGTGCTTCCGGAACAGAAGATGGCAGTGGCTGTGTTGTCATCTGGCGGCCGAAGCTCTACAAATCAACTACTGGCAACTGAATTACTGCTCGCCGCGCTTAAAGAGAAGGGCACAATTAAGGACATCAAGCCAAACAAATCCTTTGGCAAGCCGGTCAAGGCCAAGATGCCTCAAGACGTGGCGAAGAAAGCGGGCTTTTACGGCAATAGCGACAGTCATTTCAAAATAGAAATTACGAAGAATGGAGAACTGTTCTTACCATCTAATCGAGAAGAAAAATATGTATATACTGCGAATGGAAGCTTTATTAATGAGAAGGGTACTTCCAAGCTCAGCTTCGTCACTGAGAAGAATGGAAGAACTTATTTGAAGGAGAGCACATATAAATCGACGCCAGGCTTAGGGCAAAATGTGATGACTCACTATTTAGCCGAGAAACTAGAAGACAACGTGCTATCGAAGAAAACCGCTGCCGCATGGGCGAAGCGGGAAGGCGTCAAGTTCTATCTCGTGAACGAGAAATTTAGTTCTATTGAATATCTCGTTCAACCGAAACTTATTACCACACAAATTACTCGCAAGGAAGGCCTGGCGGGCTATTGGGACGGCAGAAAAATTACAGGTCCGAACACCGCGGCGCATCAGCTCCAGATTCCCGTGATGAATGGCCGTGATACGACGGAAACTCATTTCTATACAGAAGGCGGCAGTGAATATATGGAGATGGCCGGATTGTTATACGTAAGTGGATCCAGCGTAAAACCGCTTGATGCAGGCCAATCATCCAAAGTTACGCTGCAAGCAAATGGGTATGCGAAATGGTTTACGATCCCACAAGCGGCAGCGGGGAAAACGATGACCGTGGCGTTGCCATCGAAGAGTTCGTTCGCGGTGTATGATGAGAAGGGAGTATGTGTCAATTTTACCGTTGTGAGCGGCAATAACAAAGTAAAGCTGCCGAAGAACGGAACGGTTGTATTTGCTGGCGCGCCGAACTCGGAATTTGCAATCACGTTGAACTAGCTACAATTCTAGATGGATTTCAACAAAACCAGTACGACACAGAAGAGGTGTTTTGCTGGTTTTGTTTGTATTTACGTATGATCTTTACGAAGAGGCTTTCCACGAATAATATCACGCTCAAACTCTGCAAGAACAGCTAGCATACCAGTTCTGGGCAATCATCTTTTGCCCCACTCACCTTCTCGGTGTAAATACGTTCGCAGCCGGCATTATGATGTACAAGCCCTATACGATGCAGGAATTATCCGAGGTGTTTCGGCTACTAAGTTTAACCAACATGGCACACTCACACATCAACAGGCTGCACTTATGTTAGAACGAACACTAGAATATCTAGGTGTAGAAAAAGAGTCAAATACAGGGCCCTACCACATTCCCATCGACTTAAGAAGAATAAACGCCACCAAAACAAAAAAAGCCCCAAATTTTTCTTGAAAATAAGTTGGGGCTTTCGAACCAGAAAAGTATATTTTTAACTATGAAAACTACGATAAATTTTTCCTTTTTTCCTACTTGTTAAATTCAGCAAGTAAAATATTTTTAAAAGGATTAGGACTGTCAGTTCTACCCAAACTATTCCAATTGACGACCAACGTATGCTTGCCTCCAAGTTTACCTCCAACAAGAGTAGTAAACCCTAGAATGCCACCTGTGTGTCCCCATATCGAGACACCGCTTGGAAGCTTAGTTTCATAGATTCCAAGACCATATCCATCGATTCCTTCTTTTCCTGTAGGAACTGTAGTAAGCATTTGTTTTAGCTGCTGTTCTTTCAGTAATTTGCCACCGAGCAAGTAAGAGAAGAATTTGTTTAAGTCGTCAGCAGTAGAAATCATATCTCCAGCAGAGCTACCTGCACTTGGGTTATAATAAGTAACGTCTTTTAGCTCACTTGCTCCGTCTGGTTGGACATATCCACGGGCATGGTTGGTGCCTGGAATAACGCTTGAATTTCCAGGTAGGAATGTATTCGACAATTCAAGCGGTTCAATAATCCGATTTTCAATCTCTTCCGCATAGCTGTTTCTGGTTACTTTTTCAATAAGAATACCCAGTAATACATATCCTGTGTTTGAATAAGACCATCCCTTTCCTGGGGGAAAGTCTGGGGGCAGAGAAATCCCCATCTTCACTAACTCTTCAGCCGTATACGATTTTTTTGTATCCGTAAAATCAGCTTCTTTTGACCTTGAGTATTCAGCGATACCACTTGTATGGTTCAATATCTGCCGAATAGTAATCTGGTTACCATCATATCCATTTCCTTGAATGGCACCAGGCAACCATTTTTCGATGTAGTCGTCTAGATTCAGGCGATTCTCTCCAGCTAATTGAAGTACAACTGTTGCGGTGAACGTCTTCGTCACACTCCCAATGCGAAAGCGAAAATCTGTTTTCATTGGTTTCTTGGTTCTCAGATCCGCTATCCCAGCGGCATACCCCCACGTTTTTCCACCCTCAGAAGTTTTAGCAAGTATCCCCGGGTATCCAAGTTGCAATGTATCCCGCATTGCTTGCTTGACGGAAGTACGATCTCGTTGAGTATTTGTTTGTAACGAACTAGATACATTTTGAGTGGGCTCTGCTTTTACAATTGAGGTTGGTGTTGTATATAACAGGGAACTTCCAGCTATTAAAAGGGCCAGACTTGCACATGTAATTTGACTACGTATTTTCATAAGGCATTCCTCTCCTCTATTCATATTGTATAAGTGTTTGCTTACTGTTCCTTACTTCCTGACAAGACTTAGGGAAAGGCCATCACGCATATAGATTAAAGCCCCAGTACAAAGGTATCTATCAATACCAACAATTTGAGCCATTTAAATCTCCATCCCTTCTATAACAAAATTATTCAAAGGTATGAAAGCATATTATGTACCCTTAGTTATTGTTAGGATTAACACAACATGAGACATAACCCCAACCCATATTTTACTTTATTTATCCATAATATGTATTGAGAAAGAATGTAAATTCGAATCCTTTCCGTACCCCAACTATTGATCGTTTTTTTCACCTATTATAATTAGTTATTTAGAATTTCATAATAAAAAACTGTAAAAAAAATAACGAGTCCCTTAACGAACAGGAAGTGGTTGAAAAATATGTCTATACGCACAATTTTTTTTTTTTGATATGGTGACCCCATCGCCATCAAGCTAAGGTTTTGAAGTACCCACTAAATGAAATTTTTCTTTCTCTACAGTTAGTTATTTTGAGAAGTCAGCTCATTTTTTTGTTTTTGGGTGTTTACTTTTCTTAAGTTGATGGATGTGTATGGTGCCCCCTTTATGTTGAATTAATCCGCTAAATGGATGTTACATTATCTCAAAGAGAACTTGTAGAAATTCCTACAAGTTCTCTTTGTTTTTCTAATAAAAACCGAAAGTAAACTAATACCCAGTAGTTTACTTTCATAATATTGATTTTGATACGTGTTTGGTAAAGAAAAACACAATGAATTGCAAATAAAAACTATACAGAAATCTAGTTCCGTATAGTAAAGTGCATATGATAAATCCCTCTTTGCTATCTCCCAAAAAAGAATCATGGCTGCAGACTCTATAAACTGTATTTTCAGAAACATTGCAAGCGTGTAAGAAAAATGAAAGGTAATTCAATATGAGAATAACAATCTTAATACTACAATGAAAACAGAAACATTCATAAAAATTCTGAGGTACGATATCAAGTTATTTTAGTGTTTAAAACATTCGATTAAGAATTACAGGTTAAATAAGGAAATACGAAACTAGACCGTCAATTAATAGAAAATTATTCGTATTTTTAAAAAGGAAAAATGTCGGCAGGCATCATCTATCAACGCTCATACTCAGTTTGTAAATTTGGAGGGGATTTCTCATATGAAAATAGTAAAAGTAAAAGATCTTAGTAAAGAATACACAGGAAAGGTTTCACATACAGCACTTTCAAATATTAATTTAACAATTATAGAGGGAGAATTTGTTGGGATTATGGGCCCATCGGGTAGTGGGAAAACAACGTTATTGAATATGATTTCTACTATTGACTCGCCAACATCAGGCAGTGTATTCATTAATAGTAAAAATCCTTATCAACTATCACCCAATGATTTGGCCGTATTTCGCAGACAGGAATTAGGGTTCGTCTTTCAATCCTTTAACCTGTTGCATACATTAACAGTAAAAGAGAATATAGTTCTTCCGCTCGTATTAGATGGCATGAATGTGAAAAGAATAAATAAACGAGTAGAATCTATTTCAAAAAAATTAGGAATCAGTGAAATATTGAATAAACGAACATATGAAATATCAGGAGGACAAGCACAGCGAACAGCGATTGCTCGTGCACTCATTCATTCTCCTAAATTGGTTCTTGCCGATGAGCCAACAGGAAACTTAGATTCTAAAGCTTCTCAAGATGTAATGGAGATATTAACACAATTAAATAAAGAGGAAAAGGCAACAATGATGTTAGTAACGCACGATCCAGTTGCTGCAAGTTACTGTGACCGCGTTATTTTTATTAAAGATGGACAGTTATATAATGAAATTTTCTACAATGACAATCGTTCGTTATTTTATCAAAATATTATGGACATTCTTTCTATGTTAGGAGGGAACAAAAATGAATTTTCGACAGCTCGCATTTAATAATGTTATACGGAATAAACGAATATATCTTGGACATTTTTTTAGTAGTACATTTGCGGTAATGATTTTCTTTACTTATGGGCTACTTGTCTTTCATCCGAATCTACAAGGCGAACTGACTCATGCTAGTACCATAATGAATACATTTGGGAAAATAGGATTTCAACTATCGTATTACTTAATCTTTGTTTTCTCTTTCTTATTTATTTTCTATTCTGTTAGCGCATTTTTAAAAAATAGAAAAAAAGAGTTTGGATTATTAATGTTACATGGAATGTCTCATCAACAGCTTCATCGATTAATTTTTTTCGAAAACATGTTGATTGGAATCCCTTCTATACTAGTAGGCATTGGGATGGGGATGATTTTTTCTAAATTATTTTTACTAATTAGTGGGTCTTTATTGGGAATAGAGAATACGTTAGCATTTTACTTTCCATTAAAGTCTATGGGAGTAACAGCTATTTCCTTTTTTGTTTTATTCCTACTCATTTCATTATTTACATCAAAAATGGTGAAAATGAATGAACTTGTAGAACTCATAAAATCAGAGGAAAAACCAAAACCTGAGCCGAAAGCGTCCGTTTGGATATCCTTGTTGGCAATTATTTTAATTGGAGCAGGTTACGCCTCCGTCCACCACAGTATCGCCGCGGTGGATTACATGAATTTGTTACAATTATTACTACTCGTAGGAGTGGGTGTCATATTTATCGTATTTGGAACCTATTTTTTCTTCACTCAATTGTGTGTATATGTGATATACACTTTAAAAAATAGAGAAACTACATTCTTTAAAAGAACCAATCTTCTTGTTATCTCAGATTTAATGTACCGAATGAAAGATAATGCGAGAACGTTCTTTATCGTTACAATTATATCGGCTATATCTTTTACAGCAATTGGAGTTTGTACGGCTATCGCAAATCCTGAATTGGCAAAACATGAGACCCCATATGCATTTACCTATCAATCGGATAAGGGGAATACACTAGAAAAATCCCATATTGAAGAGATAAAAAAACAATTAAAAGAGTCAGGATTTTCTTATAAACTTGTAGCAACAGAATTTAAAAGGATAAACGGTTCGCCATTCATTAATCTTTCTACATATAATGAATACGCTAAAAAATTAGGATATGAAATAGAGAAATTAACAAACGAAAATACCGCTATAAAATTAAGAAAAAAACACAAACATGCAGAGGATTTAAAACCTTTTGAATTAAAACATGGTGAACTAGAAGTAACACTTTCTGTTCAAAAAACAATTTATATCCCAGAATTCTCCAAAATCGAAAAACCTGTTATTGTCTCAGATGCTGTTTACAGTAAATTCCTAAATATACAAGAAGAAAGCGTCCTCCGAGATTACACTATATACGGTTTTATCATAAAAAATTGGCCTGAAACAACTGCAGTTTCGAAAAAACTTATGAAATTCATTGGTACGAGTCAAGATGATTATTATGCTTTTTCATCTTTAAATTTAAATTGGCTTGAACTGAAACAACAAAATGGATTACTTTCTATTTCAAGTGTATTGGTGGGGATTGTATTTTTCGTATTTACGCTAAGTTTTTTATATTTCCGTCTATTTACTGATTTAGAACGTGATAAAGAGCAATATCAGATGCTTTCAAAATTAGGTTTACGCCAAAAAGAGTTAAAGCAAATTGTGACAAGACAAATGATGATCCTATTTTTCTTACCGATTGTAGTGGCTATGGTTCACAGCAGTTTTGCATTTCTAAATCTGCACCAATTAGGACAAACAATGAGTAGGGATATGTCCGTTATTCAAAGCTCAATTGTTGTATTAGTAAGCTTTATTTGTATGCAAATTATTTACTTCCTTATTATTAGAAATCACTATATAAAACGCATATGTACAAAAATATATTCATAAAAAAGATAAACAAAAAATTGAAGGTGCATACTCAATCACTAATTATGGTTAAAAATGCACCTTTAGAATATTGAAAATATGCCAAGATTAGTATGTTTTTGTTCCCCTATATTAGATATAAAACAATGATTTGACAAACTCCCATGGGACGAGCGAAAGAATTACAATCAAACTTCGATAACATCGAATTCTTATAAGGTTTTAAATTGTTCAACAAAAACGATAATATATAGATAAATATGGAGGTATTATATGAATTTAATCAATTCTACATTAGGAAGTTTAAGTATTATTAGTATAATAATAATTTTATTGGTTCCCATTTTGTTGAATTTAGGTTATTTTGTTTTGTATAAACGAATATATAAAGGGAAATATTCATTTGAAAAAAAACAAATTGTTTTGATTACACTATTGATAGGATATTACCTTATTGTATTAGCTGGAACTTTATTTGGTCGTGAAAATATTATTCGGCCTGAAGGGATAATTAATTTTGATATTTTACGTGGATATAGAGTTGCTTGGAATAATTTTTCACTTGTTTCTTTTCAAGATATTATTATAAATATTGCTTTACTTTTTCCAGTAGGGTTTTTGTTACCCTTAATTAGTAATTTCTTTAAAAAAGCAGGGGCAGTATTATTAGTCGTATTTAGTACAAGTTTTTTTATTGAAATAATTCAATTTGTAACAGATATTGGACGTATAGATATATCCGATGTATTACATAACACCTTAGGAGGTATGCTTGGATATTGTATAAGTAATTTATTGATTGTTTTTTTAGATAAACAATCAGTACCATTTAAACAAATTGTTAAATATATATCTTTACCAGTGATAGTTTGTTTATTAACATTGGGAATTATTATTTCTTACAAAATGCAAGAATTTGGTAATTTACGTATTAACCCAGAAACTAAAATGGATATGTCTGATATTACTATGAAAACAACTATATCATTAGATGCAGATTCTAAAAAAATGCCTGTTTATAAATTTAAGAAAAATTCTTCAGAACAAATAAAGATTAAAGATATAGAAATTATTTCTTCAAAAGAAGCATTCCAAAAATTAAAACGTGGAGAATTTTTACCTCTAGAATCTTTAAAAAAAGGAGATATAATAACTATTACAAAATGTACATTATCATCTTATTCAGATACAAAAGATTTCCAACAGCCTGTATATCAATTTGAAGGAATAATAAATGGTAAACAAGAGGCTTTATACTATATTGCTGCAAAAAAATAAAAGTGTAAATTATTCTAATACAAAAAAGAGTATTCCTATCTAAAAAAGTAGGGATACTTTTTTTTGTAGAACTTTTCCATAGATTTTTTATATAAGGTTAAGTTTAAAAAAAGGAAAGGATCCAAGTATCACTGAGAACTTTTATTTTGGATTTTAAAAGGTCTTATTTCGTTTTAAGTCAAAAAATATGGGTAATTATGTTGTGATTATTAGAAGATAATTTAAAGCGTCTGTCAACGGTACCGGACCGAAGGGAGGATAAGGAGTTGATCAGATTCACTATTCTTAAGACCCTCTTGTTGTGTCAAAACGGTTTGTTATTTAAAGGTGAATCTGGTGTAGAAGGTAATAATGCTAGAGCATCTGTAATCTTTGTAAATCCTCACATTATTTATGCAGGAGATAAAGATAATGTAAATGAAGCTTTAAAACTTATGTTTTATAAAGCTATGAAAATACCAATATTAAAAGATTTACCTAATAAGTTATTTTAAAAATTAAGTCGTAGTTGTTTAATTTGACAACTACGACTTTTTATTTATATAGGTTTTTTGTGTGTGTTATTTTGAACACAGACAAAAAACCTAAAAAACCTTGATATAACAATGTTTTTTACACTTTTAAAAGTATGTCTCTTCTCATTCTCTATATAAGGGCTTTTCTCCATACAAGGAACGGAGAGTATTTTTTGAGAATCCCACTCAAAAAATCTTCCTCCTTTCTCCTTGCATTCCGAAATTCGGCGGGGGTTGGTATATCGCCAAGCCGAACAGACCAAAAACGAGGACTTAGGTTGCTCGACTTGGATTAGCAATTGTACCAGCCGAACCGCCAATTCTTCCGTTCAAGATATTCTTCTTTTTCCATATTGAATCAACGCTATGTGGGGGTTCGCCCCCACACGATAAGCCAGCACTCACACCCAAAAACAAAGGATAGCCCAATCATAAAACTCACATAATCTCTAGATATAATCCATATTAACTACAGATTTTTGTTTTATGTTTAATATAATTTCAAACAAGGAGGTAGTAAAAAATGTTTAAAACATTATTAGCAGGAACACTTTTAAGTACAGGGTTATTAACTGGTGGTATAGCAGGTGAAGTACCAGATAAAAAAGAAGAAACATCTATCAAAGATAAAGTACAATATGCTATTCAAGATAAAGATAAAGATGGAAATATAACGTTTAAAGAAATTGATGAAAGTGAACTTCCAAAAGATGTACAAGTACAATCAACAGAGGGTGTAGAAACAGATAAAAAAGAAGAGACATCTATCACAGATAAAGTACAATTTATTATTGAAGATAAAGATAAAGATGGAAATATAACGTATAAAGAAATTGATGAAAGTGAACTTCCAAAAGATGTACAAGTAATACGATCAACAGAGGATTTAATCAACAAAGGATTTAAAGAAAAAAATAGCAAACTTAATTAAGAAAGCGAAATTTCGAGAGTAAGAATGACTGTGTTTGGAGCATAATTTAGAAAACATTGGTTTGATTTTTTTGATGAGAGTAACATATTGTTACTCTTTTTAATTTTGCTTATGAACAAATATTCTTATTAAGTTAACATAACGTCTCATTATTGGTAGCAATACAAAGACGAATCCTTACTCTCGGGAGGAATTCTCTTTTTTATTTTCTATAACTCTATTCATCCTTTTATACATTCCTATCCTGACATGGATTTTAGGACTCTCGTTTGTTATTGTATTAGCCGAAAATCTGTATAAAATCTTGCATGTTCTTAGCGTGTTTTTTCCGAAATGCTGTCGATCCCCTTTTTGGAAATAAAGAAAAGACACCATAAGGTGCCTTTCTCTGACTTGAACCACCTTAACTTTAATAATATGTATTGGACTCCCATACAAATATTGCTTTAACGTATTTATCCATATTTTCGATCAGGAAAAAATGAACAACATAGTATCTTATTACTGCTTGTTCATAGCTTTTATCTGTTCTTCATACACATATTTAGTAGTCATGAAGTCGATAGGGAAGTCGCTGATCGCATTTTTCATAACGCTTAGTTCTTCCTGGGATTTAAGTTCAATACCATTTAAATGGTCAAACGCCTTAGCTTGTTCCTCTGCTACGTAATTCTGTGTCATGTAATCATCGCTGAAAGGTTCTACGGAAGAAGTGCAGTTTAAAGATAATTAATTTAGTTCTTGTGGAGAAAATCTTAAATAACATTGGCATTTATAGGGTTAATCATAAAGTAACTAGCACGTAAAAAAATTCGGAGTTTTAGCTCTGAGCTTTTTTATAATGGTCTTGCATGGCCACATCGCCATGGATTTAAGAAATTGATTGCTTCCCAAAACGGAAAAAATGAGCCGAATTCTCATAAATAAATATATGTAAAAAGGTAAAATTCTCGTTATGGGGATGTCTTAAAATCTTAAGTTGATGGACATGGGATAGCACCAACATAACGCGAAGTTCGTACGCTAAGCAGCGTTTAAAATGGTAAAATATAGTTAAGGGGGGGAGATGAGAGTGAATGATGTGTATAAAGGGTTAAACTATTTTGGTTTTATGTGTGTATGTGTATTTGGTTTTGGATTTATTTTCCGTTGGGTTTTGCGTAATGTAATTGCACTAGATCAATTACTTGGTTTGAGCGTAGGTATTATAATTTTAATAACAATGTTTTTTTTTAAAAGATATAGTAAAGAATCATGTGATAGTTGAATTTAAAAAATAACTACGAATTTCATAAACCTAAGATGTTCCATAAACGGTCGTTTTTGGTTCTATCTTTATAGGGATAAATTGGATATTTATGTTAATGTAGAAGTAGAGTTATGAATATTTGAACTTAAACTAAAGTCAGTATAGTTCAAGAAGCAATTATTTGCCAAAAAGTTTTTTCAATAGCAAAAAGGGGCGTGTTAGAATTTATAGAATACTTTTAACCAATATAAAAAATTAGGAGGAAATTTATGATTTATAACGAGGTTGTTAAAATCGGTGATGCATATTTACTTCCATTAATATCAGAGTTGTACGGGTTGGAAGGTTATGAAATCAAGCCGGTTAAGGCGCATATTGGAGGGCGCAATGTCGTTTATACCTGTGAGAAAAAGGGCACCGACGCAAAAATACTCAGAATCGCCTACTTAAATGACAGAATCCGTGAGGATTTTCAGAGTGAAGTTGAGTATATCAGGTATTTATTCGAACATGGCGGAAGTGTTTCGGATGTAGTCAACTCCCGGAAGGGGAATTTGCTGGAAGAGATAACTCATAATAATCATACTTTTTTTATTTGCTTGTTTCAAAAGGCTAAGGGAAAAATGCTTGTGGAAAATAATTATAGATATCGGGAAGGAGTTCCAGTTACCGAATATTATTATAATTGCGGTAAAGTCTTGGGGAAACTGCACCAATTATCAAAAGGATATACTCCAGTCCATAGCCGGTATAGTTTTTTTGACAAATACAATGCTGAATATATTGAGAAACTGATACCCTATTCGTTACCTCTTCTGAAGGAGAAGCTGTTAGACCTCCTTAAAACCTTAGAAGGATTGGACAGGAACCGTGAGTCTTTCGGTATGGTCCATTTTGATTACAATGATGGGAATTATTCGATAGATTTTGATACCGGGCAAATTACCGTATATGATTTCGATAATTCCTGTTACTGTTGGTATATGTTTGATTTGGCAGGTCTTTGGACACACGGAGTTGGCTGGATACAATTTGAACCAGATGCCGGTAAACGGAAAAAGTTCATGGATAATTACTTTGAAACAGTCCTCGAGGGATATAAATCCGAGACCAGAATCGAAAATTCAATATTGGATAACTTGCCCTTATTTATCCAAGTAACCCTCATGGAAGGTATTGTAGATGCATTTGAGGTAATGCGGAACAATGGTGAAGAACCGGAGTGTGATGAGGAGTTGTCGTATCTCATAAAATGCTTGGAGGACGATATTCCGTATAAAGGTTTTTTCCATGAAATTTACTCGTGTGAAGAACCCTTCGAATATGAGAAACGAAATGTTTAGTCTTTTTGTAGCAACCTTTGCTTTGGTGATATTGTGAAAATATGTACTTAAAGGAAGCGTTAGCTTAAGATGACATTACTTGTAAATTGAAAAATTATTAAACAATAAGGCTTTATAGAAACCCTGATTCTTCTGCTTATCGTAGAAAATTCAGGGTTTTTATTTCCAAATAATGTATTGTCGTATAATATCCGCGTTTTGTCGTCAGTACCCCATGGCTATCAAGCTAAGGTTTTATGCTGCCCCAAAAACAATAATTTTTTACATTTTTACTCTGGGGATGTCAATTTTACTATTTTGGGGTATTTATTTTTACTAGCTTGATGGACATGCGTCAGTACCCCAATTGGGCATAAATTTATTTTCCAAATACATACAACAGAACGTATATTCGTGTTAAGCTTATATTAGTGGTACTAATATACGAGGGGGATAACTATGAAATTAAAAAATATAACCATTAAGGAACGAATGAAACATTATAATGTGCCAGGTTTAAGTATTACATTAATTGATCATGGTCAAATTAGTAGTACAGAAAATTACGGCATACTGGAGGTAGGAAGCGATAAAAATGTAAATATAGATTCTATTTTTAGTGCGTGTTCAATTAGCAAATTTCTAACAGGAATGCTTGTTATGAAACTAACTGAGCAAGGAATTCTTGATGTAGATGAGGATATAAACAAAAAACTTGTATCGTGGAAGGTGCCTGAAAATGATTTAACTAAAAATAAAAGAGTTACATTACGAAATTTGCTTAGCCATCAATCTGGGATTATTGATCCTGAAAATAGTTTCATTGAGCTTAATTTAGTTACGGAGGTCCCTTCGATGGTTGAATTATTAGAGGGAAAAACTCTTTATTGTAAAAATCCTATTGAAGTGAAATATGAACCTGAGAGTGAATTCCACTATTCAGATGCAGGTTTTTGTATTATCCAGCAACTAATAGAAGATGTAACTGGAAGACCGTTTCATCGAGTTATGAACGAACTTATATTTGAACCATTAAGAATGAAAAATAGCAAATTAAACACAACACCTTTAGAAATGGATAGAAATGATTTTTCTTGTGGTCATAACAGAAACGGTGAATTGGTGAATGGAAAATATCCTATATATCCATATCCAGCTGCTTCTGGGCTATGGACAACCTCTTTAGATCTAGCCAAATTAGTCCTTGAATTGATAAATGCTGTAAAAGGAGAAAGTAAGGTTGGTATATCGGCAAATATAGCAAAAGAAATGATAACCCCACAAAGAGGTAAGAATTGGACTGGATTAAGTGTGTTTCTAGAAGGTTCTAAAAAAGAATTAGAAATTACATCACTCGGTTGGGGAGTAGGTTTTCAATGTATGATGGTGGCGTTTCCGTATTTAGAAAAAGGTGCAGTGATCATGACAAATG
Source organism: Bacillus sp. NPDC057893 (assembly GCF_042796455.1). Lineage (NCBI taxonomy): Bacteria > Bacillati > Bacillota > Bacilli > Caryophanales > Bacillaceae > Bacillus > Bacillus sp. NPDC057893. Next base: position 99,795 of record NZ_JBHVNG010000008.1, on the reverse strand, counting down.
CAGAATTAGGTGTTCATCAAATGGAAGGGATTATAGGGGAAATATATAAATCTCTTATGTCCTAAGAAACCTTAAAGGGGCGAAGTATGCAGATAGCATTAGTTGATATAACCCATATCCCTAAAGTTGTGTCTTTCTTCAAAGAAAATTTAGATGGTAACAATAGTGAAGTTTATTCTGAAGAGTTTTTATGTCCTCTTGGGATTAAAGCAGCTATAAGAAGAAAACAAATGATAGTGGCGACAGTTAATGGTCAAGTAGTAGGAGCATTTCGATTTTACCGAAAAAAAACATCAAACACCATTTCTCTATATCAATTTGCTATAAGCGAGATCTATCGTGGCCAAGGCTTGTTAAAAAAGATGTTAAAAACTATAAATGATTTACCTATCGTTGCACTATGTCTAACTGATTGCGAATTTAATCAATATTTTTACAAGACAGGTTGGAAACTACTAGAACAAAATAAAAAGTTTAAAGTGTGGGTTTTTAATGACTAAACATAGGGGAATTCTTGTTATTAGGATTTTATCTACTATGGGACAGAGGGGTTATGTCTTATCGAGGAGCTTTAGTTGAACAAGCCACTCTAAAAAAGTCGGTTCCTAACGTACAGGAAATCGGCTTTTTCTATGTGAAAAGCCGCTTAGCTTACGAAATTCGCGTTTAGTTGGTGCTACCCCATCGCTATCAAGCTAACAATTTGTAGCACCCCCAGAACGGCATTTCTATTCATTATTTTTTACATAGGATTTAAATATATTCATGGCGAAATATACTGAATACAAAGGAGGAGTAACTATTATGTCATTTCCAGTTCTAGAAACAGAAAGATTAATACTAAGAGAAATTACAAAAGAGGACTCAAAAGCTATTTTTGATTACTTTTCAAGTGACGATGTAACACGATTTTATGGTATGAATTCTTTTAAAGATTTAAAGGAAGCCGAGACTCTTGTCGAGAACTTTCAGCGTACTTCTCATGATAAAAGAGGAATTCGATGGGGGATTGTTACAAAAACAGAAAATAAATTCATCGGAACAGTAGGGTTTCATGCTTGGAGTCCTCAACATAAACGTACAGAAATAGGCTACGAGATTCATCCGGATTATTGGAGAAAAGGATATATATCGGAAGCCGTGAGAACTGTTATTACATATGGATTTAATGAATGGGATTTAAATAGGATTGGTGCAATTATCTTTACAGATAATGTCGCCTCACATAGATCGATACAAAAATTTGGTTTTAAACAAGATGGAGTATTAAGAGAATACATGTATCAAAATAATTATCCGAACGATGTTATCAGTTATTCTCTACTAAGAAGTGAGTGGAATAATTAAAATCATTCTACTTCCGCTTTCGAAGGTTATGTAAATATATAAAAATAACAGAAGTAATTTTATTGCTAAAAATTCAATAAATTATTAAGATTAAATTATCTGAAAATTAAGGGGCTGAGGTATTGCGTACGGTTAGAGATTTATCACATAACGGTGAGGTATATAAAACTAACTAGTATTAAGGAGATTCATATGACAACTATTAATTCTAATCTTTTTTACGGGAATAGTGTAAAACTTTCATTACCTAGAGAAGAAGACGTTGAATTTATGCTGAGGTGGGGAGAAGATTCTGAATATCTTCGTAATGTAGATACAGAAATAGCCCTTCCTAAAACTAAAGAACAATTGGTTTCAGAAGGAAAAACGGACTTAAATGAAGTGTATTTCCGACTAAGAACAATTGATAAAGATCGTTTAATTGGATTTGTTGCTATTCATAGTATTGAATGGAACAACCGTACGGGACTCTTGTCCATAGGGATTGGAGAATCCTCTAATCGAAATAAAGGTTACGGATCAGATGCTTTGAAGCTGATACTTCGTTATGCTTTCCATGAATTAAATTTGGATCGAGTTGGTTTGGAAGTGATTGAGTATAACGAAGGTGGAATAAAGGCGTACGAAAAGGTTGGTTTTCAACAGGAAGGTAGAAAAAGGTCGGTAGTATATCGGGACGGAAAAAGATTCGATGTTATTGTTATGGGAGTCTTGCACAATGATTGGAAGGCTATCCAGAGAAAGGATAATACGGGAGAGTGATATTGTAAAAGTTTCTTATTTTTGAAGAGATCTCTAAAGATTTATGTAGATTTGAAATAAAGTCGCAATGCTTTACCCCTTTAGGTAATCATATCTAAAGGGGTATTTTTATTGTGGGAGTGAAATAAAGTCATTTGGATGCATATCCTCCTGTAATCCATCGATTTATTTAATTCCCCCTGAAAATAAAGGTTGTAAGTGACGTTACGTCACCTATTATAGTTAGGTTATATCATACAAAGAAAGAGGAATGATGAATGAAGAAAAAGGACATGAATTGGAAGGACCAAGACCCTTGGGGATTAAAAGAATTTCTATTAATGATGCTACTCGAATTTGTATTTGTTATAGGATGCATAAAATTCTTAGTAAAGCCAATTTATTCTCAGTGGTTTGATAATGAGCTATATTCAGGAACTTTAATAGGATTAACAATAGCGATTGTTTTAGTTTCAGGTGTGTATTTTATGATCCTTCGTCCAAAGAAACTTTCTTGGAGTGAAGTAGGAATCAGGTCATTCTCTATAAAGGATTGGAAATTTATTGTCTTTCTAACTATTATATTACTGGTTGGTGATGTAATAGTTATGGTACTTACTAGCTTTATAGGTAATTCTTATGAGAACAGCAAAACTGAGGCGATACAGCAAAACGTAAATTTCTTTACGGTTCTTATTGCTTTTATTTCTGCGGCGGTCATTTCACCAATATATGAGGAAATATTTTATCGTGGTTTTTTATATCGATGGCTACGTACACGTTTTGGTATGAGGGGGGCTATTTTTCTAAGCTCATTAATCTTTACCATTGTCCACATTCCAACTTATAATGCGATGCCTGTAAACTTCTTGAGTGGTATAGTCTTTGCATGGGCGTATGAACGAACCAATTCAATTTGGCCTTCAGTTATCATTCATGGCCTAACTAATGGAATTATGGTTCTGCTGACAGCGATGGGATAGTAGAAGTTTGTTGTAAGTAGGTGAAGTATCTTTAGATAGTGAACTATATTCAAAAATAACTATCGGGGAGCTGTAGTTGAATAAAAATAATCAAACTTTTTTCAAAATGGTTCCTTTTTATTTATCATAAATTAAGGGTTTATGAGGTATTTTTAATCAAACTTTATTCGAAACCTACAGTAGTAATTACTACAAGTTCTCTTTGTTTTTCTAATAAAACCGAATGTAAACTTTTGCCCAGTGTTTTACATTCAAATCACTGAAAACGGTCGTTTGTGGGACTCATTTGGAATAGATATTTGTGTTAAAATATAAAAAAGATTATGAAGAAATGCACTTAATCTTAACAGAAGTTGTTGGCTTTAAAACGAAATTATGTTTAAGTAAAGAATTATCTAATGAATAGGAAGATTTAAAGGGGATGCTTATGAAAGAAGTTAATTCGAATACGATTCATCCATCTATTAGGAAGCTCTTATCCTTTGCTACATCAGATTTTAAAATTGAGAAAGAATACGAAAAAATATTTAAAGTTATTAAACCGAAAATTATATAGTTTTGAACTTGAAGGAGAAATCGTTGGCTGTATGGGTATTGAAATTAATAGTGTAAAAGAGTGTGAAATTAAGCATATTGCAGTATCTTCATTTCAACGAGGTAAAGGTATTGGTAGTACTATGATTAATTATGTCTCTAATAAATATTCATTGATTTATGCTGAGACGGATAATGATGCAGTGGATTTTTATCGAAAATACGGTTTCGAGATAAAAAGGGTTCTGGTGCAAAGATTGTATTTATTTGAAAGAGGTATATAGATTCCTAATGGAATCTATTCTTATGCAACCATTCCGAATAGTTGATGAATAAACTTCACTTCATTTTGGACAGACTTGTCCCGTAAAATAAGTTGGCCTTTTTTAATGATATGCATCGCTTCTATTCCTGAAAGAATAGATTTAGCTGTACGAAAAGAGTTTAATCCTAGCATTGAACGAACTCTCTTTTTAATAAAACGATGATCTTGCTCTACAATGTTATTAAGGTATTTTACCTGCCTTATTTGGATGCCCACAGGCATCTTTTTCTCTGTCTTCAACTCTTCAATCGCTATAGGATAGGCCGGTTTTTTGTCCACTGTAATCACGCGGGGCTTTGAAACATGAATAGACTGCAAAGCTTTCTTGAAAAAACGCTTTGCAGCCCTATGATCTCTTGTTTTGCTTAAATGAAAATCAATTGTATATCCTTTTGAATCAACAGCACGATATAGGTACATCCATTGACCTTTGACTTTCACATACGTCTCATCGACTCGCCAAGAATCATTGGTTGACTTAAGATGACGTCGTACTCGCTTATCTAATTCGGGACCATATTGATGAACCCATCGCATGATAGTTGTATGGGCCAGGGATAGCCCGCGTTCTTCCATCATTTCGACTAAATCACGAAAACTGAGGTTGTACCGTAGGTACCATCTCACGGTTAATAAAATAATATCCGGTTGATAATGTTTCCACTTGAATAGATTTTGCTTTTCCATACCAATCACATCCTTTTTTAGAGTAATAGTATCAGTATGTCCAAGTCTGAAAGACTTTTTTTAGATATTTTGAAGTTTTTGCACCAGAACCAACAAGACCATCATTTCGATGGTTTATTTTTATGTACAGAACATCAAGTAGATTTCGGCGATTCAGTGTGAAATGTTTAAAACGACAAAAACTTGGAAGTAAGCAAATTATCAATTGGTATTCTACAGATTTCTTTTGGAGTGGTTTCAGCTGAAGTTACAAAATAAAAAACGGGAAAGTTCACAAAATATATAATAATTAAATTATTATGGAAATATTGATAGTGTGCAGCTTATAATTGAACTGGGTGATTAAAAGTGACTATACAAAATAAAAAGATAATTGATATCTGTGATAACCGCAGACTATTAAATAAATATTCACGTAACAGTATTCCAAGCGTAATCTTCATAGCAGGGTTAGGAGATAGCTATGAGACATGGAAAAAAGTCCAAGACCGAATATCGCAAAAAACATCAACCTTTTCCTATAACAGGTCGGGTATTGGCAGGAGTCAAGTCGCATCCGTCCCGACGACTTGCTATGATCTAGTCGAGGAGCTCAACGAATTGTTGCTAGCGCTTGAAGTGGAGAAGCCCTATATATTGGTGGGACATTCTTTTGGTGGTTTGGTCGCTAGATTATATGCCAGCCTTTATCCACTGAACATCTGTGGTATGGTTTTGGTTGACGCTGCACCGGAATATAAAGAACTTGCCTATGAAAAGGTTCTACCCGAAAATCTGCTTGCAGGAAATAGGGAATATTACGAGAATCCTATGTTGAATAGTGAGAAGATTGATAAAATACAAAGCTATAAGCAAATTGTTGATCATTCAAAACAAAGTAACCTCCCTCTCGCAATTATTACAAGAGGTTTACCTGACAATAGTGAAGAGGGATGGCCATCTCAAGAAATATTGGAAATTGAGCAAAGACTCCAAGCAGAATTCCAATGGCTGTCAACGTCAAGCAAGTACCGGATTGCTAGTCGAAGTGGACATTATATTCAACATGATGAGCCAGAAATTGTTATAGAGGAGATTATGTTAATGTTGAAGGAGATAGGAAAATGAGCGATATAAGATTGAAATTCATGATGGATTTGCAAAGAATTGAGAAGGATGAGTATCAGTTACGCGAAGGTGAGCAGCATCAAGATTTCTTACCTTTGTTACTTCAATATATTGGCGATCCTCAGCCAGAATTACGGGATAACCTGATTTATCCGATGTTTTATATGTGGATTAAGGAAGAGAATAGGTTCAGTGGAGAGGAGTTGCGCAGCCTCTTAACTGTTCTGACTGATGAGAACCATTTGTTCTATAGAATTGGCAGCGAGGATGATCAGTCAGTTTTTACAAGGACGTTCTCTGCCTTGCCTATCGCTTTGATTGTGCAACGCCACAGACAGAATCCATTTTTCAATCAAGCGGAAATTGAGCAATTAATGCATGCAATGTTCCGTTATTATAAAGAGGAGAAGGATCTGCGAGGTTACCTTTCAGTAGGAGGCTGGGCTCACAGCGCGTCTCACGGTGCGGATGTTTTTGTCGAGCTGGTTCAGTGCGAGGAGAGCAGCGTCGCAATGCTGCGTGAGGTTCTTGTCGCTATTTCTGGCATGCTTCATAATGGTAGACACATTTTTAGCGATGAGGATGATGAGCGGTTGGTAAACATCGTGGATACGATGATTGACAAAGAGTTACTTCCACATCAAGAAATCGCTGATTGGATTAGCGGCTTAGCGCAATGCTATAATTTTCCGAGAAGTCGCAGTCAAATGATTGCTCGCGTGAACAGCAAGAATTTTTTACGCAGTCTCTATTTCAGAAGGGGACAAGATAGCCGAGGGAATGAGCTTAACACTGTCATACTTGGTACTGAGGCAATATTGAACAGGTTTTCTTTCAGTTAAAGGGTTAGAGGGGCCGTCCCAAAAGTCATGGAAAATTGGCTGAGGGATTTTGCCCCTTTTTATGTCAAGAAAAACAAAAAAAACCATCCATTGGTAAAATGGAAGTACCACCCACCACGCACAAAAGGAGAGGCAAGGGCTGCAATTAAGGCAGTTTTTTCTCATTGAACTAAAGGGCAGCATTTCTGTAAAGATTGTGAAAAAATGCTTATTGAACTAACGCATGCGTTAGTTCAATAAGGTCTAAAAATGTTGTTGTAGTAAATGAGGTCATATGTAGTACAAAAAAGGATAGATAAGGCATATACTTTCTGCTTTATCTATCCTCTTCTTTTTCGTCTATACAATGTGTAACATTATATAATTATTATTGATATACATATGCTAAATACCTATTTCTTGGTTCTAAATAAAATAAAAAAGTCGTACCGCTTTGAAAAAAGTTCAACCGTTTGTAAAAAGATGATCGAAATATCTTATTTCAATAAAGAAGAATTCCGTTTTTTTCTTATTGAAGTAATGAAGTATTTTAGTTTAATAAATAATATATATTTATACTTAAATAAATATATATTATTGGAAATGTTGAAGTATGAGAATTATTAATAAACAGATAACTCTCGAAGAAATAGAAATAATAAGAAAACCATTAGATAAATTGCATGAATACCATAACAGTAAATCGGAATTTTTTTCTGGTGATTATCCAAGAATTACATTTGAGGAACGCATTAAAGAATATGAAAAAAATTCAAAGTATGGAGAATACAGAATAGAATTATTGATTGAGTCGGAAACAGATAATATATTAGGATTTTGTATAGCATATAGTAAAAAAGTAAGCGGGAAGATCGAGGTTCTATTTGTTGACGAAAAATATCGAAGAAACGGATTGGGTTTGAAATTAATGAATAGTACAATGGAATGGTTTAAAGAAAAACAAGTATATGAAATTGAATTAACAGTAGTGTACGGGAATGAAGCTGTATCGTTTTATCAGAAATTGGGATTCTATCCACGTTCAATTATTATGACTACTAAATCAAACGATATTATTAGGATATTTTCTTGTTTAACTAAAGGGCGTGTTTTGATTAATCTTTTTTCAAAACACGCTCTTTCTTTTTGCTTGTTTATCAAGGCTAATAGTATTAATTTGATCAATCTTTATTCTAAAGCTACAGAAGGAGAATTCTTTCGCGGCATTCGTTAAAACATACTCCAGCCTTCTTGTGCGGAAAGTAGTTCTAGTATTTTAAAACCAGCTATACTATTTCCGTTAGCATCTAGAGCGGGTCCAAAAATACCAACTCCCATTTCTCCTTTTACGCAGCCGAATATCCCACCGGCAACCCCACTCTTGGCGGGAATTCCGACACGAATTGCAAATTCACCAGATTCGTTGTACATGCCGCATGTGACCATAAATGTTTTACAAATTTTTGTTATATGTTTCGGAACGATTTGTTTTTTTCTATATGGATCATATCCATCCATTGCAAAAATCAAACCAATCCGTGCTAAATCAATGCAGTTTACCTCAATTGCACATTGACGTGTGTATAAGTCCATTAACGCCTCTACATCGCCATTGATAATGTCATTTTGTTTCATATAGTAGCAAAGAGAACGATTTAAGTAAGCTGTTTCTAATTCAGAGCCGGCTACTTTTGAAGAGTAATTAATTGTAGGATTGTCCGTAATATCACGCACAAAGGAAAGAATCCGTTCCATCTTCTCGTCATTACTATTCCCTGTTAGTATACTTGTAATCGCTAATGCTCCTGCGTTAATCATTGGATTGAGTGGTTTAGAAGGGTTAGCTGTTTCTAGTTTAATAATAGAATTAAATGGGTCACCAGTTGGCTCCATTCCAACTTTAGAAAATACATTCTCTTTGCCACGCTCTAAAAGTGCAAGTGCAAGCGTAATTACTTTTGAAATACTTTGAAGGGTAAAAAGCGTTTGGGAGTTCCCAGCATGGATATAATCTGTTTCTTTATGATAAATTGCAATCCCTAAATCATCTGGATTTGCATTTCTTAGTTCTGGGATATAAGTAGCCAGTTTCCCTTTTTTTGTATATGATTGTACTTGCTCTAGTAATTGTTCTAGGTTATTTGTTTGAATACAGTGCATAACTAAAACGTCCTTTTCCTTTTTATTAAATGTATTCTCTCTAATTCATCTGAAGGTTAATAAAATTTTTGGTGAAATGGATAGATATTGTCTGAAATATTATAAACGTGCAAGTTCATAATTTCCTATTTTCACAACTTTTTAGTTGTGTTCATATAATCTGTATTTAATAAACGACCTGAATAAAGGTGCATCTTCGGTATTCTAAAAATTGACTCCTCTGTATTTAAGAAAAGATTTTTGTTATCCAATCTTTTCTTGGGTGCTTTCGCTGTTCCAGCATTCAGTATTATTTAAATTAGGAATATTAGTTGCATAGAAAATAGGATCTTTTCCGGCTTTCTTTTGCCTTATATAATCTTTGAGGGCGGAGAAAGCATATTTTCCAAGGAGGATGATTGCAATTAGGTTGAAAATGGCCATAATCCCCATGAATAAATCTGCAATATCCCACACAATTTTAACCGTTGCTATAGAACCTAGCATTACCATACCAATTACCGAAATACGATATATCAGTAATAATGTCTTACTACCACTTAAGAACTCAATGTTTGTTTCCCCATAATAATAGTTCCCAACGAGAGAACTAAAGGCAAATAGAAAAATAGCTATTGCTACAAAGGTAGGTGCCCATGGTCCAATATGAGTTTTTAATGCTTCTTGTGTTAATTGAATCCCATTCAGGTCTGTAGCATTGTGCATATCGGATAGAAGGATCATAAATGCAGTACAACTACAAATTATTAGTGTATCCGTAAAAACACCAAGCGTTTGAATAAATCCTTGTTTAACAGGATGTGTAACATTGGCAGTCGCAGCTGCGTTTGGCGCACTTCCCATGCCAGCTTCATTTGAAAATAAACCACGCTTTACTCCTAGAAGAATCGCAGCACCAAGCCCTCCGCCTACAACTTCCTTAATACCAAAAGCATGCAGCAAAATTTCTTTGAATAAAATAGGAACTTGCGTAATATTTGTAATAACCACAAATAGTGCAACACCAACATAAAGAATCGCCATAAATGGTACAATCATTTCTGCGACACGAGCAATCCGTTTTACGCCTCCAAAAATGATTAGTGCTATCAAACCTACTAGTATACAGCCGACAATTTTAGGCTCTAGGTTGAATGCGTTTTCAAATGCTAGCGTAACCGTATTCGCTTGAACAGCATTAAACACAAGACCAAAGCAAACTGTAATTAAAATTGAGAAAATAACTCCCATCCAGCGTTTATTTAATCCTTTTTCCATATAGTAAGCTGGACCGCCTCGAAATTTATTTCCATCTTTTACTTTGTATATTTGAGCAAGTGTACTTTCAACAAATGCAGAAGCTCCTCCAATTATTGCGATAAGCCACATCCAAAATATTGCACCGGGTCCGCCGGTGGAGATCGCAATGGCGACACCAGCTAGATTTCCTGTACCAACGCGAGAAGCTGTACTCATGCAAAATGCTTGAAAAGAAGAAACTCCATTTTTTTCTTTTTGTGCTTTACGGGTTGAGGAACTTGCACCATCACTAAGTAAGCGAATCATTTCACCAACATAGCGAAATTGTACAAACCTTGTTCGAATTGTAAAATAGCATCCAACCCCAATTAAAAGAGCAATTAGGATGTAACCCCATAAAAATTCATTTGTAATTCCAATGAATTTGTGGATGGGAGTGATTACATCTTTAATAAAATCCATATGCTTACTCCTCCTTATTCTAATGAATATATATTTATCTAAAAAGACGTGGATTCAGTATGACAAAGAAAATAAGCGGAAACATGATGTGCAAAGATTATTTTATCTTTTTCCGACAGAACACTTCCTCCTCAATTTGTGTGAAGGTGTGATAGCACCAGCAGGTGGGTGGGAGATAAATGTCGGATGGCGTAAGTCAAAACGTTTGCTACCATATACTTGTACAGATTGCTCTTTGAAAACTGAAGATATGAGGATGGTTGCAGAAAAATCGTTGCAATCGTAAAATCTTCAACGTTCCATCGTCCCACGTTTGCCGAAGTTGCGAAAACCAAGATAAAGTAGGAAGCGTGATGAGTCAACGTACAAGACACTTCAGTTCTTACCGTAGGAACTACGGGAAGAGCCTGCTAAGATAACTGGTGGATATATCGATGTTCGCAGGAATCCCCCACTTCAAACATCTAGTAAGAGTGTTAAGTGGGGGGAGTTCAAAGAAGCTACCATAATGTTATTACCAGGAAAAATTCAATCCCGATACTATTTTCGTTTATATATTTTCTTTTTGTACACGAATCAGACGCCCCTGTAGAGTTACATTGTTCCAATGATTACAATTGCCTTAATGATTTTAGGTAGTAGAACATTGTTTAGTTCTTCCTGAAATCATCAAACCAATCAAACTACCAAGTAAGGCTATTAAAATCCATCCCATTCCTTCATTGTATAGAGGAACGTATTGCATGAAAGTAAGCAACGAGTCACTAGCAAGTTCTGCTGTTTCTAATCCTTGTACTATACTAATCAGTAATGCTCCTAAAACTGATCCAACATAGACAGCCTGCTTATCTTTTATAAACCGATCAAAAAAAGCGAGGATAATTAGCACAATTGCTACAGGATAGATAACAATTAGGATAGGTAGGGAAAGTTTAATTAGCATAGACAAACCAAGGTTTGATACTCCAAAGCTAAATAAGCAAATAATTAAAATGATTTTGTTATAAGAAATCTTTGGAAATAGTGTTGTGAAAAATCTCCCACATGCTGAAACGAGTCCTACAGATGTAGTTAAACATGCAAATAACATTGTAATTCCTAATAAGGAAAGACCATATTGACCAAATAAATGTTGTACTACATTTGTTAATAACACACTTCCGTTTTCAAATGTGCCAAATGTTTGAGAAGTAGCTCCAATATAAGCAAGTGATATATATATGATAGATAATCCAAGTGCGGCTATAAGCCCTGCTACTATAGTAGATTTAGCAATGGATTTTTTATTTGTAACACCTTTTTCTTTTATAGCGTTAATTACAATAATTCCAAATACGAGAGCAGCAAGGGCATCCATTGTTAAAAATCCTTCAATAAATCCTTTGAAAAAAGGAGCTTCCTGATATGAATCAGAGGGTGTTGAAATAGATCCAACTGGTGAAGAAATTGCTTTAACGATAATAATACTAATCATGATTAGTAACAGCGGGGTTAAATATTTTCCAATTCTATCTACCAATTTAGAGGGATTTAAAGATAGATAAAACGTTATACTAAAATATATAAATGTATATAAAAGTAATATATACCATTGATTTTGCATGGTGGTACTTAAAAAGGGGGCAACTGCCATTTCATATGAAACAGTGCCTGTACGAGGAATGGCGAAAAAAGGGCCGATTGCTAAATAAATGATTAGAGGGATAATAACACCACAGGCGGGGTGAATCCTACTAGCAAGGGTACTAACATTTCCACCAAAAAGGGAAATAGCAGCGATGGCTAATAATGGAAGTCCAATACTACTCACAACAAATCCCGAAATTGATATCCAAATATTTGTTCCAGATGAATATCCTAATAATGGAGGGAATATCATATTACCCGCACCGAAAAATATTGCAAATAACATAAGTCCAATAGGGATTGTTTCTTTAAAAGTTAACGATTGTTTCATAAAGCACTCTCCTTTTATTTGACGAAAAATGTCGAAATTTAAGTTTTTTTCATTATAACATATGAAATTAGAAAATACAGAAAAATAAAAATGAAAAAAATCCCTTGTTTTACTTAAAATACTATTTTAAATAAGATGATATGAATACTCAAATTCATTGTGCTGTCTTACTCTAATTATAGAAATATCTTTACACTGAACATTATTATATTGAAATTTAATGTATAAGTTATATTTATCTTGTATTTCGTATCGCCTTCTTCTCAATAATCTGATTTTTTTAAAAAATAAATGTGTTTTATCAAATATCATGTTATTATGGACAGGAATTGCAGAAAAATCGACATTTTTCGCGAAAAGGAGGGGTTTTATGAACTGATTTTTATCAATAATAGTAATTTTAGAAATTTATTTTATTGCATTTCTTGCACTACGCTCCTGTTTATAATCTTAATCATAAGTTCAATGGGATGTCTATTAACACCTAAAATGGCTTCAAAAAACAGATGTGTTTTTAAAATCTGTCTATTCAGTTTTTAAGAAAAATAAAAGGAGTGAGATACGTGGATTCTTTCATAAATTGGTTAAATAATCTTATTTGGAGTCCTGCATTGGTTTATTTATGTCTAGGAACGGGGTTATATTTTTCAGCCCGCACGAAATTTCTACAGATACGCCATGTGCGCGAAATGATAAAGCTTACTTTTCAAGGAGAAAAATCCGAAGCTGGTGTCTCTTCATTTCAAGCATTAGCTCTTTCTTTATCAGGACGTGTTGGAACGGGTAATATCGCTGGTGTTGCAACAGCGATTGCTTTTGGAGGACCAGGAGCCGTGTTTTGGATGTGGATTGTAGCTTTCTTAGGTTCAGGCTCAGCTTATGTAGAATCGACACTGGCTCAAATATACAAAACTAAGCATCGAGGTCAATTTCGCGGTGGCCCAGCGTATTACATTGAAAAAGGATTGGGAATTAAATGGTATGCAATTTTCTTTGCTATAGCAACCATTCTAGCAACAGGAATACTGCTTCCAGGCGTACAAGCAAATAGTATAGTCTCTAGTTTAGAAACAGCTTTTGGTATAAATACATCTATTTCAGGTGTCATATTAGTTATAGTATTGGCACTTATTATTTTTGGTGGGGTTAAACGTATTGTTAATGTTGCACAGGTTATTGTGCCGTTTATGGCCGTTGGATATATTCTGGTTGCCTGCGTAATTGTGTTTATGAATATTGAAAAATTACCAGAAGCATTCATGTTGATTTTAAAGAGTGCATTTGCATTAGAAGCTACTTTCGGAGGGATTATTGGGTTAGCGATTTCTTGGGGTGTAAAACGGGGTATTTATTCAAATGAGGCTGGACAAGGAACTGGCCCACATGCTGCTGCGGCAGCTGAAGTGTCACATCCGGCTAAGCAAGGTCTTGTACAGGCATTTTCCGTTTACATTGATACATTATTTGTTTGTTCAGCAACAGCGTTTATGATGATTATTACGGGTATGTATAACGTATTTGATGTAAGCGGAAAATCGTTTATTGTGAATAATTTGAATGGGGCACAACCGGGCCCTGGATATACACAGGCAGCTGTTGAATCAGTATTCCCTGGTTTCGGAAATAGTTTTATTGCGATTAGCTTACTATTTTTTGCTATTACAACCATTATGGCATATTACTATATTGCCGAAACAAATATTGAATATTTAAACCGATATAAAGATCGTCCGTGGATGTCATTTGTATTAAGATTTATTTTTCTAGGAGCTGTGTTCTATAGCTGTGTAAAAAGTTCTACGACTGCATGGATTTTGGGTGATATTGGTGTTGGGATTATGGCTTGGATTAATATTGTTGCTATTTTATTGCTACAAAAACCAGCACTTTTAACTTTAAAAGATTATGAAAGGCAAAAGAAAAAAGGCAAGGATCCTGTATTTAATCCGCAAGGATTGGGCATTAAAAATGCTGATTTTTGGGAGACTAAATACAAAAAAGATAATGAAAAAAACGCTTCATGAAATCCTAGTGTGAATAGATAATATAATAAGGAATAAATATCCAACAAATAAATGCTGATTTTTCTGAAATTATTTGCTAGTATTTAATTATAAAAGATTGGTATCTTTTTTCTTCATGTTTAATTGATTCATATTCTATGGTACCCTGCCTAATATGAGCCTCTAAGTAAAAGGAACTAGTATAATACTAGTTCCTTTTACTTTTTTATTATGATTAAACCAAGATAGTTACTATAACATCATAAATGATGGTTTATGGTGTTTTTATATGCCTAAAATATTAGTTTTTTGGGGGCTAGCTTGATAGTAGTGTTTTGAGGTACCCCCAAAACTAGCTTTTTTGTCTACTAAGATAATGAGTGATTATGTCATTTAATTGTGGTGAAATTTAGTTAATTCATTATTTTTAAGGGGGATGAAAACGTCTATATAGAAAGGATCAGCAGCTATTTGTATAATCGTCTCTTGATTAATTATTATGAATTGATTTTGCTGCAAAATGTAATTTATTTTAGTTTTTACAATGAGGGTCACCATATTAAGTAAATAGACCTGGGTATAAATTCACTCAAAAATACGCCATCCTTTCCTATGATTCTACAGAAAGGATAGCGTATTTTTTCATTTCAGGTGGGATTTTATTTATCCAGCTTGTGATAGGGCACTAAAATTATCGTTATATTTTAGTGGAATAGTTAAAAAATGTAATCATTTTCTTCTTTTTAAAAATTAATAACATCATACTAAGCGGTAAAACAGAAAAAGTTGATATTATTTTGAATTTCTTCACCGCTCATAATTATTTTTTGTACATCTGGCAACGCTTTGATTCTGTCGATCCGCATGGTACCTGAAAGGTATATTTTATAATGGTTACTTGATATATAGGTTTTGAAGTGTTCTTGATGTAGCTTTACTTTATATGTGATTCCTTATTTTTACATAAACGCTTACTTCATAGTTTCTTTCTGTTGTGGCCGATAAAACTTATCTACCAACCGATTATACTCACTTCTTGAAATTTCTTTATTATACAGTTTAATTAATAAATCTTTATGAGCTTTCGAAAGTGCTATTTTGTCAATGAATTTTGGGTACATATATTATTCTCTCTCCGTCTGATGAATTATTATGTTGCATTTTGCCTACTTCCCTTGAATATTATAATGAAAAAATAAGTATAATGCGAAGGTATTCCAATCTTTCATATCAAATTTAATTTTTCTATGGAAGAAACTTAACCAAAATAGTGAAATCATTGGGGTTCAATTTATGAAAAAAATTGACCTGAAAGAGAGAAGAGTATTTCAAAAAGAAGTGCTCCTAGATAAATCTAGGAGCACTTCTTTTTGATGCAGTTACTGGTTTCATTGGATGGTGAGCACCACCAGTTAGATAATAACTTATGAATTTAAGATACACAATTTGTAAACCCTCTCATCTTTTACCTGTTAAGAAAGTTTGCAACAGAACCTAAAAATGAATATGAAAATTTGTGTTAATTTATTAACTTTAATATGATTTTTCGCTTCAATTATAGTATTAGCAATATGATTTTACTATGTTTATAGAGTATATATAAAGATTTAAGATGATAAACTATCTTATAAAAGGCTATTATCTAATCATTTATCTGAAAATTGCGAAAAGATGTGTAGATAGATATTATTGTAAATACATATATAATTCATTTTAATTTTCTGACATTAATTATCGGTATTCTTATAATAATCTTTGGTGTATATTGTGATAAATACAATGTACGGTGTCAGTATTTAAAAGGTTATATATCATAACTTAAAGGGGGAAGAAAACTATGAAAATGAAGAGTAAGATGATCATGACAACAGCGCTTGCAGCTACTTTAGCTACAGGTGCATTACCTACTACATCGGTATTTGCTGCAGAAAAAGAAGCTCCTATCCAACAAAAAGAGTCACAAATTAGTATTCAACCGTTTGCACAGAGTAATTTGGAAACAGCTGTTAATGCTGCTTTAAATGGTCCAGAAGTCAAAAAAATCAAAGTATTCGATCATGAATTTAATGTAAAACCAATTGAAGTTGTAAATTTAGCTGGCGGTAAAAAATATGTTAAGGGACAAATTTCTCATCATTTAAGTTTTCGTCCAGATGATCAATTTTATTATGAGTTTACAGTACAAGATGGAAAGGTGATAGATAAGCCTGTATTTAATATTGATAGGGGTGGTTTTACACCATTTGTGGCTCCGCTTTTATCAATTCTTGCTGCGTATAATGGAATCCCAGTTAATCCAAACGATTTAAACTCACTTGGTCAACAGCTTGGAAAAGTTATAGATGGAAGCTGGGAACAAGCAGCACAATCAATTGCCACTGTAGTTAGTTTAACTTTTAATGAGTAGAAATTGAAGGGGAAATAAGTTATTGTTTAGTTTTGCAGAAGCCCATTTTTCGTAAGCATCCTTGTTATAAAAAACTTTTATATAAATATAAACCAAGTATTAACACATCTGTTGTATTTTCTTAATTTGTTAAGCATCTTGTCTATCATTATATGTCACAAAATAGGAGTCTTGTTTAAGACTTCTGTTTTGTTTGTTTAAAAAATGAGTGGCTTCGATTCTTTTTAAAATCCGTGAAGTATGATGAAGAATGGTGTCTTTACATGTCTAGGGTTCAGATTTGTATATGTATGAATCTGATGGTTGTTGGATGAACCGCTATGGCCCTTCAAAATTTCAAGTAACTGACCGCTATCAAAAATATTTTCAAGCAGAAAATCTCATTATTCTGGGAAAAGAAGCAATGTATATTGTAAAAAAACGCACCTTATTTTATGAGACTAATCTATTAAAAATTAGGAGAGATATAATGAAGAAAATAAAAATGAAAAACATCTTAAAAAGTGGAATCCTTACTTGTTTTACACTTGCAAGTTTATGTACGACTTCTACAGTATTTGCTGATAGTCATCCAGGTTATTCCTATGAATCCAATATAGGCTATCAAAATCCAACATGGATGTCAAAACTAGAAGATACAAAAAGAATAAGCGAAGTATCTATCCCGGGGACTCATGGTTCAATGGCTTTACATGGGGCAAGTTTTATTGATGAAAATTTGACAAGAAATCAAACAATGACCCTATCTCAACAATTCAATGCAGGAATTCGTTATGTAGACATGCGTGTTAAACGTGTAAAAGATTCTTTTGCGATGCACCATGGAATTGTAAATCAAAAAGCAATGTTTGAAGATGTATTAAAAGAGACAATTCAATTTCTAAGAGATAATCCTAAAGAAACTATTTTAATGCGTTTAAAGGAAGATACTGATCCTGAAAGTAGCTCGCTATCATTCGAGGAAATATTTAAAAATTATAAAGACCGTAATGCTTCCTATTTTTGGGATCCGAATTCTGTACCATCCTCAGAAAAAAATAATCCTAAGCTAGGAGATGTTCGAGGGAAAATTGTAATATTACAAAATTTCTCGGCATCTCAAGAATATGGTATTAATTATGAATCTTTGAATATCCAAGATAAGTTTGAAGTTGGCACTGGACCAGACGGAATGTATGAAAAATGGAATGCGGTGAAAACCCATCTTCTAAATGCAAATAATAACTTTAACAATGGTAAGATCTATCTCAACCATTTTAGTGGCACGGGTGGTGCAGCAGCATTATTGAATAATTGTTACCCTTGGTTTGTTGCAAGCGGAAAAGAGAGCAGAAATACTAATAGTAATCCAAAACTGATTCAAAAAAATGTAACAAATGAATGGAGGGATTTCCCTCGTGACATAAATGGACAAGTATTTTATGGGGGAATGAATACACTTGGAACTGATTTCATACAGCAAGGTGGGATTAAGCATTCTGGTATTATTGCTGCTGATTTTCCTGGACCAGGTTTAATAGATAGTATTATCAGATTAAATGGGATAGACTCAAGTGAAAAAGATATATTAATTTCCCAAATTTCTTCTGAATCGAAGCCATTATCTGGACAAAAAAATCGATCAAGTCAAAACTTTAGCGTTAATAATTTACCCACAGGAACAAAGGGATTAAAATGGGTTATCGAGCCTACAGAAAAAGATAATGCTTCTACTATTTCCTTCAATGTTATGATTGATGTTTCTCTGGGGACGGATTCTGTTCGTTGGGGAAACATTTCGAATGGATCTAGGACTGAAGCATATACAAATTCTAAATACTATATTGCAAACCCAAGTGGCGCAACTAACAAATTTACAGTGAAAATATACGCTATTACAAATTAAGGTTTTAGTGTAAAGTTTCTTCATAAGGGTAAGGCTCTATTCTTATCTCTTTTTTAAACGAACAGACTATGCTAATAGAACTGTTCGTTTTCTTATGATAACAAAAAAGAGCGTCAATACTTAATACCCTCACGGACTATTTGAAGTGTTGAGTAGTTCAAATCAAAGCATAGTGGAGTATTGCTAGCTATGATTCGTATTCAATTTATGCTACGAACCTTATGGTCAACATGTACTGTCAAACCAGTTAAAAAAACAGGAAATAATATGTAATTATAAAAACTTATTGAAAACGCTAACATAGTTGGCTATAATCAGGGTATAAAACTTCAAATGGATTGTGACTGTTCGGCAGGCAAAACCTAAATTATGGTGAAACCAGATTTTGAAATACTGGATTCTAATTAATTTAGGTTTTTTTATACTCTAAAGTATGTAGCTGCTGCTGAGCAATCAATATCTAAAAACCTAATAAGGTGATGATATATGCTCATAAAAAAAGTTTTTAATAATAATGTTGCTTTGGTAAACCGAACTGGAACAGAAATGATTGTCATGGGTAAAGGAATTGCTTTTCAAAAAAAAGTAGGTGAATATATTGATGAATCCATAGTGGATAAAGTATTTGTGCTAGAGAAGGAAAGTCAAGTATCGAATAAATTATTACAATTAATTAATGAGATTCCTACGGAACACTTCGAGCTTACTACCCAAATTGTGGAATATATAAAGAAACAAATTTCTAACTCAATTAGTGATAATATTTATCTTACCTTAACTGATCATATTAACTTCGCAATTAATCGATTTCAACAAGGTCAAATTATTAGGAATCCTTTATTTTGGGAAATAAAAAAGTTTTATCCAGAAGAGTATAATGTTAGTTTAACAGCTCTTACAATAATTAAAGAACATACTGGATTTGAACTACCAGAAGAAGAAGCTGGTTCCATTGCCTTACATGTAATTAATGCACAACAAGATAATATAGTAATGGAAGAAACCATTATGGTAACAAAAATAGTAGGAGAAATTTTAAAAATTGTAAACTACCATTTTGGAATCAAATTAGATGAAAAATCTCTGAACTATAATCGTTTTGTTACACATTTAAGGTATTTTGCTTATCGTCTCTCTCGTAATGAACAAATAGTAGAAGAAGATAGCTTATTATATCAACAAGTGAAGGAAAGTTATCCGGAAGCTTACGGTTGTGCAAAGAAGATAATGGCACTTTTAAAATCTAACTACAATCAAAAACTTACAAAAAATGAGATTACTTATTTTGTTATTCATATAAATCGTGTTACTCAAAGAAAATTAAATCAAAATGATTAATTTACAGGATTGTGACTGTTTGGCAGGCAAAACCTGAGTTGAAGCTTATGTATATACATAGTTTCAACTCAGGTTTTTTATATTTCTGATGCTACATTTTATAGCATTGATCCTTATCTAATCAAAAATTAAGAAATTCTCTTAGAAGAAACCTTTTGTTTCTCCAATTTCCTTTTTTGTGTCCAAGGGATTAAGATTTTGAGTACAAATCTCTAAGGAAATTCAGGATATCTTGATATATATAATAATTTTTAATAATAAAGGAGTGTGTAGAATGAAATATGAAAAATTATCAAAAAAGATTATACAAGGAATTGGAGGAAAGGAGAATGTCAAAAGCGTTGTCCATTGCGCTACGCGTCTTCGCTTCCAACTAAATAATAAAACGCTTTTAGACAAAGAAAAGTTAGAACATTTAGAAGGGATACTTAGTGTTGTTGAGAGTACAGGACAAATTCAAATTGTAATTGGTTCAAATGTTGCAGATGTGTACAATGATTTAGTTCAAGTAGGAAACTTTAATAGTGGATCTGTTCAATCAAATAATCAACCAAAAGAAAAGGTAAAGCTCACAGCAATGATTTTCGAATTAATCTCTGGTACGTTTACACCACTCTTAGCACCACTTGCTGGAGCTGGGATGTTAAAGGCGATATTAGCAGTATTAGTTATGTTTGGTGTTCTTTCTGAAAAAAGTGGTACGTATGGAATCCTAGCAGCAGCAGGAAATGCTATTTTATACTTTTTACCTGTTATGATTGGTATTACTCTTGCTATTAAACTTGGTGCTAATGGATATATGGGTGGAATTATTGGAGCTTCATTATTAGAACCGAATTTTACTAGTCTAATGAGTAATGGAGATACAACTTCATTCTTGGGAATTCCTGTCCTATTAATGGATTATTCTTCAAGTATCGTTCCATCCTTTATTGCTGTACTTATTTATGCACAATTGGAGAAGTTCCTAAAAAAAGTTATCCATAAAGATTTACAATTATTTCTTTCTCCAATGATTTCATTGATTATTATAGTTCCATTAACAGTACTAGCGTTTGGGCCATTCGGAATTTATGTAGGAAAAATGATTACCTCTAGTATTAACTTTTTAAGCGAACACAGTGGATTACTGACTGGTGCTGTGATTGGAGGTACAATGATTATTTTAGTTGTCTTTGGACTTCATTGGGCACTCATTCCAATGAGTATCGAAAACTTAACGAATGGTGGAGATCCAATAGATCCAATGTGGGCAGCAAGTACATTTGCACAAATGGGAATCGCTTTAGGGATTTTCCTGAAAACGAAAGACAAAAAACTAAAATCTCTAGCAGGATCTACTACAATTACTGGTTTACTTTCTGGTGTAACAGAACCAATTATTTATGGCTTAATTTTAACTCATAAACGTACCCTAGCTTACGTCATTATTGTTGGTGCTATCGGAGGCGCATTTATTGGGTCATTTAAAGCCGAAGCGAAAGCGTTTATGCTGCATAGTATTTTTACACTAGGTGGTTCTACCACTCCATGGTTACCTTACTTTTTAATGATCTTACTTACAGTTGGTGGAACTACACTGCTTACTTATTTCTTTGGATATGAAGATAAACCTTCAAAACAGAAGGGAAAGATGGAAGGGGAACCTAAGCAGCTGAGTAATCCTAATAACACGAAAAAAGTATTAAACAAACAAATAATTAACAGTCCATTATCTGGACAAGTCATCCCATTATCACAAGTAAAAGATCAAGTATTTTCATCCGAAGCAATGGGTAAAGGTATAGCCATTAATCCTAATAAGGGTGAGGTGATTTCCCCAGTAAACGGGACTGTGACTACTATGTTTCCAACTGGACATGCAGTGGGAATTACCTCAGATGATGGAATCGAGATTTTGATTCATGTAGGAATTGATACAGTTCAATTAGATGGAAAGTATTACACTAAGCTTGTAGAGACAGGAGATTCAGTGTCGATGGGGCAATCTTTAATTCAATTTGAAATCGATAAAATTAAAGAAGCTGGATATGAAACAACGACACCTATTATTGTGACAAATAGCAATCAATTTCTAGATATTATTCAAACGACGAATCAATCCGTCTCAACTAATACTAATTTATTAACAATAGTTAAATAGGGGGTATTAAATATGAAACCATTCACTAAACCGTTTCCTGAAAATTTTTTATGGGGTGGAGCAACAGCAGCGAATCAAATTGAAGGGGCTTATAAAGAAGGTGGAAAGGGTCTTTCTACAGCAGATGTACTACCAAATGGTGTCTTTAGCCCACCAAATTTCTTACTAAATGGAGATTGCCCTTATCATACTGCAATTGACTATTATCATAACTATAAACAAGATATTGCTCTCTTTGCAGAAATGGGATTTAAATGCTTCCGTATGAGTATAGCATGGACTCGAATTTTTCCAAATGGTGATGAGTCTCAACCAAGTATAGAGGGATTAGCTTTCTATGATCAAGTATTTGCCGAATTGAAAAAATACCACATTGAGCCTATCGTAACAATATCTCATTATGAAATGCCTCTCAATTTAGTGAGAAAATATGGAGGATGGCGAAATCGTAAACTTATTGATTTTTATTTAAATTTTGCCACTACTTTATTTGAACGCTATAAACACGTGAAATATTGGTTGACGTTTAATGAAATTAATTTTGTAATTCATGCTCCTTTTACTGGTGGGGGACTCGAGTTTAAAGAAGGGGATCATAAGCAAAATATACAGTATCAATCGGCTCATCATCAATTTATCGCAAGCGCTTTAGCTGTAAAAGCAGGTCATGAAACGATAAAGAATAGTAAGATAGGTTGCATGCTTGCCTATGCGCCAACTTATCCGCATACTTGTAATCCTGAAGATGTATGGAAAGCCATGATGTTAGATCGTGAAACAGTATTCTTTACTGATGTTCAAGTTCGAGGGTATTATCCTTCATATACTGAAAAATATTTCGCTGAAAATCAAATACAAATCACAATGGAACCTGGTGATGAGGAAATTCTCTCATCCCATAAAGTAGATTACCTAGGTTTTAGCTACTATAATAGCGGTACGGCATCTGCTTCTCCTGATAAACATGAAACTTCTGCCGGTAACTTACAGGTTGGCGGTGTTAAAAACCCATACCTAAAGGTCTCAGATTGGGGATGGGAAATTGATCCAAAAGGTTTACGCATAGCCTTGAATTTGTTATATGATCGATACCAAATACCTCTATTCATTGTTGAAAATGGTTTTGGAGCAGTAGATGTACTAAATACAGAGGGGACAGTACATGATGATTATCGAATTAATTATTTGAAATCTCATATTACAGAAATGAAAGAGGCCATCGCTGATGGAGTCGATTTATTAGGTTATACTACATGGGGACCAATTGATTTAGTAAGTGCATCAACAGCAGAAATGAAAAAGCGTTATGGATTCATCTATGTAGATAAGGATAATGATGGAAATGGGACCCTAAAACGTTATAGAAAAAAAAGCTTTGCATGGTATAAAAATGTTATTGCCTCTAATGGTGATAATTTGGATTCATTTTGAAATTAAATTTTAACACATTATCCGAAAAAATTCTCTTTCTCAAGTGTGTACAGGGGGATAGCCCAACGATAGGTGGGAGAAATCTTTCGGTTTGGTGCAGCCAAAAGATTTCTGATAAACTAGAAACGGTTCTGTTGTAAAGTTTCTTAACACATAAAACGGTGAGGAAATTACAATTGAATTTTATGAAGCCGCTAATAATTTTTGTAATACGTTATACGACGAAAAGACGAGGTCTGATTGAAGACTTCGTCTTTGTTTATTTCGTTGGAATCTATAATTAAAGAGTATAAAGAGAAGAAATAAAGTAAAGTTATGAACCACCTAACTAACACATATTACTTCATAATGCACTTAGTAATTATATAATTTTTATATAGCTATATGGTTTATTATTTTGCAGTAGGGGGGATTTTGAAAAAGAAAGAAGAAGCATATTATCTGCATGTGTGCTAAGGGACAAAATTACGAAATTCATTAAAATAGAACCATGGCGTTCATTGAAAGAAGAAATGAATATTTTAGGTTTCACGGACAGTGATATTTTTTGAGTTCAAATGGTATTATATGATCCGAATAAAGGCACTTAAATTTACAGAGAACAAAATGATCAAACTTTTTTATAAAAATTGTATACTATTTCAAAATGGATGCTTCTTATTTACCATATAATATGTGTTTGCGTAATATTTCTGATTAAACTTTATTCCAAACCAACAGTTATTTCAATATTAAATAAAGTGGCTTTATTTAATATTGAAATTAGAAAAAATAACGTTTTTTATCTTCTAATAACTTACAAACTTAAACTGAAATAGAAAAAGGAATGAAGTAATCTGATGGTAGTAATCACCTTAGTGATTTCAATGTATACATGACGAATCAGCTTGTATTTATTTCCTTGATAGGATTTTACATAATATTAATTTTTTGTGAATTATTAATCTGTAAATAATTTGATTTAGAGTATTATTCACACGAAATGAATACCTTTATGTAATTTGTTCGATTTATATGATAATTAAGAATACCAAATCAAAACATAAAAGCGCATTATTGATTGATATTTTATAAAGTTGTAATAATATGTGTCATAAAATAACATCTAAATATAAACATAATAAAGGAAGGGCTACGTAAAAAGTAATAAATACGAGTTCATGAACTGTTTTAACACGTAAGCACATGCTAAAGAAACGAAAACTATTAAATTTATCAAGGAAATGAGAGGGAGAAAATATGGGGAATAATTCAAAAAATAAAACTAGAAAAATGCTTGCAGCTACTGCTACAGTAACTATGCTTGCGACTGGAATGATTTCTTCATCGGATGTCTTTGCAGAGGAAAGGCAGCAGCAAAAAAAATTATCAACATCACTGCAAGAAGAAAAGTCAGTTAAATCAGAAAATAGAACGTATACAGTCCCAGGAAAAGGGGATGTTGAGGTACTAAAACAACAGGAAAGAAAAAGTATGGCATTTAGTCCATATGAACCAACTGGTTTATATGCAAAACCAAATGAACAAATAACGATTAATGTAGAAGGAAATCAAGATATTCAAGCATACATTGGAACGTATTCGTATGATGCTTCTTGGAGAGAAGATTCTAAAATAAAATCATTTACATTAAAACCGGGGATAAACACAATCCAATCTCCAAATGGAGGGATGATTTATTTTTATAATAAACAACAAGGCGGTACCATTCGAACAACAGTCACAACAGGTGGAACGACTACGCCTTTCTTTGAACTAGGAAAGCATACGAAACAAGATTTAATAAACATGCTGGACCAATATCCTAATGCACATGCAGTAGAGTTAAAAGGAGAACGTGTATTAATTACGGCCAGCCCGGCACGTGTTAAGAAATATTTGTTGGGTTCTAATACAGATCCTGTACAACTCTTAAAAAAGATGGATGAAGCTACTCGAATTCAAGACAAAGTAGCTGGATTATCCGAAGAACAAGTAGATAAACATTATGTTCATTACGTAGAGGAAAATCATTCTCCTGATTATTATATGTATGCGTATCCTTATCGAACCGCTTATGTAGGAGATGCAATCCAATACGTGTTAGATATTAATAAATTTGTAAAAGATGGCTGGGGTCCATGGCATGAGGCAGGGCATTTGAGACAACAATGGCCCTGGAATTTTTATAATATGACAGAAGTACAAAATAATATATACAGCCTTTCTGTAGAAAAAGCATTTAATCAACCATCCAATTTAGAGAAAAGTGGAATTTATCCAAAAGCGTTTCAATATCTAGAACAAACGAATAAAAATTATGACGAAATTAGTGATGTTTTTGTTAAGCTTGTTATGCTTTGGCAACTACAGTTAGCATATGGAGAGGATTTCTATCCTAATTTGCATCAATTGTATAGAGACATGCCTTCAAATGAACTTCCACAAACTGATGAAAATAAAAAACAATTATTTATGATTTCAGCATCAAAAGTAGCCAAACAAAATTTGATTCCTTTCTTTGAGAAGTGGGGATTACGTCCAAATAACGATACCATTCAAAAAGTGACTGCATTAGGATATCCAATATTAACAGCAGAAATTTGGAAGGGTACGGATTCTAATCCAATTAAACCAGATATGCCTAATGGAAATAATATTTTAGAAGGAAAACAGTTTGCATGGTCACTAAAAGGAATTAGCGATTTCGAGTTTGCTAAAATCAATTTCAATAAGTCGACAGAAGAAATGCAAATCGACTTAAAAGCAGGCATACCGCATCATTATTTTAATGAAACATACGCGAGTATTAAAGTACAAAGTGCATCAGGGAAAGTAGTATACAATAAAGATATTTATGGAAACGAACAGCAAAATGCTGAATCGCAAAAGGTACCAGTCAAAGTAGGAGATTTTATCGAGTTAACACATTTAGAAGGTGTGCATAGAGCTACTTTTATGAATGTCGATAATAGTAAACAAGAGAGCTTTGGAAAAAAAGCCATATACGAAGTTACAAAGGATGGCCTGAAAAAAGTAAATCAAATTGTTAATCCGAAACCAGATACAGAGGCTCCGACACAGCCACAAGAATTATATGCAAGCAACCTAACTTCTAACAGTGTAGAGCTAAAATGGAACCCTTCTACAGATAATGTAGGTGTAAAAGAATATCAGGTACTACGCGATGGACAATTGATTCAAACGGTACAAGGAACGACGTTTACTGATCAAAACTTAACAGCTAACAAGGAATATAAATATGCAGTGAAGGCTGTAGATGCAGCTGGAAATACATCAATTCAAAGTAACATTCTTCCGGTAAAAACAAAAGATCAAAATGTATCTTATGAAAAATGGGATCCGAAGAAGGCATATACAAAGGGTGACAAAGTAGAACATCAAGGGAAAGTGTATGAAGCTGTTCAAAATCATCAGGGAAATGGTGACCAGAATTGGATATTTGCATTATCGTTATGGAAACCAATTACAATCAAGTAATATGTAAGAATCAGATGTGAAGATAGAACAACATAAATTGGGGCAGTATTTTAAAGAATTACTGGATGTTGCTTGAATTTTGATAGATTTCTCTACTAAGTTATTATTCAATAATAAAAATTAGGAAAGGAAGTAGATTAGTGATTATTCAGAAAACTAGGAGAAGTTTTAATAAAGTTATTATAATTACCGCAGCATGTAGCATGTTTTCTATGTTTGGGACGTCTATTTCGCACACTAAAGCCGAAACACATTCAGCTGCTCCAGCAGTTTATGTGAGTCCTCAAAATATACCTGCCTCAGATATTATTAGTATAGACTGGTCACCAGTTCAGACTGCACCTTATACGTATTGGGCTGTACACAACTGGAATGCAGGTGGTGAAGCTGGAGGATATGCTGGTTTTCAACAACAAAGTGGGTTTGATGAAAATGGAAAACGTACTTTACATTTTGCCATATGGGATCCAATTTCCTCTAAAGAAGCAATAAAGGCCGAATACTTATCTCCGAATTCACAAGCTGGACTCTTTGGAGGAGAAGGAACAGGACTGAAGGTTCAAACAACTTATGGTTGGAAAGACTACAATTGGTACAGAATGACAATGCGTTCATGGCAAGAAGATGGTCATACTAAATTTGGACAATGGATGAAAGATGTAACAAAGAATAAATGGCATCTAATTGCAATTATGGACTTTCCGGTAGCTAATGTGGCATTTAATCATGGATTAGGAATGTTTCAAGAAGACTGGGCGGATAGTGGACAGAATGTTCGGGAAGCGCGCCTAAAAAATGGTTATAGCCGAAAGTTAGTAGATAAACAATGG
This sequence comes from Bacillus sp. NPDC057893, assembly GCF_042796455.1. Taxonomy (NCBI): domain Bacteria; kingdom Bacillati; phylum Bacillota; class Bacilli; order Caryophanales; family Bacillaceae; genus Bacillus; species Bacillus sp. NPDC057893. The sequence continues at coordinate 71,915 of NZ_JBHVNG010000008.1, read as the reverse complement.
AGTTCTTGGAATAATCAAAATATTTCCGGAACGCATGATAATACTTATCAATATGATGGAGGAGCTACTTCAGAATATGTATGGGTCAAAGCAGGAGGTAATACGCAGTCTACCATTGGATCAGGAAAAATATTCACGCTAAATCAACCTAATCAACCTGAAATAGGAAAACTAGATTTTGATATCCAATCTATATATTATGAAAATGAAAAATTAAATGTATCTTGGAAACTAAAAGAAAATAGTACACCGCAATTTAAGGGGAAAATTGAAATTTATAACAATGAAAATATGACGGGCCAACCTATTAACGTAATTGATGATATTAAATCTTATCAAAATGGAATCAGTCAATCTATATCATTACCAACAAATGCTTATGCAAAAATTGTATTAACGGATTTATTTGATCAAACTGTTGAGAAAAAGGTACAAATCAAAAATCAATCTCCAAACATTTTTGAAGGTAACGAATTTGCATGGTCGCTGAAAGGGATTGGAGACTTTGAATTTGCGAAAGTAAATTTAAATAAATCAACAGAAGAAATGCAAATTGATCTAAGAGCAGGTGTACCACATAACTACTTTGATAGTACATATGCAAGTATTAAAGTGCAAAACACATCAGGTAAAGTGATCTATAACAAAGAGATTTATGGAAATAAGCAACAAAATGCTGAGCAAGCCAAAGTTCCGGTAAAAATAGGCGATTTTATCGAATTCACACATTTAGAAGGAGAGAACCGAGCTACTATTACAAATAGGGAAAAGAACATGCAGGAAAGCTTTGGGAATAAAGCAGTCTATGAGATTACAAAAGAGGGATTGAAGAAAGTAGATAAAATTGTTAATCCGAAACCAGATACAGAAGCTCCCACGCAGCCACAAGGATTATATGCAAGCAATGTTACTTCTAACAGTGTAGAACTAAAATGGAATCCTTCTACAGATAATGTAGGTGTAAAAGAATATCAGGTATTACGTGATGGACAACTAATTCAAACAATACAAGGTACGACGTTTATTGATCAAAATCTAACAGCTAATAAGGAATATAAATACGCAGTAAAGGCTGTAGATGCAGCTGGGAATACATCAAATCAAAGTAACATTCTTCTGATAAAAACAAAAGATCAAAATATATCTTATGAAAAATGGGATCCGAAGAAGGCATATACAAAGGGCGACAAAGTAGAACATCAAGGTAAAGTGTATGAAGCTGTTCAAAATCATCAAGGAAATGGTGATCCGAATTGGATATTTGCCTTATCGTTATGGAAACCACTTACTTTGAATTTTTTAAGTTGATGGGCGTGGGAATACCACGTTATAAAATGAAATTTGTTATGATTTCATCTGAGAATGAAATTCGATAAAGGTAAAATTAGTGAAAGTTATAGGGACTAAGGTGCATTCCACTATGTCAGCCAGTTGCGAAAGGTTTGGAAACTACCAAATTATATTCATGTTGGCTGTTTAATTCCTCATGCCTTTAAGTATGGAAATTATTTTATATAAACGAGAATCATGCAGCAGTCAAAGGTCAAAAACAAAAAAAGGGGAAATTATTTTGAAAAGGATTTCATCTTTATTATTAACTATGCCGATTATTTTAGGAAGTATTGCTACGATTCCGCATACAAAAGTTTCAGCTGAAACGATTTCACTCAATCAAGGAACATTCACTTTAGAAACATTGAGCCAACAGACGGATCAAGCAATTGCAAATGGTAATTTTGAAGCTCATTTGAATAATCTAACAGCATATCTGAATGGAAATATTGGGGGTATGACTGAAGAAAATTTAAAAAAGAAGCTTGCAGACCCAGTATTTGCAGCAGCATTGGCTCAGTGGCAATTCATATCACAAACAGGTGCTGCAACAATGGCTACATTTGCTAAAAAAAATGCTGACCATCAGAAATTTCTTGGCTGGGCTATGAAAAATACAGATGTGATGAATACCTATCTTGAAGGTGGTAGTCCAACTGGAAAAAATCCTGTAAATGCACTTGAGATATGGAATACAATTTGGAATGCGGATGCAAATTCTCACGAAGGATTGTATTTAAAATTAGCGATAGCTACATCGTTAGCTCATGCTGAACCTATAAAATATTGGACAAACAATAAACCTATTAATCCATTAACAAGGTACCAACATTATAAATTAGCAGATCAAAATAATGAGTTACTTCCTTGCTTTAGAACATATGATGTTTGGCATTTAAGATTAGTAGTGAATACTTGGTCACCAGAAGAAGATTTAACTTGGGCAAGAAATATGATTAATACGGAACATCCAGAACTTAAAAAACAAGATAAGGTAGGGGAAAGTGCATATTTGATTAATTATGTAACCCATAACAAAGATGGAGTTAGCATTCACGCTGGAAATGATGCATTCTACGGTTTAGGTTGGAATCTTTCTTCCATTTACAGATTTGGCGGGGTATGCGGTAATATTTCGAAGTTTGGTACGCAAGTAAGCCAAGCCTTTGGAGTGGCAGCTATGCCTGTTGGACAACCTGGACATTGTGCACTTATATGGAACAACAAACCATCTTCTTGGAATTTAGGAAATGATATATCCGGATGGAGTGAATCGAGCCGTCATGATGCAACTGTTATTCCTTGGTCAGATAATAGCCCGACAAATCAAGTACCGTATATGCTACTATTTGAAAATGCTGAACGTGATCCAGTAAAACTAGATCAATCAGAGCGATTACGCTGGTTAGCGAAAGCGATGACTTCAGCAGATAATAAAATTGCAATTTATAAAATATCCACCAATATTTTACCAATCAATTTTTTAGTATGGAAAGATTACGTTTCTCTTATGTTACAAAGCCTAAATGTAACAGATGCTGAGTGGAAAGCATTAAATAACAGTATCATTTCTGTTTTTGCGAATGAACCGCGACCGATGATGGATCTTCTTACTCAAATAAAAAGCCATGTACCAAATACAGATGATATCTTGGAAGGAAAACAGTTTTCATGGTCACTGAAAGGGATTGGAGATTTTGAATTCGCAAAAGTAAATTTAAATAAATCAACAGAAGAAATGCAAATGGATCTAAAAGCAGGTGTACCACACCCTTACTTTGATAGTACATACGCAAGTATTAAAGTGCAAAACACATCAGGTAAAGTGGTATATAACAAAGAAATTTATGGAAATAAGCAACAAAATGCTGTGCAAGCCAAAGTTCCGGTAAAAGTAGGCGATTTTATTGAATTCACACATTTAGAAGGTGCGAACAGAGCTATTATCAAAAATATGGAAAATAACATGCAGGAAAGCTTTGGGAATAAAGCAGTCTATGAGATTACAAAAGAGGGATTGAAAAAAGTAGATAAAATTGTTAATCCGAAACCAGATACAGAAGCTCCCACACAGCCACAAGGATTATATGCAAGCAACGTTACTTCTAACAGTGTAGAGCTAAAATGGAATCCTTCTACAGATAATGTGGGTGTAAAAGAATATCAGGTATTACGTGATGGACAATTGATTCAAACGCTACAAGGAACGACGTTTACTGATCAAAATCTTATAGCTAATAAGGAATATAAATATACAGTGAAGGCTGTAGATGCAGCTGGAAATACATCGATCCAAAGTAACATTCTTCTGATAAAAACAAAAGATCAAAATGTATCTTATGAAAAATGGGATCCAAGGAAGGCATATACAAAGGGCGACAAAGTAGAACATCAAGGGAAAGTGTATGAAGCTGTTCAAAATCATCAAGGTAATGGTGATCCGAATTGGATATTCGCTTTGGCATTATGGAAGCCACTTACATAGGGGCTGATATATATTGAAACTACGCCCAAATGTTTATGGTAATTATGGTCAGGGAGAAGTTTTGCTCTTTGTAAGGATGAAAGGTGAAAAGAATGATCTTCCATCACCGGGTGCAAATTTTAAATATTTAACGAATTCCCCGAAAGAATGCTCCTTCCTCAAGCGTGTGAAGGGCGTAGCCCAACGGTAGGAGGGAGATGAATTTCGGTTTGGCATAGCCAAAAACTTTTGATAAATTAGCTATATGAAGTTCTTTGATAACTTGATATATGAGGTTGCAGGAAGAAAATAGAGTGCGAAAACCAAGCCATTCGGTTCCTGCGTAAAATATCAACCGTACCAAAAGAGCGTCCAAGCGTTGGACATCTAGGGATGGAACACCCCTAAGTAACGCTCAGGGAGACGAAAGGTTACTTTCGTCGTGGAACTGAGAAGCTCCCACTTCAAGCTTTGCTAAGTGGTGAGTAGTTCACTACCAGATGATATCGAAGAAAAATAAAGAATATTCCTGTTGCAGAATCCTTAAGATATTAAGGATTCTCTTTTTTGTATCAAAAATCTACAAAGAAAAAAGATAAGATCGGGAACACAATCTTATCTTTAGCGCAAGGAGTAAACAAAAGTGATAACCATTATATTTTTATTGTAATTTAATTTTTGTTAATTTTGAATATTAATACCACAATTAACAAGTAAATTTATATTGAGAAATTTATTACAAAATTAGATATAAATTATTCAAGGAATAAAAGCATTAATCTCAATCCAAATCTCCTGATATCCTCAAAAATCGTGAAAAAGTATACATTCAAAACGCTGCAAATTAAGAGGTTATAATATAGATTAACAACCGACAGCAACGTATTATATAATTAAAATAATACGTTGTTGGTTATCTTTAAGACACTATAAATATGGAATTTATTTAAAAATTACAATTCATAATTCTAATGAAAGGAGGTATACCTTTTTGAATAAAAATATACAAAGTGATGCAAAAACGGTAATTGGAATATCTATAGGACTGTTTTTGGGGACAACTTTCGGGTTGCTTATTAATAACCTTGCTCTGGGGATGATGATTGGCATTACTATTGGATTCGGAGTTTCTAAAATAAAACAAAAAAAATAACTATATTTATACTATACAACAGCGGTAGAATAACCCCTTACTTTTGAAGTAGTAAGGGGTTATTCTTATAAATTTTAGCTTGATGGGCGTGTATGATGCCCCCTTTTATATACAGCTTCTTGTTTTAGTTTTGTAAGTGGATCCAAAAAGAAGTAATCGTTGCCGTACCCCTTTTTCGGAGGATGGACAACGATTCCCAATTAAAATTTATCCGATATGCGAAATTGCATATTCATTATGAAAACCTAGAAAACTCAACACTTTAAGGTCTTGTACAACCAGAATTATAAGTAAATAGGTATAAATAATATGAATTATTTCCCATTTATTACAATCTCCTACCTTTACAGAATCTATATATAAAAATATAATTTTCAAAAAATATAAATATTCTGTTTAAAACAGGGTGTAAAAACAAAGGAGAATAAAATATGAAAACAAAGAAACAAAGTCTAGCAGTTTTATTGTCAGCTGGTGTTATTGCTACATCAATTAGTTTACCGACACATAGCTATGCCGCTACATCAAGTAATGTGCTGTCTACAGAGAAGTATAATGAGGTCATCAAGTCTCCAGAATTTATTTCTGGACAGCTGACTACACCATCTTCAACAAAAACTGAGGATGTAGTATTTCGATATGTTGATGAAAATAAGGACAAATATAAACTAGGTACAAAAAGTGCTAAAGAATCATTCACTGTAAAGAAACAAGAAGATGACAAGTTGGGTGCAAAAGTTGTTCGATTACAACAAACATATAGTGGTGTTCCAGTATGGGGATCTACACAAGTTGCACATGTTGATAATAAGGGAGTATTAACCGTTTTTTCTGGAACCGTGATTCCTGATTTAGATAAAAAATTACAACAACCAAATCAAAAAGTCTCTGCCGATGAGGCAGTGTCTATTGCTGAAAAGGAACTAGGTTTTAAACCAAACTATGATGTAAAACCGACATCTGAACTTGTAGTATATGCAAAAAATGACACAGTATCCTATGCATATCATGTTCATTTAGGGTTTTTATCTCCACAACCAGGTAACCATGATTATTTTGTAGAAGCAGAGACTGGAAAAATCTTAGATCATATTGAAGTTTTACATACAGCAAGCACCAAAAAAAATATTATTGGGACAACAACAACGGGAACAGGAAAAGATTCATTTGGAAATACAAAAAAGTTGAATCTCTTACAATCTAATAATACTTTTTATTTAGTAGATCAGACCCGCGGAAAGGGAGTTTATACGTACGATGCACAAAGTCAAGGAAGTGAGGATGACACTTCGTTTCTCCCAGGTGTCCTTTTAAGTAATAGCACTAACAGTTTTACAAGCAAAAATGCACAGGCAGCTGTGGATGCTCATACTTATGCCGGAATTGTATATGATTATTATAAAAATGTTCAGGGAAGAGATTCCTATGACGGAAATGGGGCCAAAATTGTTTCATCTGTTCATTTTGGAAAACAGTATGAAAACGCATTTTGGGATCCAGACCTAAAACAAATGGTTTATGGAGATGGGGATGGATCAACACGTTCATTTACAGCCGCAATTGATGCTGTTGGTCATGAACTAACACATGCAGTAACAGAATCTTCATCCAACTTAATTTATCAGAATGAATCTGGTGCACTTAATGAATCAATGTCAGATATTTTCGGGACATTGATCGAATATTATAATAACTCAAATCCCGATTATCTAATTGGAGAAGATTTATTCTTCCAATCGGGACAAGCCCTTCGTTCTATGAGTGATCCAACACAATACGGTGATCCAGACCATTATTCTAAACGTTATACAGGAAAGGATCAAAGCACATTAGTACACACAAATAGTGGGATCATCAATAAAGCAGCGTATCTTGTTGCAGAGGGCGGTACTCATTATGGAGTAACTGTGAACGGTATTGGTAAAGATAAAATGGGTAAAATATTTTATCGCGCAAACACTCAATATCTCACAGAATCGGCAACATTCTCTCAGACAAGACAAGCCCTTGTACAGTCAGCCGCAGATTTATATGGAACACAATCGGCTGAGGTTACCACTGTAAACAAAGCATTTGATGCTGTTGGTGTTAAATGATTTGGTTCTGGTGCAGCTCTTGCAAGTAATCTCCTAAACTTGAACATACTGATAGTATGACTCTAAAAAGGGGGTTCTAGTGTAAAAGTGTTAGTTAGAAACATAGGTAACAATGAACTATGACAACATAATGGTTATAGTAACACAATACAATTCTAGTTAATTTTTAAAAAATAAGAACACTTTTATTCATATATTTTTATAGAACTAAAGCATCTAATATACATTAGATGCTTTTTTGATTATGAATCCACTTTTTTTATTTTGTATTATTCATTGTTTGAATTGAATCTAATTTTAAATTAGAGGTGCTATAATCTACATAATGTTTAACTTTACCTTTTTTATGAAAAATCCCTCTTTTTTTAAAGTTAGGAAGGGTGCCAATAATGATTGGTTGTGTTAACTAGGAGTTACACAATAAAGGAGTTTCTTTCTCAGCATTGAATTAATACTTAACATTAATATATAAGAAGAAAAGGAGTAAGTATATAGAAATTAAGATTCATACTAACTTAGACAATATGGACTGGACTCAAATGAAAGAGGTTTATCATTCTGTAGGTTGGAGAAAACATGATGAAGATAAAATAAAACAGGTATTTACTGCTAGTAACATACTAGCAATTGCCTATAACCAAAATAAAATCATTGGTTTTGGAAGAGCTATGTCTGATGGCATATTTAATGCTGCTATATACGACGTTGTCATTCATAAGAATTATCACAGTAAAGGAATAGGCAAACAGATTATGAGCAGCTTACTCGATCAACTCAAAGATATTTCTTGTATTCATCTTGTTTCAACCACTGGTAATGAAGAATTTTATTGTAAATCAGGATTCAGGGATATGAAAACAGCTATGGCACAGTATTTAAATCCAGCTTTAGCAGAAGAATATTTAGATTAAATTACTTCCATATTCGGTAACTATGTAAACAAAGGGGGAAAAATATGCTTAAACAAGCTAGTAAAAATGATCTAGAAGAAATTTTAGCAAAATCAGATAATGCTCTATATGAAGGAACGTCTAAGACCTTTAAACCTACACAAAAACGAGTAAAAGAGATTGTACAAACAGCATTAGAACAAGGAGCATACTACCTAGTACTTAAAGAAGATGACGACTTAAAGGGATGGATTCTAATTGGAAGTGGTAAAGATTATTTTTCGCAAGAAAATGTAGGATTTATTTACGAATTATACGTTTTACCAGAGTATCGTGGTCAAAACCTTTCAAAGAAATTGATGAAGGCAGGGATAGACGAATTATCTTTAAAAGGACATAAAGAAATACGCTTAAATGTTCATGCAAAGAACTTTGCAAGGGAACTATATAAAGAATTTGGCTTTGTAGATCGGCAGATTTCAATGAGTTTAACCTGTACATAATGAACTACCGATAATTGATTTTATAATAACAAAAATTATATAGGGTAAGTCGTTGTAATTATTATGGTGTAATATGATTAATTCTGTTTATAAAAGGAGAAATGATTAATGGGAGTTTTCACAGCATTCTTAGCAACTAGCTCGATTTTATTACTAGCTTGGGTTGTAGGTGAAAAAGAAAAAGAAAATCAACAATAATATTATTTACTTATGGATAATTATAATTGTAAGAAAAGCTAGCATAAGGCTAGCTTTTTTGTACTTCTGATAAGTGGGGTTATATAAAGTAAATTTGTATATGGGATATATTTTTGAAAACAAAATAAAAGTTAAGCAGTCTTATAATTTAATCATAATTCAGTTGATTGTACTTATCATATTGCGTTGGTTTGGAAAATTTTTTTAGTTTAAATTATAAGGAGTAAGGTGAAGATGGTTATAAGGAAAGGAAGGTAGAGTCAAAATGCTATTTAATATTCTAATTGCATTTGTGTTACCTTGGTCTGTTGGAATTTGTCATCTTTACAAAAAAGATAGAATGATTATACCTCTGATTGGCTCATTTTTTTGTGTTGTTGCTTTTGTTGTAAATGAATTCGGCTTTTATTGTGGTTTTTGGAGAATTGCCCCTTTCCTTAGTCAAAAAACTTTGTCTAGCTTACCTTTCAATATAGGACTTTATCCGATTTTGGCAAGTTACTTGATATTCTTTATAAAGAAAACCAAAAGACCGTACTTGATGGTCTTTTTCATATCGCTATTTACTACTTCTCTTGAAATGACATTAGTTTTAAGCGGGAAGGTCGTATATGGTAACGGTTGGAATATTGTTTGGACATTTTTCTCCTATATCATCCCTTATATGTGGGTGTACTGGTATTACCTCTATTTAAGAAAGTTACAAGTCATTAGCTAAATTTTGAAGGAAACATAATAGAAATCGAATATTTTTGATTGCCGATAACGAAAATTATGTAAAAAAGCTAGCATGGATCTAGGTTTTTCTTTTTTGTTCATAAATTTAAACCTCTTTATTTATTGTGTTTTGAATGTATACTTTCGTTATTGATTTTAGATAAATATACTTTTTTGGAATAGAAATGAAAGAGTGGGTATCAGAAATATCCAAAGTAACAATCTCAATGGATTTATACAGATAATCTAAAATAAAATAACCAAAGACTAAACAGCCCCTATGAGTAAATCTTGTCAATAAAAATCCGATTTCTAAATAATTCAGAAATCGGATTTTTTAGTTCCTCTAAATTGGATGCGGAAGTATTGTCTGATTTGAGTTCCGTATTTAACAATTCATGTGAACCACTTCGGAAAATATCGATTAGATTCGAATCGACGTCCTCCAGATATTAAATTTGATATCCCTGCATTACCTATTCCAATTGAAGGAGCTGGCTAATCTAAATGGTAATATACATGAAGAATATAAAGAAGGTTGGATGTCCTTTATTTGAAAGAGGTATATAGATTCCTAATGGAATCTATTCTTATGCAGCCATTCCGAATAGTTGATGAAAAAACTTCATTTCATTTTGGACAGACTTGTCCTGTAAAATAAGTTGGCCTTTTTTAATTATATGCATCCTTTTTTAGAGTACTAGTATCAGTATGTCCAAGTTTAGGAGGCTACTTACAAGCGTGTTGGAATTTTCACACCAGAACCCTTATTATAAGGATTCCTTTTTTGTATTAAATTCACAAATAAATCGTGAACATAACCCAGATATCTTAGGTGAATTCGTTAGCTATCAAAAGTAATGACTAACCAAGAAGTCCTGCTTCAAGTAAGCACGTAAGAGCTACTAAAAGGGGGGAGTTCACATTTCCTATTCTTATTGCCCACAATACAATTATCAACACTCTTTTAAAACTAGAATCACACACGTTATCGTTCACTTGGCTAAATTAACATTTTCTATTTTGTTGTTTTTTTATGCTGGTAAAACTAGTTTTTAAGAAGCATATGCTTTAGTAATTGTAAAAATTCTTTATCGCTTTTCTCACTTTTTATATAATCCTGTTCATAGTCAAAAATCATTCGTACTAACATAAAAGCTGTTAGCGGTAACGGTAGGTTATGCAGAACTCCTTGCTGATAACCTTTTTCAAGTAAATGACTTATCATTTTAATTGCCTCTTCTTCAGATTCTTTAAAACAAGCTGTAATTTCAGGCGAACGGTACTCTTTATATTCTTGAAAGAGTGTAGAGACAAAAGGATCTTGATGGTATTCTGTACTAATATGATGAAGGACCCTTTGTATTCGAAGTAAAACATCTTTTTCTTCTTTATATAAATTAAATAATTGTGAGCGTGTAAGCTGAATATAACGCATATAGCAGTCACGCAATATTTCAGTTTTATCTGTATAGTAATAATAAATAGTACCTTTACCAATTTTAGCTTTCTTTGCAATTTCGTCAACCGTTGTGCTGCGGACACCACGCGTAGAAAAAAGTATTGTGGCTGATTGAATAATTTTTATCTTTTTATTTTCTTTTTCTAATTTTATCATTGTCTACACCCTATCCTTGAAATATTTAGCGAAGCTTTCTTTAATTAAATTCGCTATCATTCTACTTGTAGCTTCTAATAGAAAATCCCCTATTTGCTTGTTATAGAATATCATATATTATTCCTATGCTACTCACTTAAGTATACCCAGAGTATGCCATGAAGAAATAGAATTTTATACGCTGAAGATAAAAATGAAAGTTTGGAATAGTATTTTTTTAATTGAATGTTTAGAATTCAGGTGAAGGGAGGTGAAAAATTCTTTTTTGGGTGAATAATTTGATTTTTTATTCAATTCATTTTATTATATAAACATGACTAAAATGTATTTTTAGTCGGATTTTTTTGTGGGAAATCGACCAATGCTTGGTTTTAGTCGATTTCTATACTATTTGAGAGAAGGTAGACACTATGTGTGGAATTGCAGGATGGATAGACTGGTCTAAAGACCTTTCAGATCAACAAGAAACGTTAAAAAAAATGACAGATGCTATTATTCACCGAGGACCTGATGCAGAGGGGTTTTGGTTTTCAAAACGAGCGGCATTGGGTCATCGACGTCTCATCGTCATTGATCCTGAAGGTGGCCTTCAACCTATGCTGTATAAAGATGGAAATGATACGATTGGCCTTACGTTCAATGGAGAAATCTATAACTATCAAGAATTACGTAAAGAACTTGAGGAGAAAGGTCATGAATTTCAGACTAAGTCAGATACAGAAGTATTACTACATGCTTACTTAGAATGGCAAGAAGATTGTGTGCAACACTTAAATGGAATTTTTGCTTTTGGTATTTGGGATGAAAGGTTTGGAAAATTGATGCTTGGTCGTGATCATCTGGGTGTGAAGCCTTTATTTTTCGCTCAACGTGGAAGTGCAATTCTCTTTGGTTCAGAACTAAAAGTTTTACTCTCGCATCCACTTGTAGAAGCAGAAGTAGATAAAGAAGGACTTTCTGAAATATTTTGTCTTGGGCCAACACGTACTCCTGGTCATGCTATTTTTAAAGACATACATGAAGTGCGTGCTGGTCATTATATGACGTTTACGTCCAACGGTTCGAATACAAAACAGTATTGGAAACTTGAAAGTAAAAGACATATAGATGATATTGATACGACAGTCACAACAATCCGCTCCATTTTACAAGATACGGTTAAACGACAGTTAATTGCTGATAAACCAGTGGTATCTATGCTTTCTGGAGGGCTAGATTCAAGTGGTCTAACAGGTTTAGCAGGAAATGAATTTGGGAATAAAGGGAAACGTCTTCATACATATTCTCTTACCTTTACGAATGATGAAAAAGACTTTGAACAAGATTTCCTTCGTTTTGATCGCGATGAACCTTGGGTGAAACGTGTGGCTGAATATGTTGGAACAAAACACCACTCTATAGAGTTGGGATCAGATAAGTTAATAGAGCATTTATTAGCTCCAATGCGAGCACGTGATCTACCTGGAGTTGGGGAACTAGAAACGTCTCTTTATTTGTTATTTAAGGAAATGAAAAAGGACGCAACAGTCGCGCTCTCAGGAGAATCGGCTGATGAGGTTTTCTCAGGATACCCATGGTTCCATCAAGAACAGTTTTTAGATGCAGAAGTGTTCCCTTGGAGTGTTAACTTATGGTATAGTACAGACATTTTATCAGAAGATCTTAAAGCGAAGATTAGTCCTGAAAAATATCATAAACAAAAATTCCAAGAGGCAGTTAGTGAGATTCCCTTTTTAGAAGGCGAAAATGATCTGCAAATGAAGCAACGTCGAATGTCTTATATGTTTATTACACGTTTCTTGCCATTTATGCTAGAACGTAAAGACCGTACAAGTATGATGAATGGTTTTGAAGTACGAGTTCCGTTTTGCGACTATCGGCTTGTAGAATACTTATGGAATGTCCCATTCGAAATGAAAAGTATAGACAATATTGAAAAAGGTATTTTACGTCGAGCTTTTCAAACTATACTTCCTGAGGATGTATGTTATCGCAAAAAAAGTGCATATCCAAGTACAAAGGATGCTTCTTATTTACAAGGGATTAGTAATTGGATGCTCAATGTGTTGAACGATTCTCAATCACCAATTTTGCCGCTAATTAATGTAGAAAGAGTTCGTACTATTGCAGAAGGAAAAGACAAAGTTATTTCTGGTAATGATGCACGAGGTCTAATAGATTATCTACTTCAAGTTAATAGTTGGCTTCAGGAATATAATATTAAATTAGTATAATGGCTGTAACTTCAAATATAGAGTGTAGATGAATACTCCCCCACCTAAGTATAGACCTGAGGTGGGGGTTTCTTATGTATCGATTTAACGGAACTGAAAGAAATACGCTCAAAAACCAGTTTTAAAACTCATTACCAAAAGCAAAAGGCCCTAACTAAAAAAACACGTTTTATGTAATCGGAAAATAGTCCATTTTCCCTAAAATTTGTTCATATTGTATATATTCCTGAGTGGCATTGATTTCTGGACTATTTTTTAAAGTTGTTAAAGCACTTTCAATTAAAAATTTTCTTGAATCTGCTTTATTATACATAATCTCTTCTTGAATAAAGTACAACAGGTTTAAACATGTTGTCATTTTCTGCTTTTCGAAACCATTTTTTTTCTCAATCACTTTTTTTAAGTTTAGCGTAGCAATTGAAAATTCATTGTTAAAAAAATCATTATAATCTGATTGAGGTAAAAATTCATTTATATATGCGGGTGTAAATAATTGAATGCTCTTTTCACTAATATCTTCCAAAATGATAATTATCCGATCCATACAATAAGTAACAATTTGCTTTATGGTAATTGTTTGATTCCATGCATTATTGGTATGAAGAATATTCTGCATCATACCTATGAAAATAACCGCACAATCCACTAAATAATTTGATTTATCCTCGGGGAAAATATTTGTAAAGCGTTTATACACCCAACTTAAAAATAAGTATTTAGACTGCTTAATAAATTGTATGAGATCTGGATCGTTTGATACAAGCACATCTTCAATTAATTGCATTAACTTGTTTTTTTTATTAAGTTCCATCATGAGGCTGACTTGTTCTATATAGATAGCAATATCTTTACAATCTTCTCCAATAAGTAATTTGTCTCTTTCCACTTGCATCTCTTCTTGGATAAGTTTAAATACAGCTTTGAATAGTTCTCCTTTGGAAGAAAAATAATTATAAAAAGAACCTTTGGAAATATTGCTATGATTTAAAATATCTTGAATAGATGTCGCGTGATATCCCTGTTCTATAAATAGCTCATGTGCTTTATCTAAAACGTCTCTTTTCTTCTTATTCATATTCTAAGCTCCTTTAGAGGTAATGCTCTTATATTAATAAATATATTGTAACAAATAAAATGCAACTAGTACAATTTTGGACAATCGGTACATTTTTGTTGATAATTAATTGCTAATGAGATATCATTAACCTTGTTGGACTTGAGGTATAAAAATAAACCGATAGTACAGAGGGGGCATATACATGAAAGAAAAACAAACAAAAGCTTCTTTTAGCTTATTAGCGATTTTAATGATAGGAGCATTTGTAGCGTTATTAAGTAATACATTGCTTAATATAGCTTTACCATCTATCATGAAGGATTTTGATGTGAGTGCTTCAACCGTACAATGGTTATCGACAGGATATATGCTAGTAAATGGAATTTTAATTCCCACTACTGCATTTTTAATAAAAAAATATACGGCTAGACGATTATTTTTAACCTCTATGGGGTTGTTTACAATTGGTACATTAATAGGTGGATTTGCAACAAGTTTTTCAGTCTTACTTTCGGCTCGTATGATTCAAGCTTCAGGAGCGGCTTTAATTATGCCACTACTAATGAATGTTTTATATACAACATTTCCACCTGAAAAACGTGGATCAGCAATGGGGCTTTTTGGTTTAGTAATGATTTTTGCACCTGCTATTGGACCAACATTATCGGGGTGGGTTATCCAACATTATGATTGGCCGGTACTTTTCTTAATGATGGCTCCTATAATGGCTTTAGTCTGGATTTTGGGATACTTTAAATTACATGATCACAAAGAAAAAAGCAATGACAGTATTGATGGATTATCGGTTGTCTTATCAGCCTTGGCTTTTGGTGGTATTTTATATGGATTCAGCTCTGCTGGTAACAGTGGATGGAGTGCACATAATGTTTATTTAACCATTATTATTGGACTAGCATCGTTGGTAGGGTTAATTGTTCGTCAATTTAATCTTGATGAGCCTATGCTCGACTTTAGAGTATATAAATACCCAATGTTTGCTTTATCGTCAATTATTTCAGTGGCTTTAAACATGGCGATGTTCTCTGCCATGCTGTTATTACCGATTTATTTACAAAATATCCGTGGTATTTCCGCAATGGATTCTGGTTTACTAATGTTACCTGGCGCATTAATCATGGGGATTATGATGCCTATTACAGGAAAATTATTCGATAAATATGGTCCGAAATTGTTGGCGTTTATTGGCTTAGCTATTGTAATCGTTACAACATTTTTATTTAGTCAACTAACGGGATCCACTGGGTATACACATTTAGTTGTGTTATATGCAACTCGTATGCTTGGTATCTCAATGGTTATGATGCCGATTATGACGAATGGTTTAAATCAATTACCACCAGAATTTACACCACACGGAACAGCAATGAATAGTACGATTCAACAGGTTTCAGGAGCAATCGGTGGTAGCCTACTCGTTACAATTATGTCTAATCGAACAGCAATACATGTAGAAGAAATGATGTCTAATGCTATAAATAAGCTAACAAATGCACCTACTGGTGAAGCCTTAGCAAAAATACAGCAGCACATCTCCATGGAAGCAACTATTTCAGGAATCAATGATGCATTTTTAGTATCAGCTGTTATTGCTGGTGTAGCATTTATTCTATCGTTCTTTCTTAAAAGAACAACAGTTCCAATTTCAAATCAAGTAGATGATCGACTTGAGAACATAAATTAGTTGTTTAAAAAATGAAGAATTTTTAGAGTTAAGGCATCTTCTTTCTGTCTATCTGATGAACGTTTTTAATGTGATTGATTCAATTGAACAATACATGTGAAAAGTTGAAATAAGAGGGGGATTAACATGGAAGATGTAAGAAAATGGGGTCAATTTTTACTACCATATAAGTTTGCTTTAGATGAAATGACAACCAAAATTAATATAATAGCTGAAGAAGCAAAGTATTTAAAAAACCATAATCAAATTGAGCATATTAAGACGAGACTTAAATCATTCGAAAGTATTCAACTAAAACTTGATAGAAAAGGAATTTCTCCTACAATGTCAAACTCAAGAGAACAGTTGTATGATATTGCAGGTATGAGAATCATTTGTTCTTTTGTAAATGACATTTATGATATATATTCTCAGCTATCCAAACGAAATGATATTAAAATTGTACAGGTGAAAGACTATATTGAAAATCCAAAATCAAATGGGTATCAGAGTTTACATGTAATTGTACAAATACCTGTAACACTATCCCAAAAAGTAGAGACTGTTTATGTTGAAATACAGCTTCGAACCTTAGCGATGGATTTTTGGGCTAGCCTAGAACATAAAATTTATTATAAGTATGACAAAAAAATCCCTTTCTATCTGGAGCAAGAGCTTATAGACGCGGCCAAAACTGCAAAATCTTTGGATGAAAAGATGAGGGACATTCATGTAAGAGTGGAAGGTTTGAAAGGTTAAAGAGGCATGTTAAGAATAAATAGGATCGCATGAAACAATTTTTTATAAAAAAGGATGAAAATACTTGATTGAAGCTGAAGAGATAAAGATTCAACACCAATGATTATCAATAATTGAAATATTAATGAGTGAACTACTCGCCACTTAGCAAAGCTTGAAGTGGGAGCTTCTCAGTTCCACGACGAAAGTACCCTTTTGTCTCCCAGAGCGTTACTTCGGGGTGTTCCATCCCTAGATGTCCAACGCTTGGACGCTCTTTTGGTACGGTTGATATTTTACGCAGGAACCGAATGGCTTGGTTTTCGCACTCTATTTTCTTCCTGCAACCTCATATATCAAGTTATCAAAGAACTTCATATAGCTAGTTTATCAAAAGTTTTTGGCTATGCCAAACCGAAATTCATCTCCCACCTACCGTTGGGCTACGCCCTTCACACGCTTGAGGAAGGAGAATTATTTCGGGGAATTCGTTAAAATAAAAAAGAACCTTCAGTAGGTTCTTTTTTATAGTTGGTAAATATGTAATCAACAATAGATAGTAATTTAGATGCTTTTTATTAATTGGCTCAGTTTTCTTAGGGAAGAAATCATTTTCTCATGACTTATTACTAGATATAAACAGACATTTCATTTATTAATTTGGGTGGGTGATTTAGTTTTTTGGGTTTTCCACGCTAAAATGTAAATTTTGTTTAGGGACAAAATGTTAAAGGTGTAAATTCTGAATTAACAGAAAAATTAGGTGGTAAAAATCCCATTGAATATTTTAACATGTAGTTCATTTTTCTTTGGCCATATTTTCATGTTGTTACCGAACGTTTATATGTGTCTAATGGAAAGAAATATTTTAAGTTTGTTACTATCTATTGTTTGATTAAGATGGTAACACGAAAATAAAACGTTTACAATAAAAAATAAAGAAAAAATATAAAAATCCGACTTTTTTCGACAAAATGATTGAGAGAGAAAAAATCTAAATTAAGTAAATCTTATATGTAAAGAGATTCTTTATCTCATAAATAACAGTTATAACATATGTAAATGTTCTATAAGTAATTAAAACGTCGAATATAAAATTATATTGTGACAATTATAAACAAAACATACTTAATAATTCATACTTAGACTAACAAATCAATTCATAATAAGTTAAATACGCTATATTTAATAGATTATAATATGGAATATTTAACTATAATATTCCATATTATATATAATTATAAATCATTTAACATATTAGTTGCGGGGAATTTTGACATAAGATATTTTAAATATTAAGCACAGAAACATTTTAAAGAAAAAGAGCTATTTTAAAATGTACCCTAAAAACGTTTTTCCTAAAAAAGTAGTAAGAATTTTTAAATTGTTTCTGTGCCTAATTAGATGAAAATAATATAATAAATTGTTTAAAAAGATGAAAATAAGTTACTTTTACGGAGAAATATACACCCCACACCATTAGAATTATGAATTAGGAACAGAAAAAATAAAATGGGATGTAATAAAAAATGATTTGCAAATCGATGCAGGAGTAAATAGAACTACATTTAAGGATGTCCCACAAGAACACTGGGCATTTCATGCAATTCATGATTTAGCGAGTAAAGGAATTATTGCAGGTTATGGAAATGGGATATTTAGTATGGGTGATAATGTAACACGTGAACAAGTAGCTGCATTAATTTACCGTACTTTGCATATAGAAAAACAAGATAAATATGAAAATCCATACAGAGATATCGATGGAAATTCAACAATGTTTCCTGAGGAAATATTAGCTTTAACTAAGCTAGGAATTTTTCAAGGAGATGATCAAGGAAACTTTAGACCGAAAGCTACATTAACACGTGCAGAAATGGCACAAGTTATTAAGAAAGCATTTAGATTAGATGTAAAGGCGCCGCATAATTTTAACGATATTCCAGCAAATTCATGGGCAAAAGATGCGATTAGTGCCGTGCAATCGAACCATATTGCAGTAGGAGTTGGAGAAGGGGAATTTGCTCCGGATATGAACGTAACACGTGAACAGTATGCACAGTTTTTATATAATGCAATTTCAAATGCGCAATCCCATCAATAAAAAGAAAATGAAGTTGAGTGGTTTAATATATCATCATTATAAGGGCGTATTACTGCTCGTAAAAATTTAATTGGTGATACCCCACATCAACTTAAAAACTTTATAACGCCCCTAAAACAAAAAATTGTACATTTTCATCTGGACATGTCAATTTTCTCGTTTGGGGGTATTTGCTTTTCTTAGCTTGATGGACAAGGGTATTCACTAAAATAGGTCGCCAGTCGTTACAGTCATACACTCCTTAAAAAACTGTTCATAATTCATTTGTATTGCAATCCTATGTTTTGGACGATTACCGAATGTTTCTGGTTCAAAAGTAAATCTAAAATCTCCTATACTTTGCCCTCATACAGTATCAAGTACATTAACAGTCACTGCTGATTGATGGTACGTAAAAATATCATCACGATTAATCGCAATCAAAGTGAGCGCATCATGAACCGGGCTACCTTGTATTCCAGGAACTTTTTTTTGATAAAATTGATAATAGTAATAGTCTAAAAGAGGCTTTAAAAACTTAGTTTTTCCTTTAGATTGAATATAATTGACCATTTCTGGTGTTACGATAGCCGATTGTGTAACATTCAAAGGATAAATTGATAGATTCTTTGCGTATCTCATTACAATATTGGTCGCTACAGGATCACCATAAAATTTAGCTTCTGCAATGGGAGTAACATTTCCTGGATATAGAAAAGCTCCTCCCATAATATAATAAGAATGTACATATTCCATCACATCTCCATAAAGGAGAAATAAAGTTGCAAGTGAAGTTAGCCTTCCGGTATTCACGATAATAAGTTCATTTTTATACTGCTTAATAAGTGCGAGAACCTCAAAAAAAATTCTCAAATGTTTGAAGCCTTAGTCCTGGGTGAATGGGCCCTATCCCAAATTTACCGTGAACTTCTGGATAAAAAGTTTCAGCTTCTGAAGACATGGAATGCTCCGCCCCACCAAAAACTTTTATATATTCTTTTCCTACACTTTTAAGTAAAAAGCGAACATTTCTAACAACTTCAGCTTGAGGTACGTTCCCGTAGTCTGCAACAATTCCTATAACATCAACTTTAACTGTTAAATGTGCATATATGATAGCTATCGCATCGTCAATTCCAAAATCTCCAAAGAACAATACTCTTATCCCCATACAATATTTCTCCTTAATTTTACAAGCTTCTGAAACGGATTATAATTACATATCGTGCTATGAGATTGTCCCCATGCCTTTTTATAGTACTGTGTATGATCGAATGCATTTAGTTAACATACACTTTCGTTAATAATGAACAAATTCCTTTTGTATGAAACGAAATAGTATATAAATACTGATCTTAACGCGTTTTTTCTGATATTCAATGCTCATCAAATGGCCCCAAAAACCAAAAAATGTATATTGCAATCTAGAAATGCAAATTTTCTCGTTTTAGGTATTTGCTTTTTTTAGCTTGATGGGTAAGTATGATTCCCCCTAAATAACAAAATAGGAACCTATCATATTTCATAATAGGTTCCTTCTTTAAATGCAAAAACTTAAGATGTATCGTATTATCTTTAGAATCTTTTCTGTTTTCATAAAGATCTTATAAAGTAGAATTTTTTGTATTATTTTAGCCGGATGTTGGTTTCTCATCAGCATCCAATTTTTTCATGATTCAATCTAAGATAAAATATCTACTGCCGTTTGTTAGGTAGTGCATAATAGCCAAAAGCTAAATCCAGCAAGGCACTTGCTTCTTGACGTAGTAACAGATCTTTCGGACGGAACATAAAGGATCCGTCAGCATTGATGGAAGTATCAGGGTCAAGAATTCCTTGGGAGGCAAGTACCTGAATCGATTGGACTGCCCAGTCATCTGCGGCATCAAGTAATTTAACTTTAATAGCTTTATCAGGTTGAATCGTTTTCAAGTCTTGAATTTGCTTTACGTTTTGAATCATGGTTGCTGCGACCTGTCGGGTAATCGGAGTAGCACGGTTATACTCTGGAATTCCATTCATAATTTTTTCCCTTGCCTCCTTGGATTCGTCTGGAAAACCGTTCCATCCATGAGCAAGTAACAACGTATCCGCAAATTCTCCTTGTGTCATGGTGTCCATCGGATTGAATAGATTACCTGTTTTAGCACCCATAATATTTAGGGCATGAAGATTATCAATGTGACTTCTATAGTTACTCTTTTGTGGAACGTCATCAAAAGGTGGTTTGTTGTTAATTCTCTGGGCATCTGCTATAAAATCAAGGCTTTTAGGAGAGTTGTAGTGAAAATATGCGATTTCTCCAGCCGAATTCTTTTTGAAAGCAACCTTGTTGCCTTCCGAATCTTCAAATAACAACGGATGAATCATTTTGAGAACTTGTTTTCCCGTTGTACCACCCTCCATAACCAAATTCCCATTTTCATAATTAAAATGAGTGCGCATTGCAGCGAAACGCGTATTTTGGAATAAGCCCAAGTATTTATGAGCTTCTTTTTCCTCTAAAGGGAGATAACTTGTTTTTACTTCATTCTTCTTAGCAGGGAAATAGTGATCCATGAGAGTTTCATATATGTCTATACTCATCACTGAATCATTATTGTAAGACATGAAAAATGCTGTTTTTTGTTCAGGCACTAAAATCAGCATTGATTGATGTCCAGGCATGCTTCCCCCTTTTATTACAACGTGTTGACCGTTAGCAAATTTATTAAAAGGCGTTTCAAATCCAATTGTCGCAACAGGAGTCGTCTTATCATCAAAAACTTGATAGTCATGCATCATATCCATGCTTTTTTTACTTACAATTTCTTTGTCTTTAAACTTTCCTTTCTGTAGTTGCATAATCATGTATTTTGACATGTCTTCCGCAGTAGATAAAATGCCTCCTTGTGGTGTATCCCTTAAACCGCTCCCACTTGTTGGAATCGGATCGCCAGTGGGACCGTAATGTGTAGCCATTCTTTCGAGAAGGTCAGGCGTAAAGCTCATGCTTGTAGATTTCATATCTAATGGTTTGAAAATATTCTTTTCCATATATTTCGAGAAAGGGCTGTTAGTAACATTCTCTACTGCAAACCCTGCGAGCGCAAATGAGACGTTGTCATACGTATAAACTTCACCCGGTGGCCGTACCACAGTTGGCATATGATTAGAGAAAAATTCTTTCATTGGTATACTATTATGAACGTATTCAGGTCCGGTTATATTCGTGAGATCGGGAAAATCTACCCCGCTGGTATAAGTGAGCATATCAAACAGGGTAAGAGATTTCCCTGTTTGATTAGGTATTTGTAATCCACCAAGATATTTTTGTACGTCTTGATCTAGTTTAAGCTTTCCTTTATCGACTTGCTGCATCACAGCCAAAGCAGTAAAAGTTTTCGAGACGGAACCAATTTGAAAGACCGTGTCCTTAGTAACGGGGATTTTCTTTTCTTTATCGGCATATCCATACCCTTTATTGACAACGACCTTTCCATCATGAACGACGACAAAACTAGAACCGTTCACATTGTACTTCTTCATTTTTTCTTCAAATAACGGATCAGCAAAAGATTCTATTTCTTTTTTATTATTGAGTCCTTTCGTCATTTGGATATTAGTCGTGGATGCCGCTGGTTTTGATTTTTCTGCTTCTAATGATTGTTGGGAACATGCAGAAATCATGGTTGAAGAAGAAAGAAGAATTGTAACGATCCCCAGTTTGTTAATTGCTTGTTTCATTTTTGTACGCTCCTTTATTTAATTGAAATTTTTTGTTAGCACAACGAGTTAGCGGCTCGTTAGCGTATGAACAGAGTGTAGCAAGCGGCGAGTCATAGTCGATAGTGAACTTTTGTCATATTTATAAAGAACAACAAAAATTGAGTGGGATACGGCTATATTAATAGCTATGTCATAGAAATCATGACATTTTGACACTACCGTATGTGACAGAAAAACACTTAGTATCAAAGAGCAGTTTTTAACGCATTAACAATAAATGAGGAGGGGAGATTTTCATTGTGTATGATAAAAATATAAAGAGGCGTGAAAGGGGAAACAGGTATGACCTATTTATGAAAAACAAACCAGTAACAAGAGTGTTTCAAGGAAAAGAAGTAATTTCTAGGGTTAACATACATATGGAAAAAGAGGGACTTACTTAGGACAGAATGGCGTTTGTAAAAATAATAATTATGAATATGATTACGAATTCAATTTTGATCTTTTGTCATTGGTGGAGATAATAGCTGTGTGGTTAATACGAAACAGCAAGCAACTAACTATACAATATAAATAGAGAAGAGGAATACCTTATGAAAACACGTAGCCAAATTACATTTGCAAGTCTTGCCCTTTTAATAGCTGGAAGTTCCCTGTTATACACAACGCCAACCTCAATTGTAAAAGCAGAGCCTACTCAAAGTGTATCTAGTTCGTTACAAACAAGTACTCAACGAGATCGTACTGCCGTCAAGCAAGCAATACGGGATACATTGCAACTTGGATTCCCGGGGATACTTGCTAAAACTTCTGAGGGTGGAAAAACGTGGGCTTATGCCGCTGGGGTAGCGGATCTTAGCAACAAGAAACCAATGAAAACAGATTTTCGCTTTCGCATTGGTAGTGTGACGAAGACGTTCATCGCGACGGTTTTACTTCAATTAGCTGGAGAGAACCGCCTGAATCTAGACGACTCCATTGAAAAATGGTTACCTGGTATCATTCAAGGAAATGGATATGATGCTAAACAGATTACTATCCGTCAGATGTTGAACCATACAAGTGGTATCGCTGAATACTCAGGATCAAAAGAAGCTGATTTTACGCGTACAAAAAGATTGTATACCGCTGAAGAGCTAGTGAAGATTGGACTTTCGATGCCGCCAGACTCTGCCCCAGGAAAGGGCTGGTCTTATTCAAACACAGGATACGTATTACTAGGTATCCTTATTGAAAAAGTAACCGGAAACAGTTATGCGGAGGAGATTGAAAATAGGATTATTGAACCGCTTGAATTGTCGAATACATTCCTACCTGGTAATTCAAGCGTAATTCCAGGCACTAAGCATGCCCGTGGATATGTCCAACCAGACGAAGCAAATGAGCTAAAAGACGTTACTTATTTTAATCCAAGTATAGGTAGCTCGGCTGGAGAGATGATTTCTACTGCTGACGACTTAAACAAATTCTTTTCTTACTTGCTCGGTGGCAAATTACTGAAAGAACAGCAGCTAAAACAAATGCTTACTACAGTTCCTACAGGAAGAGCTGAAATCGGGAGATATGGTCTTGGAATCTATGAAACTAAGCTTCAAAGCGGTGTCACGATATGGGGACACTCGGGTGACATTCCAGGATTTAGCACTTTTGCTGGAGGTACACTTGGCGGTAAGCATACGTTGGCCGTCAGTTTGAACAGTATGCGTAGCGCTAACAGTCCTGATCCTTATAAAAATATTTTACTTGCTGAATTTAGCAAGTAGGCAAAAAGGAAAACCGGATAAATTTTGTCATAGTTTTTATAGTTAAAAATATACCTTTCTGGTTCAAAAAAAAAAATTTACTCTGAAAAAAATTTTGGGGGTAAAGCAAGTTCTTAATTTGATGGACATGCGGCGGTACCCTATCGCTATCAAGTTAATAAAAAGAAATGCCCCCCTATAATGAAAAAATACGCTATTCTTTCTGTAGAATCATAGGAAAGGATGGTGTTTTTTATGTCTGTTTCTGTGTCTGACGAATTACAACTATTTGCTCAAGAGATTCAAAGTTTTTTATCTTCAAATACCTTACGGAATCTTGCTAGAGATGTTGGTTTTGTACAACGAACTAGTAAGTATCAGGCAAAAGATTTAGTCGCTTTATGTGTATGGTTGAGCCAAAATATAGCTATGACTTCTTTAACTCAGTTATCTAGCTGTTTAGAAGCATCAACAGAAGTACTTATCAGTCCTGAGGGACTGAATCAACGATTTAATGAGGCGACCGTCCAACTCTTACAACGCCTACTAGCCGAACTACTAAACAAAAAATTGGCCACATCTATGCCGATTTCTTCTCCATACACTTCTGTTTTCAAGCGTATTCGTACTTTAGGTTCAACTGCATTTCAACTCCCGGATGTATTTTCATCGGTTTATCCAGGTGCAGGATGATGCAGCCATACAGCTGGGATAAAAATTCAACTTGAGTATGATTTGTTAAGTGGGCAGTTCCTACATATTCATACATGTCCAGGTAAACAACATGATCGCACTTACGGCTCTCTGTGTGCCCAAACTGTGACAGCGAATGATTTATTTATCCAAGATTTAGGTTATTTTCATTTAAAAGACTTTCAATATATACAAGATAAGGAGGCCTACTATATCTCTCGTATCAAGTCGAATACATGTATTTATCAAAAAAATCCTAACCCTGACTATTTTCAAGATGGAAGAATTAAGAAAGGTACAGAGTATATACGGATAGATATGGAGACGTTAATGAACTCCCTTCAACCAGGACAAACATGTGAAATAGCTGATGCTTATGTAGGAATGATTGATAATGAACTTTTGTCATATTTATAAAGGATAACAAAAATTGAGTGGGCTAAGGCTGTATTGATAGTTATGTCATACAAACCATGACACTTTGACACTACCGTATGTGACAGAAAAATACTTAGAATCAAAAAGTAGCTTTTAACGCATTAGCAATGAATGAGGAGGAGAGATTTTAATGACGAAAGCATCAGCTCAAAAAACTTTGCAAGATTTTTATTTCTTGCTATTTACCTTTGTATCCGGATTCTTTTACTTTTGTTTCTATCTGGTCAGCATTACATTTGCATTAGTAATGACGATTATCTTTTTGGGTATTCCCTTGTTGGCTTGGGTGCTACAAACAACTCACACGTTTGTTCAGTATGAACGTATTCAGACGAAGGTTTATGCAGATATATCGATAGAGTTATTCGAACCAAGAAAAAAAGAGGAGGGAGATAAATGGATTAAAGCGAGAGATACAATCCTTAATAATAGCAACTGGAGGGCTATTTTTTGGCTCATGCAGAAATTTTTTGTCGGAATAATGAGCCTTATATGTGCTGTTTTACTGTATGTAATGCCGCTAGTATGTATCGTTACACCCTTACTTTTTCGATATTTTAATATATACTTATTGGGCATTGCTGTGAATTCATGGGAGACAGCAATTTTTGTCATGATTGTTGGTTTCATTTTCATCTGGATACATAATCTTATTGGAAACTGCTTAGTTCGAATTATTGGAATGTACACGCATTCCATGTTTAAAGCTATAAAGGAGTGATAATTTGTTTAAGACTTTGAAACTATGGTTCTGGTATGATTGGGCCTTACTTTGTATACGTTTTATTATTTGGCTATCATTGATATCAACGACTATCCAACGACAAGATCATTTGACAGTACCACTTTGGATCATAATTCTTTGGGAAATCGTTTCATTTTCAGTACCTTGGATTTGTTTAATGTTCAGTTATCGCTATTATTTGTTTACTGAAATAATATTATTTGGCGGAGTGTGTTTCTATTTAACTTTATTATTTCCGTCAGCGTATCTTACTTTTTTAATGCCAACTTTTATGATTGCGGCAAATAGCGCTCATAAATCTTACCGCTGGTCGGGTCCTATCACAATTATTTTGTTCCCGTTGCTCATTGCGATATTTTCCAAAGTAACAGATTTATGGGTAATCATCCTACAACTCAGTTTAGCTTTTGCTATGGGCTCTTTCTTTCGTTTACTGGCTATTAATTACCGTCAAAGTGAAACTATTCGGAACCAGAAACATGTATTGGAACAATACGTATCCCAAGTTGAGCGGATTACATTACTCGAGGAACGTGATAGGCTCTCAAAAGACTTACACGATACGATGGGGCATTCCTATACCTCAATTATTATGGGGATGGAAACATTACGTATGGAATTAAAGTCTAAAGAAGGAGAGCAACAGCTCGATTCATTATTACAATTGGCCCGTAACAGTATGGAAGAAGTAAGACTGTATTTACATAAATTGGATTTATCGCAAGAATCGCTTCCCTTAGCTGTCACATTACAACAATTGACAGAGGAATTTAAGAAACATGCAAAAGTAAATGTACGTACTCGAATAATAGGGGAAGAGTATATGGCCTCCAAACAATCAAAAATGACACTATATCGGAGCTTGCAGGAATCACTAACAAATGCTGTTCGCCATGGGCATTCCACAGAAATCATTGTGTCACTTCACTTTGAACCACAACAGATAAGATTGGATGTACAGGATAATGGCTGTGGGGTAGAAGAGTGGAAGGATGGCTTTGGATTAACTGCAATGAAAGAGCGCGTGAGTCAGTCTCAAGGAAGAGTCATTGTTTATTCCAAAAAGGGGGAAGGGACGTTAATTTCATGTGTTTTACCGAAACAAGCACAACTGTCTAATGAACAAATCCGCATGTGTATTGTCGATGATCATTCATTTATTCGAGAAAGTCTTCATACAATTTTGGATGGACAGGAGGATTTACAAGTAGTGGGAATGGCTGAAGATGGAGAACGGGCTATGGAATTGTGTGAAAGACTAAAACCAGATGTAGTATTAATGGATTTAGAGATGCCTAATTTGGATGGAATTCATGCGACTAAAATGATTAAGGAAAAATGGCCGGACATTCGTGTACTCATTCTGTCAACCTTTCAGAATACAGAAAGGGCAAAAGAAATCATACGAAATGGTGCGGATGGATATTTATTGAAGTCCATAGATTCGCGTGAACTAGCTGAATCAATTCGTCTAGTCTATCGAGGAGGCACGATGATTAATCATGACTTGTTCCATAGAATGTGGGGGAAAAATGAAGAAACAGGATCATTTGAATCACGATCAGATGGAAAAGAGTATGGATTAACGAAACGAGAACTAGAGATTTTGGAACTATTATCACAAGGAAGCCGTTATAAAACAATAGCTTCGAAACTTTACCTGTCAAACGGAACGGTAAGAAATTACGCCTCCAATCTCTATGAGAAGCTAGGAGTTAAAAATCGAGAAGAAGCCGTACAAAAGGCAAAAGATACAGGATTACTTTCTTGACACTCTCACTTGAACTAGTTAGCTGAAGTCAAGGGGGAACTTACAGATAATGCAGGGCATCACTACCCAATACTACATTTGAAACTACAATGAAAAATAAAGAGTTGGAAACCCCCTGATTTTTTGTGAATATAGTCTAATATAATTTAGTTGTTTAAAATGGGTATTCGGATTTTTATATCGAAAAGGTAAAACACTATGGAATAAGATGTCGATGACTATAAAAATTGTAGACTATAACCGAAATCGGGAAAAGGTATAAGGTATAAGGGAGTTGAATATTTTATTAAAACCTATCTTCACAGAGGACTGGTAAATAGTTTTCATATTCGCTAGTACATCGGTCCTAAATCTGAAAGTAAAATAGATATTTTGGTCAATAACATCTGTGATTTAGATGCTATTTCCCTCATTTCGAAAATATCTATTACGTTGCCATGAGTGGTTTTGGGATTGAAAGAGGTACTTCCGTAAAGTCGGGCATAATAGCACTCACTAAATTTAAGCCCTCTAAAAAGAGAAGAATTTAGAAACTAAAGAAATTAGTGTGATGATGCTTTATTGTAGTCAAATATAAAATATGTCGTTTTGAGTTGAAGTGAAATGTGGAACCTAATTCTAAAATTTAAAATATATTGGAATGATGCAAAAGATAGTCCAAAACTGAAGTATCCAAGTAGGTCTGCGCAACCAGCCTGAAGATGGTCATCCCATTGTTGGATTTCATAATCCGATACGGAGTCCAATTGGATTAAATATGAGAAAGATAACAGGTTAATATATTGCTAATCATTTAAAGGAAGGGTATGTGATTGAGATGAATAATACATATAATGAAAAGACACATACATCGATTAAACAATTATTTAACAAGTTTTCGCCAAAAGCTCCTGGCTTTGCATATATTGCTAGTTTCGATAGCGGAGTAACTTATAAAGGTGCAGTTGGCTTAGCTTCTATAGAGGGAAATCTACCCATAAATACCAAAATTATTTTTAATATTGCTTCAGTTTCTAAACAATTTACAGCATTTTCTATATTACTTTTAGAACAAGAGGGGAAATTGAATTTAGATGATTCAATTGTAAAGTTTGTTCCTTCTATAGGAGCATATGCTGAACCTGTAACATTGAGACACCTAATTCATCACACTGGTGGACTAGTTGATTATATGGAATTGGCTGAAGCAGCAAATATTAAATATACTGATACATTAACTGTGGAAGAATCGCTAGAACACCTTAAAAGTCATCAAATTGCAAAGTTCCCAGTTGGAACAAAATTTGAGTATAGCAATACAGGATATTTTTTATTATCACAAGTGATAGAGAAAGTAAGTGGCAAGTCTCTATGTCAGTTTAAAAAGGAGCGTATTTTTGACCCTTTAAATATGAGGGCCACAACAATTGTGGATTACTACCCAACTACTATATCAATTGCTAGCGGATATTCGAAGAATGAACAAGGAACATATAAAATCTATGAAAGCCCTTGGGAACATACAGGGGATGGGGCAGTTCATACAACAGTTGAAGACCTGGTAAAATGGGGAGAGAATTTAACTATAGGTACCGTTGGTGGAAAAGACCTTGTTAAAAGAATGAGCGAAATAGGTCCGAAAATTTCTCCAACTGGAGAATCGATTATTGACAATAAAGATTATGCTTTTGGGCTGAGAGCTGCAGAAGGTTTTAATTGTCGATACCTGGAACATTCAGGAAGCTGGGCAGGTTATCGTTCACACTTCATGAGGTTTCCAAAAGAATATTTGTCTGTTGCGGTATTAAGTAACTATGACGAATTTGACTCTAAAAAATATGCTCATGAAATAGCAGAAATTGTTTTAGAAAAGTAAAAAAAATAGAGCGAAGGATACAGTATTTGGATTTGGTTTACCCACGTTTTTTAATATTGTTTAAAAGTATGTACCTTACACTTTCTCAGAATCCAATCAAACAAACGGAAATAACCTTAGAATCAGATTTGTATTTTTAATGTTCTGGATAATCACTATTATCGTTGCGGTAATAGTGCAAATCGAGTATCCCTGCATTCTCATTTTTATTTAATGAGAATGCAGGGATATAATAAATACAAAATTTTCGTTTTGAGGGAAATTGCTTTTCTTAGCTTGATAGCGATGTGGTGATACCCCATCGCTATCAAGCTAATATTTTTAACTACCCCCAGAACGAAAATTTTATACATCGTTGACTATTGATAATGATAGGTTATGTTAATAAAAATTGTATAGGTGATATATCATAAGTATTTGTATTTCAAGTTATAAATTGTTATGATAAACTGGTTAATTTAGGGAAATGAAGGAGGAGGAACATGGATTTAATCAAAGAAGTGACTTTATTAAGATATCAATTTAGACTTATGCAAAGTATGATTCAGTCAGATGAATTCCCATTTTATAGATTTGTTATAGATTATGAATTTGAAGAAGAACAAGTAAATGCTTTAAGAAAAATTTTAATTGCATTTCATGATCGATTAACTAGAGAAGAAGTTTCGATTTTTGCCCAAAATGATCATTTATTTTCTAAATTTAAACTTCCTTTAGATATGCTATACAGCCCCAAAAAACCTAATTTAGATGAGTTTAAACTATATATCACTAAGATTTTTTATCAAGAATTTGAATTGAAATACTTGTTATTAAGTTTAAAAAAACAATGTATTTTTGTGAATGTCTGTGATTATCTTTTAGAGCAATTACAAATTAGTAATAAAGTTTGATTATGTAAATAAAAAGCCCCTTCAGATACTCTAAAGGGATTTTAATAGAATTCTAGATAGATTGAATGCAGCTAACATTGATTATGTAAATATATAAAGGTAACAGAAATAATTATTAAACGGCTAGATGAGGCATCGCTATAAAGCTAAGGTTTTTCACTATCCATAAAGTAAAAAAGGCGTTATCCTTTCCTATGATTCTACAGAAAGAATAGCGTATTTTTTCATTTTAAGGAAATTTAGTTTTGCTAGCTTGGTAGCGATGGGGTGGTACCCCATCGCCCATCAACCTAAGATTTTAAAGTATCCCCTAAATGGAAATTTTGTGTTTTTTTGAACTTTTATTTATTTTTCGTATATGACGTAATACTTCTTAAGAAGATTCCTAACCCTGCAAAAAAGAATCCTAAGCATAATAAGCTGGCTGGCGTTCCCCAAGTGATTTGATCTAGCATTTTTATCCCCTCCCATTTATTATTATATAGTATTTAATAGAATTTATCCAGATTTTCCCTTAAACAGGTGCCGCCACATGCCTATCAAGCTAAGAAATTAGTTGTTCTCCAAAACGAAAAAATTAACTAAATCCCCATAAATAACTATAGGAAGATAAAAACACTGTAGCTTTCGAATAAAGTTTGATCAAAATTATGTAATTGTTTGGTGATAATAAAATTGTTTCATTTATAATAAAATCATTTAAAAATTAATAAAGTTATTCAATTTATTCTGACGGTAATAATAAAATAATTAAAAAGTGAAAATATTTGTTTGGAAAATACGGTTACTCATTTGCGATATTTACGTAGCATGAAACAACTAATTACACTGTCTATAACTGAAATTCTCTTTGATTTCGAATGCCTTACAAATAAAAAATAGCACGAATGTTTGTATGAAGGTATAATTATAAGTATCTTAAAATCAAAGGAGGTCTTGCCTTATGAGTCAAAGAATTTCCTACTATGATGTTGCACCTGATGGCATGAAAATTATGATGGATATGGAGAAGTACACTAAGAAGTCTACAATTAATCGAATTACTAGAGAACTTATAAAGATTAGAGTCTCTCAAATTAACGGTTGTGCTTTCTGCATGGATATGCATACATCCGATGCCCGTAAGATAGGTGAAACCGAACAACGAATTTATTGCTTGAATGCTTGGAATGAATGTGATTTTTATACACCTGAAGAGAAAGTTGCTCTTGAACTATCTGAGCATATTACTCTAATTCCCACTAAAAGAGTTCCTGAAGACCTATATAAGCGAGTACGTGAACACTATGACGAGAAACAATATGTTGACCTTGTTCTGGTAATTAATCAAATCAACAGTTGGAATAGAATTTCTATTGCAATGGGAAATACAGCAACTAAAAAATAATTGCTCTCAACGAACGGTAAATAAGAATAAAATTAAAGATGTTTAAAAATCACAATACAATTGTTTCATTTTTCTTTATTACGCAGTTATAATAAACTGTGACATAACCAAATTTTTGAAATTTATTGTTTCATCCTTTATAGCTTTTATAATAATATTATCTTGAAACACGAAGGGACTGAACTATGCGCAGATATCAATATCTTGACCCCAAAATAAAAACATAATGGAGGTAAAAATATTGATTACAGAACTACAAACCGAAAGATTAGTTTTAAGAAAAATGAAAGCATCAGACTCAGCTAGCATGTTTACAATTTGGTCTGATCCAGAAGTTACAAAATTTATGAATATCAATAGTTTTACTGATGAAAGCCAAGCGGTAGATATGATTGAAATGCTTGATAAGTTATCTCGGGAAAACAGAGCTATTCGTTATTCAATAATTGAATTAGAATCAAATGAAATTATCGGTTCTTGTGGTTATAATTCATTTGATTTCAAAAACGCCAAAGCAGAAATTGGTTACGATATTAGTAAAGCTTTTTGGGGTAAGGGATATGCGCCAGAAGCCATTCTCTCTTTAATGGATTATGCGTTTAGTACTTTAGAATTCAATAGAATAGAAGCAAAAGTTGAATCTGAAAACATCAATTCAATAAAAGTCTTACAAAAGTTAAACTTTACATTCGAAGGGACAATGAGAAAGTGTGAAAAATCTAATGAAAAGTTTATTGATCTAAGTATTTATTCAAAATTAATAACGGATTAACTTATATTACTTAGCCTACATTCCTTAAAATGTAGGCTATTAAATATCCTCAAAATGAAAAAAATACGTTATTCTTTCTGTAGAATCATAGGAAAGGATGGCGTTTTTTGTATGTCTATTTCTGTATCTGATGAATTACAACTATTTGCTCAAGAGATTCAAAGCTTTTTATCTCCAAATATCTTACGAGATCTTGCTAGAGATGTTGGTTTCGTACAACGAACAAGTAAATACCAAGCAAAAGATTTAGTCGCATTATGTGTATGGATGAGCCAAAGATAGCCCTCGTTCCTCCATCATTTCCACCACATTACGAAAGGTTAAATTGTACCGTAGGTACCATCTAACCGTTAATAAAATAATGTCAGGTTGATAATGTTTCCATTTAAATAAATTTTCCTTTTCCATACTGATCACACACCTTTTATAGAGTAATAGTATCAGTATGTCCAAGTTTGAAAGATTATTTTCAGTCATTTTAAATTTTCTGCACCAGAACCTAAATTACCGCTTGGCTACTCCATCTTATTCTATTTGGCCGGGCATCATGGATGATATGAGATTAGCAATCGACTATATTGTGAATCAATCATATGAATGGAATTTAAATCCACAAAATATAGGAGTTATGGGTGACTCAGCAGGTGGCTATCTAGCTGCAATGCTTGTTTTAAAATACGTGCAGTAATTCCAGTATATGGTCTTTATGATACAAAAAAAACTATGAACTACCTGAACAACAAGGGACCAATCATGTGATTTTGAAAATGATGGACACAACGCCTTATCAGTCAACTCAAGCTTATATAGATGCTTCTCCCATATATCAAATAAAGAAAGCAACAAATAACCCAATGTTTAAAAGTAGCTTTTTTGTTATTTGGGGAGAGAAAGATGAAATTGTTTCTCCGGCAGAAGGTATAAATTTTATTAAAGTTTTGAAGGAATATAATGTTAATACTGAATCTTTTTCTGTACCTGATCAGGGGAATTTTTGGTTATGTGTCGATAATATACGAGGTTCTTGCTCGATAGATGAATATCCAAATACAATAGTGTCCCCTGAAATTTTGAAGTTCTTAAAGGCAGAACTAACCTATTAGAGATAATTATAAGTAGGAGCTTCTTGGGAGGTAGATGATTGTTTATAGCCATCTAAGTTTACCAACCTATAAGGGGAGTTCCTACCCTAAAAAACAATGCCAATTACATTGTTAATTTCAGTGAATTAATACTGGTATTTACATCTCTATCATTATATGTGTGGCACATTAAGCAATCCTCTCACCAAGGTTTAGATATTGTATAACTTAGAAAATCAAATGCATAAATTGTGAAATTTATTGTATAAATATAAAATGTTAATATCTAGCATTTGGTATTGGATTGACACCAAAAAGTGGAATAATAAGTTTTATATGTACTTGACAAGTCTAAAAATAGTGGATATTCTTTAACATGAAACAAGCAAAAAAATTTTAATATTTATAACCTGTTAGGTGAGGCTCCTATACAAACACAGGCTATTGCCCAAAAATATCGAAAGATGCCAATGGGTAGAACAGGAATTGTCGGATTAAGGCTCTTCTTAAGATAGCTAAGTGATGAATGATTCATCCTTTACGTTGTATAGTGCCAAAACTCAACTAGGGGGGAATGAGCTTTATTTAGCTATGTCTTTTTTAAATCAACCTCCTTTAGTTGAATCACTAGGGGAGGTTTTTTATATGCAAAATTTTATTTGTAATAAATCTCTTAAAAAAGGGGGGAAAACTAATGATTGATGATATTGATCCCATATTTATTAAGAATTTTGTTTTCCCAGAAGTGGGAAAATGAATAAATAGTACTACTGTCCTTAAGGAGGAATTACGATGAAAAAATGTTTACAACAATTATTAACGACAAAAGACATACACCTAGAGCGAGAACTTTTAAAAACTCAGTCCTATGATATTGCAATGGGAATGAAAGATTTTCATCATGAAGATCAGATATCTTTAATGAAATGTTTTCCTATTGAAAAAGGAGCGAAAATTCTTAGTTACCTTACTCCAGAGGAGCAATATAATATTTACACCAACTTGTCTGTGGATAAAGGGGAAAAGCTATTAGCTAGGCAATCCATTGATGACCTCGTTGATGTAATTCTTTCAATTCATCCACTTCAGGCTGAAAAATTGATACAACTTTTATCTGAAGAATCTCAACAAAAAATTAGAGATCTGCTGGTTTTTCAACCTGGAACAGCGGGCAGCCTGATGACAATTGACTATATCGCTGCCAGGGAAAATTGGAAAGTGAAAGATACGCTGTCGCATATTAGGAAAATTGGGGCAGGGGTAGAATCTATATCGTATATTTATGTTCTTGATACACGTGGACAGCTTAATGGAATTGTTTCTATTCGTGAATTATTGCTAGCATCAGATGATAAGACTTTATCATCAATAATGGCATCAGATGTTATTTCAGTTTCAGTAGACTTAGACCAACAGGAAGCTGTACAAAAGCTAATGGATTATGATTTATCCGCTATACCTGTAACAACGATGGAAAATCGGATGATAGGTATTATAACCTTTGATGATGCAATGGATGTTTTCGAAGAAGAAGCAACCGAAGATATTCAAAAATTAGGAGGAAGTACCCCATTAGATAAGCCATATTTCGAAACCTCTATTTGGCATATATACCGTAAACGTATAGGTTGGTTATTACTTCTGTTTGTAGCAGAAGCATATACTGGTTCTGTACTTCGACATTATGAAGAAACTTTGACTCATGTAGTTGCACTGGCTTTCTTTATTCCATTGTTAATCGGAACTGGTGGAAATACAGGTACACAAGTTGTAACCACATTGGTGCGTGCTGTAGCTCTAAATGAGGTGAAATTTAAAGATATATTTCGTGTCATGAAAAAAGAGGCATTAGTAGGTGTTTTACTTGGGCTTACATTAGCCGTGGCAGCATTAATTCGTGCATACACTTTAGGCGTAGGTACTGAAGTCGCACAAGTTGTAGCTATTACAGGATTATTCATTGTTATTTGGTCGTCTATTGTTTCATCTGTATTACCTTTGATTCTAAATAAGTTAAAGCTGGATCCAGCTGTTATCTCGGGTCCGTTCATTACGACGTTAGTCGATGGGACGGGGTTAGTTCTGTACTTTACCATTGCAAAAATGCTATTAGGTTTATAAAAAATTTATTTTTCGTTTTTATCATTTTAGCCAAGAAGACTCCTTCCTCAAGGAGCGCGAAGTGAGTAGGTGGGAGATGAATTGGCCTCGGACAAAGAATGGCAGGAAGCCATCTTAATTGTTCGACATACATAAAGTGTTACTTCACTACCTACCAAATGTATGTTTGTTGTATAATAGACGCATACCGAAATGGAGGTGAAATGAATGATGATTAATAAAGCATATAAATTTCGTATCTATCCAAATAAAGCACAAGCGATCCTAATCAATAAAACGATAGGTTGTTCTCGTTTTGTATTCAACCACTTCCTATCCCTATGGGATAATGCATACAAAGAAACAGGAAAAGGTTTGACATATGGTACATGCTCTGCCAAACTTCCTGCCATGAAGAAAGAGTTTGTTTGGCTAAAAGAAGTGGATAGTATTGCGATTCAGTCGTCTGTTCGCAACCTTGCGGATGCTTATACACGCCTTTTCAAAAAACAAAACAATGCCCCGCGTTTCAAATCTAAGAAGAACAACGTACAATTTTATACCACAAAACAAACAAATGAAAACATTGCCGTTGTAGGAAACAAAATAAAATTGCCAAAACTAGGTCTTATTCGATTTGCCAAAAGTCGTGAAGTAAAGGGACGCATTTTAAATGCTACAGTTAGGCGGAACCCTTCTGATAGATATTTTGTGTCACTATTAGTTGAAACAGAAGTGCAAGAACTTCCGAAAACACATTCTTACATTGGAATGGATGTAGGACTAAAAGATTTTGCCATTTTGTCAGATGGAACAACCTATAAAAACCCGAAGTTTTTTCAATCATTAGAAGAGAAGTTGGCTAAAGCACAGCATGTTCTTTCTAGAAGAATGAAAGGTTCTTCTCGCTGGAATAAACAGCGAGTAAAGGTAGCTAAAATTCATGAATACATGGCAAATGCTAGAAAAGATTACTTGGACAAAATCTCAACTGAAATCATCAAAAACCACGATGTTATCGGTATAGAGGATTTGCAAGTATCGAATATGTTAAAGAATCATAAGTTAGCAAAAGCAATTAGTGAAGTATCATGGTCACAGTTTCGAGCCATGTTGGAATACAAAGCAAAATGGTATGGCAAACAAGTCATTGTTGTATCGAAAACATTTGCTTCAAGCCAATTATGTTCTTGTTGTGGATATCAAAACAAAGACGTTAAAAATCTAAACCTACGTAAATGGGACTGCCCTTCTTGTCTTACACACCATGATAGGGATATTAACGCAAGTATCAATCTAAAGAATGAAGCGATAAGGCTTCTAACCGCAAGGACTGTGGAGATAGCCTAATAAATTAGAGTTCGATAGAACTCTTTACTTAGGAATCCCCCTCTTCTAAACGAAGTGAAAGTGGGGGTAGTTCAATGTAATGTGGAATATATTTGGTGCAAATATTCCTGAAATGCAATCCTTATTTCAAACGGGTTGGTTCGTAGTAGGATTATTAACACAATTATTGATTGTGCATATGATTCGTACTCAACATATTCCTTTCCTACAAAGTACGGCTGCTAGACCTGTTTTGATACTTACAGGTTTAGTTATGATTATAGGGATTTCTCTTCCATTTACCAGGTTAAGTACCCAAATTGGCTTAACTCCACTTCCGTTGTATTATTTCCCGTGGTTATTTGGAATTTTAACAATATATGCTCTAGTTACTGAAATTATAAAGAGAATATACATCAGGAAGTTTAATCGATGGCTTTAAAACTAAAACATTTTGTTGAAGTTCATTGTACGTTGAAAAGGCGGAGTCTCTTTGGAGACTTCGCCTTTTCGGTATATCATGAATTACAGGAATTACTAGTAGCCTCATAATATTTCCTCATATATTCATGCCTCTGTTTATCTCTTGAGAAACTTTGCACCTTCACACAAATTGAGGGGGAAGTTTTCTTGGCTAAAAATAATCTAGATAGTTTAATTTCTAATTGTTCCTGTATCTTTTATTTTAACGTGTGTATTCACAAGTATTTTAGCTTTTGAAAAAGCGCGCAACCAATCTTCTTTTACCTTTTTCCATTCTTTATATTGAAAAGCTCTAGCGTGTAATGATAAAGCAATTGGATCAATTTTATTTCTCTGCATATCCTGTAACATGCCTTGTAATTTTTTATTGAACTCTTCCTGGATCTCATGTTCCAATCTACCTATATTCTTATTACCATGTAAACGAGTTTTAGTTAAGTTTCCGTTGGTTTTTTCAATTAAGGATACATTCATACTTACATCTATATTAAAAATAAATTTACCTTTTTGGAAATCAACACTAATTTTTCTCTTTGTATTTTGTACGAGAACAGACGTATTTGGCTTTTTATCAGATTTTTTTGGAGAAAGAACAAGGTGTAGTATCATCCGACCTGTATTTTTTGACTTATTAATAAGGTTGAAAAACTTCACATCGGTTTTAGGAATCTTCGTTAAGTACTTTCCTTGATGATTTAAAAATGCAATTCCTACCGTATCAATTTCATTATTTGTTTTCTTGATAATGGGAACAGTTTGCGTCATTCCCTGTTCATTTTTTTCTCTCATTAATTGTTGAATCGTGGAAGAGACGGATTGATTATTTTGAATAGACGATTCGATTACACCCTTTATATAAGATGGAAGTGATGGCTTATCAGGCCTATTAACTTTAAACACATCTTCTGCCGGTCCATCAACAAGCACCACTTTAGCATTGATGGTAGCGTAAGGATCACGGTAAGAGGAATCGAGCGCCTGTATCCAATTTTCTTCTTGTGCTAATTTATCCCCAATTAAAATAACTTCAGCTTTGGATGATGTCACATACCCTGTTAATTTCGTATCCATTTTGCTAAATCCATCATATATGGTTGACGCCTGAACCCAATGCTCTACAGTACTGCTTTGCTGTTTATGATGAAAGAGTGGTATGCTTGTGCCCACTTTTATGTTTCCATTAGAAGTTCTATCTAAGCCGATTAATAGGATTAAAGAAACTTTTTCAAGAGGAATTCTCTGACTACAACCAATTAAACATACACAACAGATTACAATCCATATCCATTTTCGAATCAAAGCTGTTTCCTCCTAGTAAACCAAGTAAAAACAATGCTGTAAGCGAAAAAGAAGATTGGTAATAGAATAAAGAAAATGATATTTAAGATATCCATAAGAGAATATATAAATAAATATTGATCCACATCGGGGTTTAGAAAAATGAATAAGCCGACTATTAATAGCATAAAACCAACCAGCACCCAATTGCGAACGGTTTTTTGAAATAAAATGGTCACAGATTCGAAACTGAAAAATAAATACGGATATATTGTAGTGGAAAATACAATCAAATAGTAAGCGATATATAAAATTTCTAATCGTTCTATGAAAGAAAAACGAACTCCTTTTAACAGATGAAATACTGGCCAAATTACGTCTTTTATCCCCTCCGGACTAAAGTATATATAAGAAAGAATAGTCACATATAGATAGAAAAACATGGTTCCAGTATTCGCTATTAGTATTCCTTTTATGGCTTTTTGTTTTTTTTGTAAGAACGGATAAATAAAATATGCAATTTCTAAGCCCGCATAAGGAGTAATGGTTTCTTTTGTTGCCTTTACAATAGGGTATAAGCCATCTTTAAAAATAGGTAGTAGGTGTAAAGGATTGTAGTTACTCTTTAGTGAAAAAAGAAGAAATAGTGGCATCCAAGTAGTGAAGAAGAAAACAAGCATAGAATAACTAGTAAGAGCCCTTAACCCACTCAGGGCTAAAATAATAAAAGGCAATAGTAATAATATGGAGATTTGATAAGCAGGAGTGGAAGGGAATATCCACACTTTTACAATATCAGTTGCCTTTAATAAAGTATTAAAACCAGCAAAAAATAGATAAAAGGCATATAAAAGAAGAAAAATTGTCCCTAGCCATTTACCAAAGTATGCATTTAAGATCTGAGAGAAATTCTTGTTAGGATTTTTTCGTAACATTAATATAATAATTACGCCAATTATAGAAGTAATTATCCATCCCAGAATGATAGAAATCCAGCCGTCTGTACCAGCGGTAGTGGCAAGAGGGCTTGGCATAATTAACATACCTGATGCAAGTTGCAGTGAATGAATGAAAACAATATATTCGAATAAGGTTATACTTTGGAATTTAAGATTCCCCATGCGAGCCACCTTCTTTTTTCTTTCTTTGTTTCGGCTGTCCTGTGCTCGAGCGGGTGGTGATCATAGAAATAGGAAATCTTACAAAAGAATCTTTTAACTCTTGGAGACGAAATGGTGCTATTGGCAATCCATATGGTGAACCATAGGAAGTTAGTGAAACAAAATGAGCAAATAAGAGCATTAATCCACTAACAATACCTACAATTCCAAAAAAGTAGGCAAATAACATCATTGGAAAACGAATAAGCCGAATACAACTTGATAAATCATAATTAGAAACAACAAATGATGCAATGGCAGTAATAGATACGATAATAACCATAACATTACTCACAAGTCCCGCTTGAACAGCTGCTTGTCCAATTACAATCCCTCCAACAATTCCAATGGTTTGTCCAATTGGTTGTGGTAGACGAATACCAGCTTCACGAAGCATTTCTAATGTGATTTCCATAATAAATGCTTCTAGTAAAGGCGAGAAAGGGACTTTAATTCTTGACGTTGCAATAGAAGTATATAGATCTAAAGGAATGATTTCAAAGTGGAATGAAACCATTGCAATATATATTGCGGGTAAAAATATAGCTATAATAAATCCTAAAAATCGTAATAAGCGAAAAGATGATGCAATCAGCCAATGTACATTATAATCATCGGGAGTCTGAAAAAATCCAATTAAATTCATTGGAACGATCATTGCACCAGGAGATCTATCAATTAACACTGCTACTTTACCATCAAGAATATGATTAGAAATAGCATCTGGGCGTTCACTTAAATAAGCCTGTGGAAAGGGAGTCCAATTTTGATCTTTTGTAAAGTTGGACAATTCTCCTACGCTCAATACTGTATCAGTTTTAATTTTACAGATTCTTGTCTCCACTTCCTGTACCACATCTTCGTTAGCTACATCGCCTAAGTAAAGTAAATATACAAAAGTAGTGGCCCGTTCTCCGATTGTCAATTCTTTGATTTTTAACTCAGTAGAAGGAATATATCTACGAATGAGACCTATGTTTTTAGTGGCATTCTCAATAAACCCATCATGAGAACCTTTAATGGTAACTTCTGAAATAGGTTCCTGAATCGATCTTTCTGCCCATCCCTTTGTATTTATGAGAAGGGCTTTCTTTTCTCCTTCCATAAACAGTACACATTGTCCCTCGAGCAGCCCTTTTTTAATTTCATTCCATGTATATACTGTTTTTGTATAAGTAGCAATAATATTAGAATTAAATACTTGCCTGTCTTCATTTACTTCTTGTAATAATGGTGTAACGACATTTCCTTTTAGTGCAAAACCATCTGTCAGACCTTCAAAATAATATAGTAAAACATTCGTTTTTGTTTTTAATTGTAATGGATGTTCAACTAAATCGGCACAAATATCAAAGATCTGTTCTAATGTATTCTTAAGTTCTTGTAAATTATTTGTCTGGATAGTTTCAACAATGGTATTTTCCATGGTTTCTAAGGTCTTTTCATTTAAAGACATGATTTACACCTCTTTACGTATAACAGTCGTGTTTTTATTATTTTTATATAATCAAATTTTATTCATTGGGATAGCAACACATCGCTATCAACTTGAAATTTTGTGGCACCCCATCACCATCAAGCTAAGGGAATCAGGAGGGTATATATGAATGTGATTTTTTGAAATTTCTACGACTACACTAAAGATGTGCATAACAAATAAACCTATTAAATAGGTATTTCAAAAAATATTATGCAACATTGAAACTCTGTGACAACGTATAATCGTACACAACACCTAGGATATCATAGACGGTTTTCTTTTCGTACCGGTGAGATTTTTTACCGTTTTTCTCTAAAAGATAAAACAAACGCAGTAAAACTTTTAATAATTCATGGATGTCCTTTTGTAATCCTTCATAAAACAATAGATAATAATTCTTTATCATATAGATGGATTTGTATTCACTTAGCTCTTTCTTTTTCTTATCCAAGAGTAACTGACGCATTTTAAACATCGTCGATGAACAGAGTAAAATACTAATGAGTTGCCCATATAAATGGCATTCTAAGCGTTCTTTCTTGATTTCTTTACACTTGTTAATTTGAAAGAAAGATTTCCATGTTTTAAATAAAATTTCAATTTGCCAACGTAATGAATAGAAGTCATGGATATGTTCCGTTGGAACATTTTCTGCAGAAAGATTCGTAATATACACATTGATTCCACTCAACCGTTTACTCCGTTCTTTGTAGATAATACCTTTCTTTTTTTCTCTTTTGGTTTGTTTTTTCAACCTTTTTTCTGTTTGTTCCTTTGTTAATCGATGAATAATAACACGAGCTGGTAATTTTTGATACTGTCCAATGTATGCCTCTGGAACCTCCATTGTTTGACCAGGGGGCAATTGATTCATGAGTTCTTCCATATCTAACTGAATATAGAGTGTTCCTTTCTTCATGGTCCCATTTCGAAAATACTCTGGCTTATCATTCTTACAATAGATTCGAGAATTTAATTTCAAACGTGAGACATAGTAAGCTCCTTTATCATGGACCTTCTGTAAGTCATGTAAGTCGAAATAACCTAAATCTCTTATATACAAGTCTTTTGGTCGAATGGTTTGTAGGCTTGTTGAACCAAAGGTTTTATCATTTTCTCTTCCTTCTCCTACATAAACGTGCAGGAACTTTCCACTCAATAGGTCATACTCCAATTGAATTTTAACTCCTGCCGTATGGCTACTTCCACCTGAACCTTGATGATGTGAAGAAAACTTATCTGGAAGCTGAAATGTTGTAGAGTCTAGAATCCGAATGTGCTTAAATGTCGTGGTATATTGATGAATTATTTCTTTTGTTGAATGAATTCTTTGAGTTAAAAGGTTAGCTAGAACTTGTTCAAGAAACTGTACTGCGGAAGCATTAAATCGTTGGTTAAGTCCTTCAGGGCTGATAAGAATACCCGTAGATACTTCAAGGCAGCTACATAATTGTGTGAGTGATGTACTTGCAATCTGTTGACTAAGCCATACACATAAAGCAACTAACACCTGTGCTTGATATTTACTCTTTCGCTGAACGAATCCTTTTTCTTTGGCTAGGTGTTCTAGAACATGAGGAGACATATGTCGTTGTAATTCTTCAGCAATCGGTTGAAGTTCGTCAAGAATCGAAAGATTCATAAAGAAACGCCATCCTTTCCTATAATTCTCCAGAAAGGATAACGTCTTTTTTGCTTTATGGATAGTGCAGAACCTTAGCTTTATATCCCTAGTAAAGAAAAAGGGTTTGCTGATACGACGATTGATAAGCGTACAATGTATTTAATGGCTGAACTAGGAGAACTAACAGAAGCGGTTTTAAGAAGAAATGATGATAATATAAAAAGAGAAATAGGCTTAGAAATGTTCGATGTAATTTGGAATGTATGTGATTTAGTGAATAAATTAGAAATTGATTTGGTGGAGGCATTTCAGGAGAAGATGGAAATTAACCGAGATAGAGTGTGGTGAAGATACATATAATAATTCTTATGTAAAAGTTAAAAATGCTCAGGGGCTATGCTCAGAGCGGTTTAATTCGTTAGATAAAAAAGAGTTTGTGAAATGCTAGTTGTTTAGAGGGTGTTAAATATTGTAAAATGAAAATGGTACCGAAAAAAACATATGGGTACCGAAGGTTTAGGGGGCGGATTATGAAACAAAGAATCTTAACAGAAACAATTCATCAAATTCAAATGAAGGGGTTT
Organism: Bacillus sp. NPDC057893; assembly: GCF_042796455.1. Taxonomy (NCBI): domain Bacteria; kingdom Bacillati; phylum Bacillota; class Bacilli; order Caryophanales; family Bacillaceae; genus Bacillus; species Bacillus sp. NPDC057893. The sequence continues at coordinate 28,027 of NZ_JBHVNG010000008.1, read as the reverse complement.
ATATTTACAATTAGTGACTTAGCAAAACAATTAGCTGTGAGTAAGAGGACAATCTATGAGCACTTCTCTTCAAAGGGTGAGATAGTAGATGAAGTTATTTGTAATGTAATAGAAGGTATTCAAGAAAAGGAAAAAAATATCGCTGAAGATGATACGTTACAAACAGTTGAAAAAATAAGACGCATCTTAATTAGTATTCCACAACAATTTAAATTCATGGATGCACGTTTATTAGTAGAACTAAAAAAACACCATTATAATCAATGGTTGAAATTAGATCAATTTTTACGTGAAGGTTGGTCTACTGTAATCCGGTTAATAGAAGAGGGAATGAGAGAAGGGAGTATTAGACAAATTCAAGTTCCGTTTTTTATTGAAGTATATTTAGGAGCACTGAATCGCATATATGATCCTATGTTTATTGAAAAGAGTGATTATACATTGGGGAGTATGCTTGAATCTATTATGGACATGTTGATGTATGGAATTTCTAATTCAAAATAGAAGGTGGGAGAATAATGCAGTGGATTTATTTATGCTTAGCAATTTTATTTGAAGTAGCGGGTACAACTGCGATGAAACTATCTGATGGATTAACGAAACTTGTTCCAAGTATTCTTATTTTTGTATTTTATGTAGTAAGTTTTTCATTTCTGTCATTTGCATTAAAGGGGATGGAGGTGTCCGTTGCGTATGCGGTTTGGTCAGGTATGGGAATTGTTACGATTACAATAATTGGTTTCTTTTATTTTGGAGAAAGTATCAATGTAATTAAGATACTAGCGATTCTTTTTATTTTAATTGGAGTCGTGATCTTAAATTTTAATAGTGCGGCACATGAAGAGAAGAACAAAGAAATGGTGGAGGAACGTGTACATTGAACCGTTTAAAATATTTTTTCCTTATTACTGATATTGGGTTTATTATATATTGGTTCATAACAATTTTTCATATGATTCCACAAGAATATTTGTTTAAAGATTATCAAAATCCTATTTTAGTGGCATGGAACTGGTCTTTTCTACCTTTAGATTTATTAATCTCGTTGACGGGATTTTTAAGTTTGTATTTGTATTCTAAACAAAAGCATATTTGGAGCCATTTTGCGTTTTTATCATTAATTTTAACTTTTTGTTCAGGATTACAAGCTCTAGCATTTTGGACAATCCGTTTAGATTTCGATATTTCTTGGTGGATTCCTAATTTATATTTATTAGTTTATCCATGCTTTTTCTTAAAAGGTATTTGGAGAGAGTGTGGATGGTATGAGACTAACATGAGATAGTAGAGAAAAGAATTCAATAGGTATAATCGGAGCGGAGGAAGAAAGTGAACTTATAATAGGGGTCTCGCCACATTGCTATCAAGTTAAAAAATCTGTTGTTCCCCAAAACGATAAAAATAAACTTCGGTGCTATAAAAACACAAAATTTCCATTTAGGGGGTACTTTAAAATCTTAGCTTGATGGCGATGTATGGTGACCCCATTGCCATCAATTTAAGAATTCAAAATTACCCCAAACAAAAAAATGAGCTCAATTCTCATGGACACCTATGAAAAGATGAAATTTTCGTTTTGGGGGTAATTCAAGATGTTAGCTTGATAGGCATGGGGTCGCACCAACATTTCGCGAATTTCGTGCGCTAAGCAAATTTCAACAAAGAAAAAGCCAGTTTCCTGTAAGTTAAGGAAATTGGCTTTAGTTTGTATTAACTTAAAGAGATTCTATGATTTTATAATAAGTGGACTACCAGCACTTCGTAAAAAAATCATACTAAGCACATTTTGATAAAAGGGCCGATTTTTACGCCTTCCTTGTAAATTGTGTTGCATAAATAAATGCTCATTTCTTTTGGTGTTTTGATTTTTCTTCAACAGGAATTTGCATATTCATAATTATCTGTCCTTCTGGATAAAACAGATTCAATTCATGTAGATCTGTTTCAATTACATTACATGATCTAAACTGTAAACCATTTCTCTCTATATAGTCTGTAATATTTGTATATATTTGACGTCGTACTTCATCCATATGCTCTTCTGTACATACGTAATCAACACAAAGATAATTACCTGCAGGTATACTAAGAATATCAACATGCTCTATCTCTGTATCGTTCAAAACAGGATAATAAACTGATAGTCCCAGATCATCATTGAATAAATTCTTAATAGAACACATTGTTATAAATTGTTCTTGAAAAAATTCACCTTGCTTAAAAATAGAACGGAATTTATCAAAAAAGGATTTTACACTATTAAAATTTTCTCCTTTGATGTGATAATATTTTCTTTCCTCAAAATAGACACTCTGAATTTCATTGAAGTTTCTACTTCTATTTTGAAGGAGATCGAGGAGCCTAGTAATTTTCTTTTGCATTTCCATAAATCGATAAATTTCAGTTTCAATATCATTTTTTTTGTTCTGTAAGATATTTATATTGTTTATTATATTTTTCTTATTTATTACTAAATCAATTTCTTCAATTGAAAAACCTATATCTTTACAAAAAAAGATTTGGCTAATTCTCTGTAGGTCTTCATTTCCATAAAGTCTATAGTTATTTTTACCTACCTTTGGCTGAACTAGTCCTTTTTCTTCATAGAATCGAAGTGTTTCTTTCGTTGTATTAAAAATCTTAATTACATCACTTTTAGTTAACTTATAGCTATCCATCTAATTATATTGCCTCCTATAAGGAATAATATTCATACTATAAACTATGTGGTTACTTCATAGTCAATAAATAAAAAGAAATTCTTTTTAACCCAAAATGATCGTTTAAGGAACTCTATTTAGTTCTAACAAAACTCAAAGAAATACGGTCAAAAAATAGTTCCAAAACGCATTGCCAAAAACAAAGTATCATAACAAACATCAAACACCGTTTAAGGAACCTTCTTAAGTGATTCAGCCGAGATTCGTGTAAAAATGGGTCATATTATGGAATTTATTTCCACGCTATGACCTTCTGTTATTTTAATACGCATATGTGCATTGGCTTTTTGTATCATTTGCATAAAGTTTGGTAATTTAAAAAAAGATTGATAATTTGTATTAAATTCGGATATAAACTGTTTCTTATTTTTGAGGAGATCTCTAAGTGTACAGAGATAATAAAGTTGTTTAATTTACAATAAAGTCGTGTAAAACATAATAAAGTTGTTTAAAAAACACCAGTCATGTTCTTCAACAATTGGGCCATTTAATTGAATAAGACTACACAAAAAGTCGCTTTCCCTTACGTAAGGAAAGTGACTTTTTAGATTGATTTTCCCTTTGTTATCAAGCTATTTACTTTAAGTTCCTTTGACTAATTTTGAAAATGTTGTTGACTATTCAGTTGAACTGTATTATGTTATTATTAAGTTGAACTATATAGTCGAACTGAATAAAGGGTGAGGATATGAAACATAAATTATTACCGTTGTCTGAAACCATGCATTATATTTTATTAGCTATGCGTGAGCCACTCCATGGCTATGCTGTAATGCAGAAGATAGAAAAGATAAGTAACGGTACTGTTATTTTAGCAGCTGGTACATTATACGGTGCGATTGAAAACTTGAATAAGCATGGTTGGATTGAACCTGTTGGAGAGTTAGGTCGAAGAAAAGTTTATATGATAACTGCAGAAGGAAGCGCCATTTTGAAAATGGAACAAAACAGGTTATTGCATATTTTATCCCTGTACGAAGGAAGTGAATCCAATGAAGAAATTTAAGATGTTTTTTGATATTGAAAAAGAGGAGCAATGGTTGAACGAGCAATTACAAAAAGGCTATCGTTGTACAAATATTAGTGGATTAGGAATATACACTTTCGAAAAAACTGACAAGAGATATGTTATGCGACTTGATTATCAAGATTATTTACCTAAGAAAAAGTTGGTTGAATATAAAGGGATATATAAGGATTTCGGTTGGAACTATATAAAGGGGTCCTGGCTTAGTGGAATACGGTATTGGCAAAAAGAAGATGATGATCAAAATGAAATCTTCTCGGATCGCCAATCAAAGGATAATTATTATAAAAGATTAATGGGTTATTCATTTTGGTTTGGTACGCTGTGTTTAGCTTATTCTTATATGTTTTACAAGGGTTCGAGATTATATCATGAAGGTCTTTGGAGTATGAAAGATTCATTATTTTGGAAGGCATTTTTATTTGAAACTCCATTTGTCCTTGTGAAGTTGTCTCCCACACTTCTGTTTGTTTTTTTGGGTAGCATTTTCTATAAAGTTTATCGAAAGTATTCAATGTTAAAAGAAAAATAAACGTTTTTGAAATCTTCCAGAATCGGGCGCTATTCTTTTATAGAGAAGCGTCTTTTTCTTGTATTTCAAGTGTTGTCATGGTTAAGTAATTTTTTTGTTTTCTACGATTGTTGAATAGCTAACGTATAAAAGAGACTCTCCTTGAACATAATAGAATCTAGATTAATTGATTTATAGAATGGGAGCGTGAGGAATAATGTTATTATCTGAGGCCTGGGAACAGTATCAATTAGATAAAAAAAATTGAGGGATATTCACCTCTGACTTTAAAAACATATTATTTTCAATATAATCTTTTATTACGTTATTTCGGTGACATTAACATGAGTGAATTTACTACAGAAAAACTAAAGGGTTACTTAATTGAAGCAGGAGAACACTTAAAGCCATCTAGTTTAGGACACCGAGTTCGTTGCATCAAATCACTTTTTAGATGGACACATGATGAAGGTTTTATTCTTAAAAACCCTGCTGCTAAATTAAAAGAGCCGAAGTTAGGCAAAATAATCCCAAAATTCCTTTCGGAACTAGAGATTGAACATCTTAGGGAAGCATGTCATAACTCAATGGAGAATGCATTATTTGAATTTTTTTATTCTACTGGCTGCCGTATTGGGGAAGTCGTAAAACTGAATCGTGTCGATATTAACTTCTCAACGAATTCTGTCATTGTACATGGGAAAGGTGATAAAGAAAGGGAAGTATACTTTAATACTCGTTGCACCATTTGGTTAAAAAGGTATCTAGATGAAAGAGGTGATGAGGAGCCTTGTTTGTTTATTACGGAAAGAAGGCCAAAAAGACGTATGAGTATTGATAACCTAAGATTTATTATCAAACGTATATCAAATCGTGCCAGGATTAAAAAGAGTATTCATCCTCATCAATTACGTCACAGCTATGCTACACATATGATTAACAACGGTGCGCCACTTGAAGTGATACAAAGCTTACTTGGTCATGAGAAGAGTGAAACCACGAGAATATATGCTCAGCTGAGCGGAAAGTTGAGACACGATTTTTATATTAAATATTTTTGAAAGCTACAGAAATTAATCTTCAATCAAAATCGAGGCGTGCATATATATAGACGTAACTTTTTGAATTGCGCCATATTATTGAACAACACCTTTAAAGAAAAATGAATGTCTATGTTAATATATAGATGATATTGTGATGGAATGTACTTAAACTAACGGAGCATTTTTTTTGAATAAGGTATCCAAATAAATTGATAAGACTTTAGGGAAAGGTTATGGATACTTATACACACATCATGGTAGTCATTATAAATGTTGGATTGGTAGCCTTAGAACAATAAAAAAAGACCCTTAAAGGGTCTCATAATTAGCTATATTGAAACTGAAACACATTTGTCTATTAGAGAGTAAGGCGTTAACGCCAAGCTGGGGAGAATGTCATGTACACCAACATAAGAATTTTTCTCAACAAATTTGCCATCAGCAATGCGTAAAAGCATCATAAGAGCGAATCTAATGTTTTTTAAGCTACCACTTTTTTATTTTGGACACTATTTATCTTTTTAGTATAAATTTCTAGCTATTTCATCTTTTACTGTGATCCCTATAGCTTCTAACTCTGCAATTTTTTCAGAAAATTGCGGCAGATATCTTTTATGTGCAATTAATAGTTCATCTAGTACACGTTTTGCTGTTTCGCCGCTAGGGATTAACGGGTTTATTATAAAGGCTTGTAATGCTAATCCGTAATCACCGGTTACTGCTGCTTCTTCCACACATAGTTCCATATTCTTCATTAATTGCAGCCAGCCTTTTTCTACCGGTTGAAGAGAACCGAAAGCAATCGGTCTTGCCCCTGAAGCACCAATATATGCAGAAACTTCCACAACATCGTCCGGAGCCAAGTCTGGAACAGCACCATTATTTTTTGTTGAAACTACGATGTGTGTATTTTTATTTGCATAGATGGAAGCAATGGTTTCACATGCAGCATCTGAATAGTGGGCACCTCCACGTTTAGCCAACTGTTCAGGTTTATAATTTAAGTTAGGATCCCTATACAATTCAAATAGTTCTGCTTCTGTCTCCTTAACTTGTTGGGCTCTTGTTCCAACGTTTGAATCATTGTATTCTTCAAGCAAATGTTCTAACATCTCGTCATACCGGTAATAATAACGGTGATAGCCGCAAGGTATCATATTCATCTGTTTCAATTGTTCTTTAAAAAACGGAACATCAAAAATATTTGACGGTATACCGGAATCTCCATCATACAATTTATCGATGATTTCGGAAGTTACATCATTTCCCGTCAAATCTTTAACTCGATGCCAGTGAAAATGATTTAAGCCAGCAAAAGTATATATTAGCTCATCCAAGTTTTTTCCTATTAATTCTGGCTCAGCAATCATGGCATTAACTGGAACATTGCACAAGCCAATAACCTTTTCCCATTTACCATAACGAATAATTGCATCCGTAACCATTCCACTTGGGTTTGTGAAGTTGATTAACCAAGCATTCGGGCATAATTCTTTCATATCTTCCACAATGCTTAAAATAATAGGAATCGTTCTGAAGGCTTTGAAAATTCCACCTGCCCCGTTTGTTTCTTGACCTGCCATCCCATAGGATAAAGGAATTCTTTCATCTTTAATCCTAGCATTTAGTAAGCCAACTCTAAATTGGGTAGTAACAAAGTCAGCATCTTTCAATGCTTCACGACGATCTAATGTTAAATGGATTTTGACATCATATGGAGAAGCGTCCCACATTCTTTGAGCCATCTTACCAACAATTTCAAGTTTTTCCTTCCCATCTTTAATATCAACAAGCCACATTTCTCTAATTGGCAATTCTTCATATCTTTTAATAAACCCTTCCATTAATTCAGGAGTGTAACTGCTGCCTCCACCAATCGTTACAATTTTTATACCTTTTGTCATTTTATTTTTCCCCCTTTTTCTCTTTTCATTTTTGTTATTTTTTAATCCCTATTAAGAAAGGGAGTGTTTCTCTTTAGCTGCTGTATTTACATACAAACAAAAAATTTGTAAATTGAATTTAAGAATGGGGATAGTAATATTAAATAGATTGTTACTTCCTCCTTTCTTACCTGTAGTATAAAATAAGGAGAAATATAATCAATATAATAAAGAGGAAATCATTCTTCATTTACATTTTCATTTACAAAATCAAGTCAATTTTGTAAATGAAATTTACAAACGAAAATATTAATAGAGGTGATTAGATATGTTACTGATAGAGAAAATGAAAGAAGATATTTTTTCTTCATCTGAAAGGGCAATAATCGTATATTTGTTTAAACAGAGAGAGAATATTAAAGATAAAACAACTAAACAAATTTCCAAAGAAACATACACTCATCCATCCACCTTAATTAGAATTGCTAAAAAACTGGGATATAGTGGATGGGTGGAATTAAAAAATAGTTTTCTTGGCGAAATTGAATATCTAAATAGTCATTTTTCTTCTATTGATGCTAATTATCCTTTTGACGATCGGGATAGTATCATGACCGTTGCAAATAAAATGGCTTTATTGAATCAGACAACTATTAGTGATACTTTGTCTCTCTTAAATCATGATGATTTGCAAAGGGCAACTAATATGTTGGATAAAGCAGCTCATATTAAAGTATTTTCTATGTATCATAATTTATTGATTTGTCATGATTTTAAATCGAAGATGAACCGAATTGGAAAACATGTCAGTCTATGCACAGTTGATCCTCATTTCGAAGCAGTAAATTCTAATACTGAAACTTGTGCAATTGTTATATCTTATAGTGGGGAAAGTGAGGATATTGTCGGTCTGTTGCCATTTCTTAAGAGAAAGAAAGTACCTGTCATTGCTTTAACAAGTATTGGAGAAAATACCCTAACAAAATACGCTGATTGCATTTTGCGAATTACCACTAGGGAGAGATTGTATTCAAAGATAGGCAGTTTCAGTTCGAATGATTCCATCTGTTTTCTTTTAGATGTTCTCTATGCTTGTGTTTTTTCCGAAGACTATAAAAATAACCTCGAATATAAAATTCGCATTTCTAAATATTTCGATCACAGAAAAAGTTCCAATAAAGTTATGCAAGAAGTTAAACACGATAATGTTTAAATGAAGTTGTAACAATTTGTATTATTAATCAATTAACAATGACACCTCAAAAGGCTTATTTTTTAAAATTGTGAAGTATTACAATGAAACTATCGGGTGCTTTAGTTTCATTTTCCTTTCCATAGTAAAAGCTAAAATAATTAGTGGTTTATTCAATTAAAGGGCGCGATTGTTGAGTAACACAAGTAGAAAATGATTAAACTTTTTTAATAATTATTCACTAGCAACACACAATCCAAGCATTTTGCCCAAACCTTTTTCAAAATGTTTGGGTTTCTTCTGTTGAAAAATCAATTGTTGTAGCATGCTTTTGATCAAACTTTATTACAAACCAACAAGTAGAGAAATTTTTTATATAAGGACAAACAACATCGTAAAATCTTTAATTTCATATATAAAATTAATAAGAATTAAGATATGATGAAAGCAAGCAAATACTTCTAAATCTATCTTGCAAAAGGACACACCTACGCATACATATGCCATAGGTGCGTCCTTTTTTCGTTGCCTATAAATTCCTGGAAAAAAGAGAGGGGGAAGGTGTATTGTGTACGGGTGAAATATCAACTACAAATGTATCTTTTGTGAATGTGGAGAGTCAGAAGCAGAATAAGGGAAGTTGAAATATCAACATATCCTAAATGTAATAAGCGTTTATTCAGGGCTACGTTTAATGAACATCCAAAGTGGGTTCGATTTTGCTTGTGTTGTAACTATAAAGAAGTGAATCCAGCATATAGTCCATTTTTATATTAAGTAGAGAGATACGCTTATAAGGGAGTAATTAATGAAAACATCAATAAAAATTCTTATATTGTCTGTAATTTAATTGGATATATTTTTCGGAACGTTTTCTTGGTTTTTTATCCTTATATTTCTCGCAGGTTTTATGGCACCTCAGCCGACTTACTTAGAGTCTTTGGAAATTCTAGTAATCATGTGCTTATATGGCAATACATATGTGTTATGGTTATTTCGCATTTTGTCATGGGAGAAAAAACGTCATGCTCGAGTGCAATTATTCGTTTTTCTTAGTTTAGCAATATTACATTTTTATTTATGGATATGGTACGCGTTTTAATTAGGAGGGAGATACTACGGTATGAAACCATGGATTAAGATTGCTTGTATAACATCATTAGTCTTTCAAATTACAGTATGTAGCAGTTCAACACAAACAAATGATTCTAAGGCAGTACAAATAGCACGGAAAACCGTTCAACAGGGTACGGAAACAAAAAAGAGTAGTATCGATATTCCCGGAGCGTATAAGGACAAGTTAAAAGGTTTAGATACGGTTAAAGGGAAAGTGGTATATACGAAAGACGGAGACACAGTATAGGATTGTGATTTAAACCATAACCTTGCCAATTTGGCAAATTTATGGTTCTTTCTCTTCGTGGCAAATTTATGCTTCCAACGATAAAATTTTTAATCACTCATAAAATCGCTTGAAATTATAAAGGCGTTAAAAATAAGGTTTTACTAAATTTACTTAAAACCACTTAATTGCAGGAGTGTTCATGCACCTTATAACTTAAACTTACTTGCGAATAAACTTATTTTAACTTAAGATATCCTTATGGAGGTTACTTATGAATCAAGAAGAACGATTGATACGAGTCCTTAATTATTTAGAAATACAAAAAACCATGAATATAAAACAAATGTGTGAAATGTTTCATATCTCACGAGATACTGCAAGAAGAGATATAGTAAAACTTTCAAGAAATAAAGCAATAGTTAGAACCTATGGTGGAGTGGCTTTAGCTACTTTTCATAAGAAAATTGATACTTATCAAAAGCGGTCACAGACTGAATTAGAAACGAAAAAATTGATTGGAATGAAAGCTGCAAATATAATTGCAAACAATGACATGATTTATTTAGACGTTTCAACAACAGTCAACTTTGTAGCGCAACATTTGCAATCAAAGAACGTAACTATTGTGACGAATTCGATTGATACTGCTTATATGTTAGCTCAATCTGAAGATACGACTATTCACCTTTTGGGAGGAACTTTAAATAAGGTTTCTCGACATACTACGGGGACTTCGACCACTGAAAAACTCAAAGATTATCACTTTGACAAGGTGTTCATTGGAACCGCAGGTATTACAGAAGACGGGATATACTATGGTTTTGAAGAAGATATTTATTTCAAGCGTGAATTAATAAAACATGCTGATCAAGTTATTTTAGTGGCAGATCACACTAAATGGAATCAGCGACGAAATTATAAGGGTTTAACGCTTGAATCTATAGACACATTCATTACAAATCAAGTTATGTCTAATGATTTATATAATACTTTGAAAGAAAACGGTGTTGAAGTAGTAATTGCAAGTGAAGATTAAAAAATAGGGAGGATTTATTTTGATTACATCTCTTGTTTTTGACGTAGACGGCACAATTTTAGACACAGAAAAAGCAATACTAAAATCCTTACAAAAAGTTTTAAAAGAAGAACTAAAGGAAGATTATGCGTTACAGGATTTAAGATTTGCATTAGGGATTCCTGGAAAAGAAACCTTAAAAAAATTAAATGTACAAAATATAGATGTTGTTCATCCGAAATGGGCCAAATCTGTACTAGATTTTTCTCATGAAGTCTCCGTGTTTGAAGAATTAGAAAGCATTATTAAAGAGTTATCCCTTAGTAAATTAAAGCTTGGTATTGTTACATCAAAAACTAAGCAAGAATTAATAGATGAGTTCGAGCCATTTGATCTAAGCGGTCATTTTGAACATACAATTTGTGCGTGTGATACGGATAAACACAAACCACACCCTGAACCATTATTAGCTTGTTTGAAACAATTAGATGTTCCTAATAATGAGGCAGTATACATTGGAGACTCTATATACGATATGCAATGTGCGAAAAGTGCTGGTGTTAAATTCGCACTCGCTTTATGGGGCTCAAAGACAAAAGAAGGTTTTGAAAAAGCTAATTATGTATTAAATACCCCAAAAGATATTTTGGATTTAATTTAATTAAGCTCGTTTCTAATCAAGACATTAAATTACTCATTAAAAAGTCGATTTCTTAACGTACAGGAAATCGACTTTTTATTTATAATCCCTTCATCCAATTCTTTCTACATTTTAGGCATCTTTGCAGCAGGAACATCTAGAATTAGAGTGTAAAAAATGTATCTTGAATAGTAGAACGAAAAGATTGGCAACGAATTTGTTTTGCCCAAAATGCCGTTTCTGCTTCTCTTTCTTGTAATGTCATGTTAGTTCTAAAGGGAGAAGGAAGAATAAGAGCAGTTACAGCTGGCATTGAATGAAAAGTTATATTATCTAGCTTTAGAAATTTTCGCCACATATTGAGATCATTCCACACATCCTCTGGTCCAGGACTCCATCCTTCAAGAAGACGGTGATAGGTATCTATGGGGTGTCCAGCAATCGTAGGACTAAAATTTATATGACTCTTTCAACATACGATCGCGAGTCTCAAGTTCCTCAAATGATCCCTGAATGGCCATCATTTGTTCCTTATTCACAATAGCCATATAGCGGCTATGTACAAAATCTGCTTTGAATAAAGCTTGCTCCATGTATTGTAAGTGATCAGGAAACCATGAATCATCGTCACTCAGATAACATACAAATTTTCCTTTTGCCAATTGTAATGCCTCATGTCGATAAATTTCTCCGTTCCTTGCACCTGAGCCTATAAAAACAGAGAAGAAATCTTTAATCAAGCTCCTGCTTTTCAGCATGAAATACACCAAAACAATTACTTAAAATATTATTCATTTATCAATCTGAGTATGCTTTTTTAACTTTGCAACAGCAACCATAAATGCTCTTCATAATAAATATAAGGTTATTTTATATATACATAGATTTTATTCATCGTAAGCCTACTGAAAATAAGAAAAAACGTAAAAAGACAGCGGCTTATATTGTCATGCAATTTAAACTTTTAAAAGGGTGAATGGGGTATCGAAAGCGGTACAGTTATCTTTTAAACAAAGGAGTCAAAGTTAATCTGTCTCAAGTAAGACACGCCTTATGTAAGGTCAGCTTAAAGTGAAAAATTGTCACTTATTATAAGAAACAAAAGCAAGAACACAATACGTTTCCTAATATATTAGAACGCTCTTTTATACCTAGTACGAAGGAAAGACCAACAGTGGTTGAGGAAATACAAATTATATTAGGTAGATTGGCAATAAATAGTGATTTATCACAGCTAACAGAGGAAGAAAAGCGGCAATATTACCATTTTGTATGCAGAAAATATGGACTAGATCCATTTACAGGGTCGTTTGCTTTTATTCGGTTTAAGGGAAGTAAGTGAACTACAGCTATAGGCGCAGTTCCTATTAGTACAGAAGTTGGAAGAAAACTTAGTCCCGCTCAGTTAGCTCATACACTGATGACTTGTGAAACCAAAGCAAAGAGACGAGCGACAGTATCACTGTGTGGTTTAGCTATGATGGATGAAACAGAAGTAGGTATACTTTTTGGTGTAAAACGATTTGATATACAATCCGTCATCGAAAATAAAGATTTACCTCTACAATCCAAACAATCTTATGGCGGTTATACAGTTATGGTAAAAGAATCAATGGGAAAATCAGAACTATTTGAGAAAGAAAAAATAAAAAAAGAAGTGACTGTTTTGACAGAATTGAGAGAGTCATAATGGTACATCAAAAACTTCATGAATAGAAGAAGTGCACCTATTATCATATAGAATTTGTTGTGAAGGATGAAAGAAACAAGCAAGCATACAATAATGATGAAGTATGGCATTATATATATTTCTTATATTAGCACTTATTTATTTGTCAATTCTCCTTTGCGTGAAAGTAGAGTGCACGAAAACGAAAGTGTAACGAATCTTGAGATTACTATTGAAGAGGGTGTGCTTATTTATTGAGTTGTAGTGCATAGATACTACAAGAGAGCATAGGATACACATATTTCTAGAGTGATTATGTAATAAGTGAATATATGAAGAAAACAATGTTGCAAATATGAGAGGTTGAAAAGAAAGCTCACAAACCAACGTAGTTTTAAGAATAGTAGTAAATAAAAAAACTGTATCTAGCCTGAAAAATACATCGAAAGGATAGCACCGGTATTTAAAGTATCTGGGGATATATTGTAAGGAAGGCAGATGTTCAATGAGTATATGCTTATAAAAAACACTGTAAAAAAACTATTGTATGTTAAAAATTTATATGTTACATTAATGTTACAAAAGTATTACTTTGTGTGACTTTTGTTTCATTTTATCTTCTTATTGTTTATATTTTGTTACAAATCATATACTAGAAACGTTATTTCTATGTGCGTAAGAGTGTGTGTAGTAAGAAGTCTCAGTTAGAACTTCATACATTATATTAAAAATCCTTTCTGTCTTAAAAGAAGAAGAATACCAACTATTTAGGGGTTTTTAGGTAATGAGATTATATAAAATGTACTTCCTTTCCCACACAATTTAGTACATATTTAAGGTCCAGTCTAATTGCTGCGCAGCTACTTTTACATATGAGTGTATCGAAATAAATGAAGAGATTGGTAATTATAACAGCATTAAAAAATTAATTTCGAAATGGATTTAAATAGAGTGATTGAGGTATATAAAGTGAAAAATTCTTATAAAGTGTTTATATGTATTTGGATAATTATTTTGTTGTTTTTTGTAATTTATTTTGGATACAAAATGACATCTGATAATAATCAGGTATCAATACAAGAAAAACAGGTAAAACAAGAGGTTCAAAAAATGTCAGAAGAATCAAATGAGAGAGAAATAGAATCCTTTGAAATATTCTAAAAGAAATCAGTAATAAAAAGAGGGCAGTTACGTACTAACAGGTTCCCTTTTGAGGTGCAAACATTGCAAATCACATCACATTTTTTATCACTAATATCAATGGGATTCTCTAATTAAGTAACAATAATAAACGCAGAGGAGGGATAGCTTAATAGCTATCCCTTCATCATAATATCATTTACACCTAATGGATATATTGGAAATAAAACAAAGTATCCTTTTGAAATTAAAGAACACAATAAAACACTTACTTTTACAGTGGAAAATACAGAAGTGAAAGGTAGTGTGAAATTACTAAAAGTAGATAATGAAGATATCAGTAAAAAATTAGAAGGTGCAGTATTCGAGCTAAAAGATGCAAGTGGGAAAGTAATTTGTGAATATAAGACAGATAAAAATGGTGAAGTTAACGTCAAAAATTTAGTGTATGGTAAATATTCATTTGTAGAAAAGACTTCTCCGAATGGTTACGTTCTTGTTAAAGAACCGATTGTGTTCGAAATAAAGGAACATGGAAAAATTATTGAGTTATTAGCAGTTAATCATCTTATCAAAGGTAATCTAGAAATTACAAAAGTTGATGTAGCTGATGGAAACAACAAGCTTCCAAATGCAGAGTTTACTATTTATAACGAAGCAGGAAAAGAAGTAGTAAAAGGAAAAACAGATGATAAAGGTATCGCAAAGTTTGAAAAGTTACCATTTGGAAAATACACATATAAGGAAACTGTTGTACCAAAAGGTTATGTATTGAATGAAGAAACGTTCTCTTTTGAGATCAAAGAGAATGGTCAAATCATTAAACATATTGTCAAAGATGAAAAGATTCCATCAGTAAAACAACAGCTACTGATAAAACCGATGGTACAAAAGAAATGCACACTTCTAAGTCTGTAACAATCCAAGATAAAGTGGAATGCAAAGACCTACAAGTAGGTAAAGAGTACACTTTAAAAGGTAAATTAATGGATAAAGAAACTAATAAACTATTAGTTGTAAATGGTAAAGAAGTAACAGCTGAAACTAAGTTTACACCAAAAGAAGCAAATGGTTCTATTACATTAGACTTTACATTTGATGCAACTGGCTTAGAAGAAAAAGAAGTAGTAATATTCGAAGATGTACTGAAAGACGGAAAAATTGTTACAACACATGCTGATATCAACGACAAAGGTCAAACAGTTAAGTTCGTTAAGCCATCAGTAAAAACAAAGCTGATGGTGGAAAAGAGATTCATGCAAACGATTCTATTACTATCCAAGATAAAGTAGAGTATACTAACTTAGTTGTTGGTAAAGAGTACACTGTAAAAGGTAAACTAATGAACAAAGCTATTAACAAACCGTTATTAATTGATGGTAAAGAAGTAACAGCTGAGACTAAGTTTACTGCAAAAGAAAAGAATGGTTTTGTAACATTAGACTTTACTTTCGTTGGCGCTGAACAGCAAGGAAGAGAAGTAGTAGTGTTTGAAGACTTATTACATGAAGGGCAAGTAATTGCAACTCACGCTGACATTAACGATGTAGGGCAAACAGTTCGATTTGTAGAGCCTTTAATTAAAACAACAGCTACAAACCAAGTTGATGGTTCTAAAGAATTAAACGCTTCTAAATCTGTAATAATCCAAGATAAAGTGGAATACAAAGACTTAATTGTGGGTAAAGAGTACGTTGTAAAAGGTAAACTAATGGATAAAGCAACAAACAAACCATTATTAGTTGATGGTAAAGAAGTAACAGCAGAATCTAAGTTTACTACAAAAGAGAAAAATGGTTCTATCACACTAGACTTCACATTTAATGCTTCTGAATTACAAGGTAAAGAAGTAGTAGTGTTTGAAGAACTATATCAAGATAATGTCTTAGTAGCTATTCACGTTGACATTGAAGATATGGGTCAAACAGTGAAATTTAAAGAGGTAAAATCGGAACAACCTAAACCAGAACAGCCGAATCCAGATAAAAACACTCCAACATCAGAGCAACCAAAAGAACAACCACAACTTAAGAAAGAAATTCAATCTAAAATTGGATGGTTACCGCAAACAGGTACTAACCTAACAAGTTGGATTTCTATGGCTGCAGGCGCATTGTTGTTAATAGTTGGTGGAGTAATTTTCTTAAAACGTAAAAATGCATAGAAATTAAAAAATAAGCACATCTGTTTTTATAACAAGATGTGCTTATTTTCTTACATTATTTTTGATCTAAAAAGAAATTTGTTGCAGGTTCATTGAACTACCCCCACTTTCACTTCGTTTAGAAGAGGGGGATTCCTAAGTAAAGAGTTCTATCGAACTCTAATTTTTTACCGTGTTTAAACAAAGGAATGCAAACACCCCTTTTGCAAACGAAAAATAGCAGCATACCAATAGATATGCTGCCCCTTAAGTATCAAAATACGAAAACTTCATTTAGCTCAAACCGCTAAATTTATATCTTGTCGTACACACTCTTTTTTATGAGCTCGTTTCCATAAATAAATGGTATAGAAGAATAAAACCGCAATAATAACATAAGCAAAAAGCGATGAGCCTTGAACATTCCCCATAAAATTCAAGAAATTATTAAAAGCATGAAAAGTAATGGTGATGATAATAGATTGCCTATTTACAATAAGTAAAGATAGAACAAGCCCAACTAAAAACGCATATACGATTTGTAAAATGGTATCTTCAACAGACTGCCCACCAACCAGTTGCAATAAATGTGTGATACCAAACAGGAAACTTGAAATCAAAACTGATTTTTTCATTCCTTTTGAAAATAACATTTTAAGCATAAATCCCCGAAAAAAAGTTTCCTCAATAAATGCAACAACACAAAATTGTATGATAAACATAAAAATCAGATCAGATATTGATGTTGTATTTAATCCTTTATTACCAATTAGTATTACTAGCAGAACAAGCACTAGAGGGGAGCTCAATAGAAAGTTATTCTTCGTCGAACTATTTAACTTAATATCAAAGAAGTAGTATACCCACTTATTCTTTATTATTAAATACAATAAGATCCCAACCGCTAAAGGAACAAGTCCGATAAACTGGAATACCGGGCTAGATGGTTTAGCAATAGTTTGATAGGCCCCGTTAAGCGTGTAAAAAACCAATATTAAAAATTCTAACCCAATAATTTTTAAAGCAATATTTAGATTTACCTTCATTCAGAACCCTCCACTATTTAATTGTCCGTTCGAACATTTTAAAACAATTCAGTCATAACGAAAAGCCAAATGAATACACCTAACTAGGAAATTACCATCTGCAAAGTTCTTTTTTATGTAGTTATGTATATTCATTTTAGTTGACGGATATACCCTACTTTCCCTTAAAGCAAGAATAAGTGGTACTATGTAAAAAAATAAGGCGTTAATTATGGGTAAAGGATTAAAGTATGAAAAGTACCAAAAGGAATGGAAAGAATTATACGAATCAGAAATGTCGTTTCGGAAGATCGGTCAATTATATAAAGTAGATGCAAAGACAGTAAATAGAACTTTGGAGGGACTTGTAGAGATTTGTCCTAAAAGTCCATGGGATAAATATGTCGATGAATGGTATGAGTTATACAAAGATGGATACTCCAAGACTGATATATCAAGAAAGTACAAGTGTGATATAGGAATAGTGACTCGTGTACTTGAAAAAAAGGGTGTCAAACGAAAAACGGGTGGACAAAAGAAACTATACGAGCATTTAGCGTCAGATTTTGCAGAGTTGTATAAAGATGGTTATTCTACCGCTGAGATAGGGAACATGTTTAATATCGATTCACAAACCATACTAAATTATTTAAATGATTTAGATGTGGAGATAAGAGATTTGAGTGAAGCTATAAGGAAATATGAAATAAATGAACATTATTTCGATACCATTGATAATGCAAAAAAAGCTTATCATTTAGGAGTTCTCTTTGCTACGGGATCGGCATTAAAACTACATAATTCCTACTGCATTCAAATTACTATGCATATTAGTAAGAAAGATATTATAAAACCGTTAGTTTACGTGTTAAGAAGTGGAGAAGATATAGGAGGTTATGTAGGAGCAGATAATGTTATAAGGTACAGATTCCATTCAAGACACTTAAATGAAACACTTATAAAACACGGTTTGGATGCAAAGAACAAAATAACGTTACCGGACTTAGAAGAGCAATGGTATCCTGCATTTCTAGCAGGATATATGAGTGATAAGAGCTATATATCTAAGTCGAATAATCATCTACATATATCAGGCTCAAAAGCGCTTTTAACATCATTTAAAGGATTTTTATCTAAGATTATAGGTGTAGATAAAATTCATATTTATGATATTAGAGAAAATGAGCATGTATTTGCAATTACCAATCAAGAGGCAATCGATTGCCTGAATGAATAAAATATTGATAAATTATTTGAACCACAACTTTTCCATTAGGACAAGGTTATGGTTCTTTTTATTATTAATTTTAAGGATTTGAATCAAATATTAAATTTATTCTTCTTGCATAACAAAAAGGTTCTCTTCAGCACCCACATCAAGTTCAATATAAACAGTGATTCAATGAACAGTCATTCACGGAGAAATTATGAGAAGAGGATCTTTTCTAAATTATTGTCGTCTGATTCTATGGTAAAAGAAATATATAGTGAACTACTCGCCACTTAGCAAAGCTTGAAGTGGGAGCTTCTCAGTTCCACGATGAAAGCAACCTTTCGTCTCCCTGAGCGTTACTTCGGAGTGTTCCATCCCTAGATGTCCAACGCTTGGACACTCTTTTGGTACGGTTGATATTTTACACAGGAACCGAATGGCTTGGTTTTCGCACTCTATTTTCTTCCTGCAACCTCATATATCAAGTTATTAAAGAACTTCATATAGCTAGTTTATCAAAAGCTTTTGGCTATGCCAAATTGAAATTCATCTCCCACCTACCGTTGGGCTACGCCCTTCACACGCTTGAGGAAGGAGAATTATTTCGGGAGTTCGTTAAATTTTCAAATCACGAAAAAAGGTCCTGTTGTCTCCAACAGAACCTTTCCTAAAATTGCAAAGAGTAACTCTTACCTTACTCTTTGTTTATATAGTACAAGATTGTTAGCGAAAATCCAAGGCTCTTTATATTGAGAAATAAAGAAGAGTCATTATAAAGAATCTTATTTTTCATAAATAAAAGAGCAGCTAGCAAAAGCTAACTGCTCCAATCATGGAATATGGTTAAGAAATGGGTTGTATACAGTATTGACCGAATATTGAGTTTTATTCAGGGGTTTACTAATTATGTAGGTTACATGAGAAGTCCTATTAACATCCAGGCTGCTGTACAGAGATAATAAAGTTGTTTAATTTACAATAAAGTCGTTTAAAACATAATAAAGTTGTTTAAAAAACGCCAGTCATGTTATTCAACAATCGGGCCAGATTCTAGAATAAAATCATTGCTCAAATCATGAAATGTTGAAATAATTATGATTAAGTTAAATGGTAGCACTGTAGAAGAAAGAAGGGACATTTTATGTTAATTAGAGAGATAAAAATTGAGGATGCAGAGAATTTTTTAAATTTAATTACAGAAGTAGAAGCTAAATCAAATTTTATGCTTATGGAAGCTGGAGAAAGAAAAACTACTTCTGAACAGCAACGAAAACATATAGATAGTCTTGGACAGCAAAACAATTCAACAATCTTTGTTGCAGAACAAGAAGGGAATTTAATAGGTTATTTGATTGCTATTGGCGGAAGTGTAAAGAGGAATAAACACTCTGTTTATATTGTTGTTGGAATTTTAGAGCAAAACAGAGGACAAGGGATTGGAACAGCTTTATTCCAACACGTAGAAGAGTGGGCGAAAAGTAATCACATTTCACGATTGGAACTCACAGTGGTTACTAAAAATGAAGCAGGTTTAGCTCTATATAAAAAGAGCGGATTTGAAATAGAAGGCACAAAAAGAAATTCTCTTATGGTAGATGGAACTTATTATAATGAGTATTATATGTCAAAGTTATTTTGACCTTGTAACTCAATTAAAAGGCGCGATTGTTCAATAAGCAGCACAAAAGGATCTTCAATCGAAGATCCTTTTTCAGTACCGATAATAGGACGTTATGTTAACCTTACATGAATAAGATATACACTGTTCTTTGTTCAAATAAAGGGACAGGTTTATTGAATAAGGAATTATCATTACTTTCAAGAGTTTATATAAATTACAAGATGAAATATAAGTATGGAGGGAATTTATGAAGGGCAAACCAGAACTGAAAATAGAAACAGAAAAAGTCTATAAAACAAAGATGAGCCCTAATAAAATGTTTGTAGCACGGATTATCCAAGTAGTTAGAGAAGAAAAGCTAGACTTTGTTTTAGTTATTCAAAATCGAAAGAACAAGCAGATTAGTTATAAAGAAGTCTTAGTAACAACGGACAATGATTATTATTCTTTTCGGCTCGCACGGGGAAATGTCCAATGGGTTTCTTTAAATACAGTTGCAGTGTGGGATAGATTAGGTCATAAATTGGTAGAAGTATCAGCTGCAACAGGAAAGGAAATTTATCGCATTTCTGATGAACATTCCTCAGCTTATCGGGAAAAGAGACCATAATTCTAACAGGATTAGTACTTTAGGCAAAACAAAGACAGGACTTCCGAGAACGATAATTATGTAAATAGGAACCCCCTTCAGCAAGTAAATTGAAGGGGGTTTTTCTAGATACAGTGACTACTGATAAGTGGTGTTATGTTAAGTTCACATGTAGAGGATATACAAAAAAAATATTTTTTAGGTGTAAAAACATATAGGATGTATGCAGTGACTGATAACCAGAACGTACTATTCAGGAACACATGAAATATATATAGTACAGGCTCAATGAAATTACGATTCTATTGCTTTTGGGGGAGGATATATGCCAAAAAAAGTTCTTCTGTTTACAGATTTAGGAATTGATGATGCCTTTGCTGTTCTGTATACCTTTTTTCGTAAAGATATCCAACTTGTAGGGATTGTAGCTGATTATGGAAATGTATCAAGAGAGAATGTTATAAGAAATATTAACTATTTAAAGTATATTGGGGGAAAAGAAGAGATACCTGTATTTCTGGGTGCTTCTGTACCTTTAACGGGCATATTGGTCCAGTATTTTCCTGAAGTGCATGGGAAAGTGGGATTAGGACCTATCATCCCGCCTGAGATTTCTTATCCGATTTACCCTATCAATGATATTTATCGGATTATAGATTCTAATTTAGATGATCTCATAATTATCAATTTGGGAAGGCTCTCATCGTTGGCGACGGCATTTGTCCTAAATTTAGAAACAATGCGGAACGTGAATGAATATATTTGTATGGGAGGAGCTTTTTTTTATCCTGGAAACGTGACTGCTGTGGCTGAAGCTAACTTTTATGCAGATCCTTATGCAGCAAACTTAATTCTGCAGCATGCAAAGAATTTGACAATTATTCCGTTAAACGTCACCCAACACGCGATTGTTACACCCGAAATGGTCCAACAAATCGACGCGTTTCACCGTAATACACAGGACCTTGCAGGGCTTATCATCAAGCCCATGTTAGACTACTACTATAATTTCTACTCTAAATCGAACCCTGGTATAGGGGGAAGTCCTATGCATGATTTTGTAACAATCTGGTATTTGTTGAACCCAGATGCAGTTCTCCTTTCAAAAGTACCCATCAAAGTAATTCCCGATCAAGGAGAAGGATTCGGTCAAAGTATTGCAGATTTTCGTTTTGTGACAAATCCGGGTTATAAAACACATAATGTCGCTTTTCAGTTCAATTACGAAAGTTTTAAGAGAGATATCATGGAAACATTCTTAAGGAAGAGACTGTAGCGTATCCTAAGTAAACTTCAGATAACGGAAATTATGTAAAAAAGCTAGCATAAATCTAGCTTTTTCTTTTTTTTGTTTATAGGTATTTTAAACTCTTTATCTATATTGTTTTGAATGTATACTTTTGTTGTGTGTTTTGAGGATATCAGAGGATTCGTTTTGAATTCAATATTTACGGGTTTTTGAATGTAAACTAATATTTAAAAGTTTACTTTGGAATAGCTTAAGAAAAATAACATTCACTTCTTATGGAAAGTAGTCATAGGAATACATCCTTCATTGTGGGCGGGGTGCACATAGTTAAAAAAATAGCCTTGTCCAATCTATTATCATTCTTTTGTCATTTAATATTACAAAGGGGGTGAGAACATGGAAAACAATGAAAAAATCACGTTTCGATTTGTAAAAAAAGATGGGCAAGAAATTAATTTGGGAAATCTTGATGATAGACGAAAAATTGTCATTGTCATTAATAATCAGATTACATTTGCACCGAATACAACACAAATTGCCAGTGGAGCCGGACAAAATAGTGTAGCAGGAAGTAATGCAGCAATCGATTCATCGAATACTCGACAGCAAGAAACGGTGGGCGCTGGAGGCGAAGCGATAAATAAAGGAATTAGTGGGGATCAGATTGAGCCACATAAAATGAAAAAAGAAACTTCGGATGAAGAGGCAGAAGTTGTACTCATCATCAATAATCAAATTAATAGAACCCGTGAGAAACAGGCTAGTGCTACTCAAGTGGCAAGTGGTGGTGGAGATGACAGTGCAGCGGGAACAAACGCTGCCATCGAAAGTTCTAACACCAAACAGCAACATGCAGTGGGAGGCGGAACGGATAGTTCGGCAGTAAACACAGGTGAAGAAGGCGATCAAATAGAAGAATGCGATTAAAGAAAGAAAAATAATTGCATTTTTTTCTTAATAGGGGTCACCATACATGCCCATCAACTTAAGAGTGGAAACACAATGAACTTTCGTTCGTATAAACGAAAAAACTCTTAAAATATTGTGTGTCCTTAAAAACGAGCATACCAAATAAACCTAGATAGGTATCGTTTTTAAAAATTATGCAGCTTTCTTTTGTTTTCTCAAACCATTATGCTCATAGACGACACCTAAAATATCAAAGACTGTTTTCTTCTCGTATCGATGAGATTTCCGGCCATTCTTCTGGAGTAAGTGGAACAGGCGGATTAGAATCTTTGTTATTTCTTGGGTGTTTTGTTGTATAGCCTGATACAACAGATATAAATGATCTTGAATTATTCCAATTGTCTTATATTCACTTAATTCTCTTTTCTTTTTTTGTAAAAGAAGTTGGCGCATTTTAAACATCGTAGAGGAGCACAGGAAAATAGCGATTAGCTTTCCATATAGCTGGCACTCTAATCTCTCCTGTTTTACATGACGATACTGGTCTATTTTGAAGAGTGATTTCCATGTTTTAAAAACAATCTCTATTTGCCAACGCAACGTATACAACTAATGTACTTGTTCCATCGGAACCCATTCCCAAGGTGTATTTGTCACATATACGTTTAATCCCGCTATCATTTTACTTTTCTCTGAGTACGTTCTATTTTGTGATTTTTCTTTTTCTGCTATCTTTGCTCGTCGTTTTTGAAGTTGCTTTTCTGTTAATCGATTAAAAATAACACGTGCAAACAGTTGTTGTTTATCTCTAATATAAGTATTTTTTAGTTCAAATGTTTCCCCGGATTGTAACTGTTTCAAAATCTGTTTCACATTGATTTGTATGTATTCCGATTGTTTCTTAATAGCAGCATTTTTAAAGTATTCTGGGTTTGGATTTTCCACATATATATTTGTGTTTAATTTAAAACGAGAAATATAGTATGTACCTTGTTGGTCCATTTGATCTAAGTCTTCCAATGAAAAATAGCCTAAATCACGTATACATAAATCTCCTGGTCTTAAGGTATCTAAACATTCTGTACCAAATGTTTTATCATTATTTTTCCCTGGTCCAACTTGAAAATTAAGAAATTGCCCACTATGCAAATCATATTCCAATTGAATTTTAATTCCAGCTGTTTGAGCGCATCCTCCAGAGCCTGGATATAGATTCTCTAAAGTATTTGGTACTTGAAATACAGTAGCGTCTAGGATACGAATTCGTCCAAAATAGGAAAAAAGTTGATTAAAAATTTGAGTTTGTTCACATATTTTTTGTTGTAACAGTAAAGAAAAAATATGTTTTAAAAACAAAACTGCTGTAACATTTAAACGTTTATTTAAGCCCTCAGGGCTAAGTAAAGTGCCTGTCGCTGCATGAAGCCTACTACATAATCGAACCAAGGAATCACTTGCCACCCGTTGACTAATCCAAATGCAAATAGCAGCTAAGTCTGATCCATAAAGCTTACGTTTTCGCTTTATAAATCCTATTTCTTTTGCAAGTTCTTCTAAGAATACAGGTGTAACATATCGTTGTAATTCTTCTGCAAATGGTAGTAATTCATCTTGAATCGAGAGATTCATAAGAAAACATCATCCTTTCTCATTTAGCTTGTTTAGAAAGGATAACGTTTTTTGATATTTGAGGGTATTAAAATCTCCTGAGTTGATGGTTATGTATGGTGACCCCATAGCCAAAGAAGTAAGAAGATATTTAGAAGTGCATCAAATTTTGAGGAAGTGCTTGTGAACCGTACCATAAATAAATGAGGTTTTGTATGTTCGATTTTTAAATAATACCCAAGAAGGAGTGGGTTGCAGTTATAGTAATACTCTATTTTTTGTATTTCTATAATAGATAAAATTTCAAAAAAACAGAATTATCTTGACAGTTATTGAATGGATTGATAAGGTTATAAAAAAATATTTCTTATCCAGAGAGGTGGAGGGACTGGCCTTATGAAACCTCAGCAACAGGTCTGCTTAAGTAGACACTGTGCTAATTCCAGCGGGTGATAATCCTGATAGATGAGAGCTTCCGTTTTTATTTGTCAGTAGCGCCCTCTTTTTTAGAGTGCGTTTTTGTTTTTTCTGGATAGTAACTAAAGGAGAGTAGAAATGGAGAACAAAAATGGGCAAGAATTTCAAAGGAACATGCAAGCACGTCATTTAGTCATGCTATCACTTGGTGGGGTGATTGGAACTGGCTTATTCTTAAGCCCGGGTTACACTATTCAACAAGCTGGCCCGTTTGGAACAATTCTATCCTATCTGATTGGTGCGCTAGTGGTTTATCTAGTTATGCTATGTTTAGGAGAGCTTTCCGTACATATGCCTGAAACGGGCGCATTTCATAGTTATGCAGTTAAATACATTGGACCGGGTACAGGGTATACAGTAGCCTGGTTGTATTGGTTAACTTGGACTGTTGCTTTAGGTTCTGAATTTACAGCCGCAGGATTACTTATGAAGCGATGGTTTCCATCGATTGATGTTTGGGTATGGAGTGCTCTTTTTGCCATTTTGATCTTTGTATTAAATGTCCTGACTGTTAAATTTTTCGCCGAATCCGAATTTTGGTTTTCATCGATAAAGGTTATAGCTATCGTGATTTTTATTGTTTTAGGAGTAGCGGCAATGCTAGGGTTTCTTCCGATGACTCATTCAAAAGCAGCACCATTCTTTTCTAATTTTACAAGTGGAGGTTTATTTCCTCATGGTGCTACGGCCATTATAATGACCATGCTTGCGGTTAATTTTGCTTTTTCGGGAACAGAATTAATAGGCATTGCAGCTGGAGAAACAGTGAACCCGGAAAAAATGATACCGAAGGCCATTCGAACTACTCTGTGGAGATTGATCATCTTTTTTGTAGGAACGATTGTTGTTTTATCTGCGTTATTGCCTATTTCCGATGCAGGGGTATTAGAGAGCCCTTTTGTTGCAGTTCTAGAACGAATTGGGGTGCCATATTCAGCTGACATAATGAATTTCGTTATCTTAACAGCCATTTTATCTGCGGCAAACTCAGGCCTTTATGCCTCTTCTAGAATGCTTTGGTCGCTTGCTAATAAGAATACGATATCCCCGATTTTTGGAAAAATGACGAAGCAAGGTGTTCCAATCAACGCCGTCATTTTCAGCATGGTGGGTGGAGCTTTGGCTTTGCTCTCAAGTATTGTGGCACCAGATACTATCTATATCGTACTTGTTTCCATTTCCGGTCTAGCAGTAGTTGTAGTTTGGATGAGTATTAGTGCTTCCCAGTTCCTATTTCGCAGACAATTTTTGAAAGAAGGAAATTCTGAAAAGGACTTGATTTATCGCACACCACTATATCCATTAGTACCAATTGCTTCTTTTATCCTTTGTCTGGCATCGTGTATTGGAATTGTATTCGATCCAACACAGAGAATTGCCTTATATTGCGGCATACCGTTTATTTTGTTTTGCTATGGAAGTTATTATCTAACAAAAAATCTAAAAAAGAGGGGCGTAGATTATGTCGAACAAAATCAACCCAATTGATGCTATTTTATCCCAACATTCCATTATGCTTCTTGACGGAGCATTAGCTACAGAATTGGAGGCGCATGGATGTAATTTGGACGATCCCCTTTGGTCGGCACGTGCGTTACTAGAAAATCCGGAACTAATTTATCAGGTTCATTCGGACTATTTTCGTGCTGGAGCGGACTGTGCCATAACAGCAAGCTATCAAGCTACTATTAGTGGTTTTTCCGCGTGTGGAATACAAGAACAGGAAGCTTTGGAATTAATTAAGAAAACGGTGTTACTTGCAAGAAGGGCAAGAGATGATTTTTGGAAGGAAAATACGCAAACGAATAGGCCTAAACCATTGGTTGTTGCATCAGTTGGGCCGTACGGGGCTTACCTTGCAGATGGTTCAGAGTATGTAGGCAACTATGGTGTGACAGATAAAACATTAGCAGACTTTCACCGTTCGAGAATGTTAGCGTTAATCGAAGCAGGTGCAGATCTATTGGCATTTGAAACGATCCCTTCCCTGCAAGAAGCAAGAGTATTAGATACATTATTGCGTGAGTTTCCAGAAACATATGCTTGGCTTTCCTTTTCGCTAAAAAATGAGAAAGAGATTAGTGAAGGTATGAAACTCGTGGAGTGTGCACGAGCTTTTGAGAAAAGTGAACAAATTGTAGCGATAGGCATCAATTGTGCGCCAGTAACCGTTGTGACTGGTGCAATCCAAGAGTTGAGGGCAAACACCAAAAAACCGATTATTGTTTATCCAAACTCGGGTGAAACTTATAATCCAGAATCAAAAACATGGCATGGTCATGAACAATGTAACGCGTTGGATATTCAATCTGAAGAATGGTACCAAGCAGGTGCACGTTTAATAGGTGGATGCTGCAGAACGACACCTTATCACATTGAGGAGATATCAAACAAGTGGCGTTCTTCCGAGTTTTTCTATTCGAACGAAGCAAAACAGTAATGTAATGGATGATAATCTATCTTTGTGTGTATTTTCATGATTTGCTTGTTCAGGAATCTACAGTTACGTCTATTGGCACAAAATGCCTTTTCAGAGACACAAATGTGGATGGTAGCCTCGGGAATCCAGTGGACTTTTGGGTATCTTAGGTATGGAAAGGAATCAGGGAAAAAAATCGCTAGTTTAATAGATATGGTAGACAACATGCTGAATCTTTTAATGAAGATGTAGTTGATCCAATTGAAGGTGAAGGGGACCATTTATTCGTAATTAAAGTTAACGAAGAGGTTAATTTAGTTATTCACAAAATAGTTCAATAACTATATGAAAATTTGTTGTGGTAAAAATCCTTGTTGTAGTAGTAAATGTGGTCATATTGTTGTAAAAAAGGATAGATGTAAACAGGTATACTCTCCTGTTCATCTATCCTTTCCTTTTTACCTTATAAAATGTGTGACATTATATTCAATCGCTTGAACTACCCCCACTTTCACTTCGTTTAGAAGAGGGGGATTCCTAAGTAAAGAGTTCTATCGAACTCTAATTTATTAGGCTATCTCCACAGTCC